>JABSRQ010000035.1 GCA_013215055.1 Pseudomonadales bacterium | reverse complement strand
TACAGTGTTGCGTGGTACTTTAAAAATGGCGGTGGAGCCTGTTATGTTTTCTCGACGGGGCATTACAGGGATGTTAGTGGTAACAAAAATGTGGTTGCATTAGCGGATTTTTCAAAGTCATTGCAACTCGTTGAAAAAGAGGACGAGCCTACACTGATTGTTTTTCCTGATGCCACAACCTTGGGCGCAGATTATTACACTCTTTGTCAGGATGCCTTGGCTTTGTGTAAAAAATTAGGTGACCGTTTTGCCTTGTTTGATGTGCCTATGAGCGGAGATGGTGTACAAAGCGATGCGGCTGAATTTAGAAATAACTTAAGTTCGCCTTATCAATTATACGGTGCTGCGTATTACCCTCATATTCAAACTGCGATCACCTACCAATATAACGAAAGTGATATTGTTATTGAAACTACAAGCCCAACAGGAAATGCTTGGTCGAAAACATTTTCCGATGAGGACATTAGTCTGACTGTCACAAGCTCAGATGAGGATGGCGCGCCTTCGGTTTATATAACAAAGGGCAGTAAAGATGCGGCACTTGAAATCTCCTTAGATGCAGAACAATTAAAATTATCGAATGCTTCAGGTACAACAGGTAATGAACTAGTTGAAGCGTGGGCTGCGTGGACCGACGAAAATGATACACAAGGATTTGATCTTGAAGTGTTGGGTGATGCAGATGTTGGAGTCTTGTATACAAAATCTGTTTTGTTGGAAAAAACCAATGAATCCACATCATCGGTAAGCTTGAAAGAGATTGCCTCCACTCAAACGGCCTTGCATAACGCAATTAAAACCGCATTGGCTGGGCAGCGTGTCATCTTGCCTTCTAGCCCGGGCGTTGTTGGTATTTATGCCAGAGTTGATAGAGACCGTGGTGTATGGAAATCACCGGCTAATGAAAGTTTGTCATCGGTGATTGGCCCTATGCTCAAGATTACTAATGAAGAACAAGAGAATCTGAATGTTGATGCGATGGCCGGAAAATCTATTAATGCCGTTAGACAGTTTACCGGCAAAGGTACTTTGGTCTGGGGCGCGAGAACACTTGCAGGCAATGATAATGAGTGGCGTTATATTTCAGTTCGACGCCTGTTTAATATGATTGAGGAATCTACGCAGAAGGCATCCGCCTTTGCGGTATTTGAGCCCAATGATGCTAGCACGTGGTTGAAAGTGAAGGCCATGATTGAAAGTTATCTTTATAGCTTATGGGAAAAAGGCGCATTAGCAGGCTCTACACAAGAAGCCGCTTTTTATGTCAATGTAGGTTTGGGTAAAACCATGACGACCGATGATGTGCTTAATGGCCGTATGATTATAGAAATAGGGGTGGCGCCTGTTAGACCGGCTGAATTTATTATTATCCGCTTCAGTCACAAATTGCAGGAAGCTTAAAACACTATTTAATTTCCCTTTAATAAAAGCGCTACTGCTTAGCTTTGGGAAATAACGATACAAATGGAGTGATAGTATGGCCGTAACAAAAGATGAGATAAGAAACGCTTACCCTTTACCTGTTTATAATTATCTTGTGGAGATCGACGGTGAAACCGTTGCATTTTCAGAGGTCTCTGGGATTAATGTGGGTTTCGAAACAACCACGTATAAAGAAAGTCCATCACAAGGCGGGTCACCCGGCCCTAGAGTGATGCATATGCCTGCACAGCGCACAGATCCAAGTTTGACCTTGAAAAAAGGCTTGGTGAGAGATGCCAGTATTGCCGTTTTTTATAATTGGATTGCCTCCACGCAGAATAACCTGGTGGATAAAAAAGATATCATCATTCGCCTGTGTGATGAACACGGTGTTGCTGTTATTAGCTGGAAGGTTACCAATGCCTTCCCCACTAAACTTGATGCGCCCACGTTTGATGCTAATTCAAACGATGTTGCGATAGAGACGATGGAATTGAAAGCGGACGCTGTTTTTATCGAGCAGTCATAAGTTATAGACATGGCCATGTTAAAAGCGTCGATGAAGTCCAGTTATCCTCTTCCCGCATACAGTTTTAAGGTTGTTATCGGTGATCAGCAGATGAGTTTTTCTGAGGTCACTGGTTTTAAAGTTGAGTATGAATCGGTGACTTATAGCCATGGTTTAAGTCACCTGGAAGGGGATGATTTCTATAAATACCGGATTGATAAATATATCCCTATTACCTTAAAAAGAGGCACCGTCAAGGGAGCTAACTTTCTTCATGAGTGGTTGTTGGATAAGGAAAAGAGTCAACGGGTTATGGAGGTTAGCCTCTGTGATGAACAGGGGGTTCCTGTTGTATCTTGGTCTGCCGGCAAGGTGGTAGCGATTAAATTAGAGGCGGCTAATTTTGATGCAAATTCCAATGATGTTTTTGTTGAAACTCTGGAAGTCATGGCAGCCAATATATCTGTCAAACATCATGAGGGGTAATGTTTAGCAATGAATGCAGTAAACGTTAAGGCGGGGCACTGAATATGGATCTTATTATGGGATTTCGTTTTGGTGTGTTCTTTTTTGCTGGCGGGGCCATTCCTAACCCTATTGATATTAGGTTTAAAAAAGTATCAGGGCTGTCGGCCGAAGTGACAACCATGGATCAAGCTGAAGGCGGGCAGAATCTTTATACCCAAAAACTGCCCACAGGGGTGAGCTTTGGCAATTTGGTTTTAGAGCGCGGCATGATGGTTGGCTCTCCGTTGAATATTGAATTTAATACAACGATGTCTCTGTTTAAATTTTCGCCTTGTAATGTACTTGTCACTCTATTGTCTGAAAATAATGTGCCTTTATCGGCATGGCTTTTTACCAAGGCCTACCCAGTGAAATGGAGTACTTCAGATCTAGATGCTGAAAATAAATCTTTGGTGATTGATACCATGGAATTAGCTTATAGCCGCATGCAAATAATGAGGGTCTGATCGTGCCTGTTGAAATTAAAGAACTTGTTATTCGGGCGGTGGTGGATAAAGGCGAAAATGCATCCGTGGCTAAAAGAGAAAAAACATCGGCTGGCATGAACGAAACCGAGGTGATTGATGAATGTGTGCGCCAAGTGCTAAAAATAATGCGAAAGGAAAAAGAGAGATAACATGGCGCTAAAAAATCCATTTAAGTTGGAAAAACTTTGCATCTCTGTGTATAGCGATGTTGAGAGAAAAATCGCTGTGGATACCTTTGAAGCGATGTTTAATCCAACTTCTTTCTCCATGTCTCATAGCAATGTTTTTCAAGATGTCCAGGGGCTCAATACCAGTGGTAGGCAGCAGCGTTATACCCATAGCACGCCTGGGGATTTGTCTCTTGATTTTGTCATTGATGGCACAGGTGTTACTGATTACGGATTAACCCAATTACTGGGTATGGGTGCCGACAGTGTTTCTACTCAAATTGATAACTTTCTTGATCTGTGTTTCCACATGGACGGGGAATTGCATCAGCCAAAATTTCTTAAAATTCAGTGGGGAGAGGGGCAGCTCAAGGGTTTTAACTGTCGGTTAAAAAACGTTGATATCAAACAAACCTTATTTGATAAAAATGGCGCCTGCCTTCGGGCTGAGTTGAAAACAATCTTTGTTGAGGATATAGAAGAGACCACACGTTTAAAAAAAGAAGGTAAAAGTTCTCCAGATTTAACCCATGAACGTACCATTAAAAGTGGCGATACATTGTTATTGATGTGCAAGGAGATTTACGGCACACCGGTTCACTACCTGATGGTGGCAAGAGAAAATAATCTTGATAACTTTAGAGATCTAACACCGGGGCAAACAATCTATTTCCCCCCTTTAGATGGAGTGAAAAATGCCTAACGTTTATTTTATTCGAGTTTTTGAAGTATGAGTGTTGTCACCATTACTGTGTTGAGTGACGGCGAAGCTGTAGATGTTGGCCATCAATTAGTGTCTCTTGATATAACAAAAGAGCTAAACCGCATTCCTGTTGCGGAATTACAATATGTGGACGGTGATGCCACTGATGGTTCTTTTAATTTATTGGATGATAGTGTATTTGATCCCGGTAAAGCCATTGAAATAAAGCTGCGTTATGAAGGTATTGATGAAGATAGCTCGGTATTTAAGGGACTGGTATTAAAACAAGCCATTAAGACCAGCAGCCGGGGATCTTCGCTTTGCATTGAAATAAAAGATAGCGCTATCAAACTGACGCAGGGAAGAAAAAGCGCAGTTTATTATGAGTCAACCGACAGTGATGTGATTTCAACGATGATCACTGATGCAGGATTAACGACGGGCACGATAGAAGTAACCAACACTACCCATAGCGAATTGGTGCAATATTACAGCACTGACTGGGACTTTATGCTCTCGCGAGTTGATGCCAACGGGCAATGGCTGATGGTTAATGACGGCGAGATCTCTGTCAAAAATATAGCCATTGAAGGTGATAAAACTCATGCGATTACGTTAGGTATAGACAGTGTTTATGATCTGGAAGTTGAACTGGATGCTAGTGCACAGTATAGCAATGCTGACAGTTTTTCATGGGATTACACCGAGCAAAAAATGACTACTGCAGCCAATGCTTCAGAGGTAGAAATTCCACAAGGCACATTGACTGGGGAAGCCATGGCTACGGCGGTAGGCTTTGATGCACTAGCGCTGGTTCATCCGGCACCACTAGAGCCGGAAGAATTACAAAGCTGGGTAGATGCAAGAATGGCCAGAAGTCGTATGGCCAAGATACGTGGCCGTTTTTGCCAAGATGGTAGAGCCGATATTTTACCGCTGGACCTGATTGATTTACAAGGTGCTGGTGAGAAGTTTAAAGGTTTGAGTGTGGTGACGGCCATTCGTCATAGTATTGGCAGTGAAGGTTGGCGCACCGATGTGCAATTTGGTTTTTCGGCTACAGGCTATAGGGAAAAAGAAGGCATTCAAGATACGCCTGCGGCAGGTTTGTTGCCGGCGGTACAGGGTTTGCAAATTGGTATCGTTGATAAGTTTGAAGAGGATGCCAATGGTGAATATAGAGCGAAGGTGTTTTTAGCTGCGATAAACGATGAAGCTGGCACTATTTGGGCCAGAGTGGCCAGGCCAGATGCAGGTAAAAACAGAGGACTATTTTTTCAACCCGAGATAGGTGATGAGGTTGTGGTGGGCTTTTTTAATAATGATCCAAGACAGGCCGTCATTTTGGGTGCTATGCACAGCAGCGTGAATAATCCTGCACCAGCTGCAGTCGCTACGCTGGGTGAAGACAATATCAATAAAGGCATAGTCACCAAAAAAGGTACAGTGCTGGGCTTTGTTGATAATGAAAAAGCCTCCGTTTATATACAGACTGCCAGTGGTAGCAAGATTCTGATAGATGATGAACAGCAGATTATTTCTTTGGCCGATGAACATGGCAACGAAATAATCATGAGTAGCGATGGCATAGAAATAAAAAGCAGCAAAGATTTAAAACTATCCGCCAGCGGTAATGTTGAGATTACAGGTAGTCAGGTAGACATTAAGTGATAGATCACTTTTAAAGTATTCCCCTATATCGATAAAAGCATAAGAAGATAATGATGAACAAAATACAGTTAAATTTATCCATTGATGAAGTGAATATCATTCTTGAAGGGCTGGGACAAATGCCCTATGTCCAGGTCTTTAATCTTGTTGATGTTATTCAGGCTCAAGCAGCTAAAACGCTAGAACAACAGTCTGCTGCACAAGAAGGTGAACATGAAAGTTCACTTGCCAGCGTTTCCTGATTTTAACAATGGATAATTCATTTTTAGGACGAGGATGGGCTTTCCCTCCTAGTTTTTCCTTAGGTGGTGCCGACGTTGAGATGGTCTCAGGCGTTGAAGATATACATCAAAGTTTGCAGATCCTGCTTTCGACCCAACTGGGTGAGCGCATCATGCAGGAAAATTATGGCTGTGATCTTGTCAGTATGATGTTTCAGGAGATTGATCAGCGCTTGATTAACAAACTTAGCAGTTTGTTTGAAGATGCCATTCTTAATTATGAACCAAGAATTAAGTTAAATAAGGTGGAGGTTTCTGAGAGTGACACCGAGCAGGGCTTGTTGCTTATCAGCCTGGATTATTTAGTTAGAGCCACCAATTCTCGTTTTAATATGGTGTACCCCTTTTATTTAAAAGAGGCTGTGAGTCCTGCTTCGGCGGGATGATTTTTTATCATGGCGGACTTTGTATTAATCGATGGGGATACGGTCAATTTTATTCCGCTGTTTACGCCGGCTATTGTTTCGGTACAGCCAGGAAATATTGAAGGTTCTGGCCCGGCAACGATAGGCGGTAAAAAGGTGTGTGTAGACGGGGATGAAGCCAATGTTTCTATCCCTGGCTGCAGCTATTTTACTGCGCAATATTCCATTCCGGGTAGTGGCACCTTAACAATATCAGCGCTTGCTGGAAATCAGATAGCAAGCAAAACAAACACAGCCAATAAGGCTGTGTTATTAAAGGGCGCCATGTTTACGGCCAAATTTGAAGTGCAAAGCCCTGCGCAGCAGCCCCCTCCAGGAGCAGCACCACCGGTACCTGATTCGATGACGGAATATTCTGGGCAGGGCATGTTTGTTAATAATAATACCAAGGTAAAGGCAACATGAAAGCGACGGCGGATGTATCCAGCGAATTGTTTTATAGGGATGGTACAAGTCAAGCTGGCCGTAAACCTGCAGCACTGGAAGCCGATTATGCATTGATCGATGAGCGATCAGATGAAGAGCTGCTGACGTTCTCAAGAGCATTTGCCAAGAGCCTGCAGTATTACAATGATAATAATCAGGTGGATGGCGATTGGTCTGCGTTTTTATCTGAGAATACCGATGTTTTGCTGGGGTGGTTGGATGACGAACGTGTGGATAATGTTTTAGCGGCGTCTACTAACAGGCCAGCGCCTCATCTGGCATTGTTTTTAACGTTTATAAAACTGTTACGTCATGCAAAAAATAAAATTAATGCTTTCACGCAACAGCATCTAGACTTTTATTATCAGCAAGTACTTAAACTGCAGCTACGTGCAGGTGTCGCTGATCATGTTCATCTAACATTTGAACTTGCTTCAAATACGCAGCAATATCTTTTGCCTGCTGGAACGCAAGTTAATGCCGGTAAAGACAGTCAAGGTAATGCGCTTGTTTATGCAAGCAAAACGGATACTTTATTAAACCAGGCCTCTGTCGCCAGCTTGAAATCATTGTATATAAAACGCCAAGTGTTAGGGCTTGTTGAGGTTTATCATGACCCCGAATTATTGGTGACTCAGCCTAAGAATATAAGCCCCTTGTTGCTGGCCACTGCCCGTCAACATGACCGTGCGTTTATTGCGTTGTTATCGATGAGCATTGGAGAATTGGTAACAGGTGGTTTACCTGTACCTGGTGCAGCACTAGCAGAATATCCCGGCAGCAGAGTGCTAGATACGGATTTATTAAATCATCTTGATGAGTTAACCGCCTGTATTCGATCTCAGTTATATATGTCACATACGGTTTTTCGGTCGTTGATGTTATTAAAAACCAATAAAGTTGCGGGTGAACATCTTTTAATGTGGGCTGATATCAATGTCTATCTGGCACAAGCTGCGGGTAAAAATCGTGAGGCCAATAAAAAACTGCCGGCGTTTTTTATTGTCAATGACGCAGATTTTATGCATAACCTTTGCTTGGCGCTAGGTATTAATAATACTAACGATGACATAGACAAGCTTTTTGCAGGTTTACCTGAAGTTGAGGATGTTTACAGTTTGCATCGTAGGCAGGATAGGGTTGATATTCAGGTCTTTATACTACAGAAGTTGGGCATGTCATTGGCCGAGTTTGATAAGATGATGCAGATTGTTAATGAGGTGCATCAGGATTGGCGTGATATCTATAATCTGTTAAGAACGGCTGCCAAGAAAAAATCGCCGGGCAAGATTTTTGATAGGCCTGATATCAGAGTTTATCAAGAAGACAAGTTCGAGCAACTGTTAGATAAAACCCTAGGTGAACTTGTTTTTCCTGCAGGCACTTCAGGACAAACTTATTCCATTGATGAATGTTATGCAGAAATCATATTATTGGAAGGTTATTTTCACCTTTCAATAGAAGACTTTGTCACTGCTCGAAAAATTCATAATAACGCTAATGCCATGCCTTGGCAGCTTGAAACGTTATTTTCACTATTTGAAAAGTCTCATAGTAATAAAACGATTAATAGTCGTAAGCTAGTGCTGGAGAAACAGCATGATGACAGTTTTGATGCGATGATTCAGTATGCCTTTGGTGAATCTGATTCAAAAAAGCGGGAATCCGCTTTACGTCATTTTTCACAGCTTAACGCCAATAGAGATGAAGATTATATTTCAAGACAATTTTGTATGGGTAAGGAAAATTTTACTCTGGTTAAAAGCGTTTCAGAAAATAAAACGGCAAGTGATCATGACTGGCAAACCGTCTATAAAATTATCGAACAGGCACAACGGGTTAAACGAGGTTGGATAAATCATTTGGCCAGCATAGAGCAGTGGCAGAATATTTATGCGGCAGAGCATGCTGAAACGATAGCGAAGGTCACAACTTTACCTGAAGAAGAGACAACACCTCATTGGCGAACGTTTGGTGATTATTACCGGGTCGAAAGAGAGATTAACCCGGTAGTAGGTAGGCTGGGTTTTGCGGTGGCATCCCCATTATTATTACTGTCTGAAGGGCAGCGGTTTATTAGCCTGCAGCTTGAGTTCTCAGCACAGCAGTTTGATCAGCAGGCCATAAGCAGGGCCTGTGAAGAGGGCGCTCTTGAACTCAAGTTAAGTACAGCTGAAGGCCTGTTGTTGGTGGGACATAAAATAGAGGTGCTAGCCAGTGGGCTAAACATTAATATTGTTCTGGAAAAAGAATTCCCTGCAATAGTTGCTTTTGATGGGCAAGATGAAATTGAAACACGCTGGCCTGTATTGATATTATTTCTGGCCGATATGGCTGCTAATGATGCCGCTAGTGCAGCAGACCTTGTAAAACATTATGAGGTTTTTCAGCAGCTGATCGTGAAAAAGGTAAACGTTGACGTTGACGTCAAGGGCTTACAACATTTGACGCTACAAAATGATCATGGCGTTATCGATGGGACATCGCCTTTTGAACCTTTTTCATATCAGGCAGAAGTGGGTAGTAAAATGTATTGGGCTCATGAAGAGCTATGTATCAAACAACTTAATCAATTACAGCTAGATATTAGCTGGTTAGGTACACCTAACAATTTTGCAGAGCATTACCAAGGTTATTATGCACCAACGACGGATGCTAGTGTAGCGACACAGAGTCCTGTCTCAGACAATAGTGCATTTAAGGCAAATGTCTCATTATATAATAATCGCTCATCTTATGATCTGGTTTCACTACCGCTTTTTGAGAAAAAAGATACCGGCAAAGGCAAGTTAGTGATAGAGGGATTGAATGCTTTGTTATCTTATCAGTGGCAGACTCAAATCAATGCTGAAGATAAGGTGTTGGACTGGAGCCGCTATTGGTGCCTAGAGCTTGAGAGTGATTTCCAACAGTCCGTTTACCCTAAAGTTGCAGCAATCAATGCCAATCGTAATAACAATGGGAAGGTTGATCCCTTTATTGTTAATACGCCCTATACACCAAAAATTAAAAGCCTTGCTGTAGATTATTGTGCATCGATTGAGATTGATATAGAAAATGCAGGGCTATTAGAAGAGCATAAACTTTATCATTTACAGCCCTTTGGTTATCAGGAGTTTTCCACTCAACAGCAGTCTGTATTCCCCTTGTTTGCGTTACAACAATATGAGGGACAATTATTTATTGGTATTAAAGACCTTGCCGGTCATCCTAATCTATCGCTGTTATTTCAAGTTGCCGAAGGCAGTGCCGACCCTGATTTGGCGCTGAGTAAAATTGAATGGGATTACCTTGACGGCAATCAATGGAAGCGCCCGGCTCAAGGTTTGATCGTTTCTGATGAGACAAATGGATTGTTAAATTCAGGTATCATTAGTTTTATGCTTCCAGAGGCTAACCCAGGTACGGTATTACCGGAAGAGCTTTATTGGATAAGAGCGAGCATCGCAGGAAATGCACGGGCCGTTGCAGATCTTGTAGCTATTAGTGCTCAAGCTGTTCAGGCGACCTTTGTTGATATTAATAATGCCAGCGATCATCTGGATACACCCTTGGCAGCCAATACAATCAAAGCGTTAGTTAAGCCGGTGGCAAAAATAAAATCGCTGCAACAGTCTTATAGTTCTGCCGGAGGCAAGTCAGCAGAAAAAACACAAAACTTCAGTATGCGAACCAGTGAGCGATTAAGGCATAAAGACAGAGCCTTAACCAGTTGGGATTATGAACGCCTGATTCTGGATGCCTTTCCTATGATATATAGAGTCAAGGCGTTAGCAGCAGGCACATCAAAAGACCCACGTATAAGTAACCATGTTCAGGTGATTGTGATACCTGATATCCGTAATAAGCTGCCATTTAATCCTTTTGAGCCAAAAGTACCTGCAGATACGTTATTAAAAATTGAAGATTATCTGTGCCAACGTAGCTCTTCATTGGCCAAAATCAAAGTCATTAACCCCCATTTTTTACAACTGAGAATACGTTGTGGTGTTCGTTTTAAAGACAATATTGATGCGGTTTTTTATAAGGAAAAACTGAGGTTGTCCTTACAGCGTTTATTGTCTCCATGGGCTTTTGATGATAGCAGCGATATCGTTTTTGGCGGTAATATTAATGCCAGTGTCATCATCAAATTTATTGAAGATCAGCCTTATGTGGACTATGCAGCGGCGATAAAATTATACAGCAGCCGTAATGGGCATACGTTTGAGACAGTGGCTGAAAAAAGCATTCAATTACAAGAAGCCACGATAGTCGCACCGGACACCGTCATTGTTTCAGCCAAGGATCACGAGATAGATATTATCGGTGATGAAGAATATGACGAAGAAGTATTTTCCGGGGTTAATTACATGAAAGTTGGATTGGATTTTAAGATCGCACCATAAACTATCTAAAAGCTCTCTATCAGACAGATAAAAAAAGGATACCGCAATGAAAAACAGAGCCACGTTAAAGGACTATTTTAGAAAGGGTAGGATTCCTACGGAATCAAATTTTTCCGACCTGGTTGATAGCATGCTTATTCAAGATGAGGATAACCTGTTAGCAAGACCCAATGAGGCTGTCAGCATAAAATCAGTTGGTGAAAAAGAGCAGCTGATTAATTTTTACCGAGTAGAAAATGGCGAGGAAACGCTGTCCTGGAAGATGATGCAAAAGCCGGGAGAAACAAACTCGGGATTGGCGTTTCATGATAATCAGTCCAGCCGCTTATTTATCGAAAGCGGTAGTGGCAATGTTGGTGTAGGTACCACCACTCCCTCTCATACATTAACGCTGCCAGGCGGTACTGCCAATCTCTCCCTAGGGGATAATATTTTTATTAATGGGAAGGGAGATACCGGGCGAATTTCCAATAATGCTTATATAAATAAAGAGGGAAAATGGGCCTTAGCAAATCCCAATGAATTGGCATCAACCATGGAATTACGCAATACCGGCTGTATTGACATGTACGGTACACGTACCAAAGGTAAAATAGATTGGACAAAAATGTTTGGTTTTAATGCCGTAGATAAAAAAGTGTCTTTTCCTACGGGGAAAGTCGGAATAGGCACAGAAAATCCAGAGGCTAAATTGCATGTTGAGGGTACAGCAAAAATCGAGGGTAATTTAAATGTTAAATCTGCTATTACCGCAGAGACCCTTAGCTTAAAAAAAGAAGCTCAATTTGGCGCTAATGTTCGATTTAACGGTGCTGCTCTATTAAATAAAAGTGGCAAAAATATAATCGAAACCAATAAAGATGATTGGTTAAGAGTGAATAGAGACGCTGAATATCCGGGTACCGCTATTTACAACCCTGTCGCTATTGGAACGGGAGGTCTTTCTATTGGCGATTGGAAAAAACCTGCTAAGGGCATTCTTTATGTACAAGATAAAGCGGGTATTGGTACTTCAGCGCCCAAGGTTAAGTTACATATTACAGGTGGAAGTGATGTTCAGCTAAAAGAAAATACGGGATATTTGATTTTAGGCGATGCGACTAAAAAACATCTTGCATTAGATAATAACGAAATAATGGCCAAAACCAATGGCACAACAGCAGGTACTCTAAGTTTACAATTTGATGGTGGAAAAACAATTGTTGGCGGGGATATGGAGGCTAAAAAGAAACTAACGGCAGATAGTCTGGTAGTGACAAACACAGCTGATGTAGCTGCTTTAGTTTTTGATCGATCTATTAAAGCGCATATAAGCAATAAGGATGGCGCGTTATATCGTTATAACGGGCAATGTTATCTGACCACGGATGACTATTTATATTTTCGAAGACATTCTGATAATGATGCTAACTCTATGAAAAAAGTGTTGATAAACGTCACTAACGGATCTGTATGCGCTAAATCGTTTCCCAAAATGTCTGATGCACGATTGAAAGAAAATATAGAAGACTATAAGGGCGGGTTGAATGAAGTGCTGCAGTTGTCTCCTGTTCGTTACCACTATAAAGATCAAGTAGAGAAAGATTTAGGTTCAAGGCATATTGGTTTTTTAGCTCAAGATGTTAAAAAAATCCTACCGGAAATTGTTCAAGAGTTTGGCTATAAAGAAGGTGATGAAGATTATTTGGCAATGGATTACACCGCATTGACACCGGTACTGATTAATTCAGTAAAAGAGCTGGCCACCGAAATACAGTATCTCAAAGAAAAACTTGATAAGACAAAGCACTAACATGGCAAAGATCGTTATACCCATTTCAGAAATTAATGGCTGTCATTGGAGCTTGTAATGAAAAATACTCTCGCAGTTGATTTGCAAGAGACGGACTTGGATTTTAGTGCCCTGCGTTCGCAAGGCATTAAATACCTAGAGAAAATCTCCTCTACTCAGTGGACGGATTTCAATGCCCATGATCCCGGCATTACCATATTAGAGCAACTCTGTTATGTCTTGACCGATCTTGGTTATCGTGCGGGATATGATATACAGGATCTGTTAGCGAATGCTGATGGGGCTCAGTCTTTACATGGGCCTGCTGAAGTTTTAGCGATCAAACCGGTTACTTTGAGAGATTATAGAAAACTTGTTATCGATGTGCCGGGTGTAAAAAATGCCTGGTTGCAAGAGGTCCAAAATCCCGATTTACAATTGTATTACGACAGCTCTGAACAGGAGATGCATTTTCAATCGTCCGCCTCTAGAGAAAATATTAATATCGAGGGTGTTTATGATGTATTGATAGAAACCGACGTTGATTCGCTAAGACATCCTTCATTGATAGCGCAGGTCAAGCATCGCTTGCATGCCAATAGGGCAGTCTGCATTGACTTCAATACGCCTGTGGTTTTACAAACGCAAAGCGTTAAAATTGATGCGCTTATTGATATCGATGATGTCGATGATGCCAATCTCGTTTTGGCATCTATCTATCAGCAACTTGCCGACACTATTTCACCGACTATCCCTTTTTACTCTTTAGAGGAATTGCTTGAAAAAGGCATCTGCATCGATGAGGCTATGAACGGCCCAGTACTTGATAATGGTTTTATTCTTGATGATGAGCTTGACCACTTTCAGTTAAAAGATACTTTACGCTCTTCTGATCTTATTCGGATTATCATGGATATTCCAGGGGTATCGGCAGTGAGCCATATCTCTTTGTCTGATGAGCCTTGGTATTTAAAGTTAAGCAAAGGCAGTGCTCCCTATTTAGATGTCGATAAGAGCACTATTAAACTTGTTAGAGGTCAGCTTGTAGCGCAAACAAGTCCTTCGCAAGTTAAAAAAATATACAATCAATTAAATAAAGGCAGTCATTCACAACGCAGCAATGCCTGGCATAGTGACATGCCTGTGGGCAGAAATAGAAACCCTGGTAAATATTATTCACTACTGCATCAGTTTCCGGAAAACTATGGCATTGGTGAACTAGGGCTAAAGGCTTCTGTCTCGCCACAACGCAAGGCCGGGGCCCAACAATTAAAAGCCTATTTGTTATTATTTGATCAAATATTAGCGAATAATTTCTCTCAGCTAGCCAATGCCCAGACATTGTTATCTTATCAAAGTGATGATTTACGCAGTTATTTTTCACAACCCGTGGCCGATGTTGGGCTGCAGTTAGATACCCTTTTTGCCGAGGGACTTGAGCTTAGAACACAGACTCTGCAAAAAATAACAGAATCTGCAGGAGATGATTTTAGCCAAAAATATGGGCGTAAACACCGATTCTTAAATCACTTATTGGCACGCTTTGCTGAAGAGTTTAATGACTACTCACTGTTTTATGGTATTGCTGAAGAGGAGGGCAGTGGCGGAGCCCGAGGTGATACCGCTGAACAGTTGCTTAGGCGTAAAGCTAAGTTTTTAGAACTTTATCCTCAAATAGGTTCAGCAAGAGGCAGTGGCTTTGATTACCAGGCAAGTTCTGCAGAAAATCAGGGTTTAAAAGCTAGGCTTCAGCATAAATTAGGTTTGATAGCGCTGGATTCCGATGATGTTCCAGCAACGGATTTTTATATGCTAGAGCATATTTTATTGCGACCACAAGTTGCTGATAAAACCGCTCAGATTAATAATCAAGGTTCAATTTTCACTCATATGCCGGCGGTACTTTCTGGTATTAATCGCTCAGACCCGTATTCCAGCCAAATCAGTTATGTTTTTCCTGCGTTGGCTGAGACTTCAGATATTAATGAAAAGAAACATTTCATCTGGAAAACGCTAAGAGAAGAAACACCAGCTCATATAGAAATTTACCTGCATTGGTTTAATGAAAAAGCCATCAAACAATATAAACAGGCATGGCAGCAGTGGGTGGACTGTATCGTCACGGACGAAGATCGATACATTCGATTACGGGATGCTAGAGACCGGTTAATATGCCTGCTCAATATTGGCATACCCTTGCCGATACAAGATTTGATTCTAGAATATCCTGCTACCATCGCACTGGATCAGAGTGCCAATATTAATATTATTGATGCCCAACCTGATGTGCGTTATCAACTCTGTGATGAAGATGGTAATCCGGTCATGGCTGTTGATAAAAATGGAAAAACATTAAAATACGTGATTGAGGGCAGTGTTGATAGTGGCCATTCAGACAGGCTTAGTTTATGGACACCAGCGATAACAAAAGATATCAGTTTTACCATACTGGCACTGAGAACGGATAATCGTTCCCATGATTTTTTGGAGGCCTATTTAAACCAAGACATTAATATAAAGGCGGGGATTAATACGGCTCTTGTGATGAATGTATTGCCGGGGGAAGATCAACTAGGCGAAGAGCTGCTCATATCAATCAATTATGATCAGGGTTACTCAGTGTGCATTCATGATTCACAAGAAGGTATTTCCTACCAGTTAGTGACAGGCGAGGCGGGTGAGGTGATCTTGTCAGAGCCTATTATAGGTAACAAATCCAGTATTACGCTGCAATCTAACACCCTACGAGAAGATACTAAGGTGCAAGTAAAAGCCTACAGGACTTTGCAGCCAAGTATTTTTGCCTTTCTTGATGCGAAGTTTATTGTGTCTGTTAGACCTGATGCCGATGTGTTGGTGGCCTTGTCTAAAGAGATAATAGACTTTAATACTGCAGTAAGCTTAAGCATAGTCTCACCTCAAACCACTTCTGAGTATCGACTCTACAAACTGAGATTAAAAGAACAGGACTATTTACCGGCCGGCATTGATAGCTTGAGCGTGAAGACTGAGCAGGGCAGAGAAATAGTGATACGCAAGCCACAGATTGCTGGCGTGTGGAAGGACTCAGAAGATCAGATCCTGGTGGCTGATTTTGAGCCTGGTTCTAAATCTGGAAAAATGTCCGTGACAACGTCGTTGTCTGAAGATAGCGTGTTTATTATTAGAGCTATTAAAAAAGGCAGTCAGCTCAGTGTAGCCTTGTCGACAAGTTTGGTTGTTTTAGTCAGGCCTGATCCGCGTCCCATTTTAACGGCGTTAGAAGAGCCGGTGAAAATCGGTGATAGTGGGCGGTTTATGTTAGAGAATACTCAGCAAGGTGTTAGCTACCAATTATTGCAGGGTGAAGATCAACGTCCGGTTAACACATCAGGCTTTGATTATAGAGACCAAGCCCTGGAGACAACGAGGGTTGGCATTGATTTCCGTATAGGCTCCAGTGGCGAGCCGGGATTATTACTGACTTCTGAAGCCTTATCTGCAGCCACCGAATTTTCGGTCTGTGCCAGTAAAACAATAACGGGATTAACGACGTTATTAACGACACGAGTAAGTCTTAATGTGGAGGCGGTTGATAAATAATGTCCACCCACAGGGTTAAGTCACAAATCCTAGAGGTGACTCTACCTGATGAGGGTAAGGCGCAGCAACTCTATGCCGATATTACCCGTATTCAACGTGAGCGCATTGTGCCGTTGTTGCAACGCCATTTTGATCAGTTCAGCGATGATGGTCAGATTCACCGTATAGAAAAGCTGGAGCTGGACCTTGGTTTTATCGATGAGGAAAATTTTGAGGCTCTGTTTTTAGAGAAACTGAATAAGGTCTTGCCAAAGGTGCTTCACGAACAGGGGCGTGTTATGGCAGTGCAGCTTAATCCTTCTTTGAGCGGTAATGAGTCAGCAGATGTTAAAACCCAGTCTCAGTTAGAGCTCTTTGATATATTTGCCAAAACGGGATGTCTGCCTTGGTGGGCAGATGTCAGTGATGAGGCTGTATTGGATAATTGCCTGGCTTTATTATTACAAAATTCACCGGCTTTGCTGCGACGAATGATGGGTGAGTTGGCCAAGGTTAACAATGCCATCGCTCGAATTATTAATCATTATGATGATGGAAATCTTGAGGCGTTGACCCGTTTTTTAAGCCCGCAGATGCGGCATTGTGATCAACTGATGTTGTCTGTGTATGAAAGCGCTCTTATTAAATTACACAGCAAACGTGAAGTGCGCAGCCTGGCATGGAAAGGTTTTTTTGATATTGTTTTATCCGCTTCATTTTCTAGTGAAACGTTTTCATCACAATTCACTGCCGTTTTATTACGGCTGACAAGGCATTGCAATATTGAATATCCTGCTTTTATCGAGCAATTGATCAATAGCGATAGATTAGCGACACCGATAAAAGAGCTGTTAAACCAAGAGCTACAGCATATTGAAGAGTTGCGTCTCGCTAAAGTTAAATACGCAGAAGAAAATACTAGGGCTATAAAAATTATCTTGAGCGGTGAGACACTGGCTGTAGATAAAAAGCACGCACAAGAGCCGTCTAACAACGCTGAACATAATGCCAATAGATCTAAGGCTTCAATCAATGTTAATCATGAAAACGATACCGTTCAGAACAGTGCCAATAAGCTTAGTGGTTCACTTCCAACTGCGGTGGGTTCTGTAGAACGCAGCGCAGAAAATCATCTAGAAGAAGCAATTAGCGGTGATGATCGAGTCAGTGAGAATGTATTGGCAAAAAGTGTTACAACAGAAAGCCCTCAGCCTGACAATAAGGCCGTTTTATTAAGTGCTGAAGCTGCTAAATCAGATCAACAGAAAAACCCCTTAAAAACGAGGCATGCAGAACCAATCAAAGGGACTTTAGCTACCGCTGCTATGCCAACTTCTCAAGGCACTTTCAGTGAGAGTGATGAGGTTTTTGTGAGTAACGCAGGCTTAGTTATTCTAGGGCGTTTTTTGACACCCTTTTTTAATCAATTAGGTTTGATAGACGCGGGCCATTTTAAAAGCGAAAAACATCAATTTCGTGCGGTAGGCTTATTACAATATATCGCTACAGGTCATGCCTCATCAGCTGAATACTTACTGCCTTTAAACAAGATATTATGTGGTTTATCACCGGATGCCCTGTATGAATTTGGTGAAGAAATAAGCGACAACGAAATACAAGAATGTGATGTTCTTTTACGCGCCGTAATAGAGCATGCTTCGGTGCTTAACAGTATGTCTAATGAGGGCTTTATTGGAAGCTTTCTGATGCGCCAAGGGGTATTACGTTGCAGCCTGGATATTTGGTTGTTACAGGTAGAGCGTGAGACCTACGATATTGTGTTAGATCAATTCCCCTGGAGTTTTAATTACGTGAGAGAACCATGGATGCGAGCACCGTTACAGATAGAGTGGTAGAGACTACGCCTTTACAGCGTAATGCCAAAGATTTGGAATTAGAACTAAATTGGTTTTCTCAGGTACTGGAGGCCCGGTTTAATCAGTATTTTTCTGAAGGCAGTGAGAAAAATATCACGGCTTTGAGTATTTTTGATATTGAACCACCCACATTATCAGATTCCCATTATGCTAGTTTTATCGAGCATTATGGCTTGTCTTTAAGTGAGCGGATTACACTGGTTCTTAGTTTAGCGCCGCTTATTCGGCCACGCTTAATGGATATTTTTTTTACCAAGAACCAGTTTTTGCAGAGTCGCTATACGGAGTTTGGTGGCTTGCGTTTGGCCAATGGCGATTATATGCCTACAGGTGAAACCCTGGCCTTTATTCTCGGTGGTACGGATCTCGAGGCGCGTTTCAGTGTGCAGTTATTATTGCAACATGATCACTTTTTTCAACAACATAAAATTTTATCACTGAAATCTGGGGCTCAAGATATCAGCCCTATGAAAGCGGCGTTAGGCCTTAGTGAAGAGACCATAAATTATTTCACTACAGGTCAGTCTTATAGACCGGATTTGACCACAGATTTTCCCGCAAGCTATATAGAAACACAGCAAAACTGGGATGATCTAGTTTTGCATCCTGCAACGTTAAAGCAGGTGTTAGAGATTGAAACCTGGATACAGCATGGCCCTACGTTAATGACGGATTGGGGCATGCGCTCGCGCTTACGCCCAGGGTTCCGTGGTTTATTCTATGGCCCACCGGGTACCGGTAAAACCATGACAGCCTGTTTATTGGGCAAGGCCACCGGCAGGCATGTGTATAAGGTTGACTTATCGTTAGTGGTTTCCAAATATATAGGCGAGACCGAGAAAAACTTGGGAAAGGTGTTTGATCAGGCGCAGCAGAAGGATTGGATATTATTTTTTGATGAGGCCGATGCTATATTTGGTAAACGCACCGAAACCAGCAGTTCCAACGATAGGCATGCTAATCAGGAGGTATCTTATTTACTGCAACGCATAGAAACATTTGATGGTATTGCTATTCTCGCTTCTAACTTCAAAGATAATTTGGATGAAGCGTTTTTACGCCGATTTGAGGCCATGATCTTTTTCCCCATGCCAGCAGAAAATGAACGTCTAACCATCTGGGAAAGCGGTTTTTCGACGCAGGCACAGCTGGATGATGATATTGAACTGGAGAAACTTGCCAGTGAATATGATTTGACGGGAGGATGTATTATGAATGTGGTTCGTTATAGTTCAATGCAGGCTATACAGCGCGGAGGCAATAAAATTTTGTTGGAAGATATCAGACGGGGAGTAAATCGTGAGCTGGCAAAAGAGGGCAGGGTTAACTGATCCTCCTTGCTAGCAATAGCCCCAGAGTACTCTGGGGTACATCAGTTAAAAGGTATTAAGCAAGATTCAATACTTCTTTAGCCTTATTGAGATATTTAGTTCTATCTTCAAGACCGTTGGTGCTGCCATTGATTAACTTGGTGACTTTCAATACATCATCGGCATCGGCCGCTTTATTGATGTTACGCGAATTCCAATACCAGCCTGCAGTGCCGACTATCATGGCAGGATTATTTTCTATCAACTCGGGATTGCCTATAACATCGTCTTTTTCATCCACATCGTTGTTGTAAGCACTGTAATTATCGTTGCCGGTTAATTGAATGAATCCGCGACCACGATATTTCCAGCCATCACCGGAGGCTTCATCACCATTACCCATACGATTAGCATAAACTTTGTTAGCAATTCTCTCGGGTTGACGGGCATAGGATTCGGCTTCATCTGCCGAGGGGAAATACTTGCCAAAAACTGCCTGTAAAGCACTGGCAGAGTAGTTTAGATTTTCTGCGGTATATTTAAACTCGCCAGATTCGTGTGCTACTTGGGCAATAAAATGTGCGCGGCGTATCGGCGTATTGATCTCATATTTTTTTAATGTCTGATTTAGCCCCTCTAAATAGGTTTCCAAGGTTTTTGCAGGAGCCTTGTTAAGGATTTTTTTTAACTGATCAAGACTAAAATCGTTATCATCACTGTTATTGGACGCTACTGTTTCTTCTACAGCTGTCTTAGTTTCAGGTTGTTTACCTGGGATGTTGATCACCTGTCCCACGCTGATCTTGTTAGCATCTGCAATATTATTGAAGTCAGCTAATTCCTGATAACGGGAGGCGCTGCCTAGTTGCTCTGCTGCAATCTTTCCTAATGTATCACCTGATTTAATGGTGTAAGTCCCTGTAGACATTGTAGATCCCCTTATCAATTATGTTATGACTCTGTATAATTTAAACATTAAATAACCATAATTCAAATGCCTTTATCGCTATTAATAATGACAGAGAATTTCTATTTTTGTTATAGAGCAGATTCTTCATATTTTATAAAATATGTAGCTATGTTTAATTGGCCAATTTGTATAAAAAACGTTATAAAAGAAAAGAATGTAAAGGGAAACTGCATGAAAAAAATAACGAACTATTGGCTTGTGAGTGTTTTATTACTGCTTTCAGGCAATATCTTAGCAGCCTCAGGTGAAGAGATTGTTGAAGGTTTTACCGATTTTCTTGTTGAGCGGGCGGAGGCTAATGCCTTGGCTGTATTTGAAAGAAAGTTAAAAAATAACGCAAACTTTCAATGTTATTTCCCTAAAACCTATCAAAGTATTGAAAAAATCAGTTTAAAGGAGTTATTTGATTACAAAGGCTATTGGCAGCAGGGCATAGACAAAGACCTGGAAGCCTTTGCAACACGTTTGTTTTTACAAAAACTTGAAACCCAGCTGCATATTTCAGAAAACAATATTCAGTTTATCTCGACGTATATTGAATTAATGCAATTGCTTGCCTATAGAAAAAACGGTGTAGGCTATCCATTAAATGTATCGCCATATCCGGCCATAGCAGACGTCAACCCAGTGATATATGGTTTTTACGATAGCCTCGTTGATGTAACCACACGTTTTGATCAGATGAAGAGGTTTAGTGAATTTTGTCATGCTCCAGTTGTTAGCATTGATGACGTTAAGCGACTGTACACAGACTTTAATAAGATTAATAACGATATAAAAAAGTGGATGAATCATGTTAATAAATATCGTTCAGCTTTGGTGTTGTCTGAAGACGGGCAGGCTAAAGCCTGTGCATTATTTGATGTCTCCGGTGATGCCTGTGATGCCGTTAAAAAAGATCCCTGGTCGGAGATAGAAAAGCGCATACCACTAGCTGATTTGACAACACTGATCGAGAAAATTAATAGCTTCCAAAGCGATATTCAAGCTATTGAATCCGTGTTTTATCAGATTGATGCAAGCCTTCTTTCAATGTTAAGGGTTCAGGCCCCACTGTTGATGGTAGGCAATTTTGATCAAACAGATCAGTCGTCACTCTTGCAGCTATTGGATGAGATAAGTAATGATGCAGCTAAGCGTGAGGAAAACGTCGTTCAGGCTATGAGTCTAATCAAATCTAAAAGCCTGATGAGTGATACGGACGTTGAGGGCTATTATAATCGACTTAAATCATTGCAGGATTATTCTGCCGATAAAACCCGCAAGGCCACCGCTGTGTTGAAAATAGTGGATAGTTGGCAGGTATTATCAGATAGAGACTTAAGAAACCTCAGCAACAATATTCTATTTTTTACAAAAATATCAGAAGCTGACAGCAAAGATAATGTCACCGCTATTTTGAAAGCTTATACCTTACCTGATGTGAGTTTCTCGGCTAAACGAGGCAATAGCAGCAGTGTATTTCTATCATCGTATTTTGCTATAAGTGCCAGTGTTTACGTTGATGATCAGGGCTCTGATTTAGATACGGTTAGCGGCGCAGGCTTATATTTACCGGTAGGTCTTGAGTATAACTGGGGCTTAAATGGAAATGGTGCTATTTCGGTGATGTTCTCCCCCCTTGATATGGCTTATCCGGTGAATTTAAAACTGGATGGTGTTGAGCAGAGTATCGAGTTTGATAGTATTTTTGCACCTTCGTTGAGTCTTGCTTATGGCTTGGAGAATTACCCACTTAATATTGGTGTTAGTTTTCAGCGCGGCCAAACCCTAGAGGATGTGAATGAAACGGAAGAACGTGTATTGCTGTTTTTTGGTTTTGATATGCCGCTGTTTCGTCTGTATTAATGATATTGTGATTAGCTATTTTGCCTGACGAGATAAAGTAATGGTCGATCATCTCGTCATACTTCAGTATTAACGAGATGATTATTTATTAAGGGCTTGTATCATGTCATAAATATTGATCATTATATCTTCCCACTCTGTGATAGGGCGTTTTGCCGCTCCGTCTTCCCTGGCTCCAATAGAGGCAATTTTAGCTTTGTCTTGAGCCGTACCACTTTTACCGTATTGGGCATATTCAGCTTTTGACCAAGTATTAAAATCATCCTGTTTGGTACCATAATTGGGGTCCAGGTATTCCAGGTGGCGGTTCTCCATGACTACACCCATTTTAGAATTCCATATTGGGCCAACATTTTCAGGCCCTAACTTTGCACTGTAGGGGTTAATAGTGCGTGCTAAAAGTGGATCATATATATCATTGCCAGCGGTATCTTGTTTTAAAGCACCTGCTGAGCCGATGAAAAGTTGTTCTAAATAGGTTTTCAGCCGGATATTTCCCATCGGACCACCTAGTTTATCTGAGGGAGCATAGCCTACCGATCCTCCTATAGCGGCAATCACCTGATTACGTATTTCCTTTGTCGTACGTAGTTTTACTAATATTTCTGTAGGTAATTGATTGACGACGTCATGTAGATCACTTTTATAATAGTGCATGCCAACCATTTGTTTTCCCAGCAAACCACCATTGTTAGCCTTAAACATCAGCAGGTAATTGCTTAGTAATGTAAGAAATCCTAGAAAAGTCTGTTCTGTTCCATTAGCCCAGTTTTTACTGCCTTTAGAGGTTAAGGAACCTCCGGTTCTTGGCCATATACCTTTGATTGTACTTAAGGCTACTTGCGCGGTTGCTATGGAGTTGAAGGTTTGCAGTAAGTTATTGGCGTGAGGACGCTCCATAGGATCCCCACTTCTGTCGGCATATTGTTTTAAGCTATCCTTTTCGCTTGTTGTTTTTTCAAATAACTTTGGCACCTGGGATAGTTTGATTCCATAGGTTGAATGGAAATAGCCCAATCGTGGTTGAAACATATCTGCATGCGTTGCATTGGAGCCAATATAGTAGTTGCCCATGGCGACTTGATTATCTCCGTCAATCTGAGCATAGCGTGCTGCAACCCAGTTAATAACGGCCCTGATTTTCTGTAGAGCCTCAGGCCTAGTGAGCCTGCATTCATCCCAGGCTTCTGTAACAACCTCCATAATGCTTGCTCTATGGGGAAAGAGAGTGCCGGCAGCTTTATCCAAGCTTTTCTGTGCATTGCCGTCTGCGTCAAACCCTTGCTGTCTGCCATATTCTCTTAACTCAGCCTTTACTAGTGGATTGAGTGTACTGCTATGATCAACATTGATATGGGAGAATGCAGCGGCATGAATGTCGACATTGCCAGAACGGGACCCCGCATCTGAGGGCACACCGGTAAAGGCATAGGGCAGTCCACCGCCATCCTTTGGGATGATGGTATCTTTTTTATGAGTGAGTAATATAGGCACTTCAATCTCAAATCCAAACTTACCTTGAATGGGAGAGTTATTGTTATTCATCACCCTTGAATGTGTATTTAAAGGTTTTGGCTGAATCACTGATTTTAAATTACCCTGTGATAGTGCTTTCTCCCCCATCACATCGGCTTCTTTTTCTAAGCTGCTGTCATCATTGATGTTTATCTTGCTCTTTAATTGTTTTGTGGGTTTTACTCGCCCCTGTTTTTGTTGAACGACATGCCAAGCCTCGTGCGGCAGGTGTTTTTCTTGGCCTGCTGAAAGATGAATGTCAGAGCCCTGAGCATAGGCATGCGCTTGTAACTGGGCGGGTTTTGCCGAGTTGTAATGAACATTGACATCATTCATTGAATAACCTGAAAGATTTTCAATGCCGGATTTTAGATTGTCCGGTAGTCCTGTGTGGTTTTCTTGTCGCTGAATTGTCTGATCTTGTGTGCTGCTATCGGCCATAGCCTGTAGTTGGGCTGGTTTTTGTGATAGCGGACTATTATCAGCTTTTTTTTGACGTTTGTTTTGTGTGACGACCTCGGGATGTGTACGGTTTATTTGGCTTGCAGCGGCGTTTTCAGTGAGAGTGTTAGCTTGAAATGTCTCATTGTGTACACTGCTTTTATTATCCTGTATTTTTGCTGCATAAGTTGCCATAGCTATTCCATTTTTACTGTCGACACTTGTCTATTTACTTAGCATTGGAGATTTTAACATTAAATTTTAATTGCTAACGATTATACTGTAGATTAGTAAGTGATTTTTTTTTATTAGTCTAAGGGAAAAGAGCTATTATTCAACATTAAAAACGATATAGAGTGAATTCTACGTAATTTATAATTACTGATCTAGAATATATTTTCGATCAGTAGGGATTGTTGGATTGAAAGTTGACAGATTCCTTTGTATCTAACACACTTTGTATAGATGTTATAAAGGAATGTCATAATGTTAAGCATGGTTGAACAGCTTGTTATTGAATCACATTGCATGGTGAAACATGCATTGAGTCATGGTCTTTCCACACCCTCGGACTTAACTGAAAAACTTTTTTCTTTACGACAAAAGTATTTAGCGAATAATAAAGATGATGAAGAGCAGTCTATTCATTCCGCGTTTGATGCTTGTGACATTAAAGAATTGACAAAAATCCATAACAAACTTGCACTTATCATAGCTCCAGCCACACCCAAAACAATTACGCTGCTATCTGCCGATGCTCAAAATGCAAACTTATTGCACTTCCTTGGTCCAGTAGCGTTGATACGCCAATTATCTTGTACTTCAATAGTGTTATTGTTGTTATTGATATTCGTCAGTACATCTAGCCTAGTTAATCTCAATAATATTAATGCAGGATTCTTTTCTAGTGATGGTTTAGCGTTGTTGTTGAATGAAACGTTTTTACTGTGCTGTGCTGGTTTGGGTGCTTCTTTTTCGGGCTTATTTCGGGCAAACAAATATGTTGCCGATGGTACTTATGATCCCAAGTATGATTCATCCTACTGGTCATCTTTAATCCTTGGCTTTATGGCAGGCATTATACTTGTGGAATTATTACCTCAGGAGATATTTACTGCAGATGACAGTCCGTTGAAAAACTTTGGCAAGCCGGCTTTATCCCTTTTGAGTGGATTTTCTGCAAATATGATTTATCGTTTGTTACAGCGTTTTGTTGATACTTTTGATCATTTTATTCGTGGTGATCAATCTGAAGTAGATGCGGCAAAGCTCTATGCTAGCCAAGCTCAACTTGCTGAGAAGCAGACACAGATGAAGGTAGGTCAAGCTGCCAAGCTGATGCAACTGCAAAATGCATTGCATGAAACTAACGATATGGATAGTTTTAAGAAACAGATTAATGACTTTGTGGCAGATGCTATTACGACAGATACACAAGAGATAGGTGCATAAAGTGATTAAGTGAAAATGCTGAGGGCATTTGTCTGCTCTTAGTTACATCGTTATGCCAACTCACTGTAGCCTTCCGTGTTATTCATGACACATTTTTGTTAATGACTTTCGCTTTTTTCTGATGCAAATGGACGAATAACCAAAATATTGTCAATTTTATGCCTTGTCAATTTCAATGAAGATGAATGTTAACGCTTCAGACATCTGGCAGTGTTTTATTTGTAGGCTGCAATACAAAATATGAGATGCATTTACCTTCCTGTGAAAAATATGATTGTGATAGTTCAAGGATAAATTATGGAACCTGTTATTCAGGATATTCTGGATGAGATAGAGCATGGTGCGGTGGATTCTTCATCATCTTCTAGAGGCAAAAATATAGAACTATTTCCCTCTATTAGCTCCGTACTATTAGTTAGAGTTAGTCTGTTTTTTTTGCTTTTCTGTTTATGTTTTGGTGTGTGGAGCTTGTATGACATCTATGTGAATTTTGAGGCTTTAAAGGGGGAGAAATTACAAAGTAGCATGGCACAGGTTAAGGAAAAATCCCTTGTCTTATCCGAGCGTATACGGCGTATGGAGCCGATAATAAATCAACTAGCAGATGATTTGCATAGTGGTGCGCTAGGTATTAAGGATATTGATAAGCGTATTAAAAAAGATTTGGCTGAAAATACATGGATGTATGGTCTGGGTTTGTCCTTTGAACCCTATGTGTTAGATCCGCTGGTTAAATTAAAGTCGAATTACTTTGTTTTAGGGGCCGATGACAAGGTCAAAGAAGCTCAGATTAACTATGATTACACCTTATTTAAATACGACTGGTATAGAAAGCCTTTACTGGAGGGTAAGCGTTGGAGTGAACCCTATTTTGGTGAGGCGAGTCAAGAACTCACCGCGGACTTTGGCCGGCCATTTTGGTTGCCGGGTCAGGATCCAGCTAAAGATGAACCCAGTGGTGTGGTGGGGGGAGAGCTCTCGACTGAAAAACTGAAGAGGTTAGTGGCATTTAAAAATGAGCTGGTTTCTTATTATTATATTCTTTCCAAGCAGGGGCGCTTTATTGTTCATCCCGATCAGGATTTGGTTAACAGCGGTGTTAGTATTTTTGAACAAGCTTGGGCTAATGAAGATGCAGGACTTAACTCGATGGCCATTCATGCGGTAAATGGTGACTCTGGTTATATTGACCATTTAGATCCACTTACCCAGGAAAAATCCTGGATTATTTATCAGGCTATGAAAGGCTTGGGCTGGTCTTTAGCCGTTGTGTTGGATAAGGAGCGATTAGAGGATAAAAACCTAGTCAGAAAACAATGGTTCAGAGTGGTTACGAGTTTCACCTTTGCCTTGTTAAGCCTCATAGCTTTGCTTGCCTTTAACTACAAAAACCATCAAGAGAAAACCTATTTGATGGCCTCAGTGAGTAGCTCTTTTGTTGTTTTTCTAGGAATCGCCGCTTTTTGGTGGGCTGCCGATCATTTCCCTAAAATTGATAACAGCGCTGTGAAAGTGATGAGCTCCAGTGTATTAAAAAAAATTGAAAATGAACAAATAGAACTGGCTGAGAATTTATTCCATACCCCGCCTAAATTCATTAGTACGGGTGTGTATTTTCAATCTATTGAATTTGAAGGTTCTAACAATATCAAGATTACGGCTTATGTTTGGCAGAAATACAAGAAAGGCTTGCATAAGGGCATAGAGAGAGGGGTGATATTGCCCGAGGCCGAATCACCCAGTATTGAAAAAGCCTATCATTATTTATTGGACCCCGATGATCCTGATTGTCTGGTACAAGAGATCACGTTAAGAGATTGTGAGGAAACCATTGGCTGGTATATATTTGCAAATCTAAGGCAGGGCTTTGATTACTCTGCTTATCCGTTAGATTCACAGCAGGTGTGGTTGCGTTTATGGCATAAAAACTTTCAGGATAATGTGATACTAACACCCGATCTGGAATCCTATGCTATTCCCAATCCGGCGTTGAAGCCTGGTGTGCAGGAGGGTTTTGTATTGCCTGGTTGGAATATTCGATCGTCTTGGTTCAGCATTAATCAGCAATCGTTTAATACAAATTTTGGTCATTCTGGGCATACTAGTTTTAAAAATAAACCTGAGCTATTTTTCAATATTAATATTCAACGCAAATTTTTGACGCCTTTTGTTTCCAGAGTAATCCCGATATTTCTTGTTGCTGTTTTAATGTTTTTGATTATATTGATCAGTACCAAATCCAGTAAAATGTCAGAATGGTTGGGCTTCTCCGCTAGTGATGTTGTTCTGGGTATATCTGCGTTGTTTTTTGTGGTTGTGATCAATCATTCAGAGCTTAGACGGTCCTTACAATCTCCTACCATTATGTATTTCGAATATTATTATTTTGTTATTTACATCATGTTGATGTATGTCGCTATAAGCTCTGTTTATATTGCAAAAACAGATGCGATAGAAAATAAAGACGAAAATTTGGTTTCCAAAGTTATGTATTGGCCAACCTTGTCTTTAGCATTGTTTTTTGTGACTTATTGGGTGTTCTATTGATGATATATTTTACAAAAAAAAACATAAGCATTGTGAGCATCCTTGCTGTTTTGTTAATAGCAGCTGTAGGTTTAGTCTTATCACTCAATAAATCGCCTATTAAAATAGGCGTGATGCATTCTTTGACAGGGCATATGGCGGAGAGTGAAAAATCGATTGTTGATGCGTTATTGTTTGCGGTTGATGAGATCAATGCAAAAGGGGGAATCAATGGCCAAATGATTATTCCGATAGTAAAAGATGGTCGATCAGATCCTGATGTTTTTGTTCGTATTGCCGAAGAATTAATCTTACAAGATGAAGTCGATGTCGTTTTTGGTTGTTGGACATCCAGTTGCAGAAAATCGGTGTTACCGGTATTCGAAAAACATAACCACCTTTTATATTACTCCTTGCAGTATGAAGGTTTGGAATCATCTAACAATATTATTTACCTGGGAGCCGTACCTAACCAAAATATGATCCCCGCCCTGGAGTGGTCATTAAGTAAGAGAGGGAAAAAAATATATTTGGTGGGTTCAGATTATGTTTTCCCTAGGGCTGCTAATGCCGTTATCCGAGAACAGAGCCTACAATGGCGCGGAGAAATTGTGGGTGAACAATATCTTCCTTTAGGTGCTATTGATTTTCGAGCAATCGTTGAGGATATTAAAAAACAACAACCTGATGTGATTTTTAATACAATTAATGGACACAGTAATCTCGAGTTTTTCAAATCCTTACGTGCAGCGGGCATCACTGCCAGTATGATACCCACCATTTCTTTTTCCATTTCAGAGGATGAATTATCACAGTTTAAGGGCGTAGACTTAAGTGGTGATATTTTAGTCTGGAATTATTTGCAGGGATTAGATAACGCATTGAATAAACAATTTGTCAGCGGTTTTCATGAAAAATATGGCAGTGACAGGCGTATTGGAAACCCTATGGTTACTGCTTATACAGGGCTGCACTTATGGGCTAAAGCTGTACGTAAAGCGGGTAGCAGTAAAGCTGAAAAAGTGAGACCTTTTGCCAGTGATCTCTCCATTCATGGACCTGGTGGAATGATCTATATAGAAGCAGAAACGCATCATAGTTGGAAGTCAGTGCATATCGCCAGGATAAATGAGAACAATAGCTTGGAAAGTATCTGGGATTCTAAGGTGCCTATAGCGCCTCAGCCATACCCTGAAACAAGAACAGTCTTAGAATGGCAGGCATTTTTACAATATTTGAAAATTAGTTGGACCGGAAAGTGGCAGGCGACTCCGGATTCGATATAGGGAGTAAGAACATTTAGATATAGAAATCAGGGTTTATGTTGATCTAGTTTTCTTGCTCATATTGTCATCGTAATGATTTGTGAGCATTTTAGCAGCTTTTATTACGTGACCAAATTAACCATGCCACTTCATTGGGGCTTAATAAGTCTTATACCTCATCAAGTCTCTGCCTTTTTCTTTTTGGAAAAAACTAAGTGAATTTATTTCTCTTTTTTCATGCAATAGTGCAATGCAGTTTTAAACGAGTAACGATGTCATGAATATTGAAATTAGACCGTATCAAGAACAAGATTTATAAGCGCCTGGGAGAAAGCATCCAGGCTGGCTCACCCTTTTATGGAAGAGGCCTTTTTTGAACAGGAACGTCATAATATTCCAACGATGTATTTGCCGAATGCCGACACCTGGGTTGCATTAATCGATAACAGCGTTATGGGCTTTATTGCTTTAATCGGTAATGAAGTGGGTGGTTTTTTTGTTGACCCAGATCAGCATGGGCAGGGGCTAGGTAAGGCATTGTTGGATAAGGCTCAAGACTTGCACGGTGATTTAGATGTTGATGTATTTAAGTTGAATATACTAGGGCGCCGTTTTTACAATAACTACGGTTTTAAATTTCTGCAGGAAAAAACATGGCATGATACGGGCGACATTATTTTAAGGTTAGGGTTTAAATCGTGCAAAAATTAATTGATGATTTTATAGCCCTGAATACGGCAGGTAAGGTGCTTGAACTTTGCGAGAAATATTACGATGCTAATGTGCTTATGCTCAGTAATGGTGAGATTTTTGCCCAGTCTATGAAAGAGGCTTATAAAAAGCAGAAGTTTTTTTTGGCGCTGTAAAAGCATTTGATGTGAGATTACTCAGCTCAAGCATCGAGGGTAATATCGCTGAACTCAGCTTTCATTATAAGATGACCGCTGCGGATGCGAGTGTGAATGAATTTACCGGTAAACATATTCAGGTATGGCAGAATGGAAAAATTATAAAAGAAGAATGTTTTTCGGTTGAGGCCTGAATTTTAAATCCCAGCACCATAAGTTCACGCATTTGGGCTTCGGTCCATAAGTGGGTTGGTGATGACTGTTTTGCCATTTTTGATATAGGGTTTATATCGGGTTAACCCGTCGGCAGCTAAACGTTTTTATCATTTGACGCCGGCATCCATTAGAAAAAATCTCATAAATTGGGTGTGTCGTTGACCGACGATGATTGGCATTGTGGAGTTGTATTACTTTTCATCATGATCACGGTTTTGAATGAAACCCAGTCCTTGACTGAGTTCTAACATCCGTGAAGAGTTTGAAGTAGAGCGCGTGGCCCGTTACGTTGATGTTGTTTAATCGGCGATATGTTGGCTTTGTATATAGGTTTGAATACATTGCTTTAAGGCATCATTCTTTAAAGGCTTGGCAAGAAAACTATCCATGCCCGCGGCTTTTGCTTGCTCCTTATGTTGTTGAAGCACATTTGCGGTTAATGCAACAATATAGCTTCTTGTTATGCCCTTTTTTTCTTCGTTTTGACGTATGCGTTCTGTTGTTTCAAAGCCGTCCAGACCTGGCATTTCACAATCCATAAAGATGATGTCGAATGTAAGCTGCTTCTCTATCATCTCCAGGGTTTGTTCACCTGACTCCGATAATGAAGGGGAAATGGATAGCCTTTGTAAAAAACCTTTGGCAACCATTCGGTTGATTTCATTGTCATCAACAACTAGCACGGATAAAAATGAAAAATCATCATATTTTTCCATCTCTGTGCTGTCACTGTCTTCTTTAGGTTTTTTGCTGTCTTTTCCTGCCAAGATAAATTGGTAAATATCTAATGATGTTAAGGGGTGAAAGTGTAATTCCAGATTGAGTATTTTACATTGTTCGGCACTGAAACTTTCTGTGGGAGTGCAAATGAGGTGTAGAGGAGATGGTGATTTTAAGTGGCTAAGAAGTGTTGTTAGTTGAGGCGCTTGAACGAAGCCTTGTTGCGAATAATCGATGATGATATCGCTGTAGCTTTTATTTTCTATGGCCATATTAATACTTGCATCATTATTGGCTGCAAGATGAATCGCACTATGGGTATTGTTTAAATGTTTACTGAGGCAGTCGGATAAAAAGGCATTATCGGATATCAGCAATACTGATGGTTTTAGTGACACCGGGGGGTGAAGAAATTCGTTAAGTGTCTCTTCTATAGGTCCTGTTGAACTGGCGGTGAAGGGTAGGGAAAGATGGAAATGGCTACCTTGATTAACCTGACTGTTGAATTGAATCTCACCTTGCATAAGATGAACAATCTGTTTACAGATGGCTAGCCCCAGGCCTGAGCCGCCAAATCTTCGGGTGGTGCTTTGATCCGCTTGAGTAAAAGGGCTAAAAAGCAGGCGTTGTTTGTCTTCTTCTATGCCAATACCGGTATCATTGACGGAGAGTTTAATTCTGCAGGCAGAGCCTGTTTTTTTCTTAAGATGCTGCTCTGTGATATCTTCAGCCGTGATACAAATGTGGCCAGATTCAGTAAACTTTACTGCATTGCCTAGCAAGTTGATAAGCACCTGCTTAAGTCGATAGGGGTCACCTACTAACAGTGTTGGGGTACCATAGTTAATATCTGCAAAGAGCGTAATGTTATTTTTTTGTGCGGCTATAAAAATACTTTGTAAACATTCGGTGATCAAATTAACCAGGTCAAATTGAATGCTTTCTAGGCGCATCTTTCCTGCATCCAGTTTGGAGTAATCGAGGATGTCATCAATGATAAAACGCAGAGAGTCGCTGGATGTAATGGCCATATCCAGATAATAATGCTGGTCTTGTGTCAGCGATGAGTCGGCGAGCATATCGAGCATGCCCATCACGCCATTCATGGGGGTACGAATCTCATGACTCATGGCTGCTAGAAATTCCCCCTTGGCTTTGTTTGCAGCTTCGGTTATTTTTTGCTGTTGTTCTAATTTAAATGTGGCTTGTTTTTCCAGGTTTAATTCGTATTCAACCTTTTGCCGCTGATTAATATCTTCCCTGAGATGTATGCGCATTTTATTGATGGCTTCCGATAAAATATCCAGTTCGTCTCTGGATTTATAAGAGGACTTACTGCGTTGAAGCAGTAAATTTTGATCCAGGTTGGATACCGTGAGATTAGATGTGAAGCGACTGATGTATTGGATGTGGCGGGTTAAAAGCCGGTTAACGATCCAAATAATAAAAAATGCCACCATAAGTATAACGAACACGATGGTAAGCAAAATTTGTCCTGCGGATTGCTGTATGCGTAAAATGACGGGTTCAGTTGAAGCCCCTAGGGTTAATTGACCCACTTGAATATGGCTGTCGGAATAATAAATAGGGTGATGATGGATAATGGCTTGATAAAACCCCGCCGATAATGGGGACTGCCCATATTCTATGATCTTGTTGCCCGTTTCACTGTGTATTTCCAATTTTACATAAACCACATCTTGTGTTTGTAACATGCCTTCTAATAACGTGTGAATATTGTTTTGGTTAAACTCCCACATGGCTTGAGCGAGAGAGGGTAATAGAGTGCTTTCTAATGTATTGAGTCTGTCGGTTGTTTCAGATAATTCATTAATATAGTTGTTATAAAACAGGGCGCAGGCGATGAGTATTGCGCAGCATAGGCCAAATAAACCCACATAGAGGGTCAGCCTGTAAGATATGGATCTGAAGTTTGATAGTTGCTGATTAGGCATAAAAAACCTAAATTATGAAGAGATCCATTAAACTAGTGTGAGAAATGTCGAACAATGCTTTCCTTGACGACACCTTCTGCGACCATTTTTTGCCATTCCTTATTAAATAGAGAAAATTTGTTGATGTGCTTGGAATTATTGGACATGACAAAATGTAACTCCATGGTCTGCATGGTAAAACTTTCTCCTAATTTTACCGACTTTTCTTTGGCGATGGCCTCTAGCACATCCAGGTCACCGGCGATGGCATCTATACGTTTATTGGCAAGCATATCGACAAGCTGGCCGAATCTAGGAGATTCAATGCGCTTAAGTTTAAGATCATTATCGAAGTGAAAACCCAGACTGGCTTCTTTTAATATGCCAATCTTTAATGCACGTATATCTTCATATTGTTTGATAGGCATGCCTTTTAAAGCGACAACACCTACGCGAATTTTCCAATAAGGGCTGCCAAGACGTATATTTTTTGTGTCGGTCGTCATTAATTTTGTGGAAAAATCACATTGCCCTTTATTGAGCATGTCCATGAGCCTGGCATAGGACGCAGTAATCGTCTTATGAGATTTTATATCGAGTCGGTGAAAGAATTGCTGGTGTAGATCATGATAAATTCCGCGTTTATTGTCGCCATCAATATCAGACCAGAAGGTAAGGTCGATAAAGCAGGACGTTACTTCAGGCGCGGTCTCGGCATATAGATAAGCGGGCAAGCTTAAGAATAACGTGATAAACATAGAATAAATGGTCTTAAGCACTTTTCTGCGAGGATCTTTGTTTTTGACTGTCATGGCTAATCTCATTTAACATATTCCCCATACACATATTGCTTAACCCAAGAAACCCTCTTAAGGGTAAAGCATTGATTACCAGTATAGCGTCTAGTATCCGTTTTCGATGTGATGCTGTGGTTTGAATGGATGAAGATCATGAGGTTTAAAAGTGTACTTGTAGCAGTACTTGTAAGGCCGACTGATCTTCTGCCTGAACACCGTATTTATTTTTCCAATAATCCCATTCGAAGCCTAAATAATATTGATTGTCTTGTTGCCAAAAATGTCCCATATCGATCTTGATTTGTGGTTGGCTATGAAAGTCGGAAGCGACATGGCTGAAGTCATTTTTATGTGAGGTACGCCAATCAAAAAAACCGTCAAAGGCAAATTTCACATTAGCGAAGGTAAAAGGCAAAGCCCAGGCGACCGTTAACTGATAATTATCTTCCATGCCAATACCAAGGTCATCTTGAAAGCGGTAATACAGATTAGTATCTACAAAAATAAAGCCAGGAATATTCCATCTGGCCCCTAAACCTACAAGTAGATTGTCACTGTTCAGAGGATTGGCATTTTCCCAGGTGGTCACTATATAGCTATCTTTCATGGGGCCGTAGCTCATTGTACTGCCTGTCATCCAACTAAGACTGAGGTCCGCACTAAATTCGATATAGGTTTCATGGCTGATGATCTGCTCATTGTCGCTGTGGAAACGATCAAGAAAAAAATAGCTTTTACCCCAGTTATAGAGACCGATATGTTCCAGGCTGATGATTTGACCAGAGGTTGTTTGACCTGCTGCAGGGGGGAAGACTTGTAGATAATCATTACTCTTTAAATAACTGAGATTGATCGTGCTCCAGAGGATTTCAGATTTAAGGCAGGGGGTGTATAGCGCAAGTATACAAAGCACAGAGTATAGTGGCAGTGAGATAAAGAACTTTGAAACCGGCATGAAATACTCCAGTTTAACGGCGTTCCTTTAGTGTAGATGGTTATGGCGCAGTTGCCCTGTCTTAGTCTTATCTATCAAGAAGGCTAAGTCTGCTTTTTCACCTATTTAGCAAAGTACAGGTTTAGCAAAGTAGTGGTTTGGCTGAGATCGGGGCGCGAAAGCCATTGGTCACAGCCGACAAGTCGTTTGGGTATGGGATTCAAAGCGCATTTTCTTGATCGTATTTTTCTCTATTTTCCTTTACCTGCTGATAGGATAAACGGCTCCATTTCTCCAATTGCGATAACGGCATTAATAAGGACAAACCCAAATCCGTCAGAGCATATTCGACCTTGGGTGGGCTCACCGGATAGACCGTTCGGGAGACATAACCATCGCGCTCAAGTGTCCTTAATCGCTGAGTCAGTACTCTCTGTGAGATCTTGCCTACCACCTTCTTCAGTTCATTAAACCTGAAGGGCCTTTCATTTAGAACATACAGTATCAATAGGCTCCACTTATCACCGATAAGCTCTAAAATATCCCGGAGCGGGCAGTCTTCGTGTTTATTTTCGATGTTGTTAGTTACTTTTTGCATACCTGATAACCTATTAGTGCCTTCTTGTTATGTAGGTATCTAATATATACCATGTGTTTAATACATACTATTAAGTGCAAACAGACAAGGATTTCCCATGAGTAAAGTGTCAAATTTTTTTATTAAGATGAACCCGCTGGTGAACATGATTTTAAAGTCGCCATTGCATGCCTTACTGAGCCATAGTTTTATGTTGGTGAGATTCACTGGTAAAAAGTCTGGCAAAGAGTTTATTACCCCGATGGCCTATCACTCGTTTGGGCATACGATGATCATCGTGCTGGCAGAAACCAAAGGCCGTGTCTGGTGGATGAATTTCAGAGAAACGGCGCCTATGGGACTGTGTATCAAGGGTGTTTGGGTTGAGGGTTACGCATCGGTTTTACGTGCGGATAACGCCGAATACAAGACATGGTTTGAATCGGTTTTTTCCCGAGCGGCATTTATACCGAAATTATTTGGCATTGATTTCGACAGGGGGCAGGGGCTCAGTGCGGCTCAAATCGAAACCTTAGCTTCGCGCTCAGGCATCGTGAAATTTACAAAAAATCGAGCCGATCATTTATAAGAAGCGTTTGCTCTATAACGTCTGTTAAATGGGCCGTGTACAGCAGGTTATTTTTTATTAGTTATTTTCAGAGATAGGCTCAAAAACAGAGGCTTCATTGGTGTTAAACCATTTTACAAACGCAATCATCTTGTCAGTCGGTTTGCCTACTACTCTCGGATAATTAACTAAGGCACGTTGTAGCATTTGAGCCGCAAGCACGGGGGTGATATCAATTTTATCATCCGTATTTTGATGTGTGTCTTTAAGAGCGTCGATGCTAAAACTGGTGATCTTCCTGGCATCATCTTTTTGATTTGCTGGTTTAGTTTTGTGTTGAAACCACGGGTAAAGACTTTCTGAGGCGGATGTTTGAGCATTGTCAGATAACAACACCGCCATGATTTCCTCTGCTGCAGCTGCCAGTGTTATTGCAGATACATAGTCAGATTCATTAACAAATAAATCGATTGCTCGTTCAATTTGCATCTTTGAGATGTCAATTTTACTTAATTTCATAGCGTGTGTCGGATAAAACTCGGTGGCCAGTATCTAAATTTCAAGCAGATAAAACAATCTATTGAATTTTTGTGGAGCTTATCGCGGTTATGCCTATTTCTCCACAGCTAATGCAGGATACATGGATTTTTCTGCTGCGCAAACGTCTTCTTTTTTTCATCACTGTTTTGCAGGGGGAAATATTTCTGCCGCATAGAGATTATCAACCTTACAGGCAATGAAACGCATTCCAAATTTCATTATTTTCTGGGCATAAGATAAGGTCTTGTCCAGACCTGCGGTCTTGGACAAGTTCCCAACTAGCAGTGGTGTTTATGATAAATAATCTGCCAATCAATTTTTCTTTATGACTTAGCTTAAACGTTTTCCGGTTCCACAAGAGTTGACGTCGCAGCAATAGCTTGTTTGTCATTAACCTCAAGCTTCGCCTTTGTATCCAGCTTCAACAGCAGTGCCGGTAAAAACAATAAATCCAATACTAGGGCTAATACTATCGTTAAAGCTACCAGTAATCCCATGGTGGCATTAACCAAAAAGTGTGACTGAGCAAGCACCATAAAACCGGTGGCTAAAACCGCGGAGGTAATGATCAATGCATTACCCACGGTAGAATACGCATAGCGAATGGCCTGTTCTGGGCCAAGGCCTTGCTGTCGTCGTGCACGTAGATATTTGCTTAAAAAATGCACGGTATCATCGACCACGATGCCTAAGGTAATAACAAAAACCAGTGCCACCACTAAATTGACCTGGCCACTGATCATTGCCCAGATACCCAATGCGGCTAACGGAGGAATGATATTGGGGATGATGCTTAGCAAACCGTATTTAAATGAGCGCAGGGCGATAATCAAGGTGATGGTGACAAATAACAGCGCAAGAATATTACCGATAAACATGCCCTCGATATTTCTTTGGCCCAGGTGAGCAAACATAATCGATATGCTGCTGCCTGGCGTGATATGCATGTCAGGATACTGCCCGGCGGCATGATCGGAGATCTGCCTTTCTAAGGCGATGACTTGATCCGGTGTTCTGTGGCGGATATAGACATTTAATTGCAGCGCAGATTTATCGTTATTGATCTGGGTATTGGTATCCAGGCCAAAGGGCAGAGACATCTCATACAATAATAAATATTGGGCCGCTAATTCACGGCTTTGTGGGATCTGATACCAGGCAACATCATTGGCATGCATATTCTGATTCAGACGCTTAAGAACATCGGTGTAGGCGCCAACATAGGATACGCCATCTTGCTGCAGTATCCATGATTTCAACGCATCAACCTGTTGTAAGAAGGCGGGATCGTTGATGCCGTCAGCGGTACCGGAATCGAGTGAGTAGACAATATTATCGAAGCCGGTGATATTATCCTGAAAGAAGCTGGCTGCCTGATGAAAGGGCACTGTGTCATCAAAATAGGTGAGAGGGCTGTCGTTTAATTTATTCTGTGGAATAAAGGCGATACATACCGTAACGATGATTAACGTCAGCCAAAAAATGTGGTTGTGTTTGGCGATGACAAAGTCAGCCAGCTTATCCAGTAATCGGGTTTTATTTTCTGTGCGTTTTCCGGCCTTGATAGGCAGGAGAATAGCCAGCGCCGGTATCAGTGTTATAGCCAATATAAATGCGGTGATAATGCCGACTCCGGTAATATTGCCCAGCGAGTGAAAAGGGGGCGCATCGCTGAAGTTTAAGCTGAAGAAGCCAATCGCGGTGGTTAGGCTGGTTAAAAATACCGGCTGTAAATTTAAGCGCAGGCTTTGCTCCATGGCTTCTGCGCGGGATGCACTTGTGGGCAACGTATTAATATAGCTGGTGAGGATATGCACACAATCGGCCACGGCCAAGGTTAAAATAATAGTAGGGGCTATGGAATTGACAGCATTTAATGGCATATCTAACCAGCCTGCCATGCCCAGTGCTGTAGCTAGGCTGGCAATAATCATGATGATGGAGGTGAAGCAGAGCAGGGCGGCTGACAATAACGTACTGCCGGCGAGTTTAAAAAAAGTGATCAGGGCGAGGATAATCAGCAGCCCCATGATTGGCATCAAGACTTGTCCATCGTGTGCCGACATCTCTGAAAAAGCATTATTGATCGCGGTTTCACCAAAGACATGAATGATCAGCTGCGGGTGTTTGGCCTGTATCTGCTGTTTCAAAAGACGAGCATAGGCAATCACTTCGTGGTCTTTGGATAATTCACCTTTAGGCGGTGTAGGCATGGCCAGGCGTATATTAATTAAGGTTGCATGGCCGCTATCCGACAAAATATTGTAGACCAGGGTTTTATCGGCCAGCGCGATGGCCTTTTTGCTTTCTATTTGCGCAGGGGTCATGGCAAGCGCATCTTCGATAAAGCTCTCTACTACCAGGTCATCATCGATGCCCTGTGTATGTTGGTAGTTGCTGATGGAGTCCACGCGCACGGAGTAGGGCATCTGCCAGCTCAGTGTGGTGAGTTCTTCTATCGCCGATAGGGTGTTGGCATTAAAAACATCGCCGCTTTTATCGGCGATCACAAAGGCGACATTGGATGAAGGTGTGTAGTTGTCTTGAATAAATTCATGTGCAACCAGAAATGGGTTGTCGGGTTTAAAGAATAAACGGTAATCGGTTTCCAGATAAACTTTGCTGACACCGCTGGCTAGTAAGGTGACGGTGATCAAGGACAGCAACGCCAATAGATAACGGTAGCGTATCAACCATGAGGCGCAGATATCATTAAATGAAAGCTTTTTAGCAGACATGAAGTTTCCCTGGATAGTGAGGCCAACCTGAGGCGGGCTTGTAGTTTTGTGGCAGTGCTTTAATCTTATGAGTTGTCAGATTTAATTGATAGATGGCATAAATGTAACCTAGGGTTGTTAAAATGGAAACTCAAGTCAATCTCAAAGACCTGCGTGCGTTTGTCGCGGTGGTGGATCATGGCTCAATCACGGCCGCCGCCGCGGTGCTGGGAGAAACCAAGGGCACCATAAGCCGCAGGATCAGTCGCCTGGAGGAAAATTTAAGCATTGCGTTAGTGCAAAGGGTGGGAGGCCGTGCGCAGGCAACCAGCGAAGGTTTGAGTTATCGCAAGCGTGCGCAGGAAGCCTTGGATATTTTGGATAATGCCAAGGCCGAGATGATCGATCAGGAGCATAACCCACATGGACATCTGCGTATCACGGCTTTGCAGGGACTGGCCAAAGATGTGAAACTGGGTAAAATCTTGGGAGAATTTATTGAGGCCTATCCTGAGATCACGGTAGAAACATTGATGACAGAAAAAATCTTGTCATTCAGAGAAGACCAGATCGATTTTGCCTTCAGACTCTCTATCGGTGATCTGCCTGATTCTGGCCATAAGGCGATGTTTTTAACCGAGGTGGAGCTGGGTTTTGTGGCCAGCCCAGCGTATCTGGCCAAGTATGGCACCCCGCAGCATCCCGATGATTTACAGCATCACCGCCTGCTGATCCCCAGGCTTTTTGGTGATGGCATGGCGGTGACGATTCAACCGCGAGGAGAGCCTGATAAGGCACAGGAATTTGATTTACGTGGTCATCTTTTATGTCAGGATATTGCCTTTCTGGAGGAGGCTGCCCTGGCAGGAGGCGGGCTTTTTTTACTGTTTCCGCAGATGCAAAAACAGCTATTGGAAAGTGGTGAATTTATTCGGGTATTAGCCGATTGGGAACCGACTCATACGGGTAAGTTTTATCTGATGTATCCCAGCAGGCCGCTGTCTTCCAAGGCCCGTGTTTTTAAAGATTTTATCCAGCAAGCTTTTGGCCATTGTGATGATGACGTGAGAAAAGAGCTGTAGGTGCATAACCTTCAATAGCTTCTATGTACGCTATATGAATAGGTGACAGGTTAACTACCTGGCATCTTTGTGACGGATTATGCTGGTAGCGGTTCCAATATCATAGCTACCGTTTTTGGCGTTGTTCTGAGTAAGGGGGAGGGACGGTATTCCACGTGTTTAAATCGACGAAAAGAGGCTTAAACCCGCAGATCAGTGTTTTAATACCACTTCCATTTCTATACGTTCAAGAGGAACTCCCTGGCAATAGTGCTCACCTTGGGCCAAGGCCACATGCACTGATTTACAGTCAACCCTCTCTCTGAACTTTCGCCTCGGTTCTGCACTTTTATCAGATAGCCAAATTAATGATCACCCCGATTTTCACGGTATTTTCCTAACATGTACATTGTTAGATCTGCGTTGCAGCCTATTGTAGCGTTTTGTATGCATTGTATATGTGAGGTAGCTAAACTGGTTTAATGACACATCGTATACTGCTATTTTTTGAAATATCAGGTCGAGCACCGATTTTTATTCATTTTTTCGAAACGGGCTTTTAATTAAGCATTAAATTATGCATGGCATATTTTTAAAAATATATTGTGGCATGGTCATTGCGACATTAACCGTAGCTTCGGTTAATTATATGTTATCCAGCGCTCTTAATGAGTCACGCCTGATAAGCTACGTAGCGGGTATTTCTGAAGGGGTATTTGTTCTGGTTGCTGAATCCGTGGTAAAAATACCCCATGAAAAACGACGACTTTGGTTATCAAATATTGAAGAACGCAGTGGTTTGCGTATTAACCTGATTAAACGTGATGCTCTGAAATTGACGGCTGCTGAAAAACTTAAGCTCAGCGATGGACATAGTGCTATTCGGGGGGATGTTGAGCAGAAGTATGCACGTGTTTATCATGCCATTGGTAGTAATAGCCCCTATTTATTGTCTGTGGATATTTATGATATTAATGAACAATTGGCACGCCTAGCGGCACTGCTTATTCTTAATGAATTACAAAATGAAAAAGCTGATCCCGAAAAAAGAACAGCTCTTATTGCCGCATTAAATGAAACGTTCACATTTCCGATTCAATTAGTTAATGCTGAACAAGCGAAATTAAATTATTCACCATTACGCTTACATGAACGTAATGAATTAATGGTTTTTTTTGATGAAAAAGTCTTGGCTGACCCTGCACTTATTGTTTACAGCCCCACGGATGTAGACAATGAGTTTCTGCAATTAGGCCCGATTCCCGTATTTAATTGGGCTCCGAACTGGTTTATTTTTTTATTTGTAGGTATGTCTGGGTCATCGATAGCTGTGGCTTTATATTTATTATTACGGCCTCTACAAAAGCGTCTTAGTCTTATTGGACATGAATTAGAAAGACTTGAGTTAAGTGTGGAGCAGCAGCCGATTACGGTTACCGGTAATGACATGCTCAGTTTATTTGCCATTAAGGTTAATACCATGGCTCAGCGCATCCATAACCTGGTCATTGCACAACGTGAATTAACACAGGCTGTATCACATGAATTACGCACGCCTATTGCCCGTTTAAAGTTTCATGTTGCTTTAATGGAGGAACCTGCTGAAGAGGATGATGACAACCATTTGCAAGGCATGGCAGAAGATATCAATGCTTTGGAAGGTTTGGTTGATGAAATATTAACCTATAGCCAGTTGGATCAAAGTGAGCTTATGTTAAATATATGCCGTTTTAATTTACAGTTTGAGCTGGAGAAAATGGTTCAAGATATCGACACTATACGCCATGACGTCATGATTGAATTAGATAAGCAGACAGACCTAGAGCACGTTGTTGCAGATCCCCACTATTTATTAAGGGCCTGTCAAAATTTATTAATCAATGCCCAGCGGTATGCCAAGTCCAGGGTGAAAATTACACATTATCAAGATCAGCGCTTTTTTTATATTGAAGTAGATGATGATGGAGAGGGCATTGATGATGCGTTGAAATCGCAAATATTTGAGCCCTTTAAACGCCTTGATAGCAGCCGTAACCGCACATCCGGGGGCTATGGTTTAGGTCTGGCTATCGTTCATCAAATTATGCGTTGGCATGATGGCGATATTACGGTTAAAGATTCCCCTATGGGGGGGTGTGTATTTACGTTGAAATGGCCCATCGTCACAGATTTGATATAATAATAAAAACCAGATTGTCCCAGCTTATTGGTAAAGTAGAGCTTATGAATAAATCAACCCGCATTCTATTGGTAGAAGATGATGAGAACCTAGCGAAGCTCACGGCTAGTTACTTGACCAAAAATGGTTATGAGGTCGACATCGAGAGTGATGGAGACAATGTTATTGAGCGTGTTTTAAGTGAGCAGCCTGACTTTCTTATTCTGGATGTGATGTTGCCCGGTAAGGGTGGCATCGATATTTGTCGGGAATTACGATCTGAGTATCACGGCCCTATCCTCATGTTAACGGCTCTTACTGAGCAAGTGGATCAAATTGTTGGCTTAGAAATGGGCGCCGATGATTATATTTGTAAACCCATAGAGCCACGTTTATTACTGGCAAGGATAAAGGCCTTGTTAAGAATGGCTAACCGGGAAACTTTACCCATAAATGTGCAACAGCAGGATGAGAATTATCTTATATTTGATGATATTGAAATTGATAACAAGGGAAGGCGCCTTTATTTGTCAGGAAAAGAAGTCGCACTGACTATGCCTGAATATGAGGTGATGTGGCTATTAGCCAAGCATGCAGGAACGATTCTCTCTCGCTCGATGATGTTCAAAGAAATTCGCGGTTTTGAGTATGACGGTATTAACCGTTTTGTCGATCTTACTGTCTCCCATCTACGTATGAAATTAGGCGAAGACAGCGAATACGCCAATCGTATTAAAACCATTCGTGGTCAAGGTTATTTGTTTATACCCACTCGTTAACTTTTATACTCCTGTGGTAACGTGTCTTCGTTACTGCCTTTGTGATGTCGAAACCGCATGCCTTAGTGACCTCGCCTTTGTGTAATTATCTTTTTTACAAAGTCCTACAAGCCTCTACAAAGCTCTACAAACCTCTACAAAAATAAGGCAATAGACGTATAAGTAGCCGTTAATATTTATGTACGTATTTTGTGAATGAATTTAAGCAAGGCAATGTTTGTCTGCTGTTTCTTCATTAAACGTCGATATAAATCTAATAATAATATTAATGGAGCGGGACTATGCTTGGTTATCAAAAAATCATTCTCATGATAATGAGTGTGCTTATATTCGAAGGTTGTAATTTTGATTTGAATATTGAATCGCCTTATACAATAAATGAAGCTTTTGTTGAAAATCAACATTATGTCGGCATAGAGGGCATCGATGCCGTGCCTTATCCCGGTTTATCCATACCTCTACCTCGTCTGTTAACCATTCACTATGAAACGTTACCCAGTGAAGTTTTGTTGTTTTTGAATGGAGAGAGTATGGCGGACAAAATGGTCTTGCATGACGATCATGCCACCCTGGATTTAGATGCTGTATCCGGATTTTTGATACAAGGCGAAAATGCTATCACCATAGACCCATTACGCTTTGGACCAAGCTTAAATTTTAGCTTTGATAATGCAGGGCCACGGGTGGTGATTGAGCAAGTCACGTGTAGCGATGGAAATTGTGCCGATGGTATAGGCGGTACGGTAACACTAAAAATTAAAGCAATTGATGCCAGTGGTATTAATGATGTCAATCTTAAAAGTTATGAATATGCTTTTGATGGCGCGATAGAAAGTGATGCGGGTAATGAAGGTTTTAGCACTGGCAGTAAAGGGCTTAGTTATGTTGAAAACATAGACGCTACTTTCGATAGCGATGATGGTTTATGGCATTTGACCTTTGAAGAGCAAGCTTTTTATAGTTTTACTGCAGAAGATGAATATGGATTTATCGCCCAAACGTCATTTTTAACTGAAGAACAAGAAATTAATCCCAGTTTTAAAATGCGCATAGGGAAATCTGTATTGGAATCGGTGGTGCCTTTAATGCGTCCTCTGTTAGAGGAAGCAAAAATGATTGCAACGGAAACTCTGCGTAGTGCGGGGAAAAATCCAGAAGACTTTCCCGATGCAGAGCATTCAAAAAGTTTGGATGAAATGGGGGAGTGGTGGAAGGGTAATTCACCAACGATGCATGCTTGTGCCATGGAGATTTTTGGCTTTTGTATGACATGGGTTGGCGAAGGTAATAAAGACAAAAATAACCCTATACCTTCAGAATGTGGACATATTGATGTATCTCGTCCTGATCCAACTGATCCAACTGATTATTTAGGTAAAGTTGAAGGTGTTACTCGCAACGGTGATGGTAGTTGGAATATCCCTGCTGAAATTGATCATGCACCCGGTAGCTGTTCGGCGGTTAATATTTATTATATGCAATTGGATCAAGTTCCGCATATGGCTGTCACCTTGAAAGCAGGTAATAAACTCTCGTTAGATATGCAGCTAAAGGATGGTGATGATGATGATTCCGAAGCCATGAATTTAAAAATGGGTGTACGTTATTTTAAATGCGGGGGGAAAAGTGACAAAGGCTATTGTTATGACGATGGCGAAGTTAAAGCCGCTGGCATTGTTGGTTTAGGCAATATGAATATTACGGCAACGGCTGTAAATCCTAAGGGTGACATTATTGTTGATATTCAAGATGGCGAATTAAACCTTGGTCATTCCGATTTGAATTTGGGTATGTCTGGCTTGGGTATTGGCAGTGATTTAGATTGGATGCTAGGTATGCTTGGCGGTATGTTAGATTCGATGTTTGTTGATATTGTCATGCAAGTGTTATCACAAAATATAGAAGATTTTAAAATAGCCTTTGATGTGAAACCGCTTAATGGCGCGCTTGATTCTGAAGTGAGTATGGTCGCTAGAGCTTATCAGGTGCGAACAGAAGCATCGCCGTCTGATGGTGAAATAGAATGGTTGATGAACTACTCGGGTTTTCTTAAAGCCGCAAAAGCCCATGCTGAAATCCCCCCCATTTTAGGATCATATTATGAAGAGGGCGAAGTCTTACCGGTGCCTAAAGATAATAACCCTGAGAGTGACGATAACTTCTCTATCGCTATCAACGTGAATACAAT
>JABSRQ010000358.1 GCA_013215055.1 Pseudomonadales bacterium | reverse complement strand
TCGAGCTAGCAAGGGTTGCAGCCAATGCCGTGAGTAAGAACTTACTGGATCTCATTATATTTCCCTATTTATTATTCTTTGAGCGCAGCACTCATTAAAGAGCAGCTTCCATTTCTAACAGATATATATAGTTCTGAAATAAATACTACGAATAGGCCTTTTCAAATGCAAGACTTACTTAAAAATGAACCGCAATAAGTTATTCAATACATCATTAGGCTGCCACTCTATTAATCCCGTTCAGATAAATATTGAGGCTGACTCTAAGAAATGGACGATGCCGATAAGGAATTGGAAACCTGCGTTAAATCGTTTTATGATTGAGTTTTAGGAGCAATTAGCTCCTCATATATAAAACGGGCAGTTACACAGTTTGTTGTACATCCTCATAGAATGGCAATAAGTCTAACGCTATACCCTATTAATCCCCCATGGCTCTAACAGGTAAAGCCAGGCTAGGTATGCCCTACGGGGCTATACCGGTACAATACGTTAGAATACTTAACTTAGAAAAACACCTCTGCTGTCGGGCCTTGCGCCTCAGGCAGCTTAAAAGCTAGCAGTGACCAATCCTGCAAACAATTATAGGCGTAATGCTTATAAGCTTTGTATTCAATTTGTTTCAACAATGTATGAGATGAAACAGTGAGCAATCCTGCAAACCATCACAGGCGCAATGCTTTCATCTAGATATGACCTTTGTATTCAGTTTGTTTCAACAATGTATGAGCCATTGATATATATATATTCATGATCCAGACTTGAGCCATAATTACTGACTATTGGTATATGCAATGCAGGTACGAAAATCATTGATCTCGATGTATCCTGTATCGGAAAGGATATTCCACTAGCATGCACTAATATTATTTCCCGGAAGATGGCTTAATGGATAATTCTAATTGTCTCGATCCCCACATCGTGATTGTAAGTGAGTGCCTGGAAAAAAAACAAGAGCTCGTCTATATCTTGCAGCTGCTGTTAAAACAAAAAACATGTCTTTTTGATCAGCTGAATTCTCATAAAATAAATAACTGCAGCCCCAGCTACAAGCTGGTGATCTGTGATGCCGACATACTGGATAGCAACGAATGGATAAAAAGAGTCAGGCGCTATAAGGGATATAGGTATCTGGCTGTAACCAATATAAAGAATGAAAGCCATGCAATGGATATGATTCAAAGTGGTGTGCATGGAGTATTTTATACTGATGACAGTATGGAGGTCATCGTTAAAGGTGTGAGGCACATTCTAAATGGTGAGTTGTGGTATAACCGCAAGCTGCTATCCAGCATGGTAGCATCCCAGTTTGACAGCGACAGTATTATTCAGCGCAGAAGCCTGTATCAGTTGTCTATTCAATTTAGTAAACGCGAGATCGATGTGCTTAAGAATTTGGCTATCGGCAAGCGAAATCGCGATATTGCCAATCAATTGTTTATCAGTGAGCATACGGTTAAATCTCACGTTAAGCATATCTTCAAGAAACTGGAGGTGAAGAGTCGAGCCGAAGTAATCGCATGGGCACAGGAATATCTTCCCAAAGAAATACTGTCTGACCGATAAGCTTTATGCAAGTCTATAAGCCTGATTAGCATACAAATTATCAAGCCATTTAGACCTGAATGACAATGGAATTCCGGCTGCATTTCAGTTTCATAAGACAGGTATAATATATATTTACGTAATCCTGATAAATAACTTATGACGTTGTATTTTTAACTTTATCTGCAACAGATCCCTGCCAAAAATAAGGCGTTAAAATCTATTTCATATAGCGACTATCACTTTATACATCGTTATGGTTTTTAAAACTCAACCCTTGAATAGTTTAATATATAAACGTATACAAAAATTTAATTTTCGAAAATATAGGAGCTATAAATCGATCATTAATCGTTTTATTATCCTCATTGAAGACCATTTTATAGATTACATTTAACCTTGTAAATTACATATAATTATTTACACCCGCTACAAATAGAACTATGTCTATATAGTATATTCCAATAAATAATGGGAATTAATTTACCCATAACTTTTGATTGTTTTTATTCATTATTCGTAGCCCGGCTATCTGCACCCTCCATCGTTGCATCTCCTTCCGAAGAAAAAAACTCTCTATAGCCAGATATCCTCTTTTCTAAGCTCGTTCATTCTACTCACTTAATCTTCACATACCCTCTCCTACTCGTATTCACAGAATAATAGAGGGTGATTTTTTTCATACATAATTAGTATTTTTTCATTCTTAAGGATGATTTATTATCAAAGAATATCAAATAGAATTTGATCATGATTTCTTAAATCATTAAATCAAAATAACTGGAGACAGTTTCATTTAAACATACAATTTATTACGGTGTGGTTGCAAGTAAATCCATTGTTTAGTACCGGAATTCCTGGATGCTTTTGAATATTATAAAGCATTCATCTTCCAATATACTTCTACATCAACGATCAGATTATTAAGGTTATAAAATAATAAATGGTTTTATGACAATTAAATATTAATTAAATTTGGAGGTGGTGAAACAAAAAAACAGTATTGGCAGGGATAGTTAAAACTACAGGAGCAGTTCTATTTAGCAAGGAATATTGAATGATATTGGATGAGAGCTGGCCAAGTAAATTTGGCCAAAAGTTAAGAGGCAAGTTCACTGGGTAAGAAATATCCATAAATTGAGTTCTGCGAATCGGTGCAGGATGAGGTTGTAGGCTAAAAACCATGAATCATATTTCCAACCTGACGTCCTATCCTAACGCCGACGGCTAATTTCTACCAATATTTTTAACTTATGGATGGAGTGTTTGTACAAGCTACTACAGGCCTTAACTGTGATGATACCCCCTTCAAATAAGGGGGAAGTTCATCATTTTTAGTTAACAAATAATCTTAAAGGTATTTCAACGAATGAAAACTTATCACATGTTCAGAGATGGTATACGGGAGCGGGCTAAAAAAACATTTCCAGTAGCGGGGGGGGCGTTAACCACGAAAACCGGTAGCAATGCAGGCATGAGGTCTTTCCTTCTTCGAGAAACCATTGTTAGCATCCCGAAGGGAGGCTATATCATCGGGCTGCTTAGTATTTTATTGCAGCTATGCAAGACCCCAATAAAAAATTTAATATCTCGAGGGGGTGTCATTTTAGCGATAATGCTAAGCATCAGTTCTACTACGCAGGCAGCACATTTTTTATCTGCGCAAGAATTTCATCCTCTCGAAAATTCCCGACTGACGACGTTTGGAGGGCATACATATACTTCATTTTCTCCATCTTCCGATTCGGCATGGAATGATGCACTAAGCGGTGGACTCGGCTCATTCGATGCCATCGTCGCGGGTGAGGGCTCCGGTCCAGGGCTTTCAGCCGCGACTAAGGCAAGCATCGCTTCATATGTTGCCGGCGG
>JABSRQ010000357.1 GCA_013215055.1 Pseudomonadales bacterium | reverse complement strand
TATCGGTTTGTCGACGCAATAAGTCGAAAAAATGATTTCCCAAGCTTTTAATGTGTCCGGAAGGTGCATACCTGTATCGATGATGGTCCAGCTATCACCTTCATCAATCAAATATAAATTAATATGATTTAGCGATATAGGTAAAGGCATGCGACACCAAAAAACGCCCGCAGCCAGCTCAATCAGCTCGCCGGCTTTTGGCACCGGATCATCACACTGTGTAATCTGCCCAGCCTGATAATTTTCATGTTTCAACATGCCTTAAACTCCACGACTACTGGCAGCATGCTTGGCGGCGACATAAGCAAAAGTCATCGCAGGTCCCAATGTTGACCCCGCCGCTGGATAGCTATCCCCCATAACCGATGCAGACACATTGCCTGCCGCATATAAACCGTCAATAACCTTGCCATGGAGATCAATAACTTGCGCATCAGCATTGGTGGTTAATCCGCCTTTAGTGCCTAGATCTCCCGGCCACAATTTAATTGCATAAAACGGGGCTTGTGACACACCTGACAGACAGGGGTTAGGCTTCACCCGATGATCAGAATAATAGGTATCATTGAGGAAATTACCTCGCTGGAATTCTTTATCCTCACCGGTTTGGCTATAGCTTTCCAGCTTTGCAGCCGTTGTGGCTAATCCTTCAGCATCAATACCACAGGCTTTTGCTAACTCAGCCAAGCTATCGGCCTTTTTAATCCAGCCACTATTAAAAAGCTCAGGAAAGCGGCTATCGGGTAGATATTTTCCAGGTGCAATAGCCATGCCCAAGGGATACTCTCTGCGGTAACGGGCATCAAAAATAAAATACGCCGGAATCGCTTCATTACCAGCAGCCTCTGAGCGCTGCTGATTTTTTACAAAATCTTCATAAGGCTGTGCTTCATTACAAAAACGAAGGCCTTTTTTATTCACCACCATGCTATTAGGTAGCGACTTGCCCACTATAAAAGCCTCTCTTTTGCCATCAGGATAAACCATGGTAGGCGTCCACCAGGCATATGACATCATAGAGGTGGCCGCACCGGCATGGCTGGCAACAGTAATGCCATCACCGTTATCCGAAGTGCTTGCAGCAGTCCAGGCCGCATGCTGCGCTGTGCCATGATGCTTTTCACGCATCTCTTTATTATGCGCAAAGCCACCGCTGGCCATTAAAACACCTCGATTCACCTTGATATTAAAAGCTTTACCGTCTTTTGTGCATTTAAAGCCTATTACACGCCCCTGCTCGATACATAGCTCGTCGGCAGAGGTATTGAGATGCAATGTAATATCGCGATTAGATAAGGTTTTGCGTAACCGCCCGATCAAGGCGCGACCTAAGGTCAATCGATTATCGGGCAGCTTTTTTAACCTTGACGTAATATCCAGCCAAAGACTTAATAAACGCTTATAAATAACCAACGGAGATTTCCAAGTAAAACTAAACACGATATGCGCCTCGTGAGCCGTCATGGCAAACGTACCAGGCTTGGATTTATTGCTGCGCATTTGTGATGTGAGTTTCTGCCCTAGCCTTCGAATTGTGTAAGGCACGGGATCAACAGAGCGCCCACCCGATTTACCACCGTCTAACTCAGCATAATAGTCTGGATAGTTCTTCGCAGGTGCATATTTCAGCAGACTGTTTTTCTGCATAAATGCCAGCATAGGCCCGGCGTTTTTAACAAAAGCACGCAGCTTATCCGCAGGCACATCATCACTGATCACCTGATTTAAATAGGTTAAAGCTTCCTCTTGAGAATCCTCGGCCCCCGCATCATCCATCATATGATGATCAGGCAGCCATAAAACGCCACCGGATAAGGCAGACGTCCCCCCATAGGATGAGGTCTTCTCAACAATCATTGTCGAAAGGCCTTGTACGCTGGCAGTAATCGCCGCCGTCATTCCTGCGGCGCCACTTCCGACCACAAGAAAGTCCACTTCATGATGCCATTGAACCATGCACACCTCTGGATTTTATAAAAACAGAATTATAACCTTTATCTCGCCTAGATTTGTGCTTTAAGGTATGATTTACGACGAATTTTTTCTTGGGCAATCAGCCCCTTGCGCAAAAAAGACAGTAAAACGACTGCAGAAATGGACATAATATGAGCATTAAAACGGTAGATAATGTGAATGTAGAATCTCAGGATATCCTCATCACACCTGAAGCCCTTAAAAAAGCCCTGCCTGTATCAGGGCAAGCCGGCTCAGTTATCAGCGAAAGTCGCCAAGTTATAAAAAACATCTTAGATAAAAAAGATCACAGGCTTTTTGTGGTTGTTGGCCCCTGCTCCATTCATGACGTGGATGCAGCTATGGATTACGCCCATAAGCTAAAGGCACTTGCCGATAAAGTCAGCGACAGCATCTATATCGTTATGCGTGTTTATTTCGAGAAACCACGCACCACCACTGGCTGGAAAGGCCTGATTAACGACCCACAATTAGATGACAGCTTTAATATCGAAGAAGGCCTGCATATTGGCCGTAAATTATTATTGGACATTGCAGAATTGGGCTTACCCACTTCAACCGAAGCACTGGATCCTATCTCACCACAATACATGCAAGATTTGATCAGCTGGTCAGCCATTGGCGCCAGAACTACCGAATCACAAACCCACAGGGAGATGGCCAGCGGCCTTTCTTCTCCGGTAGGCTTTAAAAATGGCACCGATGGCGGTTTGAGCGTTGCAACTAACGCCCTGCAATCCGTATCCAGCCCACATAGATTCTTAGGCATCAACAATCAGGGCCAGGTTGCCATTATCCGCACCAAAGGTAATGCTTACGGCCACATGGTTTTACGTGGCGGCAGCCAAGGCACCAATTACGATTCAGTTAGCATCAAACTGTGTGAGCAAGCCCTTGAGAAAAACGGCCTGACACAGAATATCATGGTTGATTGCAGCCACGCCAACTCAAGCAAAGATCCTGACCGCCAACCCTTGGTTGTTAACGACATTGCCGATCAAATCATCAATGGCAATAAATCCATCACCAGCCTAATGATTGAGAGTAATTTGGGACACGGCAATCAAAGCATGAAAAACGGTAAAGAAGGTTTAATCTACGGCGTATCGATTACCGATGCCTGTATTGATTGGAATACTACCGAAAAATGCCTGGTAGAACTTGCAGATAAATTACGTGAGGCGCTACCTAAAAGAGTTAATTAAAAAGCACCCTCTTACAGCAAGGATTTTCAGACATAAAAAAACCGGCGCTTGCCGGTTTTTTTCGCTAAACATTCAAACTAGAAGCTAATGTTATAACCCAAAGAGTAAATCAAAACACCAATACTGGACAACTCACCATTAAACTGAGTAAGAGGCGTTCCATCACCACTTGTAAATGTCTCAGACACGTCAACCGAATCACCCGTAATATAAGCAAGACCCGCATCAATCGAACCTG
>JABSRQ010000356.1 GCA_013215055.1 Pseudomonadales bacterium | reverse complement strand
GCCGAGAGTGAATACCATGTGCAGAAGGCGCTGGAAGAGATCATGCAAAACAGAACTACGGTCATCATTGCGCACCGCTTATCGACTATCCTGCCTGCCGATACTATCGCGGTTATGGATAAAGGCCATGTTGTGGAGCAGGGCAGTCACAAAGAGTTAGTGGCTAATTCAGAGCTTTATCAGCGTCTCTATGCCTTGCAGTTTAAGGCCCCGGTAAATGATATAAAGAATAATGATGTTGGAACACAATGAACCCGTCATCTTGTTTGATCTCTGTATTGAGTTTTGCCAACCCTGGGACGGGGAGATAACATTTCATTCAGATTTTTCTCGATACTCGGTAGTGGCCATTGCTTATTAATATTATCTCTATCGTTGTTTGTATTGCCCTAATGGCATTAAAAAAAGTTATCCTCTAATAAATATGCTCAGAAGCCATATTTTTGTAGATAGCCTTTGATCATAATTACTCAGATGCTTAAAGTGTGAAGAGTGTCATAGATGAACTTTCCAGATGTAAGTTCCCTATTTCCAATAGTTTCCAGTGCCTTTACAATATCCAAAATATAAAAAATAAATTTAATTAAAATGGAATTCCAGATGTCTCGTCTATGGCTAATTTTCTTGTTGGTTGGATCATTATACGCTTGTGGAGGTGGTGATAACGCAAGTGGTGACGTGGAAAAAGTTGATAATGATGGCGATGGTGTTATCAATTCTCAGGATGCTTTTCCTAATGATCCCAAAGAACAGAAAGACTCTGATGACGACGGTGTAGGAGATAATGCCGATAAGTATCCACACGATCCCTTAAGAAGTGGAGCCGTTGGTGGTGCAGCGTTCTTACATAGCGCTCCAGATGTTGGGCTTATATATCTGGATGGAGATAAGCGGCCTTATGGTTCGGTTAATTTTTCTAGCACAACTTCCGCAGTAGAGTTAGATGTGGGGATCTGGAATGTGTCCATGTTGCTTCTAGATAGTGGCGCTACCCATGAAGTCATAGGTAATAGCAATTTTGTCGTCAATGAAAATGAGATCAAGCTTTTTGCGATCACAGGTAATTACTCTGATGGCGTCTCTCTGCAGGCCTTAGCGTTATCAGATGATACTGAAGAATATGAAGGGGATAAGAGTGTGGTCTTTATCAATGTATCTCACATTCATCCTCAGCTGGGGGCTTTGGATATATATTTTCTTGCTGATAATAAGCCTGAAACTTTGGCAGCCAGCACCGCAAGTGCAACCGTAACAACGATGGGGACATCTGAAGATATTCGCTTGACGGGAAGTGCTTACATCTTCGTGGTAACAGAGGCAGGAAATAAAGACTCGATTCTATTCCGTTCACGAGAACTAAGGATATACGATATAGAGCATCAAACCATTGTTTTAGGGGAAAACCCCGCCAGCAATGAAATGATAAGAGCATATTATTATCTTGTAGAAGTTCTCTTCATATTGTCCTCTGATGTTGGCGACAGCTCAATACGCCTGCTTAATGCGGTAAAGTACGATGCGGAACAGGAACAACATCTTACGGAGTTCAACACAAGTCGTTATATGGGGGAAGGTGTACCGCTGAGTAAGGAAACTTTCGATATGGATCTGGGGTTTGCTCAGAAAAGTGCTTACTCACAACTGGTATCAGGCAATTATGATTTCGATATTTCAGGAATAACTCATTCAATTAATTTTTTTGAATCGGGCTCAAAGAATACCTTGGTTATTGTCGGACGTGTAAAAGACAATGATATCTATGAAATGAAATTAAAATTTGATCAACAAAAAATCGCCACTGAAGCCCGAGTCTCTTTAACGCATCTTGCCTATAAAGCTGACTATGTAGATATGGGAAAATATAAGGTGTATATAACTGCTCCCAGTGTCGATATTTCCCTCCGTGTCGCTGACATACAAGCTTTGATTTTTAAAGGCAGCGGTACTATGACGAAGAAAACAGGTGATTATACTGTCAGGGTGATGTCTGAAGATAATCTACAGCTTATAGCCAGTTTGGATTTGTCCTTGATTAATGGCCAAAATAGGCAGTTGGTTTTGATAGAGAAATTGTCAGGAGCAGGTTTTCAGTTAATCGATATTACTGAGTAGTAAAATAGTTCTTTTGTCTGCTTTATAGTTAGACTGCCACTGTTTATCCATGGAGTCAAAGTCGCTAAGGATGGCCGGTGGCATATTAGGCCTTGGCAACAGACTAAAGTTGGAGTTGAAGCATTCTTTGGTCCAGGTGATCGTTTTAACTTCACCTCTTTGAAAATCTGCAGACTAACCTCTCATCACTGATTGATAAGTTTCTTAGTTTATATGTCAAGGGCAAGATTCGATGTTAAAAGTTGTACCTGTAGTGATCAAGCTGACTGAAATGAAGTGTTAATCTGAAAAAAATGAGCAAAGTTTATGGATGACAATAATTGGCAGGGATGTTCATGGGCTCAAGGCGAGTTGTATCAACGTTATCATGATATGGAGTGGGGTGTTGCTTGCCATGATGGCCAGCGCTTGTTTGAGAAAATATGCCTCGAAGGCCAGCAAGCCGGTTTAAGCTGGATCACGGTGTTGAAGAAGCGTGAGCATTATCGTCAATGCTTCTTTGATTTCGATGCGACAAAAATAGCCGCCATGACGGATGAAGATATAGAAGTCTTGTTAGAAGATACGGGGCTGATTCGAAATCGGCTTAAATTATTTGCCATCAGAAAAAATGCGCAGGCCTTCTTAAAGATGCAGGCATCCGGGCAGGCATTTACCGACTTTATCTGGCAGTTTGTCGAGAATGAAATAATTGTAAATCACTACGAAAGCATGTCGGAAATCCCGGCGCAGACTGAAGCTTCGCAAGCCATGAGTAAGGCGCTGAAGAAAAGCGGGTTCACCTTTGTTGGAGCCACTATTTGCTATGCGTTTATGCAGTCTATGGGGCTGGTGAATGACCACCTCTTGAGCTGTCCTCAACATCCCGATTATAGTCACGAATCGTCGTAGAAGTTACCCACATATTCCGTGGATAACTCTGTACTAACGATGTGTATAACAGTGTGATAACCCTGAATAATTACCGAAAGCCAACGGTGGTGGGGATTGCAGGGCGTGCATCAGATTGGTTGAAATTTGCTCAGTGATATCTCATTGCTGTTTTGTCTTGCTTTTTCATTGCTTTTTCGGTGCGTTTGGCGGATGACTGTGAATAATTTTTTCGGTCTTGGCCAGCCCCGAACGCATCAAGCTGGTGGCGAAGAAGACCTCCAGTAAGAAGAAACTCAAGGCAGTGATCAGCAGCATCATGGTGATAATAAATAATACCGCGATGAGCTGTGAAAAATTCATGCCTAACAGGCTAGCTGTGAAGAGAACCATAATCACAAAACACACCAGCAAGGCGCTGGTGCCGGCCAGGGCGATGGCCAGGT
>JABSRQ010000355.1 GCA_013215055.1 Pseudomonadales bacterium | reverse complement strand
CACGTCACCGCCAGGGATGGCAGGAATACAGGTTTTGCAGGAGAAAAAACCTGTCATTGATAAGCTTTTAACGCATTTGCATTTAATCGCTGATAATATCCCGCCCACTTTTCAGCTGTCTGAGGCCCAAGCACAGCCACCAGTGATGTTTTTCTAGCCTGAACCTATTCCAAACAGTACGGATCAAACTCTGTAGAGAGTGCCTCAGCTGGTTCTTACCCGTTAGACCCTACTTGAATAACAGGCTTTGTTGTTAGGCTTCAGCATTCTAATCTGCTAATTTCAGGCAGTTCGCTAATCCACATCGCCATTCTCACCATCAACGATTAATCGAATAGGGGATAAATCGGTCCCGTATAGACGTCCCTATGTCAACTCGAACATGCACTTCTTGATCATAGAGCGGGTTGTGGCCTTGGACTAAATCCCAAGTATTCGCGTGCTTGTTAACGCAGTAATATCAGTCCATTTTGGGATGACCACAACCTACACTCTGGCACATTTCACTTAATATGAAGTCCTAAAGGCCTATCGTGAGCTTCCCAATCTCGCCTTAACTCTCCTGATCAAATCACAGCTTCAAAGGATGGCCATTTGCTTAAATGGCATACCTTCATATTTAACCGATTTTTAGGCGGCTACCTTATTCATCGAATCCCAAATAAAAGCAACCATTTCTCTGGTGCAAGTCACTTTCACTTTATTGGTATGTTTACCGGCAAGCAACAAGCGCCTCCCTTTTTTATTCAACCTAACTTCAGGTCTTAAATAAAATCAGGATTAAATCCTGTAGCCAAATTCAAAACGCCCCACTTCAAATCGTGGTGTACTACCCACATTGTCCATATCCACCCACTGGAAACCATAACTGCCACGCAGGAACATACGATCATCCAGCTCCCAGCGTAAACCCATACCGGCGTTATAGGAAAAGTCGGTGCTCTTATAACTCGTGGTATAACGATTACAGACCCTGCCATACCAGGTCCACCAGCATCCAGGGCTGGCCCCAGAAGCTATATTAGAATCGGTTTTTGTCCAACCTAGTCCCGCCATAACAAAAGGTGTAATTTTACCCTCCAGGAAATGGTAGGTCAGGTTAAAGTTATTGGTGGTCGTTCCTGCTGTATGATCGATATTTTTTGCTACAGACTGATCATCTTTCACATAGGTAGCCTTGTAACTTGGTTTTACATGGCTGTATTCCCATTGTAAATTCCATTTTTTATCGAAGTTATAACCGAAGGTAAAACCGCCTCGGCTGGCGCTATCAAATTCAATTTTGCTACCATAATTACCTTTTATGGTCTCCGCGCCTTGATAACGCCACATCAGCGAGGTTTCCCAACTTCCTGTTCTGTCTTGTTGGTAATGATAGTTCTGTGCATTTGCCGAAGTCGTGAAAATAAACTTCTCCATTATGTCTAATAGTAGATTTATTCTAAGAATCATCGTGTTCCCCCTTAACTAACAAAGTTATCAACTTAATTTTTATTGAACGCCTTTGAAAAATTCAAATACCATAAGATAAGATGTAACGACTAAGAGGGATGCCTGATCAATCTCGATCAGGCAAAAGACTTAGACGCTGTAGCAATGAATTTTTAAGATCAGTAGCGGCTTAACACTCTACTGCATTCTTTTTTACGAAGAATTGGGGGAGACATCCTATTTATCCAGCCAATTCAAAAATCTGTGTTATGCCCCTTAACTCTCGTAAAGGGGCAGCCAGCCTTGAATTATCTACGCACCATGGGACGCAAACGGATATCGATACGACGGTTCAACGCCTTGCCATCTTCGGTATCATTACTGGCAATAGCATGGGTGGAACCAAACGAGACAGCTGCAAGGCGCTCACCAGATACTCCTTCAGCTTCCATCAAGCGAACAACACTGGATGCACGTTCACCTGCAACTTCCCAGTTACTCGGGTATCTGTCGATTAGATTTTGACCTACTGGCACGTTATCCGTATTACCTATAACAACAATTTGATATTGATAACTGGCCAGATCCTCTGCAACTTCGCGAATGATTTCTTTACCAGTTTCTGATAATTGGGTTTGCCCCGACTCAAACAACACCTCTTCTCTGAGGGTGATATGCAAGCCATCAGATAGCATTTCCATCTTTAAACGCCCAACAGAAAGCAGTTCAGCAAAGTGAACCTCGAGTTCATCTTGCTCCTTCGCAAACTGAATAATTTCATCATCCTGAAGCAGTAATTCATCAATCAAAAACACAGAATCAGCTTCAAGAAATTCGTTCAGTTCTGTCAGCTTTGCATTTTCTTGCTCTAAGGCCTCGTATTTGCTAGTACTTACGCAACCCGTTAATAACGGGAAAGCAACAACTGCTCCTAACATTAAGATATTTGATGATTTTAAAACGGTTTTGATAGTAGTCATTTCCTAGTCCTTAATTTCGCCACTCAAAGCAGCTGGCTTATAGTGGCTTCACTGCAGAAGTTATTTCCGCTGTTGAGGATTGCATTGTCTGTCAGGCTGGAAAATTATGATGTGTGGTAAAACCATTCCGATGTGTGCTTACCAAAGGCAGATGTAACTCGCTGATCAATATTCCATTCTATAGTCATTCATACACGTCATGGATTTACCCCAGATCCGTTACCTACAAATCTCAACATACAGCTGTTGTTAGCCGTCAGGAAGAATGGTCATCAAAACATCACACAGTGTCGAAGCTTGTCTATGGAGAGTATGAAAAACGATAGAGTCTTGGCCATTGACACGCCCGATGGCACATTGAAGTTACGGTATCACACCGCCTTTATTGGCTCTAAGACTCACGATGAGAGGTTAATTTATACGCAAGAGCACCGTGCTGTAAACAGTCCTTACTGATCTTATCGCCATCTAATAACCTTCATCTTTGATTATGTATGCAACAAAACTGTCCGTTTCTCTGGCCTACCGCGATGACGGCCATAGTGCTAGGGCTATGGACTACTCACAGTGACGATTAGAGGCAGACTAGGCCAATCGGCATTGCTTTATAGACCTATAGGTATACGGAAACGGAAACGGAAACGGAAACGGAGACGGAGACGGAAACGGTGATTATCTGAATTTATTATGAGCTGCCCAGTCAATATAGGAGTCCCTGTTTGATGTTAAGTGACTCCATGGCAGATACCGGGTGATATTCATGAGGGCCGCTGAACATTATCAAATATTCAGCCCGCTCTTCCGTCCTATAAGGAATAAACCTTATAGGGCTGCACGATATCGATTAAATACATTGTCGCACCGACTTGCACAAGCTCAATTTCGTGTAGGGTATTATCTTTTTTATACGAATCGCTGAGTTGATAAGACGCAGGTTTTGATGCAAAGGCTGTAAGACTTAATACCGCCATGAGACTTAAAATTGTAGCCTTCATATATTCCCCTAAAGATATCTAGC
>JABSRQ010000354.1 GCA_013215055.1 Pseudomonadales bacterium | reverse complement strand
CAAAGTTCATATGGGTTGTCATAAACATACGCGGCTTGATCTGATTGGCCAAGTAGCCAGCAGCATAACCAGGTGTATGATGGCTATCAACCGTATATCGGCCTAAGAAAGGCGGTACGCCTTGTACACCAGAGTTGATTTCTAATAGCTCGGGTTGTAATTCCGTCACATACAAATCCCAGCCATTTGCATACTTGATATCTAACTTACTGGGGCGGCCATCACCGGTCCAAACAAAGCACATATCATTCCAGTCCAAGCGATAAGCTGAGGCGCCATCTTTAGCGTGAGAACGCTGCCAATGGGTTATTTTCACTCCATTCTTTTCATAAACAACGCCACCGTTATCGCGGAAATCAAATTCATTAACCTGAATATTATGGCCTTGTCCTACTGGGAAAACGCTGAAGGCATCTCTATGCCAGCCCAGCATATCTTTCATGCCCTTTACCATGGCTTTTGTGCCATATTGAGGTTCACGGCCGGATGGACCATGTATGGTAAGAGGCTCATGCCAGCCACCGGCCCAAGTACCAAACATCCATAAATAGGGCAGAGCGCCAAAATGATCGACATGTAAGTGGGTAATGAAAACATGTTTAATCTGGTTTAATGCAACACGCGCAGCAACATAATTGGCAACAGAGCCTTCACCAATATCGAAGACAAAGTTATCACCGTTGCCCAGCTCTACATAAATAGAGGTATTCATTTGTCCAGGTCTAATCATGGGTGCTGAGCCCATAAAGGTCACACGCATTTCTTGTGGCTGAATATCTTCAGTGCCTGGAAACCAGTTGGCAGCACTTTTCAGCCAGGGCATAGGTCTAACACCTTCAAATAAAAGGCCTTCTTTCCAGCGCCCCATGGGTACGCCACCTGTTAATGCGGCTTTAATGTCTTTTTCAGTTGAAACTTCTTGCACCGGTATGGGCTCGGCAAATACAGTGCTGCTGGCGGCAACTATTAAGGCTGCCAAGCCGGTTTTCAGTGATTTAATCATACATCCTCCTGGATAGTGGTAATGCTTGTTAAAACATGGACATACTATAGCCCCTGTTTAATCAACTTTCTCCGCTCTAACACAAAGCTTTAGTATTTATAGGGCTCTGCACTGGCTTGAGTCAGTGTATATCCTGTTAGCCCTTCATCGCTATGTTGGCTTTGTAAGCTGAGCTTTCCTTGCACCCATATAGGTTGATAACGGTTAGTAACAGTAAATCCTTTGTTCAGTTTTACATAAATCATTTGATTGGCTTCATGGTGCATATGGGTTTTAACGTGTTCTTCAAGAAAAGGCACAAGAATAAATTCACTGACGATATTGTCGGTAAAAGTCACTGGAATTAAATAGCCGGGGATTTTGATGTTTTTTTGATCCAGCTTACTGACCAGTGACGCTTGATCCACCGGAGGATGTTCATGGTCTTTGCTCGGTGCTGGTTGAATTATCGGTGGTATCCAGTCTTCAGCTCTTAATTGCTGCCATTCTATGCTTGTATACTCGTTATTCGCCAAGGCTAAGGAGCTTGAGAGGCAAAGTGTAATGGCAATAAATGATAGGCATTGAGTCAGGATATGTTGGTATTTTGGAATCATTCAATAAACTCATTTCTAGGTCAGCTAAAATAGATACAGGGCATGACTAAGCAGCGAATTAGCAGTGCTAAATCATAACATGTGGCTGCTATTTTATAGGGTAACATCAAAAAAACGCAAAAATAACTGAGCAGGCCATGTATATGTTTGTCAGCAACAGGTTGAATTTCACTAGCATAGATGAATTGTTAGATCATGCGCAGGGTTGGGATACTGATTTTAATGTATTAACTCCGTCCAAGCGTAATGAGCAGATATTTCAGCTTGTGAGTGATGATTTTATGATCGTCGAAGTGAATTTCAGTTGTCAGGTTATACAAAGTGGTTTGGCACCCTTGGGTTACCAAAGCTTTGCTATTTTGGCGGATGATTGCCCTGGTATAAAGTGGAAGGGGCAAGCAGTAGGGCAGAATGCCTTGATTATAAAACCTAGAACGGATCAGTTTGATGCCTTATCGCCAGCAGGTTTTCATGTTTATATCTTATCGATTAAAGCATCCTTGTTAGATGATCATTTTATTCAGTACGGCGAACAGGATTTAGACGTTTTGTTAGGGCGTGAAGGCGGGGTTGTGCAGTTGCCTTATGAGCATGCCCGCAGTTTTCGCCAATGGCTGAAAGAGTTTGTACAGGCCAGTTGTTATTCCATTAGCACAGTATTGCATCTGCAAAATAGGGTGCTGGCTTTATTAAATCAATGCTTGTTTTCTGACAAACTTATCCACCCTCCTTTTATGTATTCCAGGCGGCAACAACTAGCCAGAAAAAGTTTGGATATTTTTATGCAACATCCGCAAGGCTGTTCATTAGCGCTTATTCGTAGAGAGTTAGGCATAAGTCAAAGAAGTCTGGAATATGTTTTCCATGATGTTTATGGGTTAACACCTGCAAAAATGATGAAACGTTTATTGATGAATAAAGTTCAGCATGATTTACGTAACAGTGGCGATCATGAGGCTGTAGCGGATATTACTGGGCAGTATGGTTTTAATCATGCGGGGCAATTTTCCAAGGACTATTTTCAATTATTTGGTGAAAGACCTCATGAAACGTTGAATATTAAAAAGCCAGGCTAAACCTGGCTCTTTAATAGCTGGCAATACACGGACTTATTAATCCAGATTGGCCAGCAAACGCAGGCGCTCCAGATCGATGATGCTGAGTTCTTTCTGTTCCAGCGTGATCACGCCTTCTTTGGCGAAGCGGTTCAGTGTGCGGCTCACCGTCTCTACTGTCAGCCCCAGGTAATTGCCCATCTCTGTGCGGGACATGGGCAGGCGCAGATGGGTGGCAGATAAAGCGCGCGTGGCATTACGTGCCGATATCGTCAGTACGAAGGTAGCCAGACGCTGCTCGGCAGTCTTCTTACTCAATAGCGTGATCAGCAGCTGGTCTTCGGCAATTTCCTGACTCATTAACTGGAAGAAGTGGCTCTGCAGCTGTGGCATTTGCAGGCTCAGTTCCTTAAAGCGGTTAAACGGAATCTCACAGACTGCCGCCGATTCCAGCGTCTTGGCGCTATTGGAATAGATATTTTGATTGATACCATCCAGACCCACTAATTCGCCGGGGAAGTAGAAACCGGTGATCTGTTCTTCACCGTCTTTGGTTAAGCGGTAGGTTTTTACATAGCCGGAGCGTACCGCGAAGACGCTGTGGAATTGATCGTTGGCGCGATACAGATGTTCACCTTTTTCCAGCATGCGACCGCGCTTAACAATTTGATCCAATTGCACAATATCATCGTCTTTCAGGGCTACCGGCAGGCAGATCTTGCCCAGGCGGCAATCCAGACAGCTGATGGCTTTATTGTGTGGGCAAGTTGGGTCAGTCATGTTTAGATCTACACTTTTT
>JABSRQ010000353.1 GCA_013215055.1 Pseudomonadales bacterium | reverse complement strand
AAACACTGGCGGCTGGTCATCATCAAAATCGGGTGATAGATGCTGTTTAGCAGTTTGAAGTTGTCTGGGCGTTTAATCGTGCGAATTTGGTTTTAATTTATTTCGTTAGAAATAAATGCACCCTGGCAATTGAGTTCTTCTTTTAACGTTAATAATGCATAGGAGTTGGTGGTATTTAAGAAGGGGCCGGAAATCCATTATATGCCCATCTCAACCGCTTTATAGGCAATGCCGGTGTTATTACTGACGATGCGCTTGGGTTTAACTTCTTCTAATATTTTAACCGCTTCTAAATAATCCTTGCTAAGCTGGGCTGAACGATTAAAGCGAGTATTTAAAATTGATATCGAGGTGTGCAGTAAATACGGCGGCAAGGTCAAAATCATTGCCGGCATAAAAGATCCGCTGGTGATTGATCAGATATTAAGTCATTTGAATTTAATCGATGACATTATCCCGCCGGCTTTTCGGTTGCCAGAGGCCCAAGGGCCACCACCAGAAGTGTTTATTTAAACTAAACAAGTTAACCGCATCGTACAAACCTAGACCCGTAGGGCATATTTAGCCTAGCTTTTACTTATTTAGAACCCCTGTGAATTAACAGGGTACGGCATTAGGCTTATTACCATTCTACTGCACTGAATCCCGTTAGTTCACTAAACCACATCAACATTTTTGAACATCAAGATTTAAGTGAATTGGGGCTAATACACCTTATACTCCAGATTATGGCATACATAATGTGCTTTTCTGTACTTGCTGTTTATCCCTCAATTCAGTAAAGTTTCGCGGTACAAAATGCTTTAAAACATGGTCTTCCAGTGAATATTATTCCTGATAAGCCTTGTTTATGAAGGGTTAATAGACAAGGAAGCCCAGTTAGACATAGGGAGGCAGTAGTAGCTGCCAAAATATCGCCTATATCAATGTTCTATTGATATTTAACCAAGCTTCCTCGTTGCCTTAACTCACAAATAACAATATCACTATGCGCTCATATTGGGAGTTTTATTTATGCGTCAACGGATTGCTGTTTTTTTTACCATGGCTTGCTTAGCCATTCAAGCTAGTATGGCGTTAGGGGCTGAACCTCCAAAGCTAGATACGGGCTCTATCTCTCTTGATGAAACTTGGACACAAGTTGTTGTTGATGAACAATACAGTTCAATGGTTGTGGTCACGACGCCTATTTATGGCAATGATATGCCACCTGCCGTTGTTAGAGTGCGTTCAATAGCCGCTAACAGCTTCGAAATGAAATTACAGCGTCTGGATAAAATTACTACGCCTTTAACTGCGATTGAGGTTAATTACGTTGTTGTTGAAGAAGGTATTTACACACAGCAAGACCATGGCATTACTATGGAAGCTGTAAAAGTGGATTCAACCATTACAGATAACAATAGTTCATGGAAAGCAGAAGCCCAAAGTTATCAGAATACCTATAGCAATCCTGTTGTTTTAGGTCAGGTTATATCTAGTAATGATGAAAACTTTTCAATTTTTTGGTCTCATGGAGGCCGCCGTACAGCAAAGCCTTCAGCTTCCAATTTGTATGTGGGGAAACATGTTGCAGAAGATAGCAACAGAACCCGTGTAACAGAGCAGCTGGGTTATATCGTAATCGAAAGTGGCCAAGGCATTGTAGGTGATTATAAAATTTTTGCTGCTGTCGGTGCTGATACCGTTAAAGGTGTAGCTGATGGTACTGGGAAATATAATTATGCAGTGACTGAAATAGCAGAGCCTGTCAGCGCTATAGCGACGTTAACCGCTATGGATGGTAATAATGGTGGCTGGGCTGTACTGGCTTCGCCAATCACTGCTGGAAATATCACTTTAGCGATTGATGAAGATCAATTTAAAGACACTGAAAGAAAACACACTAGCGAACAAGTGTCTTACCTTGTTTTTGAAGATTACATTCCTATTGAAGAGCGTATTGATCTGACACTCATAACGGACCTGAACTTAAAAGCTTGTGTTGAAACTGAGGTGAATCAACTTGGATTAAAAAGAAAGATTGATTTAATAAACCTGAATTGTAATACCGCGGTTACAGATTTAGCAGGCTTGGAACAGTTTAGTGAACTGCAAAGTATTTCGGTTTCAAGCTCAGCGAATACTGCTTCATTATCTGCTCTGTTAGATTTACAAAACTTGAACTCAGTTAATGGCATTATGACTGCTCAAAATGGCTGTGATGAAATTGCCAGTTTAACAGCGATTGTTCAAAGCAATGTAGATTTTGTTAATAACCCTTCTGCGATGAACTCTTTTATAGCATCAGTACCAAACAGCTGTTTAATGCCTGAAGATTATACTGGGCCAGTTGTTGCCAAAACGGTTTTGGTGGATAACGGTTTTAGTCAGTGTAACTTTGATGTTTTTGATGAAGCTACACAGACCTTTAGAAAAGCTATTTTTGCGGCAGAAGCGACAGACCTTTATTGTCCACAAGGCGGTGTTGAGATTACTAGCTTAGAAGGTTTGGAATATTTCAGTAGTTTGAAAAATGTATATTTGTCTCAAACTGTGGCGGTTGACTCATTAGAACCTTTACTTAATTTATCAAGTTTAGAAAGAGTTCAGGGTTTTATGAATGCGGCGCATGGCTGTGATGATATTGCCGGTATTGCAGGCAATGTGCAGGCAAATGCTGCTGTCAGTACAGAGCCTTGGTTACTCAATGATTTCCTAAGTGAAGTCCCTAATGGCTGTGTGATGCCCGAAGGTTATACCGGTCCTTTAGCGGCTAAGTCCGTGTTAACGGATAGCGCGTTGAGTCAGTGTATTTTAAATGTGCACGATGACGTGACGAATATGATGACCGCCGCAGTTTTTGCTGGTGAAGCGACGGATTTAAACTGCCAGGGAGGCCCTGAGGAAGTAAGTAGTTTGGTTGGTTTAGAGCATTTTACTAGCTTGGAAAGAGTCTTCTTTTCTCAGGCTACTATTGTGGATTCTTTAAGTCCTTTGGCGAATGCAACTCAACTTGTTTTTGTTAGTGGTGTGATGTCAGCTTCTCATGGTTGTGATGATCTTGCAGCTATTGCTGGCAGTGTGCAGGCAAATGCTGCTGTCAGTACAGAGCCTTGGTTACTTAATGAATTCCTAAGTGAAGTGCCTAATGGCTGTGTGATGCCCGAAGGTTATACCGGTCCTTTAGCGGCTAAGTCCGTGTTAACGGATAGCGCGTTGAGTCAGTGTATTTTAAATGTGCACGATGACGTGACGAATATGATGACCGCCGCAGTTTTTGCTGGTGAAGCGACGGATTTAAACTGCCAGGGAGGCCCTGAGGAAGTAAGTAATTTGGCTGGTTTAGAGCACTTTACTAGCTTGGAAAGAGTCTTCTTTTCTCAGGCTACTATTGTGGATTCTTTAAGTCCTTTGGCGAATGCAACTCAACTTGTTTTTGTTAGTGGTGTGATGTCAGCTTCTCATGGTTGTGA
>JABSRQ010000352.1 GCA_013215055.1 Pseudomonadales bacterium | reverse complement strand
GCTTAATGTCATAAAGTCATCGCCGCCACATGCGAGAATCTCCCATGCGAGTGTCGACACTTCACCGCAGGCGAGACCTGCCATCAGCGTATTGAGTTCTCCATTTACTGCCACGGGTTTTCCCGCTTGAGCACTGCGTTGTAGGCAATTAGCCTCTATAGGCTCAACTACAATCAAACGCGGTCGACGCTCGCCCCATAAATCCCAGAAATAGCCCGCCACTGCAGATGCCAGACCACCCACACCCCCTTGGATAAAGACATGGCTGGGGATCTCTCCCGCCAACTGATCTACAATTTCAGAGATCATCACGGTATAGCCCAAAGCGACATCTTTGGGTATTTCCATATACCCCTTATAACTGGTGTCAGAGACAATTAAACGACCGTGTTTTTTAGCCTCACGGTCTGCTTCACGAACAGAGGCATCGTAATTTCCATCTATGCGAATAACTTCAGCACCGAACGCTTCTATAGCCTGCTGCCGACCTTTGGAAACATCTCGATGAATGTAGATCACGCACTGCGCACCAAACAATTGCGCTCCCCATGCAACTGAGCGACCGTGGTTACCATCTGTAGCACAACTTATAACAATTTCAGCTAACAGCTCTTTATAATTACCATCCAGTAAATCGCGAGTATTCGGGCGCTCGCCACAACGTGCTTCAACTATATTTTGTAACTGGCAGGCAACGGCGTAGGCCCCACCCAAGGCTTTAAAACTCTTTAAACCAAAACGCTGTGACTCATCTTTATACCAAATCGCAGCTAAGCCATTGTTTTTTGCCAAGTGATTTAGCTTATGTAATGGCGTTGGCGAATAAGCCGGCCAACTTTTTATATCCGCTATTACCTGTTTAGCTTTTGCCACACTGATAATCTCGCGCAGTGCACTGCTATACTCTTTCTCACGCGCCGCAGCGGGGTTGGGAAAATGAGTAAGCTCCCCTTCAATAGTGAACATGGTATTTTCCCCTTAGGTTGTTGCTAGCCGTTTTTTGCAATACACAACAATTATCAATAAACTGCCCACTTTTAGTCGGCATCAATACGTTCCAGTCTAGCGAACGACTGTGCAGTTATTCTTTGTAAATGGGCTAAAAATTAAAGAAATTCGTTAAATTTAAGTGACTAATGCGAGTACTACCCAGAAAACCAGTTTCATCTGGTAAACCCACAATCAATGGGGCCAATTGGCTAATGCGCTCATCAATTCAAACTATAGCTATTGACTCTAAAATTAAGATCTTGCAACACTCTTTATGAGCAGAGCCGTTTTTAAGCCGGCAGTGAAAACATTGGGCTTATTCGCATGGCCCCTAAGTCTCAAGGTGTAAAGTTGGGTAAAGGGGATTTCGACGGCATTCATGCCTACCCTAAAGGTGTCCACTTGGAGTAACCGCCCTAAAGTTAGACCTGTGCAAGCCCTCTCGCTTAGGCTCGCCTTCAATTCGTCACGCGGGGAATTAAATCCTTGATGAATCAGGCTTCGCATAATTCATCTCTATTGAAAAAATTGCTTTACCTGATTAGTTATACATGACTTAATCCTAGCGCTTAACGTGGTATTTTCTACCCTATTACAGAGGAATAAACATGGTTACCTGTTTTCTAAAATACATTATCGATCCAGATAAGGTGGATGAATTTACCCATTATGGAAGGTTGTGGATCGATCTGGTCAATAAGATGGGCGGTCTCCATCACGGCTATCTCATTCCCCATGAAGGGCCGAACAATATCGGCTACGCAACGTTTTCATTTCCGTCACTGGCGGAATATGAAGCCTATAGAAATAAAATTCCAGGATGTAAAGATTGCCAAGCAGCGCTTAAATACTCACGCGAAGCCAAGTGCATTTTGAGTTTTGAAAGGAGTTTCTGCAAACCCATATTTGCAGGGATAGAAGATAAAGCCAAGCTTTTTTATTAATTGGAAATTGCTTGCTAGCGGCTGTTTCTATCGATAAGAAGCGCTTGCCGGGTAGCATATAACGCTGCCCGGAAACGTCCAATATCAAAAAATTGCCACCAAGCTTAATGGCAGTTTTTATGGATGCTTAAAATATCTTCAATGATGGCATACCCGGTCTCCAATCTACCCGCTCCTGGGCCAATCAGGGTGATATCTCCCATTAATTCAGTCGTATAGGTAATAGCATTAGTCGCGCCAGATATTGCCGCTAACGTGTGATCATAATCCAACATCATCGCTTTAACCGCCGCAATATAACCGGTTGCCGTTTTTTCAACGGTGCCGATGAGCTTCCAGCGCTGGTTATTGGCAGCGGCTTGTGCAATATCTGCAGCGGTTATGTTATTGATGCCAGAGCAATCTATATCGGCCAACGTTAATGAGAGATCCATTAATAAGTTACCTAAAATAACCACTTTAGCGGCGGCATCGTGCCCTTCGACATCACCCGCTGGGTTTGCCTCGGCATAACCTAGCTGCTGCGCTTGTTTTAAGGCACTCGCATAATCAGCGCCCGCTTCCATCTCACCTAAAATGTAATTGGTGGTGCCGTTTAAGATACCTTGGATTTTTATAATGCCCGCCGGCAACAGCATCTCGCAAGCGAGGTTTAAGGCGGGAGTACCGCTCATCACGGTGCCTTCAATACCGATTTGCACGTTATTTTTCGTGGCAATTCTCTTTAATTCAGGAAAATGTAACGCAACCGGGCCCTTGTTAGTCATGGAAATGTGCATGCCATTATTCATGGCTTGTTTTACATGTGAGAAGGCTGGCTCTCCGGTTTCTAAATCGGTATAGGCCAGTTCTACCAATATATCGGCACCACTGTTAGCGATAGTCTCGCTGGCATCCCAATCGGTATTGAGATCGCCAAAGTTTTTAAGATCACCCCGTGCTTCAATATGTTCAAGCAATACCGCCGGGTCTAAACCTTTGGCATCAGCGACGCTGCCTTTATACAAATCACACACGGCGACAATGCGTATATCCACCCCAAATTTCGCTTTCAAGAATGAATGTTTATCGCTGAGTATTTTTGCTAATCCCTGTCCCACATTGCCAAAGCCAATGAGCGCCAATTTGTATTGAGTTGTCATGCTGATTACCTTTATTTTATTATTAGCCCGAATATTGTGTGCAATATCCGGGCTAGCAGATAGTTTTTAAATTTATTATGGATTTAAATTGAAGCAGTAGGTTTTTGCTTCCGTCATTTCATGAATCGTATTCATCACCCCTTCACGCCCGAGCCCTGAGCCTTTAACGCCTCCAAAGGGCATCGCATCAATCCGATAATCACTGCTGTCATTAATCATTACACCACCGCATTCCAATGCATCCGCCACTTTAAAGGCTGCATTTAAATCTCGGGTGAAAACACCTGCCTGCAAACCAAAATCAACATTATTCGCCATGGCTATGGCCTCATCGACATCGGTAAAACGATAGAGCAGCGTCACGGGACCGAAAACTTCCTCT
>JABSRQ010000351.1 GCA_013215055.1 Pseudomonadales bacterium | reverse complement strand
TTTAGCGGGTTGGATGCTGGCCCTGGCAGGCAGATATTAAAATTTCTATCCGATGGGCCGCTTACCGTTAAATAGGGGCAGTGCTGATCTTTCTCAACACGATTGTCGACTTGAGAGGCAGAGCTTAATGAGGAAGATACCGTTAAACCCTTCTGGCAGCTTCCTTCCTGGCCAATGGATATGATATCAGCTTCGCTTATTTTGCCGTTTGCACCACAACTGATAACATGCAGCTCTTTCATGGTTCCGCCAGGAGGAATTTGAGCCATCCTGCCCTTATCACTATGCTGGCATTTGGTTTCTATCGCAGTTGTTGTGCAAATATCATTGGTGCATTTTTGATTTGTTTTTGCGGTTTCCTGGTTTTTGGCTGTTTTAGCTTGCTTGGCAGCGGTTTCATTAGCGACCGTTTTTTCTTCTAACTCCTTTATTTTAGCTTTGCTTCTTGAAATCTTCTTATCAACAATTCTTTCATTTCGGCCTGTGGCACGAATTTTCTTATCGGCAAGACTATCAAGTTTTACTTTCTCGGCTTTAATTTCATTCTCAAGAAAGTGATCTTCCTTGTTGAGCATTGCCCGATTGGCTTTATCGACTTCCTTATGGGCTTCTACAACTTTTTCCCGTTGCTCCAGGGCATCTTTTTTTGCATCTTCCAGATTGTGCGTTCTGGCTATGGCATCTAAACCTTCCCATTCACCGTGTATATCTCCCTGTACAAGGGCTTTACTGCGGTGCACAAATTTTTGAACCGGTGTTCGGGTGGAAACTTCCTGGAGATGAGTGTTAAGCGCTTCTTCTTCTTTCACATTGGCTCTTTCGGCCTTAAGAAGTTTGTCCGACTCTGTGTCCAGCTTTGTTTGTGCAGCTTTTAAATCTGTCTTTCTGGCTGCATATTTATCCGCTTCAGAATTAGATTGTCTGGTGTTGGCCGAGGATGAATTTGACATTTTATTATTCCTTTAAATTTTTGTCTTAAGCATCGCCGCAAATATATGCCATAACATGTTTCATTTTTGAAACAATATGATCATCTTGCTCAAAGATGTCTCTTGCCCATGGTTGTTTCTCGAAATCCTTGCCGAAACGCATGGCTGCATCAAGATAAGCATCTAATAACATATCGTCATTGGCCCCCTGTTCAAGTCCTTTCATCGTGACTTCGTACAGCCAATCCCAGGCTTCAGCTGAGTTCTTGACTGGAATATCAAAGAAAACAGCCGTACTAACTACTTTTTTTAGTTTTTTCTCACAAAATTGTTCGCATTGTTCTTCTACCAGAGTATTTAACAGGCGTTTTTCTTCTTTTATCTCTTTGACTAACTGCTTGCTTACTGCGTCCTCCAGCATGGTTACGCGAGTAGAACCGGTTAATTTACAATGTAAAATGTCTGTGGCCCACGCCAGTTCATAAAATGACTGACCTTGACTGATGGCAATGTTCAGGTATCGGCAGATATCTTGCTCAATAGTTATATCAAACCCTTTAGCTTGATCGATATTATTACTCACCCACTGTAATTGCTCGGCGTTATCGCCAATAGCGGTAATATATTGGGGGTAGTATTTATGCAGATGTTTGTTCATCTCTTTAATGAAGTCGTTCATCAAACCATCAGCAAGTAAATGCTTCTGCACTTGGCGAATTTTTAACATGATACGCCCCGCTGTAGGCCTGGAACGGCTATGAATACTGCGGTGTGGGTTATTCTGGAGATAGAGCGTCTAACAACCACGTTACTTTCCTTGTAAAGTCACATAATTAAAGGACAAATGCCTAAGCTTCCAATTCTATAGGAATGGTATTCTTACGCCATAGTGCAAATGAAAAAATAATCAGATTAAGTAATATTTTACGGATATTTCGCAGAAAAACGTTAAATTTTTATTTCTCTTGCAAACTGAATAATACTTACTAACATCATACTCCTTGGTCATAAGCTATCAACAGGTTAAGGAATTCGTCAAAATCAAAGATTAAAAATCATTACTCTAGAAGACACTGAAAATATGTTCCCCATTCCCATCTTAGGTAATATGCTACAAAGCACATTGTCTAATTTTGTTATTCCCCTCCCCCCCGAAGATATCATGTTGAGGTAGTGAGTGCCCTCCTCAACATTAGGTGACAGCGATCGTATAACTGTCGCTGCTTATTAATTGCAGCTCAATTTGAATACTGTGAGGTTCGTAAACCCAAACGCGCTAATACGCCTTCAGGCAGGCGCGTATTTCATCGATAATCAGTGCATCAACAGCAGACCATTGCTGCACATCCGCTATTTGCTCATGCAGCCGTTTAATAACAAATAGCGGAGGAAAGTCGCACATTTCACATGGCAGCGAATTGATTTTTTAGAGACCATATTCGACTTTTAAGTTTACGAATGTGAAATGTGGGAGCTAACGCCATTTTTCCTGTTCAACATAGCCTGGAAGCTGTAAGGATAGTTAAAGTATGTGAATGTGAGATCTGAGCCTATTATTATGCTTTCAGATGATATCTCGGTCACCGAGATGTAACTGCGGCACCATATTTTTATGCAGAACAGAAAATACAACTAATTGTTGTTGATGTACGGTGTAGTAAATGACGTGGCTGGCATGGGGAAAGCTGAAGACCTCATCATCAACATCACTGCGTTGTATTCCTATACCGGGGCTGGAAGCTATCAATAGAATTGTTTGGCGTAGTTCAGTTAAGTATTTAAGTGATTGTTGGGCTCCCCACTGCTTCAATGTGAAGCGGCGGATACTGATAAGATCCGTCTTTGCATCCTCGGTCAGCCTAAAGGTACTGGTCTTAGTCATATTGCCCGGACGCTAACTCTTCGAAGAATTGCTCACCATCAATGGTCTTGCCATCCTGCATATCTTTTTTAGCCGTTGCAGCCCTGGCTTGTAGCAACTTTAATTTGAGGGCTTCAATACTTTGATACGCATCTACGGAGATAACAACGGCAACCGGCTTACCATTCTTGTTGATTTGAATAGGGGCTCGCTGAGCTTGTAATAGCATCTCACCAAATTGAGTTTTAGCCTCATTGGCTGATAACGTTTGCATAGCTTAAATTCTCGCTCAAATCGTTCGATTCAATCATTATAAGCGAAATGTATTAGGCAGACAATTTAACAAGCCTACCCCCATCATCCATGATGAAGGGCATGGAAACACATACCCTTTATTTTCAACGACTTAAGATACTAAACAGAATTTTTTAATGGACGTTCAAGCGGAAAACAAACCACCAACTTAAGCTATAAACAGGCATTTTAACCTAGCAGAGGACTGCGCTCTATATCGGTCCGTTATAACTGACGCTGCTTATTGGCTATGGCCCAGTTTGTATACTGCGATGGTCGTAAACCAAAACGCGCTAATACGACTTCAAGCATGCGACGAATTTCATCGATAATCAAAGCATCAACAGCAAGCCGCCGCAGCACATCCGCTACTTG
>JABSRQ010000350.1 GCA_013215055.1 Pseudomonadales bacterium | reverse complement strand
CGTCAGGCCGTCACTTCGGCAGGCGCTGGCTGTATGGCAGCGTTAGATGCAGAAAAATATTTAGACGACCTTTAACCTCAGGAGTTTTACTATGATTAAGATTGGCGACACTATTGCACCCTGCACTTTGAAAACGATGGGCGAAACAGGCCCAGTTGAATTTGATACCGCAATTGAATTCAAGGGCAAAAAAGTAGTTCTTTTTGCGGTTCCCGGTGCTTTTACGCCCACTTGCAGCGCCTCTCATTTGCCGGGCTACATTGAACATTATGCAGCATTCATGCAATTGGGCGTGGATCTTATTGTCTGCATTTCTGTCAATGATGCTTTCGTTATGCATGCTTGGGGCGAGAGCGCCCAGGCCAAAAATATCGTAATGCTCGGGGATGGCAATGCAGACTTTACCAGAGCCGTTGGCCTGGACAAAGACGCCAGTGCTCATCAAATGGGCATAAGATCAAAACGTTATGCAATGATTATAGAGAATGGGGTACTTTCATACCTCACCATTGACGAAAAAGGGCTCGATAGCACCGCAGCTGAAGAAATACTTAAACAACTGTAAATCTTATTCACAACCTAACCCGAATATTACCTGCATCGACTTAAGCAGCATTATCACAGCGCATGTTTTATCCGGGCTAGGCCTATTTAATCCCCAACAATAGGCACCATTATATTTTGGCTATTCTTCTATGATTCCATGGCTCGATCAACAAACTTTGGTTTTTCCTCCTATCAATACTGCTTTAGCAGACCCTAATGGCTTATTGGCGGTCGGAGGAGACCTATCTCCTGACCGGTTAATAGCGGCATACCGCCAGGGAATATTCCCCTGGTTTAGCGATGAAGAACCCATTTTGTGGTGGAGTCCCTCACCTAGATGCGTGCTGAAACCCGCAGACTTACACATTTCTAAAAGCTTGGCCAAATTTATCAAAAAAACCTCGATGACACTGAGTATTGACCAACAATTTGATCAGGTGATAAATGCCTGCGCGCAATTGCGTAAAGACCAAGAAGGTAGCTGGATAACCGAGCATATGCAGCAGGCCTATCAACATTTATTTGATCGAGGTGTCGCCCATAGTGTTGAGGTATGGCAAGGGCAACATTTGGTTGGTGGGCTCTACGGCCTCGCTATCGGTAATGTTTTTTTTGGAGAATCAATGTTCAGTCGAGAATCAAATGCGTCCAAACTAGCCTTTTATCATTTGGTGCAACACCTGAGCAAACTAGGCTTTACCTTAATTGACTGCCAAGTACACAGTGAACATTTACAGAGTTTGGGTGCTAGCGAAATTTCGCGTGATGAGTTTCAAGCTTATCTCAGTAATATTGACACCGACCTCGCAGATAAACCCAGCCTTTGGCATAAATATACTGCCCCGTAACAAACTGCGGGGAATCAACCCTTTGATGAAGTAGACTGCGCCTAATTCACCTGCATTGAATAGTCTGCCTAAATCAGGGTAGCCAGCCCCTACTGGGCGTGCAAATTTGTACCCCCAGCGCTTAGTTCAAAACTTAGGCAGCTTGAGAATTCCAGCGCTATAAATACTAAGGCACCTTGTAATTACGGCCGTTTATTGATTAACTAACCCTGTAGATTTTTATTAATCTTTATACAGGCTTTGATAATCCATGAAACAGCTCACTGAACTTCAATTTTTTGCAACAGGGGAGCACAGCTGTAGCTATATCGAGAATATTCAAGCTAAAACATTATTCATAGATCCTAATGATCGCATTAGTACCAATGTCTACACACAACTATCAGAATTAGGTTTTAGACGCAGTGGCACCCATATTTACCGACCGCACTGCGATAGTTGTCAGTCTTGTATTTCAATCAGGATACCCGCTAGCACTTTTATAATGTCGCGATCGCAGCGCAGAATCCACAATAAAAATCAGGATCTGGAAATATTTCAGTGTGCCACCAGATTTACCGATGAATATTATGATCTCTACCAGAATTACATCAACATCCGTCACCAAGATGGAGATATGCACCCACCCTCTAAAGAACAATTCAATAGCTTTTTGGTCGATTCTAATCAACAGAGTAATTTTTTTGAGCTTAGACTGACATCCGGACAACTGATTGCAGTTACCTGTGTCGATACTCTGGCTAACTCACTCTCAGCTGTTTACACTTTTTTCGACCCTGAGTTTGCCAAGAGAAGCTTAGGCACTTATGCGGTGCTCTGGTTAATAACCGAAGTGGCCCGCCGCAACATGCAATATTTATACTTAGGCTACTGGGTTGAGAGCTGCCAAAAAATGAAGTATAAAACTGATTTTAGGCCTATGGAGCTATTAATAAACGGCAGATGGATTCAAGCGACTTAATCTTAATTTTTACTTATATTGGGTTAAGATTTACCCTATATCCCGTCTATTTTATTTAATTTAGCTTATGCTGGTTAAATGCTTTGATATTGTGTGCTTTATTTGGCAGAATACGGCCGCTCTGCAGTGGGTGCTTGGCCCCTTCAGCACTTTCCACAGGTAGGTAATTAATGGCTAAAGAAGAAAGCATCGAAATGGAAGGCACCGTAATTGATACGCTGCCCAACACAATGTTCCGCGTGGAGTTAGAAAACGGTCACGTTGTTACTGCTCATATTTCAGGAAAAATGCGTAAGAATTATATTCGTATTCTTACCGGTGATAAGGTTAAAGTTGAATTGACACCTTATGACTTAAACAAGGGACGAATTGTCTATCGTGCTCGCTAGCACGTAAACTAGACGACTAAAATCTGTCATCTATTATTAGCCAAGCTGATACAGATCACAGATTTTAGCCTCAACAATAAAAGACAGCTTTAAGCTGTCTTTTATTTGTTTACCCCGCTGATCAAATCAATGCAACTCGTCATATTTCTTTCTAATAGCAATTAATTGCGGCTGAATATCCAGAGGCGCATAATTCATCGCCTGCTCAAAAAGCTCTTTATTCTTGTCAGACAACCGCTCTTCTTCAGACATCTTAGTTAATTTTTTCATCGCCTCTACGAATATTGGATTATACTTCTCAGCACTCATTGTGTTCTCTATCTAGTTAGTTATATTGGTCTAAATATTATAACAAACCTCTCCTGCATCAACCCCATCATTAAGCACAATTATTCCAATAATATTAAACACCGTTAGACCGTCGCTAGCATATCGCGTCCAAAACAAGAGCATCTTGTGCTGCTGCTTGCTGACATCAGCCACCATCGAGAGCACTCCGGCACAACATGGAGAACCTCTAGCCCGATAGCCTATATAAGCCAGCCTTCAGGGCTCACCAACCTTGATTCACGCACTATAAAGTGCTTTATTTTTATATAGCCCTTGTTCAATACTGCGACTACTCATAAAATAGCGCTTTCATTGCAGATACGACTAAAGCAAAATACACCAACAGCTTTTAATAAACACCTCCTCAGCCTGCTAAATTTATAAACATA
>JABSRQ010000349.1 GCA_013215055.1 Pseudomonadales bacterium | reverse complement strand
CTGGGGAAAATTTCCAAAGAGCAACGGGCGGGTCATTGGCAGGTGTGGCAGACCAGTTTACATAATCCGAATTTTTCAGAATTTGCCGAAAATTGTGGTGGTCTAGGGATTCGGGTGACCGAGGAAGGTCAATTAGATGAGGCTATTGCTAAGGCCTTGGCTTATAACGGACCTGCTTTAGTAGAAGTCATTACCGATGCGGAGCTGATTTAAATAAAGAGCCTGTTTTATGGTTCCTCTATCACTTATGTGATAGAGGAATTAACCTTATTCATTAGCCAATGATTTTTATAAGCCCTTTTTTCTACTCCATAATTAATAGAATAATCCGGCCTAAATCATTATTGCCGCCGCTAAGGCTTGCCGCGTAATCAGCAAGCTTGGCTGGCGGTTTTTTGTCAACGCGACCTATCCTTATACGTTAAGCACGGTCTAAAACCGACGATTAACGACTGCAAGAAAATTGGCATCACTTCTTCCCGCTCAATTGATGCACTTCAGGCTTGTATCTGGGTCTTATAATGCAGGTATAACTCACTCCATTAAAGAAAAATGGCGTTCACTGTAGAGCGGTTGTGTGTCAGTTACGGCCATTACCTTATGGTTGAAGTCACCCCATTCGAGACATTAATCATGGGGGATATAATACTTAGAGATAACCACGTTATCTTTAAACACTTCTTAATATAAAGCAAAATAGCCTAAATACTTCTAGAGTTATGGCCAGTCTTTTCTAACAGGGTGAACTTGACGGGGCACCGCATAGACACCTTTTTCTCGCTAGCAAATATACCTGGATTCGATCATGAAAAAATGTGCGATATATAATTTAGCTCATTGCAGCTTCCTGAACACCGTGGCTGTCGCAACGATAGTAACCGTCTTCTTAGCAGGACAGGCAACTGACACATATGCAGGTGGAAAACATCGCAGCAGTTCTACATGCGAGGGCGCATGGAGTAAGCAATTGACATACCACCGATTTAAGCTCGTCATGCCTACTGCGGAAAATCCTCGCGGGGAAGCCGTATTGGACAAGGAGACATGTTTGGTCTGGGAACAGTCTCCTGACCTCACAGGTGATGAAGAAGAAGGGGGGGAGAGGTTATGGACAGACGCGCTGGAACATTGTTTCGAGGCGAAGGTAGGAGGACGTTATGGATGGCGAATGCCCACCATCGAAGAACTTACAACACTGCTGGACGATACAGTCGCGCCTCCTCTGATTCCAGATGCACTCAAGGCGATAACGTCAGACGTGCAGGCTTCCGGCTATTGGTCGTCAACCAGCAGCATCAGTGATCCAGACGGTGTATGGCATGTAAGATTCCAAGACGCCATCATAAGCGATTCACGGCCCAAAGATGGCTTTAAGTATGTATGGTGTGTAAGAGGCGGTCAGGGACATGATGCGTATTAATTCTGGCAAAGCCTTTGCATGCTGGTACCTGTCCCGTACTCACTGACCGCTACCTGCCAGTTTCTACAGTATTGATGAGAACGGGTGAGCTAAAGTCCCGAAAGCAGTCTATCAATACGTGTTTGCTAAAAACACGCCAAAGCGTCTATACGAAGGGGGATTACTCCCCAATTCACTTAAACCTTGATGGTCAAAATGTTGATGTGGTTTAGTCATATAGCGTCGTACTTAGCTGGATATTTTATGCGTCATTACCTGCGTTTCTACTCCAGTGAGACCCTTCATCATTGATTTTATTGCTGGGGGGAGTATTTCTATATGGCCTGTAAAGCTTGGGGGAACGCTGCTTTATGAAATCTTTAACCAGCAACATATTTTCCGGCATATATTCACGCCTGTGGTAGATCAGGTTTATATCCTGAGTGGGTAGCGCTTGCCGGGGAAATAACTGCACAAGTCGACCTTCGTCGAAATGTCTTTTTAACTATATATCCAGTTCCTGGCTGATACCTAAAGTTTCATGGGGTCAAGTTTCATGGGGTCAAGTTTCATGGGGTCAAGTTTCATAGGGTCAAAGTTTCATGGGGTCAGGACTTGACCCTTTCCTGCTTCTAAAGGCTTATATTCAATTGTTCACATCTAATATTACATTGGCTGAAACTATCCTCGATAAGGCCCTTTTTATTCTGGCTACGATTAAGGCCCGCTTTATCGGTTCCATGTTACGCAAAGGTCAATGGCATTTCTTCTACATAACGCGTTGACGTGTCGATCGTATCAACATGACATCTACTGCATTTACTTATGTGTCGATTATTCTATGTTTTTTCGCCATAACGCATTAAATGTAAGGCCTAACCCCAAGCCAGTGGCCCTTGGGCCTCAGGCTGCTGGCAACATGGCGTTCATGTTGTCTTTTTTAATATTGTTATTGGAGGTTAAGGACGACGAGCTATTAATCGTCATGTGTTGGGGATAGCTGTCAATTCAGAGAAATCTAAAGTTTTCGTTAGATTATTACTGTTAATAGTTGATAAAAGTTAAATATAACTTGCAAGCTATTAGTGTTAGGCTCGCTTAAAATAATAATAACTTAATGCACTCATAAAATTACCGAATGGATTCATCAAATGAAGCACTTTTTTCTTACCGTTCTTGCAGCGTTAATTATCTCTGGCTGTATTCCTGAACCCGAGTTTAACTTTCCAGGAAAAGCTCGTTTTTATACTGAAAACTATACAGCTACCAATACGCAGACCGGAGACTATACGGGACAGTGGATACTTGTCAGCAGGAATGCTGTGTTAAATGGCCAAGAGTTGAAGTCAAATTCCATCTTGAAAATTATTAGTTTATTGCGAAGCGTTTGCACATTACAGGATTATGGCAATCATCTGGTTAACAGTTGTTTTGAAGACGGTTACACCAGCGCACTAGCATTGGAAGATGGTGTTTTTGTGGGGGCTGGGTTTAAGGTCTACCCAACTCCAGGGGATTACGAAAACTTGACGGGGACATTTTCATTATCGGATCGCCTGAACAGCTCAATATTAATCTCTATGGATTTCGAGATGAAAAAAATCTCACCCACTGTACGAAAGATCGGCACTATGACTAGCGACGATGGCATCACACAAATAGAGCATGGGATCTACGAATTTTCCGAAGCTTTAGTGGGGAGCACTGTATTCGATATAAACCAGAAATTGTTTGAGCTAAATCAGGTTATATTATCTGCAGGTGATGGCATTATGCTTACCAATGAAATCAATAATGACGGGAGTTCAGTTAAATTTTATGACGTGAAAGATACAAGCATAATCTCTACGTTCTCTCCAGCAAGCTCCAAGCAATACCTACCCAGTCAAATTAGTGCAAGCGACTTTGATTTTTCAGTAAAAGGCTTGGATGAAGAAAAACAAGAGATCTATAACTTCAGTGTAGATATCAATCTGTAACCTCAACATATTAGCCTATTGATAAAGCGCAGTATTTCTAACACGTAATATCTAGGTTGCGCATGCCCTGAAGATCTATATCTGCAAGGCAT
>JABSRQ010000034.1 GCA_013215055.1 Pseudomonadales bacterium | reverse complement strand
ATACCGGTTTGCCATTGCTGCGATAATAGCTCTGTCGATTTTATCAGTCTATTGACCTCATCCTCGGAAGGCGCTTTTAAAATCAGGGCTTTTAAATCTTTAACATGATGGCTAAAGTCCAATATGCCCTGTTCATAAGGCGCCAAAAAAGATTCATCGCCGGTGATTAAAAAACCCCTTTCTCCGGTTTCCTGATCCACTATCGATTTAGTGAGGGACAGCAATAAATTGGATGCACGTTGATTTCCGGCCTGAATAAATATGTCATTCAACTCGGCGCTGAGCAGACGCATTTTATCCAGAATATGTTTACCGGTTTTTTTCTGTAAATAGGTTTGAATAACATCCAGGCTAACAGAGGCAGGTTTAACTTTACGGCGCTGCTGAATTTCAGGTTCCGCGGCCAAGGTAATCCACTCATTGGCTTTTCTATCAATTTCATCCAATCTAGCGTCCTGCTCGGGATTATCAAACACCAGAGATTTGGCCTTAAATATTTCTTTTTGCCATTGTTTTTTAGCCGAGATAAATGGGGCTAAAAAATTATCTTTACCGGTAATTAAAAATCCGCGTTCACCGGTTTCCATCTCAACAATCAGGCGCTGCAGCAACTGGCCCTGACTGATCACTTTTTGTGTATGTTGTACCAGACGCGAGGTAGAGATAAGAGATTGGGTATTGATATAAAAGATAAGGGAGATCAGTAACATAAAAACTACAGGCAGCGCAAAGCCTGTGAATATCTTGGAGTGTATACTCAAGGTATCCATATAATTCAGAAGACGATTAAATCGATGCTTCAAATCGTCGATCTTTTTCTGATAATCTTCCGCTGACATAGTGCTCACATGAGTGATGTAAGGGTTCTACTACAACTGGGTTAATCTCACCTTTTAAAGCTTACCGCAGGTTTGTTGAAGAATAGAACATATACACCGAAGCGCTACTTAATATAAGGTACACTTTGAACCACGCAAACATGGATAACATGATACTGACGAGGCCTTAACGGCTCACAAACAACGTTTTTCTTCACCGATATAAGGATATAGATGCAGCAGATACTAATTTATTCCGATAGTCTGAGCTGGGGTATCATCCCTGACACCAGGCGACGTCTGGATTTTGAGCAACGCTGGCCCGGTATTGTGGAAAACACGCTGCTACAGATGCATCAATCGGTGTCTGTCATTGAGAACTGCCTCAATGGCCGTAGAACTATCTGGCAAGATCCATTTAAACCCGGGCGTAACGGTTCAGAAACCTTGGCTCAGGTCATAGAAATGCATTCGCCGTTAGCGCTGGTGGTCATCATGCTGGGCAGCAACGATTTTCAATCTACCCACGATAACAGCGCCTTATTATCCAGCCAGGGTGTTGCGACATTGGTTAATATCATCAAAAACGCAGCGATTGAACCGGGCATGCCGATTCCGGAAATATTGCTTGTATGCCCACCGAGCATAAAACAAGCAAAAGGCGTCATTGCCGCCAAATTCTTAGGCGCAGAAAAGCGTTGTGTGGGATTCAGTCAATATTTGAAAGCTTTGGCCTCAGAACAAGGCCTTCACTTTTTTGATGCAAATACCGTCACGCAATCCAGCGTTATTGATGGCATCCATCTAGATGTTGGTCAACATCAAGTCTTTGGTACGGCCATCGCACAATGTATACACAGCATTCTTAAAGGGTAAAGATAGAGACGGCTTATTCTTCGCCGCCATTCTTCCAAAAATATAAATCTGTAAATCCCATCTTTAAAAATTCTGCATCTCTAAAATTTCTGCCTGCTGCCTTGCCCTTGGTAATGCTGATAACCTGCTGCTCCATGGCTAAAAACTGAGTAAGGTCTATGCCTTCTGCATCGGCAACCGCTTCATGCATATTGTGAAATTCACTATAGGTAAACAAAAATTCTTTCTCTTCACCTTGATATTTATAGCTTACTTTATGAGCCATTATCTCGCCTTATGTTAATACTGGCTCGATAATAACATTTGTAACAAAGAGGCCATACGACTATTAAAAAAGATTGCTTCATTAGCTTAATGCCTATAAAGCGCTTACGCCCTCTATGTAATAAGCATTCCCAACGATATCAGCTATGCTTTTACCAGAACGATTGGAAGTAACACCGCAGAAAAGGCAAAGGATCTATGCGCCCAAGCACTCGCAAGGCCCCCCACAAAAAAACCATACCAACCCCGCCATCCAATAATTTGCAGCTGTGGATAGCGCGGGTTAAAAACAAAGAAATCCCGTCATTTAATGCAATTATTGAAGACATTATCAGCTTCACTCAGGAAGAGGCTTGCAGCGCCTCGGACCTGGCTCAGCTTATTCTCAAAGATGTCTCGATGACCACCAAAGTCTTAAAACTGGCGAATAGCTTTTATTTTAACCCACATAATATACCCGTCACCACGGTAAGCCGTGCCGTGATTGCGATAGGTTTTAATACCATTAAAGAAATCAGTTTAGCGATTTTACTGATTGACCATCTGGCTAAAGGCAGTAACCGCCAACATCTTATCGAAGAGCTGGCCAGATCCATTCATGCCGCCACACAGGCCAAGGCCTTGGCTGAACTCTGCCATGACACGCCTATTGAAGAGGTGTTTATCCAAACCCTGTTACATAATATTGGAGATCTAATTTTCTGGAGTGTCGCCAAGACCGAGGGCGAAGCACTCACCCTGTTACTGGCAGCCCCCGAATATGAAAACAAAAAAAATGCGGCTGAAATCGCCTTATTGGGATTTACCCTGCAACAGTTTGGCCAGCGCCTGAATAAAGAATGGAATCTATCCTCCCCCAAAGACAGTGATAACCCAGAACAGCGTCACTTCACCATAAATACGGCTTATCAAATTGCCACTATCGCCGAGAAATTCGGCTGGAAAAGCCCTGAAATGCAGGACTTACTCAAAAAAATTGGCGAAAAAACTCAGCTGAAACCTGAAAAACTGATCACGATATTACGAGAAAATGCCAGCAGTGCCGCTAACATCGCCGGTAATTTAGGTATGCGGCTGAAACGCGTTATCGAAATCATTCCGGTGCCAGAAGATAAAATTGATTGGTCTGATGCACGAGAACAACTTCAGCCCAAAAAAATCGCTAGCCAGACAATGGCCAATGCAACCACAGTAATACCCAGTTTTGGGGAACCGGATCTGGATCTACAACTTAAAGTTCAACGCGAGATTAGCGATTTGATCGAACATCAGGCTGCATTCAAACCGATTATGCAGCTGGTTTTAGAAGGTATTCATGAGGGTATCGGCTGCGACAGAGCCTTATATGCTCAACTTTCAAGTGATGGGGAAAACTTAAACGCTAAAAGTGCATTAGGGCCTCATAGCAAAACGTTTATCAAAAAATTTCAATTTAAGCACGACAATATTCTTTTTAAACTTCTGGCTCAAAAGAAGCCTTGTTTATTAAACACTGAAAGTCACAGCCATCTGAATAGCGAGATACCCGAAGTGTTGGTCGAAGTCATTCAGCACGGCGATATTTTATTGGCTCCGTTTATCGTAAACCAGCAAACCCTGGGCTTATTTTATGCCGACCGCAGCATAAGACAGGGCCATTTTGATACCGAGTGCTTTGAAAACTTCTGCCATTTAATCAAACAAACCTGCATGGGATTAACACTTGCAGCCCTGCAGGCAAATACATAATATGACGATTCACTGAGTTTTGGACAACACGATAATGGCCACAGAAAAAGAGTCAGCCCAGATTGATGGCAATGAAGCCGAAGATTTTCTCATTAAAATCATTATCAAAATAGTTGCAAGCACGGCATTAATGGGCCTAATCACTGTTGCCGCGATTTTTTATATTTAGCCCACTCTTGTGTATAATCGGCCTTCTGAAAAAATAAACAGCACAGGCCCTAGATGGAAGCAATTGAATCAGTCATCGCACAGTTTGAGCAAACAAGCGGCCAAGCGGTTGAAGAAAAACAACAACTTAATGCAGCCATTTCAAGTGGATTAACCGGACTGGATGAGGTTACGGGTACTGGCGGCTTTGTCCGTGGGCGCATCATGGAGATCAGCGGCGATAATATGGCCGGTAAAACCTGGTTTTGCCTGAATATGGTTAAACACTTTCTCGATAATAGCGATGTGAATGCCGGTGCCGTGATCTGGGCCAATACCGAACGTACCTTACGCCTACAACAAGTGGCCGATTATGGCATCGATGTTAACGATGGGCGCTTTCGCATGATTCAGGCCGATACAGGGGAGACCACCATGCAGATTGCCTTGCAACTGGTGCAGACCGGCCAAGTGGCGATGTTAATCACCGACTCCCTCGCCTCTATCTCCACCAACATCGATCATCAAAATAGCGATTTCACCCAGAGTAATCATTCCTCTTATATTAGCGGCCTGTTAAAGACATTGACTCAACTGGCCGCTGAAAATAATACGCTGGCGATTTTCACCAATCAGATGCGCGCCAATGTTAACAACGGCGAGGTTAATGGCCTAACCACAACTGGCGGCAATGCAATACGCCATTATGCCTATTTACGTATGCATCTAACCCGTAATTTTATTTTTGATAAAGACGATAACTATTTAGGCACCAATGTACGTGCGCTTTTTCTGAAAAATAAAGACGGCATGCCCTTCACCAAATTTGATTACCATATTGATAATACCAAGCAATTTAACGAAGGCTTGATCAACCACGGATTTAAACGTAACGATCTGGTGATTTGAATCTATTGAAGACTTTTTACAGTGGTTCAGAAAAAATCTTACCTGGGTTCATAATACCGCGCGGATCAAACACCTGTTTGATCTGCTGCATCAATATAATCTCGGCTTCGCTACAGGAATAATGTAGATCTGCTTTTTTCAGCAGGCCAACACCATGCTCGGCCGAGATACTGCCTTCATAAGACTGCACGATTTCAAACACCAGCTGACTGACACTTTCACACTGCTTAATAAAGCTAGCTTGATCAACTGCATCGGGTTTAAGCATATTCAAATGGATATTGCCATCACCGATATGGCCAAACCAGACAATCTCAACATCAGCATATTCGGCCTTCACGACCTTATCTATATCCCCCAGCAGATCTGGCACTTTGGATACAACCGTTGAGATATCATTTTTATACGGTCTCCAGCGAGAGATCGTTTCGGAAATAAGTTCACGTAATTGCCATAGGTTTTTATGCTGCGCCAGGTTCTGGCTGATAACACCATCTAATACCCAGCCTTGTTCACAACAGTGTTCAAACAGGGCCATGGCCTCTGCCTGCGTTTTTTTGTGCCTGTTTTCAAATTCCAGCAATACATAAAAAGGGCTTTGGGTGTTAAACGGACGTTGTAAACCTTGATGCTCCAACACTTTATTTAAGGCCTTATCACAGAAAAACTCAAAAGCACTTAAGTCCATCGCCTGGCGAAAAATCTGCAAGGTTTGCATAATAGCCGCCGTATCCGGCAACGCCAAAACCATCACAGTTAAATCCTGTGGAGGCTGGGTTAAAGACATCGTCGCTTCGACGATAAAGCCCAGCGTGCCTTCTGCGCCGATAAACAATTGGCGTATATCGTAACCGGCATTGTTTTTCATCAGGCCACGATTCAATTGTAAAATTTCACCACTGCCGGTCACGACCGTCAGTCCTGCCACCCACTCACGGGTCATACCGTATTGAATCACCTTGATGCCACCGGCATTGGTGCTGATATTGCCACCTATTTGACTGGAACCTGAGGACGCAAAATCAACCGGATAATAAAGCCCCTGCTGTTCGGCAAAAGCTTGTAACTGCTGCGTGATAACCCCTGCCTGACATCTAACGGTACGATCTATAGGACTAAATGCCGAGATCTTATTCATCCTATCAAAAGCCACCACCAGCTCACCGTTATTGGCCACAGCTGCACCGGATAAACCGGTACGCCCACCTGATGGCACCAGGGCAATATGTTCTCTATTGGCCAGAAAAACAATGGCCTGCACTTGCTCTAACGTTTCTGGCAATACAATAGCGCAGGGGGCAGGCGTATAAGCGGTTGTCCAGTCACGGCCATAATGCTGTAAGCTGGCCTGATCCGTTTTTAGATAATCCACACCAACAATAGTGCTTAATTCTTTTAATAGTGTTGCAGATATTTGATAAGTCACGGTCATAATAAAAAGCCTTATACATTCACTCTTAACATGATTTTAGCGTATAAATTCCTAACACTGGCAGTAACAAAAGTAGAGTGAATAAATATTCATGGTAGATGCACCTTATAAAGTACAAAAATATGACATTTAAACAAGATTATCATTAGAAGTTAGCCAGGAATACGGTAGTATTCATGCTGAACAACGCGGCACAGCTATTATGTCACGTACGGTTCAAGGAGGCATGTCATCACCGATGCTAGGCATCGTGAGGCAGGCAAAAAACGGTATTTTTTTATTCGTAGGTATTCATCTAATCACCTGTGAATAGCAGAGGTAATCATGAAGTTTTTAAACGGCCAAGATAGTTTTTTCAATTACAGCGAAGCTGGCAATAATTATCAACATATCTGCAGCACTCTGCTGTTAGATCCTTCAACCGCTATCGGCGAGTTTTCCATGGAAACCGTCAAGGCACTATTTCAGGCCCGCTTACATCACCTGCCATCATTCAGGCAGCGCCTATTAAAAGTACCTTATAACATGGGGCCACCGGCCTTTGTTGACGATCCCGATTTTAATATCGACAATCATTTTGAACAAATGGATTTACCCGCAGGCTCAACCTTGCAAGACCTCGCTAAACTGACCAGCTTTGTGGTGAGTAAACCGTTGGATACCGAGATGCCACTTTGGAAGGTTGTTTTTGTTGCAGGTTTGGAGAATGGACGCTGCGCCCTTATCTTTCAATTACACCACTGCATGATTGACGGCCATGGTGGCAATGAATTAGCCCAAAATTTTTATGACCTTGAGCCTATTGATCCAGCCGTCATTAAGTTAGAGCTGGAAATGCTTGAAAAAACCAAGGTTGACGTTGCCGCATTACCGACACAAAGTGAACTGACGTTGGGCTCGGCCCTGTCTTATTATCAAAACCGCCCAAAATTTTTGGATGTTATCAGTAAAAAAACCCGAGGCACGATTAAAGCACGACAAAAAGCCAAAAAACTGGGTTTTGAAAAACAACCGTTTACCCGTTTATTCTTTAATAAATCAGTCTCCGCCAATCGTACCGTGACATTTTCCAATGCCTCGTTAGAAGATGTGAAGATGATTAAAAATGCCTTTGCTGTGAAGGTTAACGATGTCATTCTGGCAGCAACGTCATTAAGCTTAAGTGAATACCTCACCCTGCATAACGATTTACCCGATTGCCCTATCACTGCCTGTGTTGCGGTAGATATTCATGATCAAAAAGAAGACGATTCCAAGGTCATGAATCACGTGGGCATCATGGGTGTTGATCTACCGGTGCAGATGCATAAACCTGCAGACGTGATCAATACAGTTTTCATCAATAGCCAACAAGCCAAGAAAATATTCTCGGAAGATTATAATAATATGCTGGCCAGTATGAGCGACTTATTACCCAGCGTCACCTCCGTGTTTATGAGTCAATATGCCAAATTAGGCCTGGGTGCCAAATTACCGCAACCTTATAACCTGGCGATTTCGAACAACCCTGGCTCACCTTTCCCGCTGTATTGCGCTGGCGCAAAAATAGAGAATATATACCCAGCAGGCCCTGCGGTTGAAGGCCAGTGTTTAAATGTGACCATCATCAGCTACCAAGACAGCATCGATATCTGTGTGACTGGCTGCACCGAGATCACCCCCGACATCCATTTTTTATCAGAGGGCATGGTAACGGCTATCGCGCAGTTAAAAGATGCGGCCCAGACCTTAATCGCTGAACAAAAAGTGATAGAAAAAACCAAAATTGAATTATTTGGTGAAGCAAGTCACGCCATTAAAAAACCGCTAAAGAAAAAGCCTGTATCGGGAAAAAGCAAAGCTAATGCCGACGCCGACGCCGTAAAAGCTTAAGCTCCCGCTTAAACCCTGTTAGCCGCCACTACTGGCTAACAGGGTTTAAATAACTCAATGAAAAATCATCTAAGTCAAAAAATCGCTGATTTACATCCAGAAAATAAGCCTATCATTATCGCCATCTGTGGCGCGGCCGATCTCGGTAAATCTTATTTATGCCAAGAACTGCTGATTCAACTAAAAAAACAAGGCATTAATGCCAGCCATTTAACCTTAGACAGCTATTTATTAGATAGAGATGAACGCCAGAGACTGGCATTAAGTGGTTATCAATTTTCAGCCTATGATGAAGCAGCCATTACATCTAGCTTATCTCAATTTATACAACACAAGCCCATCACCTTTACCCCTTATGATCATGCCTCTGGGAAAAAATCTATCGAGCTAGAAACCTTGCCGGACAGCTCCGTATTGCTGTTAGATGGCCTACATGCGATGCATCATAATTTCTCGGCATTGATCACACTGTCTATATTTATTTTTACCGACGATAAGCAACTTAAAAATCTGCGATTAAAAGCTGATCTAAAAAAACGTGGGCTCACACTTGCACAGGCTAACAAACAGAGTCAATCCGAGTTTGAACATTATAAATCGAACGTTGAAGGTTATAAAAATAAAGCCGACATTCAACTCAGATTAGATATTCCCTGGCTTTATACATGTGTTGAATAGCTAAAAATACAGCAAGATTCGGGTCGCCTTATCTTTGCACCTTAGACATAATAAATAGATAGACGCAATAAAGTAGACCGCTACCATGCTTGAGAAGTACAGCGAGCATCACCGCAATTATATTCGTATTGAGAAGGCGATTCAGTACCTGATTGAACACCAAAAGAAGCAACCCAGTTTAAGCGAACTTGCGCAGCATTTATCACTCAGTGAATTTCATCTACAGCGCATATTCTCAGAATGGGCCGGCATTTCTCCCAAGCAATTTTTACAGGTTTTGAGCAAGGAACACGCCAAAGAAAAGCTAAAAAGTTGCTCGACGATGAAGGCAGCACATGCAGTAGGTTTAAGTGGCAGCAGCCGCTTACATGATTTATTTATCCACTGCGAAAGCATCACACCGGGTGAATATAAAACCGCAGGCCTTGGCCTGGATATTCACTACGGCATACATAGCTCACCGTTTGGTTATTGCTTTATTGCGGTTACGCCACGAGGCATTTGTCAGCTATCTTTTTTTGATAGTGAAACACAGATAAGCGGTTTAATCGACGAGCTAAAAGCACAGTGGTTTCATGCCCAGATCACAGAGAATCAACAGGCCACACACGCCGTTTTTGAACAGATCTTTCAGCCCCGGGGAAAAACCGCTTTACCACTAAGATTAATACTTAAAGGCAGCCCATTTCAAATTCAGGTGTGGCAGGCATTATTAACTATTCCTGCGGGTGAAATAAGTTCTTATCAACACGTGGCAGATAACATGGGTAAATCCAGCGCGGTACGCGCGGTAGCCTCTGCGGTAGCCAAAAATAATGTTGCCTTTTTAATTCCCTGCCATAGAGTGATACGCAGCTCAGGTGTACTTAATAATTATCGCTGGGGGCCAAGCCGCAAAGCCGCGATGTTAGTAAAAGAGGATAATATGTAATGCAAAAAACGATATTGACCATCTCCGGTAGTTTAAGAAAAAACTCCACCCATACACAATTCCTACAGGCTTTTAGCCAGCTTTCTACTGACACTGTAAAGGTAAATCTCTACCAAGCACTGGAACAATTACCGGCCTTTAATCCCGACAATGAACAAAACCTAAACCCAGTCACCAGCCGCTGGATACAGCTGGTACGAGAAGCCGATGCCATCGTGATTGCCAGCCCGGAATATGCCCATGGCATTCCCGGTGTGTTAAAAAATGCACTGGATTGGCTGGTGAGCACGGATGCATTTATAGAAAAGCCGTTTGCGCTCTTTTCTGCCTGCCCAAGGCCAATGCATGCTCCTGCAGCATTAGAGGAGGTGTTATCTACCATGTCAGGAAAAGCGGTGCGGGAGTGTTTTCTCAGTATCAATTTACACCGAGATAGCAATACCGCCGCTTATACACTGGCTGAAAAAACAGCCCAGTTTCAGTTAAAAATGGCGCTTGATAATCTCTGCCTATTTCTCGACAATAGTTAAAAACCTTTCACCCCCCATAAAAGCAGTAAATCCAAATGGACAAAAAAAACCACTGGGAAGGCGTCTACAACACAAAAGCCTCTGATGATGTCAGCTGGTTCCAAGTGCATGCCACACAATCCCTCGCCATGATCGATAAGCTAAAGCTGGAAAAAACGGCCGCCATCATCGATATTGGCGGCGGTGCATCAACGCTGGTTGATGATTTATTGATACGTGGTTTCGAAAACCTGCAGGTACTGGATTTATCCGCCGCAGCCCTAGCAGTCAGTCAAAGCCGTTTGGCTGAAAAAGCACAGAAAGTAGATTGGCTGGTGGGCGATATCACCGAGTTAGAGCTCCCAAAGGATAGTCTGGATCTATGGCATGACAGAGCGGTATTTCATTTTTTAACCGAAGCCGCTGATCAACAAAAATACATCAGCACATTAAAACACAGCCTTAAAAAAGGCGGGCATGTCATCATCGCGACCTTTGCCGAAGATGGCCCACAAAAATGCAGTGGATTAGCCATACAACGCCACAGCGCCGAGAGTCTTCAGCGCATTTTTGGTGACAATTTTGAACTGCTGGAACAATTCAGCGAGCAACATCAAACCCCTTTTACCACGTCACAAAACTTTATATATTGCCTGTTTAGTAAACGTTAAGACATTAGCGCTTCACTGCTGCGCACAAATAATGGCCTAAGGCGCAGTTTTTCGCTAAAATGGCTGGCCTATATTTTACTAGCCGATTTGATAGCCGATTCCACTAGCTATCGAGCAACGAGTACCCGCGATGACTGCAGTGCAAAAAACGCCAACCGTATTGATTATTCTGGACGGCTGGGGCCACCGTGAAGATCCTAAAGACAATGCCATCGCCAATGCCCACACCCCGCATTGGCAGGCGCTGCAAGCCCAACATCCACATACCCTGATAGCAACCTCAGGCATGGATGTCGGTCTACCTGAAGGGCAGATGGGCAATTCAGAAGTTGGCCATATGAGCCTGGGTGCCGGGCGTATCGTTTATCAAAATATCAGCCGTATCAATAAAGCCATTGATGACGGTGACTTTTTCACCAATACAGCCTATTGCAACGCCATAGCTTCCGCCATTGCAGCCAACAAAGCCGTACATATTATCGGCCTGCTTAGCCCCGGTGGTGTACACAGCCATCAAGATCATATTCAGGCAATGGTAAAAATGGCCCACGACAAAGGTGCCAAAGCTATTTATGTTCACGCTATTTTAGATGGCCGCGACACACCGCCACGCAGTGCCGAGGCTTATCTGGCAACATTGGAGGCCACCTGCCAACAAAATAACGCCCAGATTGCATCTGTTATTGGCAGATACTATGCGATGGACAGAGACAATCGCTGGGATAGAGTCGAGAAGGCTTATAACTTATTGACAGGTATTAATGCTGAATTCAGCGCCGACAATGCTCAAGCTGCATTATCACAAGCTTATGCCCGTGATGAAAATGATGAGTTTGTTGGCGCTACCGCCATAGCTGGTGGAGCCGCTATCACTGACGGTGATGCTGTTTTATTTATGAATTTCCGCGCCGATAGAGCCCGAGAAATCACCCGCGCCTTTGTGGATGACAACTTCGACGGTTTTGCCAGAAGAAACAAACTGGCACTTGCCGATTTTGTCATGACCACCGAATATGCCGAAAGCATCAAAGCCAGCTGTGCCTATCCCCCCACCAAACTGAAAAACGTCTTGCCACAATATTTGGCCGACAACGGTAAAACCCAGCTACGTATTGCCGAAACCGAAAAATATGCGCATGTGACGTTTTTCTTCAGCGGCGGCCGTGAAGCGTTATATAAAGGTGAAGAACGTGAATTAGTGCCCTCCCCCGATGTTGCCACCTACGACCTTCAACCTGAGATGTCTGCGCATGAAGTCTCAGAAAAGTTAGTAACCGCTATTAAAAGTGGCAAGTTTGATACCATCATCTGCAACTTCGCCAACGGCGATATGGTGGGCCACACCGGTATTTATGAGGCTGCAATAAAGGCGGTTGAAACGCTGGATACCTGTATTAAAGATCTCACCGATGCGGTCATTGAAGTAGGCGGCCATTGTTTAATCACCGCCGATCACGGCAACTGCGAACAGATGATGGATTACGATTCGGGTCAGCCTCACACACAACACACCACCGAATTAGTGCCACTGATGTATGTCGGTAAATTACAAAATGTCACATTGGCGGAAAAAGGTGGCCGTCTGGCCGATATTGCACCCACGATACTGGATCTGATGGGCATGGATCAACCTGCCGAGATGACCGGTCACTCACTTATTATTAAGGCGTAAAGGGCGTAAGCCCTGCCTTTTTTATGGTCATCATGCATCCTAAAGCGCTTATATTGGCTCTATGCCTTATCTTGGCATCAGCAAATCCAGCTTTTGCCGCCAAGCCACCTTCAAGAGCCGAGTTACAGCAGCTCAATAGCCATATTCGTGCCACTGAAAATGAGATCAACAAGAAAAAAGGAAAGTCTGGTAAGTTACAAAACACCTTACGTAAAACCGAACTGGATATGTCCAAGGTTGAACGTGATGTAAGACAACTACAGCAAGCGATTGCCACGCAAAACAAGCAACTCAAGACACTGCAGCTGCAACAAGGTGAACTGAATAAAAATCGGCGTAAATTAGAAGATCACATCGCCGATCAGATCGCCGCCAGCTACCGCCTGGGGCGTGAAGAAAAGATCAAGATTTTATTAAATCAAGAAGACCCCAAAAAACTGAGCCGCACACTGACCTATGCGGATTATTTTAATAAAGCCCGCATAGCCTCCATCACCGCCTATCAAAGCACCATCACCGACCTGGAAGCATTAAAACCGGCGATAGAAAAAAAATCGGCCAGCTTATTAAAAAATAAAAATCAGCTGATCGCACAACGTAAGCAATTAAAAGCCAACTACGCCAAACGTAGCAAAACCTTAAAAAGCATCAATGCCGATATTAAAACTGATCAAGGCCGCCTGAAAAAGTTGCAGCTGGATCAAAAACATTTAGCCGATTTATTAAAAGCGGTGGAAACCACCGTCAGTAATATTCAATTACCCAGCGACGCGACCCCGTTTGCCAAGCGGCGAGGCCATTTAAGCTGGCCCACCAAAGGCCAATTACGTAATCGTTTTGGGCGCAAACGCCCACCCAGTAATTTGCGCTGGCAGGGCATTTCGTTTATGGCCAATACCGGCAAGCCGGTTAAATCGATACATCATGGTCGGGTGATTTTTTCTGACTGGTTCCGCGGTAAAGGTTTACTCAGCATCATCGATCACGGTGATGGTTATATGTCTCTATATGCACACCAACAAACCTTATTACGAGAAGCGGGAGATTGGGTCAGTGCAGGTGAAGACATAGGCACCGTAGGCTCCAGCGGCGGAATTGACCATACTGAGCTATACTTTGAAATTCGCCACCAAGGCAAAGCCATCAACCCCAGACGCTGGCTTAAGAAAAACGGATAAATACCATAGCAGGGAATGTCTATGATAAAGCACACCACCAATCGTCTCAGCTTACAGACCAGCCTGCGATTTATTTCACTGTTCTTACTGCTAAGTGCCTCCTATACCCTACTCGCTGAAGGCCAAGAGCAGGCCGCCGCGATTAATGCCGACGAGCAACTGCCTCTACAGGACATTCACACGTTTGTGGAAGTCTTCCATCAAATTCGCAGCCACTATGTCAATGATGTCAGCGATGAAGAGTTACTGGAGTATGCCATCAATGGCATGCTTAACGGCCTGGACCCACATTCCTCATATCTAAACCGCGCAGCCTTCAGTGATTTACAAGAAAGCACCAAAGGTGAATTTGCCGGAATTGGCTTGGAAGTCAGCATGGAAAATGGCTTTGTTAAAGTGATCTCACCGATAGACGATACCCCGGCGAAAAAAGCCGGCATTCAAGCCGGAGACTTAATTATTAAACTCAATGGCCAAGCCGTTAAAGGCATGAGTTTAAATGAAGCGATTGATTTAATGCGCGGCCCCAAAGGCAGTAAAGTCAGCCTCACGTTAATACGTGAAAACACCAATACACCGCAAGAAATCAAACTGAAACGCGCCATTATTCGCATTAAAAGCGTCAAAACAGAATTACTGGAGCAGGGGTTTGCTTATTTACGCATCGCTCAATTTCAGGCTGATACCGGCAAAGATGCACAAAAACAAATTCTCAAGCTAGAAAAAAAATGGGGCCAACCATTAAACGGTCTGGTCATCGATTTACGTAACAACCCCGGTGGTGTATTAACCGCAGCGATTGAAATCGGTGACTTATTCCTGACCGAAGGGATTATTGTTTATACCGAGGGCCGCAGCAAGAGCAGCCAGGAAAAATTTGTTGCCAGCGAAGCACAGCTACTTAAAGATAAACCGATTATTGTATTGATGAACAAAGGTTCGGCTTCGGCTTCGGAAATTGTTGCAGGTGCGTTGCAGGACCATAAACGCGCCTTGATTGTTGGCACTCAGAGTTTTGGTAAGGGCTCGGTGCAATCCATTTTACCGCTGCCTAAAAATCGGGGTATAAAACTAACCACCGCTCGCTACTACACGCCACTGGGCCGCTCTATTCAAGCCGAAGGTATAAAACCGGATATTGAAATTCAAAACGCAAAACTCGTGCCTATAGAGGCAGAGTTTGGTATAACAGAGGCAGAACTTTCCGGGCATCTGCAAAACAAGCAACAGTCTAAAAAAGCGCATAAAAAAACGAAGACGGCCAAGGATGATTATCAACTCTTCACTGCTATTAATTTATTAAAGGCCATGAGCCTCAAGCAACCATAAGCTATGTCTATTTTTCGTTACACGATTGCGGTATTTTTATTAGGTCTAGGCTTTTTTCAGCCTCTTAGCCACGCTACCTACCGCTTCAGCACCACAGAAAGCCTGCCTAAACTGGCGATTATTATCGATGATATCGGTTATAACATCCCACTGGGCCAACGCACCGTCAATATAGACGCCAAACTGACTTTATCGGTTTTACCCAAAACCCCGGGAGCCGTAATGCTCGCGAAGGCAGGCTTTGCCTCAGGCAAAGAAATTATGCTGCATGCCCCCATGAGCAACTACAATGATTTTGAATTAGGCCCCGGTGCCCTGACCCTGGATATGAATAAACAACAATTCCAGGCGGTATTAAATGACAGCATTAAGTCCATCCCGCATATCCGTGGCGTCAATAACCATATGGGCAGTGAATTGACCACCTATAAGCAACAAATGCAATGGGTGATGGAAACCCTGGCGCCACATAATCTGTATTTTATCGATAGCCTGACCAACAGCAATTCGGTTGCGTTTAAGGTAGCCAAAGAAAATGGCATCACCAGCCAAAAACGCGATGTATTTTTAGATCATCTGCAAGATGAAAAAGCCATAGAAGCGGCATTTTTTAAGCTGATTAAACGTGCCCAGAATAATGGTTTTGCCATAGGTATAGGCCACCCCTACCCTGAAACCTTAAATGTACTGGAGCGACTCCTGCCTACAATCAGCCAACAAAATGTTGAACTGGTACATGTTTCATCACTGCTCAACTTCAAATAAATCAGCAACTTATGACGCTTACCTAAAATAAATATAACTTTTTTATGCTAATGCATTGATTCGAGCATTTTCCCTCCTATAATGAAGTTATAGTCAACCATGACTCATTAATAAGAACGGGCACAAAGCCTGCTAGATACATCATCAACGGGGAAAACATATGTCAGCTTATAGACAAGGGAATAAAGTCGAATCAGATAAACCACGTTCTACCCGCTTCGAATACCGCGAAGGTGAATGGTATTTACAAACACGTGAAGGTATTGAGCTAGGCCCTTATGAAAGCCACGCCGAAGCTTCTGTTAGCTTAAATGATTATTTAGACTTTGTAGGCTCGGGTAATACCAAGGCCTTGGAAGAGTTGTGTAAGAGAAAAGCGGCGTAAAAAATCTCTCTACTAAAAAGCCTGGCTATTGACGATGATAGCCGGGCTTTTTTATGCATTAATCAATTAAAAGCGTACCTCAATCCCGGCTTCGGCCATAAAGGCTTTTGCCTGCGGCACCGAAAATTCGCCAAAGTGAAAGATACTGGCAGCCAACACGGCATCGGCCATGCCTTCTACCACACCATCAACCAAGTGCTGTAAATTACCCACTCCACCTGAGGCGATCACAGGTACTTGTACGGCTTCTGAAACCGCTCGGGTCAGTTCTAAATCATAACCTGCTTTAGTGCCATCACCGTCCATGCTGGTTAACAGCACTTCTCCAGCACCATATTGCGTCATCTTGATCGCCCATTCTACCGCATCAATACCGGTGGCTTTACGGCCACCATGGGTAAATATTTCCCAGCGATTGGCTTCACCTTCGCCACTGACTTTTTTGGCATCGATGGCGATAACGATACACTGTGAACCAAATTTCTCGGCCGCCTCTTTCACAAACTCAGGATTGGTGATTGCGGCGGAGTTGATACCGACCTTATCGGCACCGGCATTTAACATCGTGCGAATATCTTCAACTTTGCGAATCCCGCCACCCACCGTCAGCGGGATAAAAATCTCTTTGGCGATTTGCTCCACCATATGCACCATGGTATCGCGCCCCTCATGGGTGGCCGAGATATCCAGAAAGGTAATCTCATCGGCTCCTTGTTCGTTATAACGTTTGGCGACCTCTACCGGATCACCGGCATCACGAATGTCAACAAACTGCACACCTTTTACAACGCGACCATTATCAACATCTAAACAGGGAATAATACGTTTTGCTAAGGCCATAATTACTGTCCGTCCCAGTTAAGGAAATTTCTAATTAAACGCAAACCTGCCTGATGGCTTTTCTCTGGATGAAACTGCACCGCCACGACATTATCTTTGGCTAACATAGCTGCAAATTTAGGCCCGTATTCACAGGCACCAATGGCATGTTCATTCATCTGTGCATAGAAGCTATGCACAAAATAAAACCGGGTATCAGAGGCAATACCGTGGAACACCGCATGATTAACTAACTGCTCTACATTATTCCAGCCCATATGTGGCACTTTTAAATGCTCGGCATGGCCTGGGGTGAATTGATCACCTTGAAATAACTTCACCTCACCGGGGAAATAATTCAAGCATTCAATGCCACCATTCTCTTCACTATGAGTCATCAACGCCTGCATACCGACACAAACACCTAATAAAGGCTGCTTCTGTTTAATAACCTGCTGCACGGTTTCATCGACCTTCAGGCGTCGAATCTCATGCATGCAATCACGAATAGCGCCCACACCTGGCAAGATCACATGATCGGCCTCAAGAATGATTTTTGCATCGGCAGTGATATTGATTTGGCTATCTGGGCAGACATGTTCAACCGCAGATGCCACAGAATGCAGATTACCCATACCGTAATCGATGATGGCGATATTTTTACTCATGATTTAACTCTTTCTTGATGAGCTTGATACTTAATACAGATAAAGGGTGCCGATTAGCACCCGATAGAGGTTTTACCGCGGCTTATAAACAACCCTTGGTAGACGGCATCATATCCACCGCACGCTGATCTATCGTCAACGCCATACGTAACGCACGGCCAAAGGCTTTAAAAATGGTTTCAATTTGATGATGGGTGTTTTTGCCACGGATATTATCAATATGCATGCTAACCCCGGCATGATTGACAAAGCCCTGGAAGAACTCATAAAACAATTCGGTATCGACGCCACCCACGGATGCACGGGTGAATTTGCAATGAAATTCCAGCCCCGGACGGCCAGAAAAATCAATCACGACTCTAGATAAAGATTCATCCAGCGGCACATAGGCATGGCCATAACGGGTTAAACCTTTTTTATCACCTATCGCCTTGCTTACAGCCTGGCCCAAGGTAATACCGATATCTTCCATCGTATGATGAAAATCGATATGTAAGTCGCCATTACAATGGATATCTAAATCGATTAAACCGTGTCTGGAGATTTGATCCATCATATGCTCTAAAAACGGCACACCGGTATCAAATTTGGTAACACCTGTGCCATCTAAATTAACACTGACAGAAATTTGTGTTTCCAGCGTATCACGGCTGACGGTGGCTGTACGTTGAGTCATAGAAGATTCCACTTGCAGTAACAATGCAGCTGGCGCTGCAATAAGTGCCAGGGAGTATATCGTAAATACAATCAGAACTCAGCTTTTCGAGCTATTGATTCTCGGCAAGACCTCTTAGCGAACTACATCGCCAATTCAGGCTCAGCGGTCTTATTCAACGCAAAAGTCATCATAATCGATTCCAGCGCACGTTCAAAGAAGCTGCGTTTCTCTTCCTTCACTTCTTCAGCCTGACCTAAGAGTATATTTTCAGCTAAATCTTGCAATGACACTACCCGATTTTTAACCCCTGCATGGTTCACAAACATAAAACGCTGGCTTTTGGGGTTATACCAGGCCAGCTTTAATTTCTGAGAGATGCCAGCATCAACAAACTCAAAGTGTGTACCAAAAGGTACGGTTAAAAGATGTGCTCTTACCCGTTCTTCTTCAATAGAAGGCTTTGCAGATTCAACAGGCTTAAGCTCTTGCGTCTCATCATCGGCCATCAACTGCAACGGATAACCATCAAAAGCCAGCTGCTGAATTTGACGCATCAATTTGAAATACCGCTGCGCCTCCAACAACGAGATGCCACTGAGTTTTAACGTCTCAGCCAGGTCGCGCATTAAATCATTACGCAATGTCTGAAAACGTCGAGCCTTATCGTCTGTCATCTTCGACTTGGAAAACTTTGTTTGCACCGTATTAATCAGGCGTACGGCCAATGAACACAGCCGCTTATATTCGGCAGATTCACCGGCACAGCTCATATATTGCAGGCTCATCACCTCTAACCACAACTCTTTATAAAACTGATAAAAAACCTTGGGTAGACGTTTCCCCTGAATGAGCTCATTAATATCAATCCAGGCTTCGGTATGCGCTATTTCACGTAATTCTTCTGACTGCATTTGCTGCTGACTGCGCTGCTCAGAGATATCGGCACGTTGACTTAACGACGACTCAAACTGATCAAAACCTTTTAAGACCTTTTCAAAGATCACTATATCGCGTTCATATTCCGATAACACCGTATGTACGGCCTCTTGAATACGTGGATAAATACGCCAATCTTGCTGCCATTGGGTCGCAGCCTTGGCCAAGGTATTTAATAAGGTCCGTGCCGGATGGCAGGCATCTACAAAGAAATCCTCATCCACCAGGGCCAGTTTTAAATACGGGGTATGTAAATAACTTAATAAGGTCTTGGCCTTATCCGGAATCTGCCCATCATCCAAGACATATTTAAATAACAAACCGACCAAATCCACCACATCGGCATCGCCAGTGGTGATATCGGAGCGCTCACCATCTATCGCCAGGTCCTGTAACGCGGCAAATAACTGTGCTTCATTCTCAGCCACTAAATTGTTATTACGCTGCAGCAGTTTTGCCGGCTCTATCGCCTGCTCCTGGGTTGCGGCCAGGGCGGTATAATAATCATCGGCAATAAAGGTTTGCTCTGAGGCCACAGCCACCCGCTGAATCGAACCGTAGCTTACGCCACTGGCGGTTTGCACACCGGCATAAACGTGTTCCTGGCTGGCAGCGCTTTGATTTCCAGATGCCTGCATCTGCATTCGATTAAACACTTTTTCACTGACCAGAGCTTGCATCACCTGCTGCATCACCGGTGAGCTACTCCATGAGGTCTGCCCCCCTAAGTCATCAATCACCTGAGTACGAATATCAGCCTCTGATTGTTGCCCTGCATCTTGCGACATCGCGGCACTTGCTTGCTGCTGATGTAATTGATTAAACACCTGCTGAAACGATTGCTGTTCCACCTGTTGAGAAACATTCATATGCGACTGAGCGTCCCACGGCCGGTTTTGTGCGCCAGCCTGAGGTGCTGCCGATGCAGCAGCTTCAGTAGATGCTGCAGCATCACGCTCAACAGCAGCGTCTTCAGGATTTTCCGAAACCGGTTCCGAGGTTGTACGATAGGCCGAAGGCCTTACTGGCACGGCAATACCATCATCATCTAATAATCGGTTAATTTTTTTATAAAATCCCTCAGCGTGTTTTTCAAAGGCCTTGCCAAAGGCTTTATAAAGCACCAATTGAAAGCGGAAAGCTAAATCAGATTCGCCGACTGAGGCCTGTAAAGCTTCACCAAAGGCCGAAGGAGAAATCGGCAGTATGATATCGCTGCGGCTATAATCGGCGCAGTCTCCACCGGCCATATCAATCAAACGCCCAACGGCAGGCCAAATCTGATCATCCAATTTAATTTGGGTTTTATTCACCCAGTTGGCCACGGTAATATCACGTTCCAAATGCTGATTATTTAATAAACTGAGTTCTGCCACCTGATCAGCAACCGGCTGCTGATTGGCTGGGCCAGGATAGCCATCGTTAATTTGGGTAAATTTCTGTAAAAAATCAGCCAACATGACATCACGTTGATTTTTTAATTGTGGAATAATCGCCAAGTAATCACTTTGCAAAGAAAAACTGGAGGATTCGGCCAGCATCAGGCAATTATCTTTCACCTGCGCCAGAGCTTCATCAAAGTGCTCACCTAAAAATTCAGCGATCAATTCATGATAATCTGTACGTAGTTGCATCTTAAGCCCCTACATCAGAGATAGAGCCGACAGATACACAGGCATTTCGTGCAACTGGAACAGTTACAGCTTCAATAAAAACAGTAAATTGGAACATCATGTCCCCCAAGACATATCAGACAGAAAACTAGCACCATCGAATCTCCACTTTCCATCCTTAAAAGCGTAAATATTCTTTACCAGAACACTGCAACAGGGGAACTCTCGATGAACGGACTGGATAATAGCAGCTGGATATTTTTTGAACGTTGCATCAATGTACTTATGCGAACTGCGTCACATAAAACCCGACATTTTATGTCACATTCCTGTCGCTTGCGTTACATCAAGTTTAAAAAAGTCACATTGCACTCACTGCTCAGCACAGTACAATACGCCCGACAAAATCAGCGTAGATATAAGAGTGTAATATGCCGGTAACACTGGAAAATATTAAAAAGCCTACAGAGCAGGACTTAATTGATCTGAATAAAATCTATTTAGATTACCCCGGTGAGCTGCGCTGGACAGCACTTGAGAAAGAGCTAGAAAAAAGCCCAGCAATCACACTCTATGGCGCCCGCTTTAATGCACGTTTATTAGCCGCCATCAGCTTCACCGAATATGAGAACCACATAGAATTAAATCACCTATGTGTACGTAAAGTCACCCGTCAACGTCATGTTGCCCGAGACTTATTACGCCTATCCATGGCGCAAGCCCCCGCTAAAAAGCTTATTTTCAACAGTTGTATAGTAGATGAAGGTCTAACCCAGCTATTGCTCCAAGCAGGCTTTAGCCAAAACGAGTCTCAATTTATTTATGCTGTTTAATGGCTGATATCGATTGCATCGTTATCGGTGCAGGTGCGGTAGGTTTGGCTATTGCGCGCCAATTAAGTACTCGATGCGAGGTTGCAGTATTAGAGAGAAATGCCCATATCGGCATGGAAATCAGCAGCCGCAATAGCGGCGTTATTCATGCAGGGCTTTATTATCCTGCAAGCTTTTTAAAAACCAGGCTCTGTCTGCAAGGCCAACACTTACTATATAGCTACTGTCAAAAACATAATATTCCCCATCAACGTTGCGGCAAGCTGATTGTCGCCTGTAATAAAGAAGAAATCCCTGCTCTTCATAAACTACAGGCCAAGGCACAGAGCCTGAATATAAATACCCAGCTATTAAATTCTGCAGAACTACAGGCAAAGGCCCCTGCAGTAAAAGCCCAAGCCGCACTCTATTCACCGGACACAGGCATTATCGATACCGCAGCGTTTATGCAGCAGCTGGAAAAAGACATTCACGATAATGGATCACAGGTACTCACCAACCACACAGTTACTAAAATAGACGCTAGCGGCCACGATTTCATTGTTCATTTTGATGTCAATAATCAAAGCTTGCAGATTCGCTGCAAAAAACTTATTAATGCCTGTGGCTTACAGGCGCAGTTTATCAGCCAACAGCTTCTGGCTAGCCCTGCCCCAGTGACGCCTGAACGTTACCTCTGCAAAGGCCAATATTTCGCTTATACCGGTAAACATCAAAGTAAACATCTAATTTACCCACTGCCTAATGCCAATCACACCGGTTTAGGCATACATTTAACCCTGAATATCGATGGTTGCATAAAATTTGGCCCGGATGCCCACTATATAGAGGCAAAGGAAAAGCTCGATTACGCGGTTAATATTGCAGATAAAGCACACTTTTTTAAAGCCATTCGGCGCTACCTGCCCGAGATAAGCATTGACGATTTACAAGCCGATTATTCCGGCATACGCCCAAAGCTCACCGGCCCTAATCAAACCGCCGCCGATTTTATCATTGCAGGGCCGCTCGAGCATGGCATCAATAACCTGATACAATGCTTTGGCATCGAATCTCCTGGTCTCACTGCGAGCCTCGCCATTGGCGAATATGTGGAAACCCTTTTATGGCCGTAAAACCCAAATCTTTAATCACCACCAGCAATAATAAACTCAGTAAAGCCGAAACCCTGGATGACTTTTCCGACAAGGTTTTAGACTGGTTTGATATTCATGGCCGCACACATCTGCCCTGGCAACAAGATATCAACGCTTATAGGGTGTGGATTTCTGAGATCATGCTGCAGCAAACCCAAGTGGCCACGGTGATTCCGTATTTTGAACGCTTTATGCAAAGCTTCCCCGATGTAAAAACATTGGCCCAAGCCAGTAGCGATAGCGTGTTACATCATTGGTCGGGCCTGGGTTATTATTCCCGCGCGAGGAATCTACATAAATCCGCACAGATGATCATGCAAGACTTCAACGGGGAATTCCCGACAAACCAAGAAGACGTCATGTTATTACCCGGCATAGGCCAGTCGACCTCTGGGGCGATATGCTCTATTGCCTATAAACAGCCCACCGCTATTCTCGATGGTAATGTCAAAAGAGTATTGGCCCGTGTATTTGCCGTAGAAGGCTGGCCCGGAAAAAGTGATGTATTAAAAAGACTCTGGAGCATCGCCGAAGCCCACACACCGACTCAACGTGTGAATGATTATACCCAGGCGATGATGGATTTAGGTGCCACGCTATGCACACGCAGCAAACCTGCCTGCACTCAATGCCCGGTACAGGAACACTGCCAAGCTCACAAACAAGATAATGTGCAGAGTTACCCCGGTAAAAAGCCAAGAAAGATATTACCGGTTAAAGAGACCTGCATGTTAGTGATTCGCCATGGCGACAAAGTGCTATTACAGCAACGCCCAACAACCGGTATTTGGCCGGGTTTATGGAGCTTTAGTGAACAAACCATCATTGAAAATACAGAAAATCCCACAACCGATAAAAATCTGAAAAGACATTTAATCCATCTAGGGTTAAACGAGCCGGATAGCCAGCATTTTCAAGCAGGCTTTCGCCACACCTTCAGCCACTACCATTTAGATATTCAAGTGCTGGTATTGGATTATAAAACTGCACCGATAAAAGCTGCAATGGAATCCGGCCTTCTGTGGTTTAACCCCGAGCAACCTGCCGAAGTAGGACTGGCTGCACCGGTAACAAAAATCCTGAAACGTTTAAACAGCAAATCCAGCCGACAACAGCTGGAACTCACCGTATAATTGCGCTTATTTACTTAACCCCCCATCTTCAAGGCTTCCACAAATGTCCAACACCGTCTTTTGCCGTAAATACCAACAAGAACTGGAAGCACTGACCAGGGCGCCTTACCCAGGCCCCAAAGGCCAGGATATTCTTAAAAACATCTCCGCCAAGGCCTGGGGCGAATGGACTCAACATCAAACCATGTTGATTAATGAGAAACAGCTTTCGATGATGGACCCCGAAGCACGCAAGTTTTTACAGGCACAACAGGAAAAATTCTTTGATGGCTCAGATTTTGAACAGGTTGAAGGCTATGTCCCGCCTGAAAAATAAGCAATTCTTTCAACCACTTAAAAAATGTAAACTTTTAAAAAGAAAGGCTTGACTCAAAGACGACTAAACTGTTTAATACGCCCCACTTGAGCGACACGCCACACACGGCTAGTAACACAGTCACTCAAAGCCCGGTTAGCTCAGTCGGTAGAGCAGAGGATTGAAAATCCTCGTGTCCTTGGTTCGATTCCGAGACCGGGCACCATTATTCAAAAAGAAACCGCTTTATAGCGGTTTTTTTTCGCCTATAGAAACTGGCACTTAGTAACGTAACTCCCTATAGTACGCAGATCATTTTTTGTACTAATCCACCCTCAGATAAAGACAGGCCATTATTGTGATCTCAACCGCAAACATTACCATGCAGTTTGGTAGCAAACCTTTATTCGAAGATATCTCGGTTAAATTTGGCAATGGCAATCGCTATGGCCTGATTGGTGCAAATGGCTGTGGTAAAACAACATTCATGAAGATTATGGATGGCAGCCTGACACCCACTGGCGGTAACGTCACCATCAGCCCTAATGAGCGTGTGGGTAAATTAAGCCAGGATCAGTTTGCATTTGAAGAGTTCTCGGTTATCGATACCGTAATTATGGGCCATGCTGAATTATGGGAAATTAAACAAGAGCGCGACCGCATCTATTCACTGCCAGAGATGACAGAAGAAGAGGGCATGAAAGTTGCCGACCTGGAAGTTGAATTTGCAGAAATGGACGGTTACAGCGCCGAAAGCCGTGCTGGCGAAATATTATTAGGTGCAGGCATCGAAGAAGGCTTTCACTTTGGCCCGATGAGCGAAGTGGCCCCCGGTTGGAAGTTACGTGTATTGCTGGCCCAGGCCCTATTCTCCGAGCCTGATATTTTATTACTTGATGAACCTACCAATAACCTGGACATCAACTCTATCCGCTGGCTGGAAGGTGTATTAAACGAACGTAAAAGCACGATGGTCATCATCTCGCATGATAGACATTTCTTAAATGAAGTGTGCACCCATATGGCCGACATCGATTACGGCGAGCTGCGCGTATACCCAGGCAATTACGACGACTTTATGATTGCCTCTACGCAGGCCAGAGAACGCATGCAATCCCAAAATGCCAAGAAGAAAGTCGAAATCGCCGAATTACAGCAGTTTGTTAGCCGCTTCTCGGCCAATGCATCCAAAGCCAAACAAGCCACATCACGCGCTAAACGCCTGGAAAAAATTGAACTGATTGATATCAAGCCATCGAGTCGTGTAAACCCGTTTATTCGTTTTGAACAAGATAAAAAGCTACACAGACAAGCAGTGACCATTGAAAATATTGGCCACAGCTTTGAAAATGAAGATTTATTTCACAACGGCAACCTGATACTGGAAGCCGGCACTCGTATGGCCGTTATTGGTGAAAACGGCGTCGGTAAAACGACTTTTTTACGCTGCCTGATCAATCAAATCACAGCTACCGAAGGCAGGGTTAAATGGGCCGAAAATGCAACTCTTGGCTATTGCCCACAGGATAGCACCGCAGACTTTGAAGGTGATTTAAGTTTATTTGACTGGATGGGCCAATGGCGCAAACCCGAACATGATGATCAAATTGTTAGGGCCACCCTAGGTCGCTTACTGTTCTCATCGGAAGATCAGAAAAAGAAAGCTGCCGTATGTTCTGGGGGTGAGAAAAATCGCCTGCTGTTTGGCAAGCTTATCATGCAAAACCCCAATGTATTGATTATGGATGAGCCAACCAACCATTTGGACATGGAATCCATTGAGTCATTAAACCTGGCTTTGGATAACTATGAAGGCACGTTGATTTTTGTCAGCCATGACCGTGAGTTTGTATCGTCCCTGGCGACACGTATACTTGAAATTAAAGATCATCAGATGATTGATTTCCAAGGTACTTACGAAGAGTATCTGGCTAAATCTCTAGCTTAAAACATTCACAGATTTAACAGGGCCGGCATCATGCCGGCCTTTTCATTTACGCCAAATCGAACCACCCAACTCAGAATCTTTACGCCTGGAGCTACGCTGCAGCTGTGCAATAAAGTTATCCAATAAACGCTGCTCACGCGCATCAATTCTGATAATCTGATTACCATAAATGCACTTCCCTGAACGCTGACTCTCAATGACACTACAGACCATAAAATCAAACCTAATCACCGATTCATCCGGCAAGATTAACTCGGCATCCTCTATAATCTGACCGGTTTGAAAATGTGTTGCCGTCCTTAATACCATGCCAAAGCCTTGAGTGGATAAATCCCGAATAAGTGGATCTATCAACATTTGATTCCCCGGTAGACTCAAAGACATAACATCCCGAACATTAGAATTCAAACGTACCCGAAACGATTCACGGCGATTTTTATTTTTTATTTTAGCTGGCAATAAAAGCTTATAACGCAAGCCTGTTGCCGTTTTAATCACCTCCTCAACCTTGCAACTGAAGCTGACCATCTTTAATTCGGCGCGACTGGCAATATGAATGTAATCACCTTTTTCCAACATCTCATGATTACGCCTGGGTAATAACTCATCAATCACTAAATAATCCAACTCAAGCTGCAATAACTTGCTGGAAAAACGTAAATCAGGATGATTAATTAAAACCGCCTCGACCGAAGGCTGGGATAATAACGGGCGCAGCTGTACAACAATGCTGTGGTTCGGATGATTAACCGCATTAATTCGTAGTTTCAGCTTATCAAGTAGCGAACTCATAACCCAAGCTAGCCTCCCATTACCCTGCAACCTTATTGTTATTTATTGTAAAAAGCATAGTCCGAATCCCATATTTTGCTTATTTCCATATTTCAACTCAGACACAGATTTCGCAAGATAAAAAACACTGTATAAATAACCAGAAAAACTTGCCAACTGTTTTTACATACCTATACTGTATATAAAACCAGTTAACGACAATAAAGAGAAATAAGGCATATCGACATGACTCAATTACTTACACTCAAACGTCAAAAACAGAAATTACATCAAGTCAGCTGCAGCGTTTTTCAACAGACCCTTAACACGGCTGGTGGCCAGCGTGTTAAGAACAAAAAGCATAAAACCGTGGTTTATGACAATAACAACCGCCTGCTAGCGATATTAAAAAATGCCTCTATTGATGCTTTTGGCCGCAGCCAGCCTACCCAATATTTTATCTCCAGTGCGGCATAATTATTAATCACCACCCACCTTCAGCCCTGCCTGGCACTCTGCCTTCCTTAACGCCAGGTAGGGCTTTTTTATTCAACTGTAATTTAAGCCTAAGCTTTATATAAAAAATCAATCTAACAGAGCCCAATAACGCCATATATTATGCATGATCATGCACTATACTTTATGTTAGTGAGACCTAACCTACGATAAGGCAAATAGCCAAACTCAGTATGTTTTGTACAAAACCTAAGGAGTATTGACCATGTTTTCCGAACTGGCGCAAAAACTGAACTTAACCGCTTCGTTATCCCAGAACATTCGTAGCAACCGGCTCAATAAAGAAGGTGACTTCTGGTTCTTCCATACCCGTGAAGGTGTTGAAGTAGGCCCCTTTATCACACGATCCGATGCCCAATATGCACTGTTATATTTTACCGAACAGGCTGAATGGCCGGATGAAGATCAGTTATCGACATTTAAATCAGGCTGCGAAATGAATTCAGGCCAGGAAGAAGAAAGCACAACAAATCTAGAACACTGACTCAAAGCGCGTGACATTCCCCCGCGGGAGCGCTAATCTTCGCACTCCTGCCGTTAACAGCCCTAAATTAACATCCCCCAGCCTTACTTAACAGGCACGATTAACACCTCAAATTTGATAGTAAAAACACATTAAAGAGACTGAATGTCGAAAACCAGAAAAAAACGTGATCCATTTGCAGCCAGAGAAGCTGAAAATTATACAAACCCCATTGCCAGCCGCGAGCTGATTTTATCGACGCTGGAAAAAGCCAATAAACCTTGTAGCCAGGCAGATATCGCCGAGCTATTGGCCATTACCGCAGAAGAACCCCTTGAAGCCTTACGCCGCCGCATACGCGCCATGACCCGCGACGGCCAAATCAACTGGCAGCGTAAAGACAGCACCTACACCCCTGTTAAAGAAGACGAACTGATACGTGGCCGTGTATTGGCCCATAAAGATGGCTTTGGCTTTGTTGTGCCCGAAAAAGGCGGCGAAGATATCTACCTGCACTTTAGAGAAATGCGCAAAGTTTTTAATGGTGACATCGTTGATGCCAGCATTACCCAGAAGAAACGCAGCGGTAAACTTGAAGGTGAAATCCGCAGAGTTGTAGAGCGTCGCACTGAAAAAGTGGTTGGCAAAGTGATTATCGAAGCCGATAAAATACGGGTCATTCCCGACAACCCTAAAATCCAGCACACTGTATTTATTGAACAAGATTTTGATATTGCGGTAGAAAACGAACAAATTGTTGTTGCAACCATTATTCAACAACCCGAAGCCCGCAAAGCCCCTACCGGTATCATCACCGAAGTGCTAGGCAACTCGCTAGATCCAGGCATGGAAATCGATATGGCGATACGCACCTTCGAGATCCCCTATGAGTGGCCGGAAGCGGTAGAAAAAGAAGCCGCTAAATTTAACAGCGAACCCAGCGAGAAAGATAAAAAAGGCCGTATCGATTTACGTGACCTGCCCCTAGTCACCATCGATGGCGAAGATGCCAGAGATTTTGATGATGCGGTTTATTGTGAAAAGAAAAAATCCGGCGGCTGGCGCTTATGGGTAGCGATTGCCGATGTCTCACATTATGTCAGCCTGAACAGCGCATTAGATAACGAAGCCCATACCCGTTCAACCTCGGTTTATTTCCCCGAACGTGTTGTACCTATGCTTCCGGAACAGTTATCCAATGGCCTGTGTTCATTAAAACCAGCGGTCGATAGATTATGCATGGTCTGTGAAATGACCATCAGCGCCAAAGGTAAATTAAGTGGTTATCAGTTTTATGAAGCGGTGATGCACTCCCACGCCCGCCTCACTTATACCGAAGTTGGCAAAATCCTGCTTGAGAAAGGTGACGCCGATAGCCCGCTGCGTAATCGCTATGAAAAACTTTTAAAACCGCTGGATGAATTACATAATCTCTACACGTGTTTACGTGGTCAACGCGAAAAACGTGGCGCGGTTGAATTTGATACGGTAGAGACACGCATCATCTTCGACACCAACCGCAAGATTGACTCCATTCAGCCTGTGGTACGTAACGATGCACACAAACTGATTGAAGAATGTATGTTATGCGCCAATGTTGCCGCAGCGCGTTTCCTGGAAAAACATAAAATTGATGCGCTGTTTCGTGTACATGACGGCCCAAAAGAGAAAAAACTGGGTAATTTACGTGGATTTCTGGCCGAACGAGGCTTAAATCTCGCAGGTGGCGACAAACCCACGCCGCAGGATTACCTCACCCTGTTTGAAGACATCAAAGGCCGTGAGGATTCATCGCTGCTTCAAATAATGATGCTGCGATCTATGTCACAAGCCGCTTACGAACCCGATAATCGTGGCCACTTTGGCTTGGCCTATTCTGCGTATGCCCATTTCACATCGCCGATTCGCCGCTACCCTGATTTATTAATGCATAGAGCCATTCGCTCGGTGATCCGCAGCGAACAAGAACCTTTTAAAAGCAGCAAGCAGGTACGCCGTGTAGAAGGCCAAAAACCGTTAGCGCTGAATAAAATTTACCCCTACGATATGGCCGCGTTATTACAGTTGGGTGAACACTGTTCCATGGCTGAACGCCGCGCCGACGATGCTACACGTGATGTTGTCGCATGGCTAAAATGTGAATACCTGCAAGAACATTTAGGGGAGACCTTTGGTGGCATTATCGCCAGTGTCGCCTCCTTTGGCTTCTTTGTAGAAATCGATGATTTACACGCCGAAGGCATGGTGCATGTAAGCACCCTTGGCAAAGAGTTTTTTAACTTTGATGCTGGAAAACAGCGCTTAATCGGTGAAAAAAGCCATCGAGTCTTCCATATTGGTGATCGTGTACAAGTGCAAGTCAGCAAGGTTGATTTAGATGAGCGTAAGGTGCATTTGATTTTGGCTGGCGAAGGGGCTGATAAAAATAATCATCAACCCATGAACCAACGCCAGAAATTGGCTAAGGGTGATATTCCTGGTAAAAGCAGTAAAAAACCGCGTAAACGCCCGGCCAAATCTGCAAGCCCAATTAAAAAAACTAAGAAAAAATCGCCATCTAAACCTGGCAAGAAAAAACGTAAGACACGTTAAAATATATTTCCGGAGTTCCTGTGTCAGATATTGTTTACGGATTACATGCCGTAGAAAGCCTGTTAAAACATCAAAGCGCCTCAGTCGTGGCGCTTTTTCATGATGAAAAACGTCAAGATCAGCGCCTGCAAGGCCTTCTGGCGATGGCCGAGAAAGTCGGCATCAAACCCTCCCCGGTCAGCAAAGCTGAGCTGGAAGCCAAGGCGGGTTCAGAAAAACATCAGGGCATAGTGGTTGAGATCAGCAACATCAAAAGCCATCCACCATTAGAAGACTTGCTAGACGCCTTAAATGAAGCGCCCTTTCTATTGATTCTCGACAGCATCACCGACCCGCATAACTTAGGCGCCTGCTTGCGCACCGCCGATGCAGCAGGTGTACATGCGGTTATATTCCCTAAAGACAAATCTGCCGCCGTTAATGCGACGGTACGCAAAGTAGCCTGTGGTGCGGCAGAAGTTATGCCAAGTTATCCCGTCACTAATTTAGCCCGCTGCCTGGATCAACTTAAACAACGTGGCATTTGGATAGTGGGTGCGGCAGGTGAAGCCGAACAAGAGTTCTACGACATGGATTTAAAAGGCCCGATGGCATTGGTCATGGGTGCTGAAGGCAAGGGGCTACGCCGCCTGACCCGTGAGCACTGTGATTATTTAGCCAAGCTGCCTATGGCAGGTTCAGTCAGCAGCCTCAATGTATCGGTGGCTACCGGTGTCTGCTTATTTGAAATGGTGCGTCAACGCCAAAGCTAAACGGCAACAATACTACCTCACCGCCTTAAAAATCAATATGCAACAAAAAAACCATACTGCTTGCATATTGATCAATTCCCCTCTAATATCCGTGCTCCGATTTTACCTGTAGCCCTACTCTTAAAACCGCGTGTTTTTTGATAGATCAGCCACATGGTAAGTAAAGCAACTCCTTACCTCACCGTGTACGCATACATGGGAGGACAATCCAAAAGGGGACACATCTATGCGTCATTATGAGATCGTATTTCTGGTACACCCAGATCAAAGCGAACAAGTTCCAGCCATGGTTGAGCGCTATAAAGCGACAATCACTGAAGATGGTGGTCAAATTCACCGCTTCGAAGACTGGGGTCGTCGTCAATTAGCTTACCCAATCAACAAAATTCACAAAGCACATTACGTGTTAATGAATGTTGAAATGTCACAAGTTGCTTATGACGAACTTGAGTCACAATTCCGTTATAACGATGCAGTACTACGTAACTTAGTTATCCGTACTGACGAAGCGATCACTGAAGAATCTGTGATCATGAAAGCGGAAAAAGAGAAAGAAAGCCGTGAAACACGTCGTTCTGAATCTCGCCCTGCACCTACTGCTCCTGCTGAAACTAAAGTAGAAGAAGTTAAAGAAGCCGCCGCTGAAAAAGCTGGCGACGCAACTGAAGAATAAGGCGAGGAGTTTAAGATGGCACGTTTTTTCCGTCGTAGAAAGTTTTGTCGTTTCACCGCTGAAGGCACCGTCCAGATCGATTATAAAGATTTGGAAACCCTGAAAGCTTACGTTTCTGAAACTGGCAAGATCGTACCTAGCCGTATTACTGGCACCAGTGCAAAATATCAGCGTCAATTAGCAACTTGTATCAAGCGCGCGCGTTATTTAGCCCTGCTTCCATACACGGATTCTCATAAGTAATTTACGTTTTACGTAATTACCGAGAAGTATAGAAAAAAGTTATAGAGAAGAGTTTATGCTGCCCTTAGCACAATGGATCATGCAGGGGCGCGGTCAAGCGTTAGCCTTTGTGGTTATTGCAATAGCAACAAGCCCTTGGCTTTGGCCCAATAGCATATTAGTTGCAGCCGCCATCAATTTGGCATGGCTGCGCCTAGGTTCCAAAGAAGGCCTGTTTCTCTGCCTATGGGCAGTATTGCCGGCAATAGTTTTAATCATCTACAAAGACAGTTTTATGCCTTTGTTTATGGTCTTAACTGCCGCAATAAGCAGCGAAGTACTAAGAATTACACGCTCATGGCCTTATGGCTTATTTGCGTTAAGCGCCTGCGGTTTAGCGACTGCAGTTGGCTTAGAGATTTTTGCTCAAGCACCAATGGGCATTTATGTAGATCTCTACAGCACGTTCTTGGATGACTTAAGGCAGCAGATACCGGATCAAGAGTTAAACCAGATTTTACTGGAAACCATTGATACCGCATTTGTCGCCGGCCTATTTGGCACCATGTTAATGATGGCAGGATTTATCAGCTTGGCCCTGGCCAGATCATGGCAGGCAAAACTCTTTAACCCGGGCGGCTTTCAGCAGGAATTCCACCAGCTGCGCCTAGGTAAGATAGACATAGTAATCGCGGTAGTGCTGACCATTGGTTTTTATCAAATGGGCATGCAATACCTGACATGGGTTTGGATTGCTTTATTTCCTCTGCTCATTGCCGGCGTGGCGTTGTTTCATGTCGTAGCAAAGAGCAAGAATCTGGCAATCCAATGGTACATTTTATTTTATTGTGTACTAGCGTTTTGGGACCCGCTGAAGATCGTTCTCGTGTTAGCCACCATCGTGGATAGCATCGTAGACATCCGCAGCAAACTCCCCAAGCGCGACACAGATACCGAAAGGTAGACACACAAGGGTGACGTTATGGACGTTATTTTATTAGAAAACGTAGGTAGACTGGGTGGCTTAGGCGACCAAGTTTCTGTTAAAGCAGGTTACGGTCGTAACTTCTTGATTCCTTTTGGTAAAGCAGTTTCTGCAACCAAAGCGAACATCGAAAGCTTCGGTGCTCGTCGTGCGGAATTAGAAAAAGCGGCTGCCGAGAAGTTAGCTGCTGCTACAACTCGCGCTGAAAAACTGAACGGACTGACTGTTACTATCGAAGCCAACGCTGGCGACGAAGGTAAATTATTCGGTTCTATCGGTACTCGCGATATCGCTGAAGCTGCAACTAAAGCTGGCGCTGAAGTTGTTAAAAGCGAAGTTCGCTTACCTAACGGTGTAATCCGTGACTTAGGTGAATTCGAAGTTGCCGTACAGGTACACAGCGAAGTTACTGCTACTATCACTCTGATTGTTGTTGCTGAATAAGCCCAACAAAAAAGAGCAATAGTTAACAAAAGCCACAGCGCAGCAATGCCCTGTGGCTTTTTGTCTTTCCGGCATTAATTATCCAGTATATTTATAAAGCCAAAAGCCTTATGATATTTGGCCATTTTATAGATTATCCGCGTGACCATGGATTCTGATAGCCACTACAATGAAGACATCCCGTTCGAAGAAGAACTGGATCTACAACATCTTCTGCCCCCACACTCTATTGAAGCCGAACAATCTGTACTCGGTGGCCTGCTATTAGCCAATGAACGTTGGGATGACATAGCCGACGTCATCACATCCGACGATTTCTACCGCCCCGATCACCGCCAAATTTTCCGCGCCATGGAATTACTGATTGAGGCACAAAGCCCCATCGATGTTGTGACCCTGGCCGATAAATTACAAAGCATCGATGAATTGGATCATATAGGCGGCCTGCCCTACTTAGCCGAGCTAGCTCACAACACTCCCAGCGCCGCCAACATTCGCGCCTACGCTAAAGTGGTGCAAGAAAAGTCCCTCTCACGTGAATTACTGTTAACCGCGCATCAAATTGAGCAGATCACCCGCAACCCGGAAGGCCGCGAAGCCTCAGATCTCATTTCAGAAGCCGAACGTATGTTGATCGCCATCTCTGAAAACCGCGCCAATGAAGGTGGCCCCAGAGAAATCAACCCGATATTAAAGGCCACGGTTGAACAAATTGAAAACATGGTTGCCAATCAGGGCCAGCTATCCGGCCTGTCATCCGGCTTTACCGACCTGGATAAAATGACAAATGGTCTGCACAGATCAGATTTAATCATCGTCGCCGCAAGACCGGCGATGGGTAAAACCAGCTTCGCGATGAATCTGGTTGAAGCCTGCCTGCTAAAAAACGGCGATCCAAAACCCTGCATCGTATTCAGCATGGAGATGTCGGCAGAGCAGCTGATGATGCGTCTGGTTTCAGCCATAGGCCGCATCGATGCAGGCGCCATCAAACGTGGCACACTGCAAGATGATGACTGGCCCAAGCTCAGCGCCGCCGTACAAAAGATGAAAGATCTACCGCTTTATATCGATGATACGCCAGGCATAAACCCAACCGATTTACGTTCACGCGTCAGACGTATCCACAGACAACACGGCGGCATAGGCATGATCATGGTGGATTACTTACAGCTGATGACGGTGGCTGGCAAATCCGAAGGCCGTACCGCCGAGATTTCAGAGATTTCCCGATGTCTGAAAGGCCTGGCTAAAGAGTTTGACTGCCCGGTTATTGCGCTTTCACAGCTTAACCGTAGCTTGGAGCAACGCCCCAACAAACGCCCGATTATGTCTGATTTAAGGGAATCTGGAGCGATCGAGCAGGATGCGGATATCATCATGTTTATCTATAGAGATGAGATTTATGATGAAGACAGCCCAGATAAGGGCAAGGCCGAGATTATCTTAGGTAAACATCGTGCAGGGGAAACGGGTACGGTGCAACTGCAGTTTATAGGGCGATATACGCGCTTTGATGACCTGTCACCTGAGATGTATACTCAGGAGTATTAAAGAACACTTCACAGTTAAATAACCAAAGACATCTAACGAGAAGCCTTATTTAATAAAATGAATTATATAAATACTAATACTACCCCTTTGAGCATAAGGATCAATGAATTTCATACAACTGAAAAACACTATCCAACTTAGCCTTCAACTTCTACTCGCTTAAATCTATTTAACAAGAGAAGTAGCTATAAGAAACCTACTAATGAATTATGCATTCTGCTGTAAACCAAATTCATCAAACAGCGCTCCTGATTGCTAAAAGAACCACCATATCTTAAAGCTCCCACTTAAAGGCCGAGTACAAATACCCAGACCTATAAATGAGTTTTTCAACTAATGAAAAAACCTTCTTACTGGTCCCCCCATATGAGCCGATAAAAACCATATTGGTTCCAGTAAGATGCCTTCGAAGTAAATACGCCATAAAGCCTTAACCGGAACATTTTTTTACTTTAGCGCTGTAATATCCTAAATAAACTCCTAACTGGATAGCACAGACTATATTACCAGAGCTAATATTGATTTTTCACTATGTTCTTTGTCTCGAAAATATGGCACTATTAATAGGCATAGGCACTGAATCTAAATTAACAAGAAAAATAAATTTAACTATTAACTGCAAAATTATTTTCTACACTTTCCCTGACACTTATTGATTGCAGAATAAAAAGGGCTTTTATTTGTTAAATAGTAAAGTTCCTCGAACCGTATAATAAAATAATATTCCAGCCGGAATTTAGTTACTTAAAAAATTTTGAATACATACTTTAATTTTCATGAATGCCCCTGTTTGAAAGCTATCAATTATTACAAATAATGTACCAAGAATTATTGGTACCTAATATAAAAAAAAATGTAATAATATTTACAAGCATTTCAAAGAACTCATGAGCGAATGTGTTTTTGCTATTTTCCCCTCCTGTTCAGAAGCTGAAGCCAGCTCGGTACTTAACCTTATGGCAAACGGCCTTATTCCCATAATGACTAAAGAGACCGGGATTTCAGTAGGAGAATTTGGGTTTCTAATTGAAGGTTTTAACGATTCGGCTATTGAAAAGGCTGTATCTAAAGCTCTGACATCTAATGAGCACGAATTACTACAACGATCTGCAGAAACACTGCAAACGACCAGAATGAGAAACTCAATTGAGAATTATACGCTTGAGCTTGAAGATAAATTAAGAACCATATTAGAAGAATAGGAATGCTATTTTTTTCCATAAAATAGATTTATAAATTGGAAATAAATAAGTATTTATAAAAAATATAGATTAAATCAATAAGTTGAGATAAAAATGTTATCAACTCTTAAACAACTCTTTCAGCTACTCAACAAGCAGCAGCAACAGCAACTATTGATCCTTCAAGGCTTGATTATTCTGATGTCATTGTTTGAACTAGTATCAGTAGCCTCTATTGGTCCCTTTATGGCAATAGTTGCTAAACCTGAATTAATCGATGAGCATCCTGCTTTTCAACAACTTTATACATTCTTTAATTGTCAAAATAGTTATGAACTCCTTGTCATACTAGGCGCCTCGGTATTATGTCTTCTTAGCCTCTCATCGATACTATCTTTAGCCACTACTTGGAAGCTGACAAAGTTTGGAGAAAGTACAGGGGCCGAATTAGGCAGCAGGCTATTCAATTATTTCATGGCTCAAAACTGGCTGTTCCACACCTCAAATAATAGCGCGTCATTAATAACTAAAATTAACACTGAAGTCGGCCGAACAACAACAGTAATAATTCAACCAGCTTTATCTATATGTTCGAAAAGTGTTTTAGTATTATTCCTTGCTGCAGGGATTTTTTGCCTAAATCCATTGGTTGCCATCATAGGGCTTTCTGTTGTCGCTCTTTTTTACCGGTTGATATATAAATTGATACGGGAACGGCTAATCAATAATGGAGAAGAAATTTCAAAATATTCCAAGTTAAAATTCCAATCATTATCTGAAGGGTTTGGAGGAATTAAAGATACTTTAATACTCAATAAACAACATTTCTTTGAGGATCAATTTTTAAATAACAGTAATACTTTAGCCGCCAGCCAAAGTATCAACAGCATTCTAGCAGTCGCTCCTCGATATTTGATGGAGGTCGTCACCTTCGGATCTATTATCTCTCTAGTCATTTTTCTTATTATTTCTGAGAATGGAAATCTTGCAGAAGTACTTCCAATTATCGCCATATACGCCCTAGCAGGTTTTAAACTGATGCCTGCTTTGCAAAACATATTCCAGTCGATAGCTTATATCAAGGCAAACGTGTCAGCCTTCGAGCAGATTAAAAATGAACTACAGGCAAGCAACATACCTAAAATTAAGTTAGATCGTCAACCAGCACCATTAAAGAACTCAATAGAACTAAATGATCTTAAATTTACGTACCCATCAACTGCAACACCTGCCTTAAAGAATATTACACTTTCGATAAAAGCCAATAGCACTATTGCTTTTGTCGGTGCATCAGGCTCTGGAAAATCAACATTGATTGATATTTTAATCGGCCTTATCACTCCAGATGAAGGTCAATTACGTATTGATAACACAACAATAAATGATAGCAACCGTATTTATTGGCAACAAAATATAGGTTACGTTCCACAAAGTATATTTCTTTCGGACTCGAGTATCGCTGAAAACATCGCTTTTGGAGATTCTAGAGAACATATTGATTTTGATAGATTAACAACTGCCATTAAGCTGGCTCATTTGGATACTTTCATTTCTGAATTAGCCGAAGGTATTGAAACTAGAGTGGGTGAACGGGGAGTTCAACTATCAGGAGGGCAACGCCAACGCATAGGTATAGCCAGAGCATTATACCATGACCCTGAAGTTCTAATTTTTGATGAAGCTACAAGTGCGTTGGACGGGATAACTGAAAAACAAATAATGAATGCTATAGAAGAATTTTCAGGGAAGAAAACAATTATAATGATCGCCCACAGACTCACTACTGTGGAAAAATGCGACATGATTTACCTGATGGATAAAGGCACCATTATCGACAAGGGAGACTATAATTATCTATACGAGAAAAACACAATTTTTAGAAATATGGCTTCATTTAATAACATTCAATAAATATATGGTAGCCCCCGTTGACCATTTAGAAGTAAAAATTGAAAAAACTATTTCCTATAAAAAACAATTTATAATTACGAGTTTTCAAGGAGTATTAGATGTATTCTCAAGAAGTGGAAAAAGGCTATATTAAAATGCAGCAGTGCTCTGTTGCAATTTGCGCCTTAGTGAGAGACTGTGAAGAACCTCTTGAAAGGAATATTCCACTTGTAAATACTTTAAGAGATAAGTTTTCTGAATCCAATGTAGTCATGATAGAAAACGATAGCATTGACAACACTAAAGCCATATTGCAGAATATGGTCCTTCGAGAAAGATAACATTCATATCATTTCAAATGATTATGGCAGTAAAACTATCCCGTAATCTAATAATAGCAATCTGGTAAACCCAAGATTTTCCAGATCTCGTATTGAGAAAATGGTTCTTTATAGAAATCTCTATCTTCAATATATTCAGGAAAATTTATCTGTAGATTATGTAATAGTCACTGATTTAGATGTTTAGAGTTTCTTAATTGAAGGTATCGCCCATAGCTTTGGGCAAAATCAGCATTGGGATTCCATTTCATCCAATGGCAGAAACCTAATCCCTTCTTCACTTTTATCTTCTGTATACTTTGATACATATTCCTTTCGGGAACAAGAGGACTACAGTCCTCAAACAGAAAGAATGATTTATGCGTATCAAAAATTACCCCCCTCCAACCAGTTTATACCCGTAAGATCTGGATTTAACGCATTAGCTATATACCGCTTTGATGCGATCAAAAATATTCAATATGAATGCAAAGAAAATAACGACAAAAGGGTAGAAGTAGAATGTGAGCACGTCACATTTCATCAAAAGATGATTGATAATGGCTTTAACAATATATTTGTAAATCCCTATCAAACTGTTGAATATAGAGGTATTGGTCGTATAGCCATTATCGAACATGCTCTCGGCAGATTAAAAAGCATGCTCTTTTGATATAAACATGCAACACTAAGAGAGCATCACTTAGAACATATAATAACTTAATCTGTTAGATATCACTGAAAAGACTTAACTCAAATCTTTATAACGTTCATATAATATTAAACTATAAAAATCATGAAATTCTTTTGCGCCACACCATGCTTCAATGCCGAAAAGTATATCGAAGAAACTATGCTCTCGGTGTTAACACAAAAATCTCTTCATTCAAACGAACACTCATTATTTTATGTCATTCAAGATGGCGAATCTTCCGATAAAACCATTGCTATTGCTAAAAACATTGCACAGAAATACACTCACAGAGATAATATAGAAGTTAAGATTATCTCCGAAAAAGATACCGGTATGTACGATGCTCTAAGCAAGGCTTTCTGTCTAAATAAAGGCAGTGAAGCCTTTTCCTACATCAATGCCGGCGACCTATATTCTCAAAATGCCTTTGAAATCGTTGCAGATATTTTTACGACGCAATCAGTTCATTTTTTGACGGGGCTGCAAACGATTTACAACGAAAAAGGCCATACGATCAGTTCTTTCCTTCCTTTTGATATCAAAAAAAGTTTACTTCTTCAGGGATTTTACGGCTCGGTATTACCTCATATTCAGCAAGAATCAACCTTTTGGAGCCAAGATTTACAGACAAGAATAGACCTTTCTAAGTTAAAAGAATTCAAATATGCAGGTGACTTTTTCCTGTGGCATAGCTTTATTCAACACAAGCCACTATTCATCGTTTCGGCTTGGCTAGGAGGCTTCAAAATCCACAACAATCAGATGTCCGATGTATTTAAACAGGATTATGAAAATGAAATTCTTTCAATAAGTGATAAAAAAAATATCTCAGGGAAAGCGTTTGCATACTGGATCAAGTTATTAAGCCTCCTTCCTCAAAAGATACAGAAAAAATTCTGTAAACGGCGGCTGGAGTTTGATCATTCAAACCAGACCTATTCAGGTCCAGACTTAAAAGGTTCTAACGCATAGTGATGGATACTCAAAAGCTTAACACCATCGCTATTATTGAACCTCTATCAGATGGTCATAGGTTTATATACCTTAAAAGAGTGGTTGATACTGTGGCTAACATGGGGATTACCCCAGTAGTTGCGACCATTGAAGAAAACATACAAAACCCTGTTTTACTGGGGCTAAAGGATAACTACCCCAGCCTTAAAATAATCACTGTCAAGGCTCCCAACATCATAGATAAATTCGGTATACGAGAAATCTGTTGGTGGCAATGGATGAAAACAGCATATTTACAGTGCTCTTCAGTTGCAAATATCGACAAAGTTTTTCTTCCCTATTTAGACTATCTCGTTAGAGCTATCCCTATTTTAGGATCACCTTTTAAAAAGGCTCCTTTCTCAGGGATAGTCATGCAGCAAAAGTTTCACCATAAAAGTGCTGGAATAGAATCCCCCCAAAGCCCCTATGCATTTTTAGATCAATACCTATTTAATCGCACTATATCCAACAAAAATATCCAACACATTTATTCTATTGATGAGACTCTCTGTGCGAACTACGATTCTAAAACATGCAAAATTAAATACCTTGCAGATCCTGTGTCATTAACTAAACCAGTCGATAAAAAAACTGCCAAAACACTATTAGGTATTAATACAGAAAAACCGATTATTCTTGTTTTCGGAGCCATATCTCCAAGAAAAGGAATCGAGTCCATTATTAAAACAATACATGAATTCAACTTAGATGTTTGCCTGGTACTAGCGGGTAATCAAGATGAAGCTGCTCATCGAATATTACATTCTGAATCCGCCAAAGAGTTGGCAGTTGCGGGTAAAATTGTACATTTCAATACTTTCATCAACGAAAATGATGAAGACTTATTCTATTGCGCTTCCGATATCATATGGTGTGGCTATTTGAATCACTACACGATGAGCGGTGTATTAATTAAGGCTGCCTCCTCTCAAAGACCTGTTCTTTCATGTCAAGAAGGCTTGCTTGGGTATTTAACTCAAAAACACCAATTAGGTCTCGCTATCGACTGCCAGACCCCTAAAGCTGTAAAAACGGCTATTCACAGCCTTCTAACTGAGTCGCATGATAAAGTAATAGATGCCCGGGCTAGCTTCGCCCTGGAACACTCTGTTGAAAGCTTCCATCAATCACTTTCAGAGTATTTGAACAGCCCACATGCATCCTCTTATCAATCCAACTGATTATGCACATAATCAATAATAAATCAGGAAAATGGGTTAAACTTAATCATGCAAACATGGAAAATAGGGGATTTGAAATAGTATTATTAAGAGAGAGTTAACTTTTTCTTCTTCAGCCTATCTAGAGAAGAAAGAGATAATAGAATTGCTTATAGCCCATTTATTAATATGGCTCATACTTCAATTGATGTATCAGAGTCTCTATTGAGTTTTTAAACCTAATAATTTTAAAATGAAAATTGTACTTGTAACAAACATCCCCGCTCCCTATAGAGAGACAATACATGCAATTGTTTCCAAACACTTTAAGCAAAATTACACCGTTATTTATTGTGATGAGAGAGAAACCAATCGGGTATGGCGCTTTAACAAAGGTAATTACAATAGCATTACATTAAAAAAATCTACTCTTACCTATAAAGATCGCTATATACATGTAAACCCAGAGATATGGTCAAAACTTTCAAAAATAAACCCCGATGTCGTCATCACAATGGGGGGATTTAACCCCACTCTGCTTATGGCTTTTTTTTGGAGTAAGTTAAAGAGAAAAAAGCATATACCTATGACTGATGGCTGGCTAAAATCAGAAGAAGACTTAAGTCAAGTTCACTATTGGATACGAAAGCTAGTGTACCAATACTCAGATGCTTATATCGGTGCGTCAAAACATTCTCTGAACCTATACCGTTCCTATCACTGTGAAGAAAAATCTTTATTTCAAAGTTACCTCTGTGCTGATAATGAACGTTTTTATAACAACGACTTTTCCGAAAGAAAATATGATTTATTGTTTTCGGGCCAATTTATAGAACGAAAGATGCCCTTGTTTTTTGTTGAAGTCGCCAAAATCATACGTCAAAAAAAAGGAAACTGTTCTGCATTAATACTAGGTAGCGGCCCGCAAGAAAAACATTTTATGGAGGCATTAAAGATAGCTGAAATTGATGTGGAATACCCAGGCTTCGCCAGCCAGGATCAATTACCGGGCTATTATTCTTCGGCAAAATTGTATTTATTCCCCACCAAACAAGATCCATGGGGGGTTGTCGCCAATGAAGCGTGTGCTGCAGGTACTCCCGTCATCACTTGTGAATATGCTGGTGCAGCCAACGACCTCATTCAAAATGGCATAAACGGTTTCATTTTACCCTTAGACGCTCAGGTATGGGCTGATAAATGTATCGAGCTGTTAGACAATCAAAATCTGCACCGAAAAATGAGCATTAACGCCAGAGAAAGCGTCAAACCTTTTAATTTTCAGGATGCTGCTCTAGGAATCATTAATGCTATAAATTATGCTGTAAGGCACAGAACATCATCCCAAAACGATAATAACTAGACTCATATTCCAACAATGAAAATTCTCATTTGCCACAATCAATATCAACATCTCGGCGGAGAAGATACCGTAGTAAATGCCGAATTTGAACTACTGAAAAAAAAAGGCCACGAAGTACAGCTTTACAAGGTCTCCAATGATGCTATCTCTGGAGTATTTAAGAAAATTCAGGCGGGCTTGTTTATCAGCCACTCAAAAACAGCTAAGCAAAGCCTGGCCGAACTATTAGAAGTATTTAGACCCGATATTGTACACTTTCACAACACTTTCCCACTTCTAACAGCCTCAGTCTACGATGCATGCATTGAATTAAACATCCCAGTCATTCAAACACTGCATAACTATCGCACCATATGTCCCGGGGCACTGTTAATGAGAAAGGGAAAGGTTTGTGAGTTATGCATAAAGGGAAGCCCATTTAATGCAACATTGCATCGATGCTATAGAAACTCGAGCGTTCAATCACTTGCAGTTTCTAAAATGGTCTCAAATCATCGCCAAGCCAATACATGGAACATTAAAGTTGATCAGTTTATCGCACTGACTCAATTTGCTAAATCCAAGTTTGTCGAAGCTGGGTTTGATCCAACAAAACTTTCAGTAAAGCCAAATTTTATTCAAACACCTGATTACTTGGAAAACGAAAGAAAGCCCTTTGCATTATTTGTTGGCAGGATTTCAGAAGAAAAAGGTATTACGACATTGCTCAATGCCTTTAAGGAACTCGATTTCCCTATAATAGTTGCCGGTAGTGGCCCTCTTTTAGAATCTTTACAAAGCGGGATAAGCCCCAATATCAAAATTTTAGGGGCACAATCACAACAGCAGATTTACCAACTTATGTCTCAAGCAAAATTCCTGATAATGCCATCACAATGGTATGAAGGATTCCCCATGGTCTTGGTCGAAGCTTTTGCACACAGCTTACCTGTTTTATGCTCTAGCCTCGGAGGCATGAAAGAAATTGTAACTGATGGTAATACAGGTAAACATTTTGAAGCAGGCAATGTGACCGACTTAAAAAAGCAAGCGGTATGGATGTATGAAAACTCCGAAGAGTGTACGCGTATGGGCTCTAACGCATTAGATGAATATAACAACAAGTACACTGCAGATCTAAACTATCAACAGCTCATAAACATTTACCAAGAGGCTCTAAATGCTTGAGCGTAAAAAAATCATTACCATGGAAGTTGATATTACCTCCCATGAAAAAGCGATACAAAAGATACAGCGCTGGATAGGTACAAAACGCGGTTATTATACCTGCGTTTCCAATGTACATATGTGCATTGAAACGTTCAATAATAAAAAATTTCGCAAAATTGTTAACGGTGCAGACCTCGTTGTTCCCGATGGACGCCCCATTTACTGGGCTCAAAAATTATTAGGATTAAAGGAAGCCCAACAAGTACGAGGCATGGACCTTACTTTTAGTCTATGTAGATATGCCGAGCAAAATAATATCAAGATTGGCTTCTACGGATCGTCAGAGTCAACACTTAATACATTACAAAAAAACTTAAAAAATGATTACCCTAATATAAATATCGCCTTTGCTATATCCCCCCCATATAGAGAGCTAAGCCCTGAAGAAAAGTCATCAACAATTAATGAGATAAATAACAGTGAGATAGACATTCTCTTTGTTGGTTTAGGCTGTCCCAAACAAGAGTCTTGGATGGCAGAACATAAAAACCAGCTAAATTGTGTCATGCTGGGAGTAGGTGCTGCATTTGATTTCATTGCGGGAAACAAAAAACATGCACCTGTCATTATGCAAAGGCTAGGAATAGAATGGATATTCCGTCTACTATCAGAACCCAAAAGATTGTGGCGTAGATACTTATCAACAAACCCCAAGTTTATCGGGCTATTTTTATTACAACTCTGTGGGTATAAGTTTCCTGGCTAGCAAACCACCAACAAGACTTTGTTAGTTTCAGTCCACGAATAGCGTTAAAAAACTGCTCTGAACACAGTATAAAGGCATACATTTGAACAAAAAATGACAGAAAACTGGCTAATCTGACATTTTATTAAAAATCAAAATCCCCTTAAATAACAGAATGTCATCAATCTGTCTCAGCCAAATTACCCTTCTCCTCCAGCCACGCCTTACGATCAGGAGAACGCTTTTTAGCCAACAACATATCCATTAACTCGTCAGTATCATCACCTTCTTCGATAGTGAGCTGCAACATACGGCGAGTGTCTTTATTCATAACCGTTTCACGCAGCTGCAGCGGGTTCATTTCACCCAAGCCTTTAAATCGGGTGACTGACACCTTGCCGCGTTTCTTCTCGGCTTCTATGCGATTCATAATGCCTTCACGTTCGGCATCATCCAGCGCATAAAAAACTTCCTTGCCCACATCGATACGGAATAACGGCGGCATGGCTACAAAAATATGACCGGCCTCCACTAAGCAACGGAAATGTTTTACAAAAAGCGCACATAACAACGTGGCGATATGAAGTCCATCGGAGTCTGCATCGGCAAGAATACAGATCTTACCGTAGCGTAGCTTTTCAATATCGTCTGAATCAGGATCCACGCCTAAGGCTACTGAAATATCATGAACCTCTTGCGAGGCTAACACCTGCTCCGAGTTAACTTCCCAGGTGTTTAGAATTTTACCTTTTAACGGCATGATCGCCTGAAAGGTCCTATCACGCGCCTGCTTGGCTGAACCGCCTGCCGAATCCCCTTCCACCAGGAATAATTCGCCGGCCATGGAATCCTGACCGGAACAATCGGCTAATTTCCCTGGTAATGCAGGACCGGTGGTGACTTTTTTACGTACCACTTTCTTGGCTTTTTTGAGGCGACTCTGGGCATTATTAATCGTCATTTCGGCCAGTTTATCGGCCTCTTCGGTGTGTTTATTCAACCACAGGCTAAACGCATCCTTGGACACACCCGATATAAACGAGGTACATTCACGTGAAGATAAACGCTCCTTGGTTTGGCCGGAAAATTGGGGATCGGCTAATTTAGCCGATAACACATAGTTACATTTATCCCAGATATCATCGCCGGATATTTTTATGCCACGTGGCAATAAATTTCGAAACTCACAGTATTCACGCATAGCCTCCAACAAACCGGTACGCAGACCATTCACATGGGTACCGCCTTGCGCTGTTGGAATCAAATTCACATACGATTCCTGCGTCAGCTCAGGCCCGCCCTCTTCAAACCATTGCACGGCCCAATCCACCGCCTCGGTTGAACCTGCAAATGAGGCAATAAACGGTTCGGCAGGCAAACATTCATAATCACCGGTACGTGTAACCAAATAATCTTTTAAGCCGTCTTCGTAATACCATTCCACCTTCTCTTTGGTGGCTTCGTCTACAAAGATAACTTTTAGGCCAGGGCATAATACCGCCTTGGCACGAAGAACATGTTTTAACCGTGGCACCGAGAATTTAGGGCTATCGAAATATTGAGCATCAGGAATAAAGCGCACCTGGGTGCCGGTATTACGTTTACCACAGGTATCGATAACCTTAAGATCGGAAGACTTTTCACCACTCTTAAATTGAATATGATGCACCTGAC
>JABSRQ010000348.1 GCA_013215055.1 Pseudomonadales bacterium | reverse complement strand
CCGGTATCGGCGAAGCACTGAAAGAAATTACAGGCTGGTAATCTCGTCTGCCGGGCGGATGGTATGCTACCTTCCAGGTAGGATGCTGCAGCCCAACAGTTTCTAAAGCGTTATAAAAAACCCGCTAGTTCGCAAGAGTTAGCGGGTTTTTTAATGCCTGAAAAAAGTCAGCCCTTTAATGTGTTCACCGGAGGGCTATCTTGCTAAGATGAGCGCATATTTAATGGAAGACCTCTCTTTATACATGGAGTTTCAATGACTTTATCCAGTGTATGGTCAGCAATGACAGGTTGGCAGCGTTCGCTGTTGATTGCATCGTTAAGCCTTGGGCTCTATGCCTTGCTGGGCTTTTTTCTGCTCCCCCATGTGTTGCAAAAACAGCTGGTTGAACAGTTAACGCCTATGACTGAGCGTGCTGTATCGGTAGGCGAGGTTAAGTTTAATCCCTTTCTGCTGACGCTGAGCATCAAGGACTTCTCCATAGAGAGTAAAGAGTCTGACCAGCCATTAAAGCTGATTCAGTGGCAGGAACTTTTTATTGATTTTGAAGCCAGCTCTTTGTTTCATCTTGCCTGGACCTTTAAAGAGATTCGCTGGTCACAGCCTCATGTTTATGTAGGGTTGTTGGAAAATGGTCGCTTCAGCTTCGATGACATTCTGGATAGGGTGTTAGGTACTAATGAGGAAGCAGTAGAGTTGTCTAGTGCCGAAGAAACTGAAGATTACATACCGTCCGTTAGAATCACAAAATTTATATTGTCCGATGCGGCTATACGAGTCAAAGATAAAAGCCGCGAAGGTGATAACCTGCTGGATTTATCCCCCATTAGTTTCTCTTTAAATCGATTTTCTACTGAGGTCGATACTAAAGAAGATAACGGCTATGGCTTGAGATTAGTCGGTAAAAAAGGTGGTTCACTAGAGTGGGATGGAGCGCTGACCCTGCGCCCCATGTCATCGAAGGGGCGTTTGAAGCTGACCAATATCGATTTAGCTCAGTTTGTCGAGTTTTATAAAGAACAGTTGGGTTTCGATGTGCCGGTGGCATTGCTAAGTTTTGAAACCGATTATGAAATTTTTCAAGAGCCTGAGTGGGGAGTTCAACTCTCTAACGGCCATTATAGGCTTAGGGACTTTAAATTAATTGATGAGCAATCTCAGGCGACACTGATCGATATGCCTGAGCTGGATATTAGTGGTGTTGCTGTAAACAGTGTTAAGCAGCAGGCCTTGATTGAAAAGATCAGTATTAAAAAAACCGCGCTGGCGCTGACGCAGTATAAAGATGGCACATTAAGTATTGATCATGCGTTAGATTTTTCAGCCTTTGAGTCGGCAGAGGATCCATCCAAGCTTGCGTTGGCTGAAGAAGGCGTTGAGGCGAAAGCTCAAGCGGCTGCCGACACCGATGCTACTGACTGGTATTGGAAGGTGGATACGCTGGCTATAGAGTCTATGGCTGTAGACTTTGAAGACAGAAGCCCTGCAACCCCGGTTAAATTAGCTATTTCTGATGTAAATATTTTACTTGAAAATGTACACAGTGATTCCCGGGAGGATGTCAGCTTAAGTCTTGATTCCTTGTTAAATGAATCGGCGCATCTATCGGTAACAGCTGAGGGGACTTTGACACCTCTTGCTTTACAGGGAGATGTGACTCTAGAGAAGATGGGCTTGGTCTTTGCTCAACCTTATATCGAGGATTCTCTAAGTGCTTCAATATCGAAGGGTAGCTTATCTACCGCAATGCACTATGAGCTCAAGGAGAATCAGGGGGATACAGCCTCTGAACAGCCATTTTCTGTGATGCATGTGAGCGGGGATTTATCCATCGATAACTTTTCTTTACGCGATGATATCAGGCGTAAGCGCGCTGTTTCATGGCGTTCTCTGAGTTTAAAAGAGCTGGACCTGGATTTAGTTGAAAATGTTTTGAGTATTGATGTGTTAACGATGTACAAGCCCTATATCAGGGCGGAAATGCTTAAAGATGGCTCTATCAATTTACAGAATCTGATTGTTGAGGGAAAAGCTACGTCCCAAACCAAGGCGGACAACGTCAGCAAAGCTGAAGAAAAGCCTTTTGCGGTAAAGATTAAAAAGAATGTGATAAAAAACGGCAAGATCTATTTTGCCGACAGGACGCTATCGCCAAACTATGTGACGTCTTTGGATCATATTTATGGTTATGTAACCGGTGTTTCAACCATTCCGGGTAGAGCCTCCAGGGTTCATCTGAAGGCCAAAGTGGACGGGCATGCGCCAGTAGAGATAAAGGGGCGCTCAAACTTTATGATTGATCAGCCGACGCTGGATATGGATATCATGTTTAAAGGCATTGAAATGACCAGCTTTACTCCTTATTCCTCTACCTATGCGGGCTATAAGGTGAAGCAAGGGCAGATTACTTTAACGCTGGATTACACGCTCGCTAACAATAATCTGTTAGGAAAGAATAATATCCATATTAATCAGTTCGATTTTGGCGAGAAGGTAGAGAGTGAGCAGGCGACCAGATTGCCGGTGAAGCTGGCCGTGGCCTTATTGGAGGATAAGAACAATCAAATAAATCTGGATCTTGATATAGAAGGTGATGTTAATGATCCGGATTTCAGTGTTAAGGGGCTGGTCTGGAAGGTGTTCTCAAATATCATTGTAAAGGCCGTCTCTTCGCCGTTTAGTCTATTGGCAGGTTTAGCCGGTAGTGACGATGAGCTGAATATTGTCGAATTTTCTGCCGGTGAATCTGTTCTTGATGAGGATTCTGCCGATAAATTGCAGACGCTGGCGAATGCGTTGCATGATAGGCCGAAGTTGACGCTGGCTGTCAGGGGCATGGTAAATCGTGCCGAGGATTATAACGCCCTTGCCGAGCGTCATGCCAATCAGCAGGTGCTGGAGTATTTACAAAAAAGTGGTCGCAAGGCCTCAGCTGATGGCCAGCTCTACGCCCATCCTCTACCGTTAGCCGACAAGCATGTAAAACGTGGTTTTGAAAGGTTGTTTGAGGTTCAGGTTAGTGATGAACGTTCATCTCTTATCGAAGAGACGCTCAAGGCTGATAAAGAAGGGCTGACTAAGGACGCTTTAGAGCAACAAAAGTTTGTCAGTTACTATCAGGCATTGATAGAGGCGCAGAGAATTGAGGGCCAAGCGTTAACAGATCTTGCTCATGAGCGTGCATTAATGGTTAAGAATACCCTTGTTAGCGTCAATGGTATTGCGGCAGAGCGCATTTTTATTCAGCAGACAGAACAGGATGGCGAGGACTTGTCGCAGGTACTTCTAACCTTGCAGTAAGTGATGAGATATTCGTCGAAGTACTGGTTATTTGCATGATTGCATAATAGACTTTGCGCCTTTAATTTTTAGACAATAGTAATTGGAGTTAATAATGCTAAGAAGGATGATGGGCTTGGGGCTGTTAGCAGTCGCTGCGCCTCTGTTTGCACAGGAAGGCACCGAAGAGAAG
>JABSRQ010000347.1 GCA_013215055.1 Pseudomonadales bacterium | reverse complement strand
TAAGGAGGTCAAAGCCTCTTTAGTTAAGTGCCCTGTTTTGCTGATTGATTTGCCCTCGCAGGGCAGCAATAAACAGATGGCTGCAGATTTAACCCTGGAGCAGATGGCGAGCTTGTTACATAAGTTTCTGTATCACCATGAAGTGCACAAGATTAATCTAATCGGTATCTCTTATGGTTCATTGCTTGCTGCCATTTACGCCTGTCACTACCCAGATAATGTCAACAAACTGATTGTGTCAGGTATCGCTACCACACTTAAGCCTAGTTCGCTTAAACGATTAGAATTCATCAGAAATCTGAGTGAAGAGCATAGCGAACAATTTTGTGTCGCAGGTATGAATTTGATCGTTAATATGGAGCAAAATGCTCATGTTAATATTAGCAGCAGGCACTTGAAGCTGTTACAGGCTCAAATAGGCAGTCTGGATGACAATGAAAAACTTCGCTTCTTTCACAATACCCTGCGATTGATTAACCACGATGTATTTTCAGCGACGATAACCGTGCCTACGCTTGTGGTAGCAGGTGAGTTTGATCACTTTACCACACCCTTTGAGCAATTTGAGTTCTCTAAACGATGTACCCATGCACACTTTATGCTCATGCATGATGCCGACCATCTTGTTTCATTAGAGAAGAGCGAGGCGTTGATTAAGGCTTCTCACGCCTTTTTATTCTCCGATATAGAGCAGGAGAAGGATGAGAGCTATACCTTGTACGCGGCCGATGAAGGGCAGAGCATTGCTAGAAGAATCAGTAAAAGAGTTGCGCCGAAAAATCCGATAAGCATTGACGTACTTCAGCAAGATAAGATTGTTGGGCAATGTACCGTAAAAGATATTAACTTCTTCGGTGCTGCTTTGAAAACTGATACTCAGCTAAATGCGCAGATAGATCACGAAGATTTCCAGTTACATTTAAAAGAGATAAACATTACTTTAAACGCACAGTACCTCGATGCCATGGATAACACGACACGTATTCAGTTTAATCATGTTTGTAATCAGGATATGAAACTATTCAAAGATTACCTGAATAACATGTCTGTTTAAGCTATGACTATGATGTTGAATCGTTATCTATCCTGGTCGCTGAATAAACCAAAGTACTTGCTTGTACTCGCCAGTCTTATTATCGCCTGTGCTATCTATGCCGGTAAAAGTGTGGCTATTGAAAACAACTTTGCCATGCTGTTTTCAATGGATAACCCCGATAATGACTATCGGCAATTCTACCGTGATGCATTTGGTGCGGAGGATGGCCTCTTAGTTGCGATAATCAATCCAGAAGACCTCACAGCTGAGCTTATGGCTAGCGTGGAATCTATTACCGATAAACTGGAAGCCAGCCAACGCTTTGTTCGTGTCATAAGCCCTAGCAATATTCCGGTTATTCGCAGTGATGAAGAAAGCGTTTATATTGATCCCTTATTTGGTGATGATGATGTCGCCCATATGAGTCTAGCTGAAAAGTTAAGCTATTTACGTCAATCACCTAATAGCGCCAATAAGATACTTTCTACGCATAGCAATGCGCTGATTATTGCCGCTGAAATGCCGCTTGAACTCGATAGCTTCAAAAAAATAAAACCTCATGCTGATTTTTTTAAGACCATAGTCAGTGAGTTAACACAGCAAACCGATAACGAGATTGAGCTGCATTTTTCTGGCATTGCATTCACGCGTATGGCCGTCAGGGATATGATGATCGCTGACCTTGCTTTGCTGGTACCGGTATCGATGCTGTTGATGGCATTGTTGATCTATTATATTTTTGGCAGTGCGTATTGTGTATTGATTACTTTTTTCAGTTTTGTCTTTGCAGTGACATGTACTAAAGGTTTTATGGGCTTGTGTGGCGATAATATCAACCAAATTACCATTACCTTTCCTATTCTTTTGCTGGTCATTGTTGTGGCTAACAACATCCATTTTTATTCTCGTTACCGAAGTGAGATCGCCGACGGCAAGAGCATTAAAGATGCTGTTAGCGCAACCATCTTATTTACCGCCAAGGCTACCATGATCTCTTGCCTGACAACGGCTGTTGGTTTCTTTGCCTTGCTAAGTTCCGAGATGGAAATATTACGTAATTTTGGATTTCACCTTGGTTTTGGCGTTATCTTCAGTTTGCTAGGCATGCTACTGATCATTCCAGCAATGCTGATGTTATTGAAACCGAATTTTAAACCCGCCAAAAATTATCGTGTTGGTTCGCTACTCAATAGCCTCGTTGCAAGGTCCATAAGTGATAAAAACAGGTGGCGGGTGATTAGCGTGGCGCTTTTTCTGTTGATCAGTTGTGCTTATATCAGCAGTTTTGCCAACTTCAACTATTTCATGAGTGATATGCTCAATGAGGAGCACCCACAAGTTGTTGCCGGTGAGTTAATGGCTGAGCATTTTTCAGGGCCTGTTCCGTTAGAGATTTCCATTCTTGGTGCAGACGCTGCATTTCGTGAAAGCCAGGCTATAAAGGCCGTGACTGAGTTAAACCTTTGGTTAGAGCAATTGGGTTATGGAAAAAATAATTTGCATATAGGGCAAATAGTCATTGCCTTGAACAAGGCTGTCACCGGAGAGAACAGCATACCGGATAACCGTAATGCCATTGCGCAGTTATTACTGCTTGCCGAGGAAAGCAACAATGGTATTTTAGCTAACGTCGTCACTGAAGATTATTCACATGCCAGGATTCAGGTGAATAGTATCGATATTGGTGCGAGTAAACTGATAGAGCTGAAGCAACAGATCAATCAATATCAGCAACAACATCTAGTGGACTCTGGCTTACAAATAAAACTAACCGGCGAAACGCTGGTCGTTTACGGCGGCATGAATAAACTGGCTGAGGAGTTGTTACTCAGTATACTCACCGCGTTAGCATTGATCTTATTAATGGTATTTATTGTATTCAGGCAATGGCGATTAACCTTGGCTGCCATCTTTCCCAATGTTTTGCCGATAATGATTGGTCTATCTATTTATGTTATTTCCGGTGAAGGCTTAAATCCATTGCCGGGCATTGTTTTTTGTATGGCCATAGGCGTTGGCGTCGACGACACAATTCACCTGTATTCTCGTTATCAGGAAGAAAGGTCTCTGGGTAAAAACCAGGAATTGGCCATTATTGATGCAATGGCACATATTCAAGGAGCATTATTCAGCTCCAGTGTTATTTTGGCCGCAGGCTTGCTGGTATTTATGCTCTCGTCATTCAGCTGGAACCAGGATCTAGGCTGGCTGGGAGCAACATTAATCATTGCCGCATTGTTGGCCGATATACTGCTAACGCCTGCCTTTATGTCCATAGGGGCGAAAGCCGAATCGTATGAACCTGCATTAACGGATGGCTAAACGTTGGTATGGGTATTACTGATTTACGGCCCGAACAGCAGATATAGGCTTTATTTTGGCATAGGAAGTATTACCGCCCCCTGATTAATAAGCTTAATTGTGAGCCTATGGATGAT
>JABSRQ010000346.1 GCA_013215055.1 Pseudomonadales bacterium | reverse complement strand
AAAGTGATGGAAGATACACTGACCAAGGAGGCTGAAAAGGTTTCTGCGGAAGGTAGTGGCAACGAGATCGACAATGAAGACCCGTTTTTACAGGAGTCGGCACATATATTACTGGGCGGAGACAAGCTTATCGATAAGCGATAAATATTCAGTGCATCCAGGGCTCTGCAATGTCAGAGCCTTTTTTTTGCCTGATTTTTTGTTTTTGATCGCCTTATGCTTCACTCTTGCCATCAGATAAGTGTCAGCAATTGCAAAGTTTGCTAAGCTTGGCTTCTACTAATAATAGATAGATAGATTGCATCCGGGATATGACCAGGTTACTTATAAGTATTTCATCGTTTGTTTTTATGCTCTCTTTTCCGGCATATGCTGAGATTTATCGTTATGTCGACGAAAATGGCAAGCTACACTATGGCGATAAGCGTCTTACCAAGAAGCATGTTCCCATAGAGTACAGCTGGAAAGGCTGGACAGAAGTAAAGTATTTCAAGAGTTACAGCAAGAATCGAAAGTTGTTTCAGCCCTATATCGATGAGGCTGCGGCCAGACATGGTATTCATCCGCGTTTGATACATGCCGTCATTCATGCCGAGAGTTATTATAACCCCAGGATCAAGTCGCATGCCGGCGCTGTAGGGCTTATGCAGCTAATGCCTGCCACGGCCAAGCGTTTTGGTGTCAGCAATAGGCGTAACCCAGAGCAAAATATCGAGGGTGGGGTTAAATACCTGAAGGTATTGATGCGCATGTTTGATAACGATCTTAGGCTGGTTCTTGCTGCTTACAATGCCGGTGAGGGCGCGGTAAAAAAATATGGTAATAAGATTCCACCCTACCCAGAGACACAGCACTACGTGAAAAAAGTGCTTAAGATTTATCAGGGTTAAATAAAACAGCTGCAGGGCGTATCCTCTGGCAGCTGTTTGTTCCTTAGAGTTAGTCCTTAAAGACCGGCGGACGTTTCTGCTTACGTGCTCTTATGGCTTCTTCAAAGTTCTCCGTTGTCATGCGTACCAGCAACTGAGCCTGTGCCTCATGATGCATATGTGAATTCCTGCTGCCGGCCTCCAGACCCGCCCAGATCATCTCCTTGGTCATCTCCAGTCCGATTTGACTGAATGAACACATGCGCTTGGCCATGGTTAGGCATTCTTCCATGAGTTGATCAGCAGCAACCGTTTTTGATACCAGGCCTATATCCGCGGCTTCCTGAGCTTGTACGTCACGCCCGGTGAGCATAATTTCAAAGGCTCGGGTTGAGCCTATGGCTCTGGGCAGAATGTAGGATAAGCCAAGTTCTGCTGCATTCAGGCCATTATTGATGCCTGCAGGGCGAAAATAGGCTGTTGTAGATGCCACACGAATGTCAGCGGCCATGGCCAGACAAATAAAACTTAAATCAGCGGGAAAATGTAGACTAAAATAACTCGGACAAATTATCTTTAAATAACAACGTCTTACGGTTAAATTATTGCCTGTTAAATAATTTAAGTCAAGAGTTTTGTGTACAAATCGCCTTTAAACTTAAGATAGTCTACATTTCCAGTTGGTATCTTATTGGTCAGTTTTCAGGTTATTCAGAGCACATTCTTTGTCTTTATTTTGAACTGAAATATTATGTAAAATCTGGTATAAAAGATGATTGAAAACCTGTATATCTGCTGAAAACTGCTTAAACCCTGATGGAGCACTCCAGCCTAAAACCAATTTTTACAAGCATAAAGGCTGTGCTGATGGCTTAAAAAAGAAGTGTAAGAAATGTATCTGTGCTGGTAGAAAAGCCTATTCTAAAGCTAACCCTGACAAAATAAAGGCTCGTAGTGAGCGATATCAAGAAGAGAATGGGGATGAGATAAGTAACATGTATTTCCGAGCCGAGTAAACTGCATTGACCTTTTATTCATTCCAAGCTTCCATCACTCCTTTGTGTTTTAACTCATAATCATCGATATCATTAAGCAAATAATGATAATTGTTTGCGTACATAATTGTGAATCGAGCAGTAATATTGTCAAAGAGGTTCGTCCCAATAACGTTAAGTGACTCATCAATCTCAGGCCATATTGTTTCTCTCATCTTGCTAAGTCCATCTTTACAGATCTCAATATTCCATTTATTTGCGTATAGTAAAACTCCTAAAAAAGTTGACAACCAAGTGCTGCTAAAGCTGGTTTTTCTGTAGCCCAATTTGGGTAGTGAGCTTATCAACGATTGAAGTGCAAGATTATGTTTACTAAGGTGAGAAATATCAGGGACACCGAATAGTTGGCAATTAGTGTAAGTTCGCTTCAGAGATCCTTTAGTTATTCCATATATTTCATATGCTGGTATACCAATATTGCCAATTTCATTAACCAAATCCGGGCATATCATTCGTACTGCCATTTGCGATTGGAAGCGCTTGGCATATCTTGGAGCCAAATCTAATTCTAAACTAGCTGTTCTGGTTGCTAACCAGCAATCCATGAATAGCCTTGTTTTGTCATAGGACAAAACTAATGGCTCCCAGTTACAGAGTGTTAATTGTTGGAACGACCATTCCCGGTAGGCTGCAAAGTCCTCTTCATTCACCAAACCTTCACTTATGGCTTTAGTTATGACCCTTGCAATGAAGTCTGTTTTACCAGTAGCAGCTGAAGTTAGATAGCATTCCTCTCCGATTATTGATTCAGATTTTTCCTGAGCAAGATAGCTACAGTTTTTTGCATGAGTATTTTTACCTTTCGTTCGGAAATGAGGCTGCGTCACAACACAGCCGTTCTTAACACCACCTGCAACGATGATAATATTTTTGCAAGTGCAACCTGGGCATTGGATATCTTCTTTTGCTTTTTCCCTTAAAATGTCAGGGATGCTTATAAGATATGGGTCTGATTCCAAATCATATCCATATGCCTTTAATAATCTCCGTGCGTCTGTTTCTTTTTCCAACAGTTTGCTATAAACGGTAATCATATTTCCAATATTTCTCCACAATCATAAATTCTGCTCAACGCTCGCAATATTTCCGAGCTTTATTTCTTCGACTACCTATTGTCATTTATCCTTATTAGAGCTCTTAATACTTTTAATCATTTCAGCTACAGAATCATGAGGGTCAGCAGGACGCTTATGATTTTGAGTTAACATACCCCCAGCATTCCAAGCGTCAATGTCATAGCCCTGTGATTTAAGCCATTCTTCCTGGTTTCTATTTAAATGCAAATGATCAGGACCAAGCCATACAAATATATTTCCTGGGTCACAGGTTAAAAACTTATATCGATAGCCTTCCTGAGCGTAGGACAATACGTTTTTCTCGACAATTAAATTCTCACGATAACGGTTTATCACTATATCGTAGGTCATCAACGTAATGCCGTCTTTCTTAGCAATATCTGCCCAATGTTCTTTTTGTTTTGGATTTCGACGATTATCCGCCCCCCCCCCTTGGATTTTGATCAACCCACTATAGGACTGGCAGAGTATTTATAT
>JABSRQ010000345.1 GCA_013215055.1 Pseudomonadales bacterium | reverse complement strand
TTTTACATGCATTGACTTTGCCTCGGGCAATCACGGCAATCGGTTAATTTACCTTTAAAACGTATATAGGCCCCTCGGGTTCCACTAAAGTGATCACCCTGAAACATCATCTTTTTACCATTCGGACAAATGCAGGTTTTACTTTCAAAATCGACATGAAATTCTGTAGCAGGAATAGCCGTTCGACCATCCCCTTTATCTTTACGTAATTTCTGTCTGTTCTTTTTATGTGTCTGGTATTTTTCAGACTGTGATATTTTCTTATCGCGAACACGAAACTCAGTATCTGGCACAACAGCATTAATACCTTCACTGTAAAGATAGTCAGAATTGATCACACTGCTATAGCCAGTGTCGGCCGTTAATAAAACACCTGATTCAAAAACATCTTGTGAAAGGTTTTCGCGAATAATTTCTATCATTGGCTTGAGTGCCGCTTGGTCTGAACCGAACCCCATCGCTTCGGCCCCAACAACAACCTGGTACTTTTCATCTGCAGCCCCTTGGCAACCCCAACCTTGTATAGTGCCTTTAGAACCGGTCGTTTTGGTACTTTCGTTATCTGTTACGTTACTTTTTACCTCTTTCTTTCTAAGCCCTACACCGATGCGTTTTTCATTATCCTTAAGAAACGCTTCAATTTTATCGGCGTTTTTTAATAGCGTGTCTATCGTTTGTAATTCACGTTGCTGATTATCATTATTGTGAGATTGAGAGCTATCATGTGATTGGTGTTTTTCGACAATACGTTTTGCATTGGCTTTCATTTTATCTGCTTTATGTTGCAGTTCTTTATGCGTGCCGCTCCATTCCTTTGATGCATCACCAGGGATTTTACAGCCATCAATAGCAAAGTGTTCACGACCAATTAAATTGCTTTCATCACAGATCATCAGCACTTTTTGAAAGAGTTTTTTAATAGCCTCGCAATGGCCGCTAACAAAGTCAGCAATGGTGGTGAAATGAGGTGTTTTACCGGCAGCTAAGGCTATAAATTTCAAATCCGTTTTACATAGCTGTTCAATAACACGGCTAGAAGTTATGCCACGATAATAAGCATAGAAAATAACACGTAGTAACAAAGCGGGAGGAAAGGCCTTTCTGCCAGTGCGATAATTTTTTAGTTTCGCTTCAAACTCGCAAAGATCGATTTTCCCAGAGAAGAGTTTATAAAGGCAATATTCATAAGTGTTGTCACCAAGAATATCTAAGTAATGTTCACTGATGAAAAACGTTTGATGAATATCATCGGTAAGTAAATTGGCCACGAATCAGGTCCAAAAACGGCAGAAGTGACCATTTTATCAGATAAGGGCTTATCTAGCGTGAGTTACAGGGGTTTTCCTACAGCCTGAACGCCGCAATCAACTGCGTAGCAAGCTGGCGGTTGTTTTGCCGGGTTTATGGCAAAACAAGTGACAGTTTGCGGAGTCAGATTGCATTGCTTTGTTAGGTGACTCTCTCTCATGGAGGGCTAAGACTGCATGAATTTATAATGGTACCACCTACTGAATAGTCCCAGTTTGACTGCCAGGCTTTCTTGATACATGCCCCTTCAATGAAGGTTAATGAAAATTCGTCATCGAATTGAGCTGGAATATGATACTTTGTTTCCATAGCCTTTGAACCTGGACACTCGAAACCTTTTTTAAAGTGAACCTTAATTTTAAGACTCGTCTGTTTAATGCCATCTCTCATTCTTATCTCTTTAGATAAAATTGAAATCTTGTTGTCTGGACAATCAAATCCCCAAAGAGAGAGGTCTCCATTCTCAATTTTAAATCCAATATCTAAAACACCAGCTGTACTATGCCAGTATCCTTCAAGAGACTTTAAATATTTATTCAAATTCTCTTCAGCGTTCAGGTTCCAGCTAAGAAGAATCAGAATTATGCACGATATACGTTTCATGATTTCACCTAACAGCTGATTCAACGCAATGTGCGTATATAACTAATATGTCTATATGTAAACATAAATGGCTATAGGTTGATATCTACGGCATCATATTTAGACATTAGTGGCTGAACTATACGTTGGTAGAGTCCCATTTCTATAACTAGAGATTCTTGAAGTAACCATACTTTATATTCACGTTCCCATTTACCGCCTGCACTTTTCACTCGTTGCCGTAGGTCTGTTTCTTCAAAAGCTACATGAATAGGCATTAGGTAGGGGCCGCGCCTCCCAAATTTAAAATGTTTCGGTAAATCTGCTGGCATCGGCTTTTCTTCAACAATAAATTCAATGGTTGTGAGGCGGCGACGCCGTTGTGGATCATTACGATAGCGTACAGCAACTAGCTGTTGACCATACTGTCTGAGGAAGCCTTTAGTGCCTGGGGTGCCAGGCTTGAGGGTGCGAATAACGTCCATACATATCTCCGGACTTTGGAGCTGAGGTGTATAGAGAGTCTAGCAGTGAAGCAGGCTGTGGAGAGAACCGGCCTTCTTGGTGTTTTAGTGTGTGTGTTTTGGCTACTGAGATGTCTGAGCTTAGGAAGTTAAAAATCATCAGAGGCTTTTAGTATGAAGTCGACTCCACATCCTAACTGTTACGATTAGTGGTAGTCGTGTTGCAGTGGCACTGACTGAAGCTAAATATTTTAGTCACAAAGTCCTTCCAGGCTTAAGATGCCATACTATTCATCCATTGAAGCTATAATCCTCAGGGGATCTTCACCATCATTGCATTCATAAGCGCCATTGAAATTAGTCAGGCTAAGATACTCATTTACCACATGGCTTTCCAGTAATTCCTGGGCAACCCAGCCTTCGATATGCTTGCCCAGTTGCGTAAATGTACAAACTATTCGGTTTGGAAATAATATGCCATTACTGACGATTTTTTCGGTTATTATAACCATACTTTCCTAGGCCTGGCTTGCATTAAAATACCGCGTAATAGCAGCTAGACAATAAAAGGAAACTGTTGAATAATCAGCTCCATAAAATATAATAAAACCAAGAATATAACTATAAAACCACTGTTATCTCGCACTAAAAGCAAACTATTATGCCTCTAGAATTAATCTTCCTTACCCTGTCAATTGCGCTAATTTCCTCTGTTATCCGTGCTTACCGTGGCCTGAGCACATTCAGTTATCTTGTCATTCTAACGCTAACACTAATAATGCCATTCGCCATAGCCTACCTGATGATCTCCTGTACGTTGACCAGTTGCAACCCGCAAGAATTTGAACCCATTGTCGCGACTATTGCCTGCCTGCCTATTATCTATGCGCT
>JABSRQ010000344.1 GCA_013215055.1 Pseudomonadales bacterium | reverse complement strand
TAATCAAAGGCTTATCTATTTATGGATGGGCACTAGCTATAGCCGACATGATATGGAAGAGTTGGGTATCAGGAACCTGAGGGAGTTTCTTTCCTTTGTGCCGGGTATTTTAGCGACGAATACAGGTATAGGCAATACGCCGATTAATTCACGGGGTTTATACGAAACCTTTAACCAAAAAATCTTGTTCCTCATCGATGATGCGCCCTATTGGGCGGCCGTTAATGCAGAGATCCCCTATGCAGCAGTACCCTGGGATGCCATTGAGAAGATCGAGGTGATTCGTGGCCCAGGAACTTTGCTGTATGGCAGTAATGCAACAGCAGGTGTCATCAAGATCATCACGCGAAAATCCAGCGGCAATGATGTCAGAGTGCCCACGGGTTCTGACGGTTTGAAACAAGCTGCGAGTTATTATCAACACCGTTTCCCCGGTCAGCAGCACACACTCAGTTTTTCCATGGAAGCCAGACGTGAGGACGGTTATAAAGCCCAATTTAGTGATAATGATGGCAGTACAGAAATCTCTACTCAGGCTTTGAGGCAAGAAGAATCCACAGCCTTTGTTATGAATTATCAATATCAGGGCCTGACGCTATTACTGCAGGGGTTTGATGCGAAAAAAACTGGCAACATTCGCTTACAGCCTCTGATTCAGGGCAATGCGATAACAAATACGGGTTTTATTTTACACGGGCAATACCAGTGGCCAATCAATGACGGCATGTTTAAGTTGTATGGTGACTACAATAATTTCCATATATCTTTTGCAACAGATAATAATTTCAATGGTAAAGACACCATAGGTAAACCCATTGATGACCAACAAGATTACAGGGCGCGTGTAGGCGCATCATTTGAGCAGCCATTAGCTGACGCTATAAACTTATATATGGGGCTGGAATCAGAGCAGCGTTCGACAGGGGGAATAAAGGATGTCGATAGGGCAACGGGAGAAGTCTACTCAGAGAGTCTGCCGGCAACTGACCTGTATGAATATTCTGCATTTATTCAGCTAGAAGTTAAAACCGAGAGCAGTGCCTATACCTTGGGAGGGCGTTATACCGAAAATGAGGTATACGGTTCGGCATTTTCACCTAGAGCGTCCGCGGTTTTTTTACTTAATGGCACTCAATCGATAAAGTTGCTGTATTCAACCGCCTTTTCTTCCCCAACAATATTACAAACCCATATTCAAAGTAGCCCTGGATCTGTGGGTAATCCAAATTTAGTGCCAGAGCAGGTTGAAAGCATTGAGCTGGCCTACAGTCTTATCCGCCACAACTCTCTCTTTGTTATCAATGCTTATTATATGGAGGGAGAAGACTTTATCGAACGCTCAGGGAATTCTTTCATCAATGGTGAGAAGATTGATACATCAGGCTTAGAACTTGATTACCAATACAAACACCGTGCACTCAAGCTATTCGCTAATGCCAATTATATTTTTAAACAAGACCCACTACAGGAACAGGACAAGTTTACCTTAATTGTGCCTGATTATACGTTGAATCTGGGTGTGGCTTATACGCTGACTGATCGACATCGATTAGGCGCATCGATGATGCATGCTAATGGTATGCATTACAGAGTTGGGCAACGCTCTGAATTATCATCTTTTACGTTACTCAATGCTAATTATCGATTCTCTTGGCACGATTGGAAAATGGATTTTACTGTCAATAATCTTCTGGATGATGAAATGCTTTTGCCAGACCTAGGTATTGGCTCGCCAAGCAATGAAGTGACTATTCAGGGGGCCGTAGGTAGGATTTATAGCGTTTCAGTGCTTTTTAATTATTAGAGTAGGTATACACAAGCTTCATCCTTTGTGGTGTGAGACTTTTTTAACTGTTTAAACTTTATTCTAGCCTTTAGTACTCCGTTACAGCCTCTATGTCAAAGTAATGTCCCTCTGTTATCAGAGGGGCCATCGTGATGATACGATTTGTTAACTCTGACTATAAACTACTGATATTATGGATATTTAATGGTCATTTTTCTCTGTACATCTTTATAGAATACACAAGTATCATGCACTTTTTTCGCTTGATACATTGCCGTATCAGCATTGATGCAGAGTCCTTCAGCATTATTAGCATCGTCGGGGTATGAAGCCACCCCGAGACTGCCTCGTACAACAACATGGTTAGCCGCAATAGCGATGGGCTGTTTAATCGCTTCCAGCAAATTATTAACGATATGAGTGATATCCTGCGCCTGACTCACTCCCGATAAGATCAGGGCAAACTCATCCCCGCCCAGTCTTGCACAAGTATCAGAAGCTCTAATGGTGGACTGTAAACGCTTGGCGATGGTTTTTAGAAGAAGATCACCTGCATGATGACCGTAGGTATCGTTCACGGGTTTAAAATCATCGAGATCAATATAAATCAGCACCAGCTGTGACTCATTCTGTTGCGCTAACAACAGAGACTGATTCAGCCGGCGTATGAATTCGGCCCTGTTTGGAATCTTCGTTAAGCCATCGTGGCTAGCTTCATACGATAACTTATCTTTTTCCGTATGCAGCCTGGCTTTTAAATCTTCATTGATGGTCTCGTAGATCATGATGGCACCACTGACCATCAGAAACACAAGGAAGTGCAGGCAATCGTTCATCACCTGATTTTGACTATCACTGAGAAGTTGTACCGAGCCAATGTCCAGCTTGGCAAGGAAAAATGAGATGACCGTCATTGCCGCTGACAATAGAAACCACTTTAATCCACGCTTAAGCCCCAGAAGAAGAAAGGCTGTAGTGGGGATAAGAAACACCAACTGCAACATGACGGATTCACTAAACCCACCCGTTAGCTGTAGCGCAAGAAAAATTGATAAACTTAAGGTAGCCAACAATAGATGGCAGGCTAATATTAGATGATGAGATTTAACAAAAAATATTAATATCGACACATGGCTGAGTACAAACGCCGAGATGGAAAAAAGCACTTTCTTATCTTGCACGAAATTAGGTAGCAATAATACCAGTGCAAAAAATAACAGCAGGATGACGATATCCGTCAACAGCAGACCAATGAGTAGTTGGCTGCGCATAAGGGAATTGTAATCCCCCCTTAGCACAGGTGGAATCAATCTATTTAATAGCTGAAGATGCATTGTCTTCACTCTTATTATTATTTTATAAAAACTGTATACAAAAACATAATCGTAGCAGCTGCTACATCAGTATATTTTGAGTATAACCACGCAGCACAACCCGCTGCCCAGAATAGTGTCATGCTTAAAAGCAAGAAAGCTTTATGTCCCTTATACCAGGTAGGGAATCATGGCCTTACGCTCCTGTGGATATTGGCTGAATTTCTCATGATACCAACGATGGTTGCTGACGGCCCGTGGTAAAAGGTTGGCCAGCGTCAGACAAAAGAAAGCCAGCGCCGGTAGTGACCAGCAAGCAACCGCAAAGCCGCCCCACTGAAGCAGCTCGCCTAAGTAGTGCGGGCATGAGACGTAGTGATACAATCCTCCATAGGGAATCTTATACCCGCTTTCTCCGGGC
>JABSRQ010000343.1 GCA_013215055.1 Pseudomonadales bacterium | reverse complement strand
TCTATCTCTAACTACGGGTCTTTAATCGAGGCAATGATTTTAACTTTACCACCGCACTCGTTGTTGCCGGTGTAACTGATAACGGTACAGACCAGGACTTTGCCTTAATAAGGTATCTCGCTAATGGCACTTTGGATGCCAGCTTTTCAGATGATGGGCTTGTGACGACTGCCGTAGGTCTGTCAGATGATTATGCTAAATCAGTTAACTATTTTCCTAACGGTAGCCTCATCGTCGCGGGTAATAGTTCTAATGGTTCCAATTCAGATTTTGCACTGGCTCTTTATCACCGCGATGGCAGCCTGGATGCCAGATTCACAGGAGATAATGGAGCTGCTACAGGTACAAGAACCGCCGGTTTAGCCGAAGAAGTGGAACTGGCCTACACATCAATAATACAAGCTGATGGAAAACCTGTATTTATTGGCATCAAAGACGACTTAATAAACGATAAAGACTTTCTTATTATGCGTTTTAATATTGATGGCAGTCTGGATACTCAAAGATTTTCTCCAAAAAAGGATGAAAACGGTTCCACCTCAACAGCTACAAATACTGCCACGTCAACGAGCACCTCAACAGGCACAAATACCGACACAGGTGAAACTTCATATTAAAGATTCAGACTATGCTTAGTGTCAAAATTGGCTGTTGATGCATCTTAGAAATTAATAAAGGCACTGCTCGCTTGATGTGTTCAAGTTGACATAGGGATGTCTATACGAGGGGCGATTACCCCCAATTTCGATTAACCATTGAAGTACAATATTTTGATGTTGTTTAGTCATATGAAGGAATTCAGCAGAGTAGTTAGATAATAAATCTAACGGCATACTCTGATGATTTAGGGTGGTTGTAACAGGTAAAAGCTAGGTAACCAATTTTCTACAGGTCAATGCCTGTACGATCGTTAGCTTGCTTCGAAAAAACACCTCTTGTGACGGGCCTTGGGCAGCTGAAAGCGGGGAGTATTTTCAGTGATTAAATCAAAATGCGATAATATTTGATGAGTATCTTGCTTTTATTAGTGACAAAACCTCCACTGAGGTCATCATGGTAGGCAAAGACATTTCTGATGCCATGCTTAATGAACGTATGAAAGCTTTTGGCTATCCGGTGGGATGTACATCAAACAAATGGAAAAAGATCGCTCTAGTCTAGAAGGTGAAGCTTCTAAAGGTCCTAGACCGCGACGCTAAAGATTGGAATATGATAATTAAAAAGCTATTAATGGCAACGCTACTTATAAGCACTGGCTTCATCGCAGCCTATCTCATATTAACTCAAACAACATGGGGATTAGATGCTGTTAGTGCCAAACTGTATAGCAAACATATTTTACCCGATGGCGCTTTATATGAAGGCCCAGTGAATGACAAAGGCTTATTCACCGCTAAAGGCAAGTTAAGCTGGACTAACGGCAAGCATTATATCGGCCAATTTGAACAGGGCATGATGCATGGAAAAGGCAAACTGACTCTGGTCAAAGGGGATGTTTACGAAGGTGATTTTTATAAAGGAAAAATGCAAGGTCACGGCCAATGGCTTTTAGCAGATGACTCAAGTTATAAGGGCGATATTGCTCATGACGGGCTTTATCACGGCAAAGGTGAATTTATAGCAAAGGATGGTTCTAAATACACCGGCGACTTTATTAAAAACGAGTTTCATGGTCAAGGACTCTATATATCCAGTGACGATGAAACCTATAGCGGATATTTTGTTAAGGGCGATTTTGAAGGTAAAGGCACTTTTTCCAGTGAAGGTTATGGCAACTTAGTGGGTGAATTCAAAGATTGGTATGCCAATGGCGAAGGTTTTAGAACAGATAAAGAGGGGAATCAATGGAAGGGAGAGTTTGCCGATAGCATTTTTTCAGGTACAGGAGAATATACAGGCATTGATGGCAACCGATATGAAGGTGAATTTTCATATGATTTATATGACGGTGTGGGCAAGCTAGTTGATGAAGAAGGTAATATTTACATTGGCCAATTCCAATATGGACAGAAACATGGTGAAGGTACGTTTGAATATGCTGAATCTGTGGACGGTATTAAAAAGTTTTCAGGTAAATGGAAACATGGTGCATTAGTCAAAGGCGATGATAATCTTAAGATTTACAGTGCTGAAAAAATAGCCGAGCACGCCATTTATAATCAACAGCGTTTATTGGATGAAACGTTAGCCAAAGTACAAAAAAGTGAGAGTGAAGCACCGCAACTCTATATGTTAGGCATCGCTGGCTGGGGCAAACAGGAAGTATTCCGCAGAGAAATTAACTTCATCGAAAAACAGTTTGAAAATCTATATGGCATTGAAGGTAAATCCGCATTTCTGGTCAACAGCCAACGCTCAATTGAAGAGCGCCCTTTAGCAACGCTGATCAGCATCAAACAATCCATTCAGCACTTTTCAGAAGTTATGGATAAAGATAAAGACATCCTGTTTTTATATGCCACCAGTCATGGTGGTAAAAAATCTGGATTTACACTGGGCCATAAGGGGATTTCATTAGAGGATTTATTACCCTCCCATTTAAAGGCAATGTTAGATGACAGCGGCATTAAACATAAAGTGGTTATTATATCAGCCTGTTATTCAGGCGCATTTATAGAGCCTTTGAAAGATGAACATACTCTTATCATCACTGCAGCATCAAAAGATAATCGCTCTTTTGGCTGTGATGATGATCGCCTATTCACTTATTTCGGAAAAGCCTTTTTTGAACAATCCCTAAACAAAAGTAACAGTTTCACTGAAACCTTTCAAAAAGCAAAAGAATTGATTAATACATGGGAGCAGGAAAAGGATCTAAAACCTTCTAAACCGCAAATAGCCTCATCAAAAGGCATAGAGAAACAGCTGGATAAGTGGCGCCAATTCATGACTAAAAAGCTTTAGAGTCTAAAGAAGGTATTGAATCGGCTTACTTGGGAGGTATTGCTCAAAAACCAATATGAGAAATTATTTAAAGGTTTGGGATGTATAAAATTTGTATAAATTGAAGGTGTTTTCCCCTGGAAATACCGAATTCAGTATTTTCAGGGGGAAAAGTGGTTACAAAATATCTCTGTAGGCCACGAGCATTAAGGGGGCAGTTTTTAAAGGAAGTGGTTACAAAACATAGTCTTGTGGTTTGTACGAACTTCAGACAGTTAAAGGACAGTGGTTACTGTTTTTTGATTGAAAGTGTGCTGATTCATGATTATAAGGGGGATTACCCCCAATTTCGATTAAACTTTGAACATGCGTATCTCTGCCAATAAACCAGCGAATCTGATGAGCATCATGCCCAATCTTGCATTTTTGCGGTATGCTTTTATGCAATAAAAGAAAAACTATTGGGATAGACTGATGCCATTCTTTTTAAAACGACTCTTTTATTCGCTGACGGTCATTTCTATGGCCTTGATCTTAAGTGCTTGCAGCGGTACACGCCCGGACAACCTCGGTCTTAACAATGGCAAATTCCTGCCCTGCCCCGATAGCCCTAACTGCGTCAGCAGTGATGAAGATCCTGA
>JABSRQ010000342.1 GCA_013215055.1 Pseudomonadales bacterium | reverse complement strand
GTCATACAATAAGTTCAGTAGAAGAAGAAATAAGTAAGTACGATCAGGAGATTGTAGCGGCGAAAGCTGTTGCCGCTTCCGCTATTACTGCCGCTATTGCTGGGTCGCTTCTAATTATTTTTTACGCGGTTAGTCTTTTTGGCTGAAAACACCAGGCAACAAGCAAAGCACAATTTCACACATGGTGACTGTAAAGGGATGTAAAAATGAAGGAAGTAAGGGAGGTAACGATGCGCCTAGGAGAAACTGTAGATATTGTCGATAATGTCACAATTACCGTTGTTAAAGTGCAAGGTAAATACGCGAAGTTAGGCGTTGATGCACCAAAAAATATCATAGTTCATCGTGAAGAGATTTATCGACGAGTTAAGCTTGATCAAGAAGTTGCCACAGCGAATGCATCTGGAGAAAGGTGATGTAAGCCGTTTTAAGCCCATAGGCAATAATTAAAGCTGCGCATAATCTGACGTTATGTTGATAAATCCAGTGATTGACGCTCAAAAAAACACTGAATGGAATAGATCCGTTTTCATATTGTATCTACGTTATCTAACATGAATCTGCTGCTGTAATTCCTTAAGGTTACGGCTTGCGTGAGTGGTAAGTTGAGCGTGTCCTGGTGATCGTGGTGACATTGCCAGGGCATATTCATTTTAGAGATTGATCAAATGGTTGCATTAAATAAGAGAGTTGATGGCGAGTCAGGTCATACGATAAAGCTGGAAGAAGAAAAGTCGTCTTCATTAGTTACCAGCTGGCGTAATCCTGATCCTGAAGCTGTAGCGATAAAACAACCGACAATCATTATCAAACATCGTCGGAAGTCTAAATTACATACCGCTAGGTAATCCTTATAAGGCGCTACAAGCCATTTTAAGCCCTATAGACAATAAGCAAAGCTGCGCATAATCGAATGTTATGTTGAGGCTGACAGGGCGTTTAAAATTGGCCGCAGGCTTAAACGGCCGTTAGGAAGTTGAAATCCAGAATACATCAAACCTGCTTTTGCAGGTTTTTTGCTTTCTGGACGTAACATAACACTACATTATGCGGCTGATTTACTGCCGAAGGCTGTCACCAGCTCAAGCTTTGCTTGCCTTTATTGAAACAGATTATCCCAGGGGATTCTGTTGATCAGAATGCCTATGTCTAACAGGAATAGATTTATAGCTGGTGTCTTACTGAGGTTTTTTAATAGTTTGTTGAAGATTTTCATACTGTTGCCTTTAAGGTCTATAGAAGACGGGGCGCCTTCTACTCCTATACCCAGTTTTAAATAGAGTCTGACGTGTCGGACTGCCTAAAGTATTGCCTGGCAAAGAGAATGCCGTTATAGCTGAGGTTCAAGACTGTTAAAGCTTTAAAGTTGAAAACGTTGTAATTTGTAAGAAGTAATATGAACTTAATTGAAAAGAGCTGTTCCTATTGCTTGATAGTGGTTCGAGCAGGCAATTCCCCTAGGTTGTTTGCTCTTGAGTTGTGGAACAACTCTTTCAGCCGCAGGTGCTCAGCATCTGCGGTATTTTTTTGCCTGAAAATTTTGCACAGTTGCTTTTCGGCGGCCAGCGGCCCTGAGTGTTAAAGTTACAGTGTAATGTAAATGGTTTTAATTGCATCGGTGAGGATTGGACAACAGCTTTACGGATGATGGTCGTCATCTATTAACCAGTGATGTCATTGTATTTAATGTCGAGGGCGACAACGGCCTTTCTGATTGCCTTGGTGAGTCTAACGATGCTACCGGCGAATCACACAATGTAACTGCGGTAATTATCCCATACCACGATGAGCCAACCTTGATATTGATTGATAGAAAAAATAAGTTTGTAGGACTGGCTCGCAATCCATAAAAAGGCCGTACATCATGCTTATCTGTGAAGGCTTATAGGAAGCTCTACAACCCTCATTGGCAATAAGCATAGCTGCGCATAATCTGACGTTATGTTGAGAAATCCAGTGATTGACGCTCAAGAAGTCACTGGCTGGAATGAATCCAGTTTCATGTTGTGTTGACGTTATATAGCATAAATTGATCAGGCTGTAATTTTACGATTACAGCCTGTATTTTTTGTGTGTATTGGAACTTCCCAGTTGCCTATATGCACGAAGAATTAAAACATGCTATCTGTATTTGCCTTAGTGATCTCGATTGCTAGGGCTTTTTTACTTTTAAATGGATGTGAAAATGTTGATATTAACGAGACGCATAAAAGAAGTTATAAGGATTGGCGATGAGATCAAAGTTACCGTTCTTAAGACGGTATATAAAAATAAAGCATGCCTAAGAATTGATACACCAAAGGAAGTAAGGGTGGTAACGATAGAGTTAGGAGGAATTGTGAATGTTGTCGAAAGTGTCACAGTTAAAGCTGTTAAAGTGCAAGGTAATTACGTGAAGTTAGGCATTGATGCACCAGGGGAAATTGAAGTTTATCGTGAAGAGATCTATAGCCAGATGAAGCTTGACCAAGCAGCATCTGCTGTGAAGAATACAAAAGAAACGATAATTACTAATCATCGTCGTAAGTCTAAGGTAAGCGCTTAACAAACCACACCCTTATCATGACCGCCTAATGCTCATATGGTGACTCCAATATTCAATTGGAATCGCCATGAAACGTAAAAATGCAGATGAGTGGAAAAAACTCTTTCAAGAACAGAAAGACAGCGGCCTAAGTGCCGCTGACTTTTGTGAGCAGAATAATTTAAATCCAAAATATTTCAGTGTTAAAAAACGGAGGCTGGGGGAAAACAGCCCCCTATTTGTCCAGGCCACTCTGTTACCAGGTGAAATTCATCCAAATATTGATCATGCCGAGGGCATAAGACTCGATATTTGGATGAAGTTCACCTGGCGGCTGGTGTTAGGTATCAGAAGTGAGCCAATATGCGACACAACCCCTGTAAGGCCTTTACCTAAAAGCATAGTCCTGCGTTATGTTGACAAAGCCAGCGACTGCCGCTCATTAAATCAAAAAACGCTGGATGGATTGCTCTCATCTTGATCTAGCAATCTATATTGTCAGGGCTTTTAAAATCTGCTGTATTGATACTAACCATCCAGCTAGGCATTTTCATTCTGTAGCCTCTGTATGGTATGGGGTTACTTGGGATTATTTATAGTTTAGGGATAAATAAATGCATACAGTAAGTCAGAAAAATTCATATGTTGATGCAGAGTCAGGTCATACAATAAGTTCAGTAGAAGAAGAAATAAGTAAGTACGATCAGGAGATTGTAGTGGTGAAAGTTGTTGCCGTTATTGCTGCCGCTATGAAGGGTGTCCTAAATGAAGTATAAAAAAACACTGTTTTCTGTCATTGCCATGTCGGGATGTGGCTACTATTTAAACAGCGAAAATTCCCCCTCGTTTGACACATTCTCACCTATCAAAACGGCATCAGTCAGTGTGCTTTCCAGAAGCAACCAACAGGCTAACAATACCGTTACTGGCGAAATGAAACATGCAACTAAGAAACAGGCGACTCAGAAACAGTCGACTAAACAAAGGATCCACACTAAGGAACACAGCGGCTA
>JABSRQ010000341.1 GCA_013215055.1 Pseudomonadales bacterium | reverse complement strand
AGGTGGGGGTAAAGGCACCGGGTACGGCAAATAACACCACTTTTTTATGGGCAAAAATCTCGCCCGTTTTAACGGCGTGAATACCGTCGGTATCTTGGGTTTTTAGCTCTATATCAGGCAGTGTGTCGCCAATTTTTATGCCCATGTTCATTCTCCGCGTTTTTTATCATGATGGATATTACTTGTAGTGCTTTATAGCCTATTTCTTTGCTGCAAACAAAGCTAAAGTCAATTAAAACTATGCCCTACACTGTCAGTAGCGATTAATAATGTGTGAGGTGCTGCAATGTTTTTAAAAGACAGGAATAACGGCCATATGATTGAAGTGCTGTCTTTACAGGATCTATTTAATTTGTATCAGCAGCAGATTATCGGTAGAGATCAGGTGGGAGAGGAAGCGCAGGAGCCGGAGAGTTATAAGAAATCGGAATTGTTATTTTTATCCGGTGAGGAGTTACCACGATGCTGGGTGGATCCTAATTATCGTCATCTTCCTCAAACCAAACCGATGAGCAGGGCTTTGCACAGTTAACACGGCGTTTTGTACTTTTTATAAGGCATTAGTGAAACGTCTGTTCGGTATCTTTCCAGATGTTTTGTGCCTCTTCGGTATGTAGACAAATGGTTAAGTTATCGAACTTATCTCTGTATTTTTCCAAAACTTCCAAGGCTCTTTGGGAGGCTATGTCTTGTGGAAAACGATTGTTGCCTGCACCTAATGCCGGAAAAATGATGCTTTTAAAACCTTTTTCTAAAGCTATATCAATAACCGATTGATAACATTGGCTTAATAAATTTACATCCCCTGCACCGTCTATATCATCACTGCTGAACTGTGGGGTGACCGTATGAATAATATGTTTGGCTGGCAGATTATAACCTTCCGTAACAACGGCTTTGCCGACTCGGCAACCGCCAATTTCCAGGCATTCTTCATCCAGCTGTACACCGGCTTTATCATACACCTGGGCACAGAGCCCTTTGCCTCGCATAAGATATTTATGAGAGGAACATACAATTGCATCGGCCTCCAGCGTGGTTATATCACCGGAGATAAGTTCGATTGCCGCCATAAAATTTACCTGTATCTGGAGCTATTGATATCCATAAGAAGATAGCTAGCAGTTGGAATTTTTTAAGTATAGTTGCAATCAGTCACTCGGCAATAAACCAGCAAAAATCGTTGTAATTTATCTTTACTTCTTAGTGTAACTTCATCTTTGGACCTGTACGTTTATTGATTCGGTCACGTAGAATCAGTAGCGCGGTATTAAACCAGCCGTGTAATGTAGCCTGATGTAGGCGGTATAGCGAGATATAGAATAATCTGGCCATACGCCCTTCAAAGGTGAAGTCTTTACTCAGGTTGCCCATAATACTGCCTACCGAGCCTGCCTTACTCAATGAGATTAACGAGCCTTTGTCTTTATAGACAAAATCATTTAACGGCTGATGATTGATGAATGCGGCGATTTGCTTGGCTAAGAATGTGGCCTGCTGATTGGCGGTTTGTGCTCTTGGTGGAAGCGGCTTTTCAGAACCTTGCAAGGTGCAGCTGCAGCAATCCCCCATGGCGAATATCGTCTCATCGTTGCTGGTCTGCAATGTGGGTTTGACTATTAATTGATGAATGTGATTGCTTTCTAAACCCTCTATTTCGGCTAGAAAGTCCCAGGATTTAACCCCTGCAGACCAGACTTTTAAACGCGCCGGAATAAACTTGCCATCTTTGGTATGTAAGCCTTCGGCGGTTACCTCGGTGACCATTTGCCCGGTTAATATCTGGATATCCAGGCTTTCAAGTTGTCGCCTAATGGCGACCGAGGTTTTATCGGATAAGGCTGGCATCACTTTAGGCCCTGCTTCAACGATGGTGATTTTGACGTTTTCAGGTTTTATGCCATCAAAACCATAATGCACCAATTGATGAGCGGTGTGATCCAGCTCGGCTGCTAATTCAACGCCGGTGGCTCCTGCACCTACGATGGCGATATTAAACACTTCATCGCTATTGCTGCCGGCTTGCGAGGCTTTTAAATACACATTCAGGAAGGAGTGGTGAAAGGCTTCGGCCGCTTCGCGTTTATCGAGATAGATGCAGTGCTCTTTGGCTCCCTTTGTACCAAAATCATTGGTTTGACTGCCTACTGCGATAATCAGAATATCGTAATCAATCGTTCTGGCGGGCAAAATTTCTTCATTGTCTTCTTCTAATGACGACAGTAATAAATGTTTTTCATCTCTGTTTACCCCACACATTTTACCCAATATGAAACGGAAATTGTGCTGGTGGGCATGGGCAACATAGGATAATTCGTTAGAGCCCGCATCCAACATACCCGCGGCAACTTCATGTAATCGGGGTTTCCATATATGGGTTCTATTAGCATCTATCAAGGTGATTTGAGCCAGCTTTTTTTTGCCTAGCGTGTTGCCTAAACGGGTTGCCAGTTCAGCCCCGCCTGCACCTCCTCCGACAATAACAATACGTTTTGTTAGATTATTCATGTGTAGGCTCCGAATGCTGATGGATAAAAAAACAGTGATTATTTAGACGTGTTAGAGATGATGAAAACCAAGGGCTAGTCACAGCATAGCAGAGCGAGAAGCTTTGCTATGTGAATGTTAGAGGGGCTATTTTGAATAAGGTAAAACGGGTAATCAAGCTTGCTGGTTTATCTTTAAGATTGGCCGTCATTCCTGCCTAATAGCTGTTGTGCCCAAAATACAGGAATACTCATTAACGGTAATAAACCGTCTTCCATGGCGATTCTCACCAAGATTTCATTGATTTTGTCTTTTTGATCTTTGGGGATAACCGATTGTGCCATCAGCTCACATAATGCGTTATAAATTAAAGAGGCTCTAACGGTGCTTTTTGCGCCAAAGGTGGCTCTAGTATTGTTAAAACCATAGCCTTTTTGAATCGTTAGTTGGCCGCGGCGGTTAATCTTAAGTGCAGGATTGCTATTGTTATCCGGTGCATTCACATGGATATCGGCGGTGAATGAAAAATCCTGTTCCAGTTGATAGTCAACTTTAGCATTGGGATTATTGCTGTATTCAATAGCTTGCATAGTGATTATCTCGATTGCGTCATTTGACGGTATTGCAGGGCTAAGGCTTTTGCCTCAACCAGTTCTTCATGGTTTAACTTGGATAAAACTCTGGGTAAAGAGCGTGGATGTTTTTTAGGCACTGACCACCAGGCATAAGCCTGCACATAATCTTGAGTGACACCTTGGCCGTTAAAATACATCTGGCCCAGGTTATATTGCGCAAGTTGATGGCCTCGCATGGCGGCATCATAGAATAAACGGGCGGCCAGTGTATAGTTTTGAATAACTCCTGAACCTTCATAATAGGCATTGGCTAATCTGATTTTGGCAGCCATATCGTTGAATTCATCGATGCTGTGTCTATCGGTTTCAGCATTGAGTTTGGCAACCCGGTGTACCATCAGTTGTTTTTCAGCTTCTTTTTTATAGGCAATGATGCCATTTTCGATAAAGCCAAAACGCACCATCAACACATTGGTTCTCGACATCATGCCATCTCTAACCGACTCTTTGGTAATGATATCAAC
>JABSRQ010000340.1 GCA_013215055.1 Pseudomonadales bacterium | reverse complement strand
ATTCAGCCCGAAAAACTATGGTATCACCAGCTAGGGTGTTACCCACACGCTAAAAACCTCAAAATCCCAGACTTTGGATGACAGTTAATCATTTAACGTTTATTAGAAGTCTCTTCTATATCCATCAGGTCGTAGATAGTCTGATGGAGTCGATAGGATCATGATCGTAAGGGCGGAATCTAATGTCTCTCAGGCTTTAATGAGCTATGAACTTGTGAATTGTTATTATATGAATATTGGTTGTGGCACATGTATTGTATGTCGATAGTTCTTCGGAGAATAAGTAAGCTGAGATAAAGATAATATCGTATTTCATAAGAATTAATAAAAATAATATAATTTTAAAAGCCTGTTCATCAAAGGCTTACTATCGCCTTTCGGCAATAACGCCAAAATTTATAGGGAATGAAACATGTGTTGATCTATCTTTTAAAGCCTTAATTTAAGGCCATGTTCGGTATAGAAGATTAAGACTATAAATTTCTGTTATGACTTGTACCTTTTAATTTTTCTACAGCTTATAGATTAGACAATGAGATGGAGACTTTCACAGGCGGAAGAGAGGGGGATGGGCTAAGCTGTTACTGGATAATTTATTCATTGCTAACAATATCAAGAATCGAACAGTTTATCACAGATGGAATAGCTCAAAGAGTCAGGAATATGCTAACAGAGACCACTGTTTACATTGTTGATGATGAAGCCTGTATTCGCAGTACACTGTGTCGATTGTTTCGGCATCGTTCACTGCAGGTTGAGGATTACGCCTCTGCGACGGAATTTTTGCAGGCCTACTGTGACGATAGCCCCGGCTGTTTGTTGGCTGATATTAATATGCCTGGCATGGATGGTCTGGCGTTGCAACAGGCTTTAAATAACAACAATATATCGATCCCAGTCATCTTTATCACCGGTTCCAATAACGTCGCCACTGCCGTCATCGCACTTAAATCGGGTGCCTTCGACTTTGTTCAAAAACCCTTCGATAACCAGCAATTGGTACAGCGGGTTAATGAGGCTATTCAGCTGGATCTGCAAAACCGTAACAATCGTCTGCTGTGCAGTGAGTATGAGCATAAGGCCATGAAACTTACGCCGCGTGAGAAAGATGTTATGCACTGGTTGGTAGCCGGAAAAGCCAACAAGGTGATTGCCCGGCTACTGGATATTAGCAGTCGGACTGTGGAAATACATCGTAAGAATGTTTTACAGAAAATGCAGGCAGATTTCGTTTCTGAGCTCATTCAAATGAGTTTAAGTCATCGCTACAGGTCAGGCTCTCCAGCTACTTCAGAAAATAATAAGTAATACTACGTATTCTGATATACGTAATCAAACGTATTGTAGATCAGCCAATATCCTCTAAATTATAAACATGTTTTAAGGGGCTTCGTATACGAAACTTTCCTAGGTAGATCATTCGTTAAGAAGTTTACATTACTTATTACGTGAACTGGATATACCTCATGATAGAGAATACCGTGCTTATTGTTGACGATGAACCTCATGTTTCTCAAGCTGTTTCTCGTGTGTTAAAGAGTGATGGCTATCAGATTCTCACTGCTTCCAGCGGTGATGAAGCACTCTCGATTATGAAAAATAATGATGTGCAATTGATCATTAGCGATCAGAAGATGCCAAACATGTGCGGCACCGACTTACTCGAGAAAATTAAGAAAAGTTCGCCGAAGACGGCTCGCTTACTGTTAAGCGGCGATATCGATAATAAAACGCTGCAGCAATGCGTCGAGAGTGGCATTGTTCAGCGTTATATCCCCAAGCCCTGGAATAATCAGGTATTAAAGCTGGATGTCGGATCTGCCTTATCGATTTGCCAACTGCGACGCAAAACTGCTGATCTTACTCAGATACTCAACAGCTCTAACAATGCCATGTTGATGTTATCTGCAGATGCAGAAATCATCTCCTGCAACAATACGTTCACTGAGATGACTAATATCAAGAAATCCAGCATTCTTGGTCATAAAGTCGGTGAGCTCGTCGAAGGCATGGAAGGTTGGGAGGAGATTAGGCGCTCATGCTGTATCAATAAACGCTGGCAAGGTAGCGGAAAATGCTTTCGCCTTAAACAGTCTCCATTATCGGTAAGCATGATGTTACGCCATATTATTGACGCCGATGAAGCCAATATATTTTGTTTATGGCTTTCGGATCAAACTGAATCCGAAATGATAAAGGCGAACAGTGTATTTCAGCACTTTTTTCACCCCATTACACAGCTTCCAGGACTGCTACTGTTTAAAAAATCATTTACACCGAAAGATGCCAATAGTGCAGTTCAAACAAGCAGCTTTTTATTAATCTATCTCTGTGTCAATGGTCTCGATCATGTGAAGTCTTCATTCGGCTATGTCGTTGCCGATACATTACTGAAAAACATCAGCCAGCGTCTGCTTAATGTAGTGCAAGATCAAGGGGTGCTAACCCATTTACGTAACGATGAGTTTGTCATAAAAATGCAGCCGCAGGCCAAGTATAGTGATTGCTCATATATGGCCAAGGTCTTGATAAACAGCTTACGTACCCCTGTTAAGGCTGATAATAATGCTATTTTCGTTACCGTAAACGCTGGTTTAGGGGGATTTAATACCAACGAAACCACAGTCGAAAATGCCTTGCAGGCCGTCTGCTCTGCAGCAGGAAAATCGCGCGAAATCGGTATGAATCGCATGCAATGGCATAAAAAAGATCAGGTGAAGTTATTGTGTGGTCGTTATGAGCAACAAAAGGCCTTGTACAAAGGCTTGCTGGAACGAGGATTTACTTCGATTTATGCCCCTAGAGTCAGCATCGATGGTAAGCAACTAAAAGCGTATGAAACCAGTCTGGCTTGGAAGAAATCTGATAGTGATATCAGAGCTCATATCGAGCTGCTTGATAGCCCTGCCGACTTGCCACAACTTTATTGTGCATTAAACCGACTGTTTATAGAGATGGTTTTTAGTGACGTCAAAGATATGATGGCCTCTAATAGAGTTAACATTCCAGTCAGCATTCCTCTGTGTGAACTCTATTGCCAAGACGAAGGTCTCATCAGTGACTTAAGTATGTTACTCGAGGTTACAGAAGTAGATCCTAAACTCATCGAGTTCCAAATCTCTGACAGGCTACTAAAGCTACAACCAAAAACACTCTATTACTGTGTTAGTAAGTTACATAGCATGAAATTTGGGCTAGCGCTAATTTGTAAAAATATAGATAAAGACTTTGTAGGGTTTGTTGTGAAGTCACCGATCAGTGGTTTGATATTACCCAGCTGGATAATTCGTTCATTGTCTAGTAATAGCATATCTCGAGCTTTATTTAAAATGTTACAAGGGTGTGCCGCAGAAAAAGGAATACCACTAATAGCTCAGGGTGTTGAAACAAAAGAGGAGCTTAAATATCTACGCAGTAATCACTGCGACCAGGTTCAAGGGATACGACTCGGTATAGACAAGCCTAGTATGAAAGTTTAGGGCAACTTAATAGCGTTATTAAGGAGAAGGATAAGAAGGCAAAGAAGTAGGCAAAGAAGTAGGCAAAGGAGTAGGCAAAGGAGTAGGCAAAGGAGTAGGCAAAGGAGTAG
>JABSRQ010000339.1 GCA_013215055.1 Pseudomonadales bacterium | reverse complement strand
GAACACCGAGAACTCAGCAGTGACATCGATGAAGTCTTGCTCAATACCAGTAAAAGTGTCGGTGGCTCGTTATTGTTCACCAGTGTCATCCTCGGTTGTGGCTTCCTGGTCTACGCATTCTCAGAGATCAACAATATCATGACCTTCGGCTTATTGTGTTTTAGTACCTGCATCATCGCCCTGCTAGCCGACCTGATCATCCTGCCCGCCATGATCAAACTGTTCTGCCGCCAACCAGAGCCAGGCAAATCTACCATCGGCGTGCAGACGGCTTAAGCGACTATAAGGATTAAGGGGGCCACGGCCCCCTTGTTTGAACAGGCAGCGATAATTCCCCCAGCGTCACGCTCAACAAAAGTTTCAAGCTGCTATTTTAATTAATTCTTGATAGAGAGAATTACGGTGTAGATTAGCAAACTGTCTGAAATGAGTAGAATGTTACTAAGCCTAAGAATAAAGCCTGTTATTCAAGTAGGATCTAAAGTGTAAATATCATCTAAAGTATGTTCTACAGCATTTGATCGGTACTGTTGATCATTGCTTTAGTCTAGAAAAAATCCGCCAGAGCTGGGAATTGAAAACATCTATATCATAGCCGTCACTGTCAAGCTCATGGATGCCAACAAGAAATATTGCACACAAACCGGCATGCATGAATTCATTAAAAAACCGGTTAAGCTGAATATGCTTAAAAATAATTTATCTCATTATATCGAGGTAACCGAGTCAGATTAAACAGCAACGCTCTCAAACAGCGCAGCCAACCTACAGAAAAACCATCACATTAAAGGCTGTATTCACTCATAGGAATACAATCAATTTTATCAAACTCGATAAAGCGCATCACACTCTCAATCATCTGCTGCTGCCGCCTCTGGGTCATGGCCTCATCGTCGGCCGCATAAAATACCGCAAGATCCGTCATCGCCCCCACTGGGAAGTTTTCCTCCACAATAGCATCGATAACAGGCCCTGCTTGAGTCAGGCGGCGCTGCACAATATTCTGCCGGTAACCGAAGGTAGATTGTATCTCTATGGCCAAGGGTCCATGACTCTGCAACCAAATCTTCAACCACTCTTCCCTGCCAAGCGTTTCGGGTTTCTGTAAAAACACCACCTGATTCATGCCCTCTGTTCTCAGCCCCTTCTGCGCCGGGTATTTTACATTCAGCAGAGGTTCAGATTCGGTAACAAGGTAACTACACAGAGAAGAGCAAGACCTGCCTAACAGCTCTTCAACATCACTGCAATTCTGAGCGCTATCCAGCCAGAAGCTAAAAATGGCATCTACAGGATTTCCCTGATTAATGATGCGCAGTGAATCCGCCGCAGCAACTGCCTCATCCACCACATTAAAGCGAATACGACTTGCCCCGCGGGTCTCAATCACAGAAGCCGCATCAAAAATAGCCTGCTTAAATGCCCCAGATGACAAAGCGGTTTCTTTCCATAACAGACTAATAATTTTTTCCAAAAGAAAACTCCAGCTTTCATCGATAACAGAGTAAAAAGAATGAATGTCAGACTACACGGCTAAAGCCTGACAAGAAAGGTGTAGTCATACACCTCTATAGCGGCACCTTTTTTCTACCTCCTCTTATAACCTTGATTTTTCTTTCATGAATTTGCCTGAAGCGACATATCTTTCTGAAAAATGCATCCTGCCTCAGCTTATTTTCTAATCGCGGATATGACTTATTAATATAAAAAATAATGAAGCCAAGACAAAACGGTTTTAGCAGAAGAAGAAAAAGCATTGACACATTAAGTCGCATGCCTTAATTTAAATACGCATTATTAGCCATAATGTAAGAACCCATGATCATAGGATACATGTCGTTGTAGGCAGCGTGATGATCAGACTTTATCGCTGCCAAATCAGTTTACTCACGTTCACTGAGCAGCCATTAAAAGGAGGCATTAAAATAACCAAAACCTTTGAATTGATTACATAAAAGAGGATTGTTTAGCGTGATCTCGTCATCCCCACTGGCATCTGAATTCTACTCTCAACTCTCTCTCATTGGGGCTTGTCAGGGTATCACCTTGGCCTATGTGATTTTTTCCATTAAACATGAAGCCAGACTGGCTAATTTATTTTTATCCGTTTTTATTGCACTGATCAGTATTCGATTACTGATCTGGTATTTCCTGTTACAGGGTTTTTTCCAGGAATATCCGATTATTTTCTCCTTCTTATCCCTGAGCATTGCATCAGGACCTTTGCTGTATTTTTATGTCAGGGCACTCTCCGAAGAAACATTCATATTCAAGCCGATTTACTACGCCCATTTTTTACCCGTTTTGATTATCCTGCTATTAGTTCTCACAGTGTTTAAACCCAATAATTATATCGATATCGTTCTCTGGTACCAACGTGCCGAAATCCAGGGATATTCAGGCATTGACTGGATTTTCCCGCTTATTTCAGCCTCTTTGACGATGGTTTATTCTGTATTGGCCGCAATTTGTCTGTATCAGCACCGTCAAAAAATTCTGGAACATTTCACCAATATTGAAGATAAAACCTTGCAGTGGTTATGGATTGTTATTGTCCTGTTTCTGATGACACCGATATCGGAGTTTGTTCTACAGTATGCCAGGTTTACCATGGATATTGATGTTGGCAATCGCTTCAGTGTCAATCTGGTTCTCAGTGTATTGATCATGTTTATCATTGCTATCAAGGGCTTAAAACAAACCGCTATTTTTTCACCTTTGGATAGACGCATGGGCGATGAACATGACCGTGCAACAACAAGAAAAAAAGTCATTTCCGATGATATAAGACAACAAGCTAGCATGTATGACGGCAAACTGCCTGACCAGGATACTGTGCATAAAGAACCGGATAAGACCATCGGCAGCCCTGTTGAAAGTCAGCTGGAAATACAGCAACGCTATAAGAAGAGTGGTCTGGATGTCGACGATATTGATCGGATCTGGCAGAAATTATTGCAATATCTGCAAGACGAAAAACCCTATCTGAGCTGTACGTTAAATTTACGTAGCTTAGCCGCAGAAATCAGGGTCAGTTACAATACGCTCAGTCAGGTGATCAATGTTTGCAGCCATGGCAACTTTTTTGATTTTATCAATGCTTACCGGGTGGAATTTTCCAAAACCCTACTGGATCAAGAGACCAGTCAATCCCTGCAAGATGTTGCCTTTGCGTCTGGCTTCAGTTCACAGTCGGCTTTTTCCACTCGCTTTAAGAAAGTGACTAGCCTGACGCCCTCTCAGTATGTTCGCCTGCAGGCCAATCAGGAAAAACGATAAACACTTGCCGTTGATGATTTTTTATAAGTTTTCCGCCTCTCATGCTAAAAATATTCAGGCTTTTGCTTTAACTTTTAAGGCCTGAAATTTCATTGATTTCCACGGCTTTAATATAACAATCATAAAATCATCGATTAAAAAACGCTGCTTCAAAACATGCAATGTTATTGCCCGACACTGTCCATCAAGAAAAAACAAACCGGCCCAAGCCTGCTTTTATTGGCTATCACAAAATCACAAAATCCAGCGCTGTTATCCTGCAGAGTTGAAAAAAAGTGTTTACTGAGTATTTCACCCGACAAGGTATAAAATA
>JABSRQ010000033.1:13296-47052 GCA_013215055.1 Pseudomonadales bacterium | reverse complement strand
CCAAAGTTACCCAACGCCGTACCAAAGAATACAGGGGTTAATTTACCTGCTAGATATTCCTCGCGATCAAACTCATGACTTGCACCTCTAACCAATTCAATCTCTTCAACAAAATCATCAAAATATACGCCCAACAAAGCTTGGGCTTCATCTGACTTAAGCCCCTTAAATTGAATATCATCAGGCAAGAGATGACCACCCTGTTGCTTATATACATGGAAGGTATCGGTATATAAATTATATACGCCTTTGAATTCCTTACCCATGCCTACCGGCCAATTAATAGGCGCAGCTTTAATGGATAAAACCTTTTCAATTTCATCCAATAAATCAATGCCGTCTCTAACGTCTCTATCAAGTTTATTAACAAAGCTTAGGATGGGCGTGTCACGCAGACGACAAACATTCATTAGCTTGACGGTGCGTTTTTCTACCCCTTTTGCGCCATCGATGATCATCAATGCCGAATCTACTGCGGTCAGGGTTCTATAGGTATCTTCGGAGAAGTCTTCATGCCCCGGGGTATCCAATAGATTAACCATGCAGTTTTTATACGGGAATTGCATCACCGAGGATGTGACCGAGATGCCACGTTCCTGCTCCATGGTCATCCAGTCAGAGGTGGCCATGCGACCGGATTTTTTACCTTTAACCGTACCTGCCACTTGAATTAACTGGCCGATTAAAAGCAGTTTTTCGGTGATGGTTGTTTTACCCGCATCGGGGTGAGAAATAATTGCAAAGGTGCGACGCTGATCTACAGCGTCAGTAAAAGCACTCATGATAATCGGCCTAAAAGTTTGAAGGCGCGATTCTATCCAATTTAAAGCAATTAATCGACTTTTAGTCGCAGAGAGTTACGCCAGTAAATCCACACTCTGCGCACAGACTAACGAATTTAGACGCAGGCGATGATATCATCTACATTGATCAAATCACGCATAGCGCCACTGTCGATAATGTCGTGTAAGGAATACTGCTTAAGCTCATTAAAAAATGCCGCATTCGCCTTTGCTAACGCAGACGATAAGCCGCACATGGCGGTGATATTACAATTTTGCGCCTGACAATCAATCAGCGCAGACTGCCCTTCTACCTTGCCAATAAGCTCTCCAATATTGATATCACACGGTGCCATATTTAATTGCATGCCACCTTTTTTACCGCGGTGTGTTTTTAAATATTCCAGCTTGCCCAGGTTATGAACCACCTTACGCAAATGCTCAAGCGAGATATTATAAAATTGCGAAATTTCAGAAAGCGTAACCAGACGTTCTGGGTTTGCTGCCGAGTACAGTAATACCCTGACAGAATAGTCGGTGAATCGACTTAACTGCATAATGCACCTTTATTATTTTTTTTATTTCGCGCGAAATTTACGAAATATGCACTCAACTTGCAAGGGTTAACGCTTTTAACAATAAAAACGTCTAGATACTTTGCATTTTTGTGTTTTTTGTTATTACTGCATACGCGGTCGAATTAGCCACCGGTTATTAATCCAGTTAAAGGTCTTTCTTGCAAAAAGACCATGCTTTCTACGCAAGAGCTCTACCCATTAGATTATAAATAAACCCCCAATGTATTACCTTGATAGATGATCGGATAAACCCTTAATGACGGACAGCTTTGCTGAATATCACTGACAATAACACCGGTGTTTACATTAAATGCAAAGTTATGTTTTTGACACCGTATAACATCATCTTGAATAATGGCATGCTCTAGCGGCCAATGCAGATGTGGACAACTACCCTGAATAACATAACGGCGCCCCTGCTGCTCAATCAATAGCAGCTGCTGCCTATCAATGACCAACGTGCGACGATAGCCCTCATGAAGATTCATCAGCCTTTCAAGTGCATGAAAAATCACGGGGCTATTTGACGTTTTTTTGCATTCAGATGCATCAAGATTTCAAGTACTGAATCGGGATTTAACGATAAACCATCAACACCTTGCTCAACAAACCAGCTGGCCAACTCCGGGTGCTCTGAAGGTGCTTGTCCGCAGACGCTTATAGTTTTCCCTTGCGCCTTGCAGGCATCAATCGCCATTTTAAACAGCATTTTAACCGCATCATTTCTTTCATCAAATAAATGCGCAACCAACGCAGAGTCTCTATCCAAACCCAGGGTTAATTGGGTTAAATCATTAGAGCCTATTGAAAACCCATCAAAATAGGGTAAAAACTGATCGGCCAATAGTGCGTTGGCGGGGATTTCACACATCATAATAATCTTAAGCCCACGCTCCCCTCTGACCAATCCATTTTCTTCTAATAACTCAATAACCTGCCTTGCCTCACCCAGGGTGCGGCAAAAAGGCACCATTAATTCAACATTGGTAAAGCCCATCTCATCTCTAACGGCTTTTAATGCCTGGCACTCCAGCTCAAAACAGGGTTTGAAATCATCGGATAAATAGCGTGATACACCTCGAAAGCCCAGCATCGGATTCTCTTCTGCGGGCTCATAATAATTGCCACCGATTAAATGGCCGTATTCGTTAGATTTAAAATCCGATAAGCGTACAACAACCTTTTTGGGGTAGAAGGCTGCCGCAATAGTAGCGACCCCCTCCATCAACTTACATTTATAAAATTCAATTGCATTATCAAAACCTGCCATACGAATATTAATCGCAGCCTGCGTCTCGGCTGAGAGTTTATGGCTATTCAGCAACGCCTTAGGGTGAATGCCAATCATACGATTGATGATGAACTCCAGTCTCGCCAAGCCCACACCATTATTAGGATGGGCCTGAAAACTATATGCTCTATCGGGATTGCCGACATTCATTAAAATTTCAACGTCGATATCCGGTGTATGAAACAGGGTTTGATCACTGACGGCATAATCCAGTTTGCCCTTATAGATATACCCCATATCACCTTCAGCACAAGACACGGTCACATGATCAATACCCTTTAATACTTCGGTAGCATTGATGCAGCCAACAATGGCTGGCACACCCAACTCCCTTGCAATAATCGCGGCATGACAGGTGCGCCCGCCTCGATTGGTGATAATCGCTGCGGCCTTATCGATTACACTTTCCCAGTCTGGGTCGGTCATGTCGGTGACTAATATTTCACCCTCTCGCAATAGGCCAATATCTTTCCTGTTGGTGATGATGCGTACAGGACCAGTAGCAATACGCTGACCAACAGAGCGCCCTTCAATCAAAACCTGGCCACTATCTTTTAAAAGGTAGCGTTCAAGTAGATTATTTGTTGGATTCTCTCGCGCCATAAGCGATATATTTATTAATACAATATGTTGATTGCCGCCAGATTTGTACCAACTGATCTCTACTGCAGCAGCAAGAATTTGTTCACATTGAATCGCTATGGAGGCTATAGATACAACCTCGTCATCGGTGATAGAAAATGACAGGCGAGATGCCTCATCGCAGGGCATGCGATTTATTTGCTGTTGAACCATCACCGTGCTTTCTGACTTATGCCCCAGATTACGCTGCACGATACTTTTTTTACCGGCCGCCAGGGCTATTTTGCTGATATGAAATTCATCAAAAGCATATAACTGCGTCTTATCATCAGGTAGCAAACCATAGCTGGCTCTAACGATGGCTACGCCTTCAAAGCCTGAATCCTCATCTCGCGTATTGGCTACACCACAAATTTGATCGGCACTGCTGGCGGCAGACTGAATACAAGCACTGATTTTAGACACTGAAACAGATTCATCATGGCAACGTAGAAAATCAGATACTTCTTCAAGTAAAATAGATGATAACTCTTTCAAGCCATTAAAATAAAAGGTTTTCTCGCTAAGCTCTGCGCCGAGGTCAGTCTGTGCATTAAAGCTGATACTTAGACTTAACAGTCGATTTTCAGTGGTATATGCCAGCGCCTCAATCTTCGTCAACTGCGGCTCGAGCAAATCCTCTAAGCTAGCACCCAGTCCCGGGCAAAGATCCGGTGAATGCAAACAACCTTTTTCATCCACCAGCGAAGAAAAAAGGCGGCTAAAAAAATCCGGGGTTAAAATAAGACCATCAGCGACGGTTAAGCCTGCACTGCAAAGCCTGTGGAAATTGCGTGCACGTCGACGGAATACACAGTTGTTTTCTGCATCGTCATAATTCATTATTTGCTGATAGGGTATTGTAAGAGTAGCCACATCGATTCCTTAGCATAATCACTGCACCATTTTAATCGTGCAGGCAAATAAACAGCAATAGTTATTTTTAAAGAGCCCAGCTTTTATCATGCAAAGAAGAAGTGTTTTTTTTATATCCGACAGCACCGGCATTACCGCACAAACCTTAGGTCAATCTGTACTTTCCCAATTTGAAAGTGTGGAATTTGAGCACTGCGTGATCCCCAATGTTAATAGCATAGCTAAGGTGCATGATGCCATTGACAGAATTAACAAAGCCAGCGAAAAAGATAAGGCATCTGCCATTGTCTTTGATACCTTGCTCGATGAAAAAATGGCATCCCTGTTAGATGCGGCAAATTGCCTGCGCTTTAATATGCTGGAGACGTATATAAAGCCACTGGAAAAAGAATTAAACACCGCGTCATCTCACACCGTTGGACGCGCTCACGGGCAAATCAATAAAAAGAATTATGATAGTCGCATAGATGCCGTGCATTTTGCGATGGACAATGATGACGGTGCCAGAACCCATTATTACGACAAAGCCGATATCATCCTTACTGGCGTATCACGCAGCGGTAAAACCCCTACCTGTCTTTACTTAGCCCTTCAGCATGGCATCTATGCAGCAAACTACCCCATAACAGAGGAGGATCTTGAGAGCATGGAGATTCCATCGGTATTGAAGCCTTATAGGAAAAAATTATTTGGCCTTACGATATCACCTGAACGTTTAACCAAAATACGCCATGAGCGAAAGTCCAATAGCCGTTACGCCTCTATACGCCAGTGTCAGATGGAGATAGCCGAAGTTGAAGCGATGTTAAGACGCATAGGTGTTGCTCAGGTTGATGTTACAGATCTTTCGATTGAGGAAATTGCCGCCGCTATTTTAGAGCAAACCGGCTTGGGCCACTGAGTATTTGCAGGCACAAAAAAGGCCGCTTAGCGGCCTTTAAAATTTAACATGATAATTAAGCTTAATCAGGTAAACCTAATACACGCTTGGCAATAATGTTTAATTGAACTTCAGAGGTGCCACCGGCAATCGTATGCGCATACGTTAAGAAGTGTTGCTTACTCATGCGCAACTCACCATCCGAGAATTGTTCACCTTCCCAGCCCAGTGATTTATTACCCAGAATATCCATGATCAACTGATATTTACGTTTATCTTCCTCGGTACCTTGGTATTTTGCAATCATCATAGCCATGCCAGCTAATGGATCAGAAGCTGCAAACTCTTCATAAACACGCGCCATGGTTGCATCAAAAGCTTCGGTATTCATTGCGTTCTGCGCGATACGGTCACGTAAAATTCTATCCGCAATCTTACCTTCGCCATCAAGGCCGATATATTCTTTAGCCAATTTGCTTGGGCTGTCTTCATGACGTGCTGCAGACTCTTCGATATCAGACATCATGGCACGTTCAAGTTCAAGTACACGCTTGGCAACAGTCCAGCCTTTATCAATTTCACCAATAACATTGGCTACCGGTACACGTACATTGTCAAAGAAGGTTTGACAGAAATGTGAATCACCATTGGTCAGCTCAATCGTTTGTGTGCTTACACCTTCAGAAGCCATATCAAAAACTAAAAAGGTAATGCCTTCACGCTTGGGTGCATCTTGATTGGTTCGTACCAGGCAATAAATATAATCGGATTCATCGGCATAAGATGTCCAGATTTTAGAGCCATTGATAATAAAATCATCACCGTCACGTACGGCCTTGGTTTGTAATCCGGCCAAGTCAGAACCTGCACCTGGCTCAGAATAACCCTGACACCAGCGAATTTCGCCCCTGGCGGTCATTGGCAGATATTTTAATTTCTGCTCTTCACTGCCAAATTCCATAATAGCCGGACATGCCATCCAGATACCTAGATTGATATGTGCAGGACGCGCCTCAATAGACTTCATCTCTTCTTTTAAAACCGCGACTTCAGCCGTTGATAAGCCCGCACCGCCATATTTCTCTGGCCAGCTGGGTGCAATCCAGTTTTTATCGCGCATAGACTCAAACCAGGCTTTCTGGTCTTCAGATTTGAACGCTACATTGCGACCACCCCAGTAATGCTCATCCATGCTGGGTACTGGTCCACGCATAGATTCTGGGCAGTTGGCTTCAAGCCATTCACGGGTTTGCAAACGAAACTGTTCTAAGGCGTCCAAGAGACTCTCCTACTTATTTATACTTGTTTATTGCCACCGGCATGTCATTACCAGTGTGGAAAAAAGCGCGCACATTATGCAATAAAATGAAGGAAATTTCAATTAAAACACAGTATTGGCGCAGGCTTACTAACCGCAAGACAAATAAAAACGCCAGCAAGTGCTGGCGTTTAACGCGATTACTGATCCAGCTTAAAGACTTTTAATGCATTTTCACGCAAGAATTTAGGCCAAACTTCATCTTTAAACGGTACATTCGGCATATCTTTAAAGATCCTATCCAGCGATAAGCCCATTGGGAAGTAACCGGCATACATAATCTTGTCACTGCCACGGCTGTTAGCAAAATCAATGATCGATTTTGGGTAATGCTTGGGTGCGAAAGCTGATGTCATATAATACAAATTTGGGTATTTCAGCATCAATTTACAAGCCAGATCGGTCCAAGGTTCAGCACCATGGCGCATAACAACGGTAAGCTCAGGGAAGAACCAACAGACCTCATCCAAATGCTCTACTTTTTGTGGCTCCATTGGCAATCTTGGGCCTGGAACACCTACGGTTGTGCAAAACGGGATATCCAACTCTACACAGGCCGCATAAATCGGGTAGAATTTTTTATCATTTAAAGGCACCTGAGGACATAAACCTGAAGGGAACGCGGTAACCGCAACCAGACCAAACTCTTTATGTAAGCGCTTGATTTTACGCACTTCATCCATACCATTATTAGGGTTACATTCATAAGAACACTTAAAACGTTTAGGGTAACGCTTAACCGCTTCTTTGGTGACTTCGTTATGGTCATCAATACCGGTCATGGCAATGTCGATATTAAACTTATCCATTAAACCGACGGTGTAGGCAATATAATCGTCAGTTTCACCTGATGCGATTTCTGGAATGTCTTTAAACATATATTGAGCCGGCATCTTGAACATCATGCGGCTTTCTTTATCCATCAGCAACGGCTTCATAAACTCATACCATTGGCTGTTATCATCGCCAGGTACGTTCAGCATCAAATCGATAATTTTGATATCGGTGGGCATGGTCATAAATAGAATTCCTAAACTTTCCTAGAAGAGTACGTCAATGATTCAAGCAAGAGTTTGAATTAACACTGTATTTTAAGTATTAATAAGCCAACCACAATGACAAGAGGCGCCATATTACTGGTTTTTACGGTCACAATACAGAGGCAAGGCATATTCACTGCCCTCACCTCTAGCAAGTGTTATCAGAAAATGAAAATTAAATCAGCAGTGCTGCGGCAATAAGTCCGGCAACAACAATAACCAATGCAGTGATAACCACGGCACTGGAAGATTTACCTACATCGCTGCCGGGCTGAATCATCTTGGCAGCAGACACGTCAGCAAGTGCCTGTTGCTTTTTCTCACCCGCGGCTTTCTCGATCATCTCCGGGGTAATTGCCGAACGTACGACGGTTTGATTAAGGCTGTTATCCCAACGCACGGTCTCGGCATTATCTTTACTTTCTTTTTTACCTAACACGGTAAATTCAAGTTTATCCAATGCTAACGTATCACCAGGAGATAAGGTTGCACGCTTTATACGTTTGCCGTTATGGAAGGTGCCATTAGAGGAATCTAAGTCCTCTACCAATAAGTTACCATCGATAATCGATAATTGCGCATGACGCCTAGAAAGACGTTCAAAAGAGAAATGCAGATCACAATCTTTAGAGCGACCCAGCACCATTTTCCCATCAATAGGAAAACGTTTATTCTGAATATTGTGATGTATGCCTTGCAACATCCAGCCACTGGCTTTAGATACATCACCCTGCTTAACGAGGTCGGCGGCCAACTTACTGTTGCCGGCGGACGAAGCCTGGCGCGGATTTATCACATCAAATTCGCGCTGGCCAATTTTTAGTACATCCGAAAGTTTAAGCGCGGTCGGTGTTTTAATCGATTTATCATTGATCAGCGTCAGTAAATTGGCCTGAGGCTCAACACTGATACCACTGTCTTTCACATGCAAGATGCAATGTAATTCACCCACACCCTCGCCCAATACGACGAGATCACAATTTTTGGCAGCACCGACTTTCATTGTTGGCCCAACCAGCCAGACACTGCGTGTTGTTCCACGATGTTGTAATTTGAGCATTGCGTTTCCCGAGAGCCAGTCTTTAAAGACAAACATCCATTGTTGTGAATCTGACAGCTATTAAGTTATTTGATAACAGCCAATCACTGGACTTTAAATTATTAATATCCGTTTACCATAAGAAAAAATATAAATAGTTTCAAGCTTTAAAGCTATTCCTAGCTAACTGCATTTGCATTTGCTATGTTTCTACTGTTATAAATGACAAAGTTTCTAACGAAAACAATATTACTGGATTGCAATAAATGCCTCCACCTTTACGCCACGGTGCAGCAACACACACCGGACTTGTACGCAGCAATAACGAAGACAGCTTTTTATCAGAGCCGTCGCTGGGCCTATGGCTAGTGGCAGATGGTATTGGCGGTCAAGAGGCGGGTGAAGTTGCGAGCCTTATTGTTAAAGAGTCCATTCCCCAATCCATATCCTTAGGTATGAATCTGCATGATGCGATTCATCAATCACACAATGCGATAAAACTTGCCGCACAAAATGATACCGGCAGCCCTAATATGGGCACCACTGTTGTTGCATTGCTTAGCCAAGCCCAACGCTATCAAATATCGTGGGTCGGCGATAGCCGTGCCTATCTCTGGGATGAGCAAAGCCTTACCCTCTCCCAATTAAGTAAAGACCATTCTTACGTGCAAGCCCTGTTTGATTCTGGCGCAATAACGGCCGAAGAGATGGAAAATCATGCTCAGCGGAATATCATTACGCAGTCACTAGGCACCGCTGAAGATGTTGACGTCACCGTTGATACAGTCATGGGCACATGGAGTGAAGATCAAAAAATACTTTTATGTAGTGACGGCCTTTCTGATCTGGTTAAAAACCTTGAGATTCGTAACATCCTGATTAAAAATCGCGAGACCGACGAGCAGACATTGGTGGACATTCTGGTTAAAGCTGCACTAGATAATGGCGGCACCGATAATGTCTCGGTTGCAATCATATCCGGTCCAGGCCGCAAAGAACTTGAGGCCGAAGACTCTGCAACACTCATGCGTAAACGCACAATTACCGGGCTGGTTTTTTTAGCGCTAGCACTGGTCACTTATTTGGTTGCCAACCAGTAATGGCCTCTCAAATCCCCGGCTATCAAGTTGTTAGGAAGATTGGCGACGGCGGTATGTCAACGGTGTATCTTGCCATACAGTTCAGCATAGGGCGTGAAGTCGCATTAAAGGTATTATCCCCAGAATTGCGTGAAGACCCAAACTTTGCCGAGAAATTTTACCGCGAAGCAAAAATTGTCGGCACGCTTAGCCACCCTAACGTCATATCAATCTACGATATCGGACAATATCAGCAACATTATTATATGGCTATGGACTATCTGCCCGGAGCTAGCTGTAGCGATTTGGCTAAAAACCAGCGTATTCCGGTAGCAAAGACCCTGCAAATTGTTAAAGATATTGCAGCAGCTCTGGCCTATGTACATAAACAAGGGTATTTACATTGCGACATCAAACCCGACAACATTCTTTTTAGGGCCGACGGCTCAGCCGTTTTAACGGACTTTGGCATCAGTAGAGATCTCAGTGACAAGTCTAGCGATCATATCATCTCTGGTACACCACATTATATGAGCCCGGAACAAGCACAGGGCGAACACCTGGGGCCTGGCTCTGACATCTATAGCCTAGGCGTTTTACTCTATGAACTACTAACCGGAAAGCTGCCCTACACCGGCGCTGACGCGATTGCAGTGGCGATTAAGCATGTCTCTGCCCCAGTCCCTTCATTACCTATTGAATTTAAAAAGTTACAACCCCTGATCAATAAGATGATGCACAAGCGTGCATCATCACGCTTTCATCATGCAGATGAAGTCATTGAGGCGATTAATTACATAGGCGCTGAATATCTGGATCAAGAAGCAATAGACCTACCCTTTGGTCTTAAGCTGTCCTTTGCCGGCGAAAAAATAAAAGCCGTGCTATCCGATTTGTCGGGCATTAATCAGCGACTGCAATTCTCGCCAAAACACGGCTTGATCTTCAAGTGTCCGTTTGACGATATAGAGCTGCCTGACATAGAAAAACTGGAACAGGTCATGCGTCAAACCACACAATATGAACCTGCAGGCACTGCAGGCGCAAATATGGCCAATACCAACACCACTCACCTTAAAAATGACATCGTTGCTCTTGCTATAGAAGCTCAACAGGCAAAAGTATTAATCCCTGCTTGGCAGGTCTACCTGCTTGGCATTGTCATCACCGCGGTGCTTACCTTCCCTTATATTAGTGATGCAATGTTTGAACTTATCGGTCAATTTACTCGCCCATCGGTAAGGTTTGTGGATTAAAGCACATACCCTCTGATGACACTTAACACCTCTTCATGATGGGTTTTTACCTTCACCCTAGGGAAGATGTGCTTTAGACGCCCGTCCTGACCAATGAAGAATGAGGTCCTGACCACACCCATATTTTCTTTGCCCATAAACTTTTTTAACTGCCAAATGCCGTACTTTTTTGCGATCTTATGCCCAGAATCGGCAAGTAAATCGAAATTCAGTGACTGTTTTAATTCAAAGCTCTGCAATCGTTCGACAGGATCGGGGCTGATAGCCAGTACCACGGTATTCAACGCATCAAATTCAGCTTTATAGTCTCGAATAGCGCAGGCTTGAACCGTGCAAACGGGCGAATTTGCACGGGGGTAAAAATACACAAACACATTTTTTTCAGCGCGAAATTTTTTTAATATGATCGTGTCTTCGCGCTGATTTTGTAAAGTGAAATTTGGTGCCATATGACCAATTTCAGGCAGAACCATAATAACCTCTAGATAAAAGTGAAAGAGTATTTATGTTTTACGCTAGGCAAGATTATCAAGTCTAGGTAAACTGATGCAAAGGTTTTAGACATTCATTTTAAAAATCAGTCTCTTCAAGACAATTAGGAAGACTATGTTTTTACAAGTAAAACGCACACCCATGCTGTATCTTCAACATAAAGATATGGATGGCAACTTTATCACCCCCATCACCAGCAGCCTACGTATCAATGTTGGCTTGGTTGCCGAGTGTTCCATCTACTCAATCAAAGAAGAGCGGATTCGCCAAACCTTGGACGGCAATGATATTATCGTGCCGGTTGGCACACATGTTATTCATTTTGAAATGAGCTATACCCATTCCAACCACAAACATCATAAAGGTCTGCCAACCGAGCACACCATTAATGAACGTTATTATTATAAGCTGATTTTCTTTCCAGGGGCCGACGCCGAATTTGCCCGCATCAAAGACATTCTTGATAGACATACACTCAACTGATACCAACACTATTCTTAGCCCAATAAAAAAGGCCCACTTGATAAGTGGGCCTTTTTTCTCATGTCGCTAACACCAGATAATTAGGTTCGCCAGAGCGCATCCCAAAAACACCTGAACGCCTATCCTCAAAATACTCGGCCAAGATATCACTCATAACCGGGAAAGCTAATTCATGCCAGGGAATGTCAGCCTCATCGAATAAAGCCACTTCCAAGCTCTCCACCCCTGCACAAAAATCGGCAGAGGCCATTTCACCACGATAAAATAGATAGATTTGGTTAATGGCCGGAATATCGAACTCTCGATAAATATAAGTCTGCGCTATTGCTGCCCCCGCCTCTTCCATCGTTTCTCGCCTGGCCCCCTGCTCTGCAGCTTCACCATTCTCCATAAAGCCCGCAGGCAGAGTCCACTTACCTAAACGGGGCTCTATCGCGCGCTTACAGAGCAGAACCTTGCCCTGCCAGGTAGGCAATAAACCCACAATCACTTTAGGATTTTGATAATGAATCATGCCGCAGGCTACACATACATGGCGCAGCCTGTCATCAAGATCGGGGATTCTCTGTACAACTTGAGCACCACATTCGGTACAAAAATTCACGTGGGAAACGCCGCCTTATTTTAATTCGCGGTATTTACCGCTAAAGAACACTAATGGATTACGCTCTGCAGGATGATTCGTCATCTCCTGTACACGACCGACAATGATCACATGATCGCCGCCGTCATGGCGTGCATCGATGGTACATTCAAAGCTGCTCATCGCCTCTTTTAATACAACTACGCCGGAAGATCCTTGACGGAACGTGCCTTCGGTTAAATCATGCTCGCCTTTTTTTGCGTATAGATTAGAGATGTCTTGCTGATCATCCGCGAGGATATTAACCGCAAATTTATCCGCTGTTTTGAATGTTTCAAAACAATCCGAGTCTTTCTGAATGCTCCACAAAATCAAGGCTGGATCTAAAGACACAGAGGCAAATGAGTTTACAGTCATGCCGAAAGGCGTAACACCCTCTGGATTGGTGGTGATAACACACACACCTGTAGCAAAACGGCCAAGTGCATTACGAAATTCGCGAGGATCTAAACTCATCTTTCCTTACCTTCTATCTTATTACTATTAAACTGCGCATATTAAAGCGCGAAAGTATACCGTGTTTGTTTATCAGTCCCACAGTTTTTTTCGGATTTTGTCACTTTGCTTCTGCTCAATCCAGGATGCCTGCCCACCAACGGTTTGCTTTTTCCACAGTGGCACATCATTTTTTAAATAATCCATAATGAACATAGAAGCATCAAAAGCCGCCGCCCTATGTTCGGCGGCCACAATGATTAAAACAATATTATCCATCGCAAACAATTCACCAACACGATGAATGACCCGGCAGGCTAGCATAGGCCAGCGGCTCTTTGCTTGAATGATGATTTTCTCAATCGCCTGCTCTGTCATACCCGGATAATGTTCCAGCGTTAGTGACTGAACGCAGGCCCCACCCATCTCTACCGCATCCGCTCTTACTAAACCGGTAAACTGGACGATAGCCCCAGCACCTTGGCATTGAGATCTAAGCTGCTTATATTCAGCCCCAACCTCAAAATCATCTGCCTGTATTGAAATGCTAAACATAAGTCTCTCTTAACTTAAAACGGTCTTTTCTCTTTGGCAGTTTTTACAAATATACACCGTGACTAAGCGCCCCTGTTTATTTTCAAAAGGCTTCTTTTTACTGGCTTGCCATTTATGATGCCCCTCAAGGCATAAAATAGACTTTTTTGAATCTTCGGCTCGTTTACGCTGAATGTTTTTTGCTGCAGATTTAAAATCAATAATATCAGCCATTATTTGCCTCCAAAGTGTTCTCGATTATTCTGCTTGGCTTTATTTGTTTTTGCCAGCAGCACATAAAGTGCACCGGCACCACCTTGATTGGCAGGGGTGCTATGAAAGGCCATCACTTCAGGCATACTTTCAAGCCATTGCAGCGCATGACTTTTAATGATGGCTTTTTTACCCTCCCCGCGTCCACCTTTACCATGTAATATCAGTACGATACGTAAATCATATTTTAAGCATTGCTGAATAAAATCATACAGTGCAACTCTAGCCTCAGCCACGCTGTGATTATGTAAGTCGATCTTGGCATCAAGATCATACTTACCTAAACGTAGATTGCGAAACACGCCATTTTGAATGCCCGGACGCTTAAAGCTGACAACATCATGCGGGGCCACTTCTTTGACTGTTGATGCCGATAGCGGATTCTGATCTTCGCCATGATGCTCGGCAGCCAAGCGCTGCTGAATGAAATCATCAGGATTTACCGGTTTACCCGAAAGTTGCGCACCATCCTGATGTAGCGGTTTCACATCACGCATTTCTTTAAAAAAATCTGTTCTTTCATCATCCATACAGCGCCTACAAAGATATTCAACGTTAAAACTATGCGCAAAAGGCAATTGTTTATAGAATAACGATTTTGAGTGCCGCAGGCTATGACAGAGATTCATGCAATGATAAATCACCTTGAACAGGCCTTTGATAAAAGAGCGCTGTTTTTAGCGCAAATGCAGCAACAGCAAACCGACTGCTACCGACTTTTTCATGGCTCAGTTGAGGGTATCATGGGGCTGACTATCGATAGATACGCCAGCAACCTATTGATTCAAAGCTTCCACACGCCCATATCACCGCAAACGCTGATCGACATTTACACTTTTTATTTCCAGCATAAGCCCGAAATAAAAAATGTTTTTTACCATAATCGCGCTAAAGGCACTAAACAGTCTCGCCAATGTATTGTTGGTGATGCTAAAAGCACGGTTATTACGGAAAATGGCATACGCTATTTCAGTGACATGAGGCACGCAGGACAAGACCCGTTATTATTTTTGGATTTCCGCCATGCACGACGGCTTATAAAAAGCATTAGTCAACATAAAACCGTACTCAACACCTTCAGCTTCAGCTGCGGCATTGGTATTGCGGCTGCAAGCGCCGGGGCCAGCAAAGTCGTGAATGTCGATTTTGCTATTTCAGCCCTGGATGCGGGTAAAAAAAGCCTATTAGAAAACCAGCTGGACACAGAGAAAACGCAGTTTATTCATGAAGACTATTTCTTGGCAATACGCCAAATGGCAGGCTTAAGCATTCCTGTTCGCCAGAAGCGAGGTATTAAAGGCCTAAAACAATACCCCAAACAGGATTTTGATATCGTGGTGTTAGACCCTCCACGCTGGGCTAAAAGTAAATTTGGCACTGTCGATTTAGTCAGGGATTACAACAGCGTATTTAAACCCGCATTATTAACGACTCGCCCCGGCGGGCAATTATTTTGCACCAATAACGTCGCTCAAGTTGATCAGCAACAATGGATTGATGGCATTTCACGCTGTTGTGAAAAAAATAAACGCCCTATTACTGATTTAAAGCTGATCTCGGTGGATGAAGATTTCCCGACTTTTGATGATAATCACCCCCTAAAGCAGGCTTTAATTACTTTTGCTTAAAACTTAAGGCGCGGGACATTTAATGATGCCGCATTTTCTGCTACTCTTTGTCGCGATTTTATTCGAGAATTCAACATGCTAGATTTATCTTCACTCAGCCAACTAAAGCAGCTTAAACAAGATATCCATGCCTCCGTCCCCAGGATTAAAGGCACGGTAAAAGGCACCAGTAAACGCTTTGGTTTTCTGGTGAGTGAAGACGATGGCCAGGAATATTTATTACCCCAAGGTGAAATGGAGCGTGTATTACCGGGGGATTATGTTCAAGTAGTGCTTCAGCTCAACGAAAAGGACAGTGGCAAGAACGGCAAAAAAGCCGACAAACCCATCGCCAAAATAGAAAAGTTCTTTAGCTCTAATTTGCCCAATTTTATTGGCTCGGTAAAAGTTAAAAACGACCAATATTATGTCATTCCTGATCACGCGCAGTTAAATCGCTGGATATTTATTCCGCCAAAATACCGTAAAAACCTCAAAGATGGCGACCTTATCTCAGCCAAAGTATGCCAACACCCATTTAAAAACAAAGGCCGTGTACAAGCCGAAGTGATCGCCATGATTGGCCAGCCCGGCGACCCGTTTATAGAGCACCGTTATGCCATCGTTAAGCAAGGCATAGAAGATAAAGTTTGGCAGCAAGATGAATTAGCCGCAATTCGTCAAACCGCAGAACAGACTTTAGAGCAGCTGATTCCCACCAAAACAGATAAACGTGACCTATGCTTTGTCACTATCGACGGACCTAATACGCAAGATCTGGACGATGCACTACATATTCAAAAGACTGACCAAGGCTGGCAATTAGATGTTGCGATTGCCGATACATCAAGTTTTGTTGAGCCTGGCTCAGCACTGGACAAAATCGCCGCCAAACAATCCAGCAGCATATACCTGCCCGGACAAAAAGTGCCCATGCTGCCCGATGTCCTGTCATCAAATATCTGCTCTTTACGTCCCAATGAAAGTCGATTAGCGTTTATCTGCACGATAAAAACCGATAACGATGCGCAAATCATATCCTGCGATTACACTCAGGCTGTTATTAAAAGCAAGGCCAAGCTCGCCTATGAGAATGTTGCTGCATTCCTTGAAACTGCAAAAATCGAAGAAGGCACCAGCATTAACGAAGAAGTTGGCGAACAATTACAAATGCTAAACGACTTTGCCAAGCAGCGCTTTCAATGGCGTCAACTCAACGCGCTAATCATGGATGAATATGCTGACTACCGCTTTCAATTAGATGACAAAGGTAAAATTGCCCAGATCACCCGCTTTGATCGGAATCAGGCCCAGAAACTGGTTGAAGAATGTATGCTCTGCTGCAATCAGGCAACCGCAGCTTATTTATCCAAAAACGCAGCCAGCGGCCTATTTCTTTCGCACAATGGTTTCAAGCAAGATCAAATGCCGGGTATAAAAAAGCTATTTAAAAACATAGAGCTAGACATAGATGCCGACACATTATCAGATATCGTTGAATACAGAGCACTGCAAAAACAATTACCTGCACTCAGTGAAGAACTGCCATTACGTGATATTTTACGCAAGAAACTGAATCGCAGTGAATGGTCTACCCAGTCCACCCCGCATTTTGGCTTAGGGTTTGATAGCTACACAACCTTCACATCTCCATTAAGAAAATACAGTGATTTAATCTGCCATCGCATGATCAAAGGTATTATAGCCGATGAGCCACTATCCCTAAGCGACGATGAATTACTGCAGCTAAACACGGCCAATCAAGCAGTCAGGGATGCACAGCGTGACTGCGAACTGAATCTGAAGTGCCAATATATCCAGCAATTTAAAGGTCAAAGCTATAGCTGTGAAATTTCCATGATCAATCACCGCATGATTGGTGTTTACCTTAAGGAATTTGATATGCATGCACAGATTGAGGTGCGCAAACTCGATGGCAACTTTACGTTTAAGCAGGAGTCTCTGCAATTAATCAGCGATGATAAATGCTACAAGCTTAATCAAGTCATCGACATCACCCTGGACAATATCGACTTACGTCAGCGTCAAATACGCTTAAAACTAACCGACACCACATCGTGAGCCATAACTGGCAGCAAGGTAACTACCTCAGCCTATCAACACAAAAACGTGATGGTAGCTGGGTAAATACGCCCGTCTGGTTTGCCTATGATCAGGAGCGCGAAGCGCTCTTTTGCTTCTCTGAATCAAAGGCAGGCAAGGTTAAACGTATACGTAACTTTTCGGCGGTAAAAATTAACCCCTGCACGGTAACAGGCACTTTGCAGGGTGAATGGCAGGACGCTGACGCCGAACTTTTAAAGGGTAAACAAGACATTATCTATGCCCATGATGCACTCATCAAATCTTATGGCTGGCAGATGCGGTTATTAAATATTTTTTCTAAGCTTGCCGGTAAAATTGAGCATAGAACCTTCATCTGCATCAGGCTCAAATAACCCTGTTTAAAAGAGTAAGACTGCCATACTCGATAAAAAGGACTTCAACAACAGTAATAAAATAATGTGTTATGCTAAATATAAACAATTAAGTACCTTATGGGATAACCGTGCTGAGTAAAATCACTGCCGCTACAGCCAATTTCAGAGACCGGTTTATTCCCACTGATATCCTGACTGACCTCAATGACTTAGATGCCACATATCGCTACCAGCTATTAAGTGGCATGTTGATTTTCACTATTGTGGCCGTATTAAGTTTTGCCCTGTACTTCCCGGTATTAAGTCACGGGAAAATCACCCCCATCATTATTAACTCCTTTATCTGCCTATCACTAGGCTCCAGCCTTATTGTGATACTGTTAAAGCTTAGGGGCCATTCAAATTACGCCAAACTTGTTCACAGTTTTGTAGCCAGCATCTATTTCGCCATACTGTTAGGTATATTTTTTACCGGCGGTATTCATGGCAGCATTGCCCCGGTTTTTTTACCCTTACCCGTTATCATTGCCTTTCTATTGAGTAATAGAAAAACCGCACTTTGTTACGCCACTGCCACCTTGCTTATCTACGCCATTCTCATTCAGATGGACACTTATGGAATGGCCTTACCTCAAACCATAGCGCCTACCGATAAAAAGACGATGGAGGCCATTCTCTGGATCTACTACACCACCACCTTATTATCCCTGGTTATGCTTTATGATGGCCTAACACGCCGACTTCTTATTCAACGTCATATAGAACGCGAAAAACTCTCCTACATAGCGACACATGATGACTTAACAGCTCTGGCCAACCGCAAACAGTTTGATATTGAAATCAATGCAGCCATACACCGCTCCAACCGTATTGAAGGCGTGCAAGTTGCGTTACTACTCATTGATTTAAATGACTTTAAACCCATTAACGACTTAAACGGTCACCATATAGGCGATGAAATATTAAAGCATGTTGCGCAGCAGATGAAAAAAACCACCCGAGTCGATGATATTACCGCCAGAGTCGGCGGCGATGAATTTGCGGTAATCGTGCAAGGTGAAACCTCCATCAGCCAGCTAACCATTCTTGCCACACGTTTATGCCACAACATCAGCACCCCCCTGACGATTGGCGAAAAAACCTTTGCTGTCACAGCAAGCATTGGCATAGCCCAATACCCCAAGACGCGAGATGAGAATCATTTGCGTAATGCCGCCGACATGGCTATGTATGCAGCCAAACAAGATAAAAAAGACTTTGTGTTTTTTGAAGACCTTAAGGCATAAAAAAAGCCTGCAAGCAGACTTTTAATAATCGTTATTCAAACACGTTACACTTATAACGTTAAATCTCTGTTACTGGCCTTGATAAATTCCTTCTTCAAATCTTCAAAGGTCTGCACAGATGGGAATTGCGGAAATTCAGCAATAACATTATCGGGTGCATGAAATAAGATACCTGCCTCCGCTTCTGACAACATGGTTGTATCGTTGTATGAATCACCGGCCGCGATGCAGCGATAATTCAAAGAGTGGAAAGCCTTGATAGATTGACGCTTAGGATCTTTCTGACGCAATTTATAATCGACAACTCGGCCATTTTCATCCACATCCAACTTATGACAAAACAAGGTTGGATAGCCTAGCTGCTTCATTAGCGGTGCAGAAAACTCATAAAACGTATCCGATAAGATGATTACCTGGAAACGCTCACGCAGCCAATCAACAAACTCTATCGCACCATCCAGCGGCTTCAATTCCGCTATAACTTTTTGTATATCCGGTAGGCCTAAGTTGTTTTCTTCTAAGATTTTTAAACGCTGCTTCATCAATACATCGTAATCGGGGATGTCACGGGTAGTCGCCTTCAGCTCTTCAATGCCAGTCAGCTCAGCAAAAGCAATCCAGATTTCCGGAATTAAAACACCCTCAAGGTCAAGACACGCCAGTTCCATATTACACTCCAAAACAGAATAAATTTGCGCGAGATTAACGGCTTAATAAATAAATTACAATAAAAAAGGGCAGCCTTTTTACCAGCTGCCCTTTATAAACCACTAACAGTGGTTACAATGTCGGAATTTCAATATGGCTGAACAACTCATCCAAATCTGATTTAGTGTGTCGACTATACGCCTCTTCAACCACTTCTTTGGTTAGATGCGGTGCAAACTGCTCAATGAAATCATACATAAAGCCACGCAAGAAGGTGCCTCGCCTAAAGCCAATTTTCGTTATCGAAGGTGAAAATAAATGGCTAGCATCCAAAGCCACCAAATCACTATCCAGCTCTGCATCGTAAGCAAGATTGGCAACAATACCAATACCCAGACCTAGGCGCACATAGGTTTTTATAACATCGGCATCGGCGGCGGTGAACACAACCTTAGGAGCCAAACCCTTACTTAAAAACGCCTCATCTAATTGTGATCGCCCGGTAAACCCAAAGACATAAGTCACTATCGGATATTTGGCAACATCTTCCAACGTAAGCTCTGTGACCTGTGCCAAGGGATGATCTTTGGGTACAACAATGGAACGATTCCACCTATAACAAGGCATCATCACTAAATCGCTGAACAACTCTAAAGCCTCTGTTGCTATCGCAAAATCGACCGTACCATCGGCGGCAAGCTCTGAGATTTGCATAGGCGTGCCCTGATGCATATGCAAAGAGACATCCGGATACTTCTCTATAAAGCTACCGATTACTGACGGTAGCGCGTAACGCGCCTGAGTATGTGTGGTAGCAATCGAGAGACTGCCTTTGGAGTCATTACTAAACTCCTGAGCAACTTGCTTAATGCTTTCGACTTTTCTTAAAATCTCACCAGCCGTTTGCAATATTGCCTCACCAGCGGGTGTTACACGGGTAAGATGCTTGCCGCTTCTGGCAAAAACCTCAACCCCAAGCTCTTCTTCTAATAAGCGTATCTGCTTACTAATACCTGGCTGCGAGGTATAAAGGCTTTGCGCAGTAGCAGATACATTTAGGTCATGATGTGCCACTTCCCAGATGTAACGTAACTGTTGTAATTTCATAGGCCCTCCCCTTGGACGTTTTGCTTTCCAGGCTTCTTATAATTCATTGATATATATATATAAATATTTGTTATTATTCTTGGCATAAAAAGTTCGTTAAAGTACCGTGCTCTGAGTAAGCATATACCCTATCCCTAGAATAACAAAAGATTTTATTATAAATGGCCCCTGATTTAGTCAATTTAGTTTTATACATAGCATCCGGCGCATTTGTTGGTTTGTTAATTGGTTTAACCGGTGTAGGCGGCGGTTCGTTAATGACGCCTATTTTGATATTGATGAATATCCCCTACCACATCGCCATAGGCACCGATTTATTATATGCCGCCATCACCAAAGGCGGCGGTGTTTTTATGCATAGCAAGCGTGGCAATATTAACTGGCGCATCGTATTAACCTTGTTAGCAGGAAGCCTACCGGCTTCTATTATCACCGCACTGACATTAAAGTTTTTATTCCCCAATGCCGATGGCTACCAACATATCCTAACAACCGCACTTGGCTTTATGCTGATCTTCACAGCCGGGGTGTTATTATTTAAACAAAAGATTCAAAGTTACGCATCTAAACATCAAGATGAAGAAAGCAGCTTGCTCTATAAACGCAGAGCCTTATTTACCTTCGCATCAGGCTTAGCCTTAGGCGTCTGCGTCACGTTATCGTCAGTAGGTGCAGGAGCGTTTGGTACCGCTATATTGTTAGTGTTATATACCCGCCTACCCACCATGCAAATTATAGGCACTGATTTAGCACATGCAGTACCCCTCACACTGATGGCAGGCATGGGCCACTTCTTGTTTTTGGGTAACGTCGACTTCACATTATTAACAGGCTTGTTAATAGGTTCCATCCCAGCCGTTTATATAGGCACAAAACTTGGCGCACACCTTCCCGAACGTTTTATGTATAATCTGCTGGCACTGATATTATTAATCTTGGGTGCAAGATTCGCTTTCTTTTAAACACTCGCAAGTAACATTGCACGTAAGGATACCAATAATGCAGAATTTGATCTGGGCTGAGATTTCAAGCAACGCGCTTAATCACAACTTTCAGATCTGCAAACACGCCGCCAATAATGCCAAAATCATTACCGTTATTAAGGCGAATGCTTATGGGCATGGCGCACTGACGGTTGCTAAAACGCTAAATAAGTCGGATTATTTTGCAGTTGCCAGAATCGATGAGGCCATGCAATTAAGAGACGCGGGCATTACCAGTCCAATCATGGTCTTGAGCGGCATATTACTCTGGGCAGACATTCTTTGTTGCATAGAACACGACCTGGATGCGGTTATTCACTCAAAAGAACTTTGCTTGGCATTTAAAAAAAATGCCCTTCCGGGTAAAATCAAAATATGGCTAAAAGTGGATACTGGCATGCACAGGCTAGGATTAAGCAGTCATGAACTGAATGACATCCTGGGCTTTATTGAACAAACAGCCGACATTCAATGCCTGGGTGTGCTCAGCCATCTCTCTAGCGCAGATGAAGCCCAAAGCCCTAGCAACAAACTGCAGCAGCAACGCTTTGAAAAATGCCTTAGTCAGCATCAACTTCAGAGCTTAAGCATCGCTAACTCGGCAGCGCTGTTACACCATAAAAACATTCATTTTGATTACGTACGCCCAGGCATCATGTTATATGGCGTTAAACCCAGTCACGAATTTGAACATGACGTTGATTTAAAGGCGGTTATGACATTAAAAGCCAAAATCCTTAATACCCGAGAGATAGAGGCCGGTGAATCCGTAGGTTATAACGGCAAATGGAAGGCTAACCAGACAAGCCACATTGCTACTATTTCAGCCGGTTATGCAGACGGCTACCCAAGGCATGCCAAAGATGGCACACCCGTGCTTATCAATGGCCAATTTTACCCGCTCGTCGGCAGGGTTTCCATGGATTTAATCACTGTAGATATCACCACCGCACCTGAATTAGAGGCTGGGACAGAAGTTACGTTATGGGGAGAGGGTTTGCCGGTGGAGGTTATTGCCACACACAGTGACACCATCGCCTATCAATTACTAACCGCGGTCAGTGACCGAGTACCTAGAATTTTAATTTAAGCCAGAGCGGCGTTAAGCTCATCGATATAAGCGAAGTTAGAAAAAATACCACCGGTGTGCAAAAAAACCACATCTTGACGGTTATCAAAGCGGCCTTTTTGAATCTCTTTTACCAGCGCTAAAAAGGCTTTACCGGTATAACAGGGATCTAACACAATACCCTCAACACTTGCCAGCTTATGAATTAACTCAAACACTGATGCATCTGCCAAGCCATAACCCGGGCCCACATAGCCGTCTAATACCTGAATATTTAACCTATTGACATCAATGCTACACGTCTTATCGAAGCGCTGCTGCCAATCCTGGCAGTCGCTACGAACCTTAGCCTGAAAATAAGCCGCATCATCACAAACATTAACACCTAATATATCGATAGACGATTTAGCCAAATGCATACCCAATGTTAAACCGGCTTGGGTGCCACCGGAACCCGTTGCAAACACCACCGCCGCGGGGGAAAGGTCATTACGTTTAAAATCATCCATAAGCTCAAACGCCGCATCAATATAACCCCAGGCACCTATTCCATCACTGGCACCGGTGGGGATGATATGTGCCCTGCCACCGTTGTCAGCCACACCCTCCTGAGCTTGTAGCAACAATTGAGCGCAGTTTTTTTGATAATCCTTAACTTGATGGTAATGAATCTGAGCGCCTGCCAATGCACCCAGCAAGGTATTAGCCAGCAACTTTTCAGGCGGACTGCCTCGAAGAATCAAGATACATTTTAAGCCCTGCTGCGCAGCAAGAATAGCCGTAGCTCGGCAATGGTTAGACTGCAACCCACCGCAGGTAATCACCGTGTCACAGCCGTTATTTTTAGCGTATGCCAAGGTATAGGCTAGCTTACGAATTTTATTGCCTGAGGCGGCACAGCCGGTAAGGTCATCACGCTTAATCCAAATTCTAGGCCCCGCCAGCTGTTCGCTCAGACGTGTAAGAAGATGAAAGGGGGTAGGCAGTAAAGCCAGCGGAAGTTGTTCCGCTAACGTTACTGTCGAAGGTAGAACTAAAGAGTGAGGCACTAAATAGCCTTGATTGTACCTTTAGGTAAAACCGCAAGTATGGATGCTTTTTGGAATTTTAATTCCACATTATCAGCCACTTTTAATACCACGTAGTTTTCATCCTGCTTTCTTACTTTACCCAGGATGCCGGCATTGGTTGAAACTTCATCGCCGACCTGCAATGCAGAAATCATATTATCCTGATCTTTTTGGCGTTTACGCTGTGGGCGAATAATCAAAAAATAGAAAACCACAAACAAAACAACAATCATACCCAACTGAATCATCTCGCCACCTGATTGAGGAACTCCGGTTTGAGCCTGTGCAGCGGGAATCAATAAATCCAACATAAAAAAACCTTAAAAATTAAATCGAGGGGCAATTATAATGAAATCTGGACAATTTTATAGCTCAGTATCAAAGTCGATGATTAAAGGTGCATGGTCCGAGAACTTTTCATCCTTGTAGACACTCGCAGCCGTGGCCTTATTCTTTAAACCCGAGGTCACCAATAGATAATCCAAACGCCAACCCACATCATTAGCATAGGCCTGCCCTCGATTAGACCACCATGTGTACTGGTGTGTATCGGGATAAAGCGACCTGTAACTGTCGGTAAAGCCTTCCTTATTTAATAAGTCATCCATCCACTGCCGCTCTTCAGGTAAAAAACCTGAGTTTTTGCGGTTACCCTTGAAGTTTTTTAAATCGATTTCCTGATGACAGATATTCCAGTCGGCAGCAATTACCACCTCAAGACCTCCGGCCTTGGCCGTTTTTTCAAATGATTGAAATAAAGGTAAGACCTGCTCCATAAACTCAAATTTACGCTGCTGTTTTTCCTCACCCGACGAACCCGACGGCAGATACAAAGACACCACGCTAACATGTTCAAAATCGGCCTTTATCCAACGCCCTTCCGTATCACAAACATCAAAACCCAAGCCCCGTGTCACCGCTTTAGGCTCCTGCTTGCAATACAAAGCCGTACCGCTATAACCTTTTTTAACCGCATCGTAGTAGTAGCAGTGATAACCGGCAGGATGGAACACCTCATCACTCAACTGAGATTCCTGCGCCTTGGTTTCTTGTATACAAACCACATCGGCATCTTGCTGCGATAGCCACTCAAAGAAGCCCTTACGCTGAGCGGCACGTATGCCGTTGGTATTACAGGTGATAATTCTCATTTAAAACGCCGTTTTACAAATAAATTCATCGGTCTGAACAAAAAAACCAAGCAAACCGTAATCCTGCGTCGCATCATACAAGCGCTTCAGGTAAAATCACAGGCTTAACTATGGCCACCCTCTTTCATTATGACTGCCCACATTCTTATATTTGATTCAGGTTTAGGTGGCACAACCGTCTGCGAAGAAATCCATAAACGCCTACCCGAATGTCAGTTTTCCTATGCCCTGGATGATGCTGCATTTCCATACGGCAATAAGTCACCGTCCTTCCTTATCGATAGAATTAATCTGCTAATCGGCCGCCTCATTGAAACCTGCCAGCCCGATTTAATTGTGATTGCCTGCAATACAGCCAGCACATTAACCCTGGATGTGTTACGTGAAAACTACGCCCTGCCTTTTGTGGGTGTTGTGCCGGCGATTAAACCGGCCGCAGCTGAAAGTAATACTCGACATATAGGTCTACTAGCCACAGACGCCACTATTAACGGCAACTATATTAATGAGCTAGAAAATAAACATGCCTTACACTGTAATGTCCTGCGCTTAACGGGCCAAGAATTGGTAGAAATAGCCGAACAAAAAATCCTTGGCTTACCGATTGATCACAAAGCCCTGAAATCCATTATTCAAGCATTATCAAGCCAGCCCAGTGCTGAGCATATTGATACGTTAATACTTGGATGCACCCATTTCCCCGCCCTTAAGGAAGAGATTCAGCAACTTTGGCCACAGCCCATTCAAACCATTGATTCAGGTGCAGCCATAGCCAAGCGCGTCAGCAGCCTGTTAAAAGATTTATACATCAAGGACTCGGAGCCAGAAATACCAACGGTCTACACAACAGGCCATTACACCGCTGGCCCATTAATCCGCCTTATGCAGAAGTACGGCATAAACCATCACAAAAAGATTGCCATTCATTATCAAATATGATTTATAGAGATGATTGATAGAATAGCTTCTAATGAAATGACTTAAAAATGAACACATCAGAAATTCCGATTCTAGTTGTCGATGACGCACGATTCAGCACAACCGTGATCACACGCAGCCTACAGTCAGGCGGCTTCACCAATATTCGCCATGTCGATAACGCCCTGCAAGCCTTAGACTTACAACTTGAAGATCCTGCCTCTATCGTTATCGCCGACTGGCTTATGCCGGTTATGGATGGCCTGGAGATGACCAAACGTATTCGCCAGATGGATGAGGCGACCAACCGCTACACTTACGTCATCATGTTAACCGCCCGAGATGGCATTAATGCGCTGAAACACGCCTTTGATGAAGGTGTTGATGACTTCGTCAATAAATCTGTCATGCAGCAGCAATTATTACCTCGAATTTACGCGGCAGAACGATTAGCCAATAATCAAAATAGATTGTTACGTGATAATGAAGCCCTGCTAAAAGCCAACCAAGCCTTAAAAGGTCTATGTACGCTGGACCCTTTAACCGGGCTGGGTAACAAGACTTATGCACTGAATAAGCTGGCCGACAATTTAAGGCATACCGCATCCCGCGGAGGCGCAACCTGCTTATTGCAACTCAATGTTGTGGATACCGAAACCCTGCAAAAGCGCCTGCCCAAAGCGATTATCAACGAACTGATTATCGGCATCAGTCGCCGTCTTAAAAGTCAGATTCGTCCGCTGGATGATATTTCACGCATGTCGCAATTTTCATTTACCGTTGTGACCCACCAGCCGGGATTAAATCAATGTGAGAGCGTCAATTTTAAACGTATAAAAGATGCCATTAATAATCGCGCCTTTCAAACCAGCATGGGTTATCAATCTATACGGGTTGAATTAAGTCTGGCAGCCACCACCGCCGAAGAAACTCTGCCCAAGCCGCAGCAACTTATTGTCGCGGCGGATAAAAAAATGCGTGAAGCTATTAAAAGCCGGCGCATTGAAACCTTTCATTTTAGCGCTATGGCCGCCGTACTTTAATTATCAGCCGACAGGCTGACAAAAACCTCTCATTTTCAAGGCATTGTGGTCTTTATTGCACATTGCCTTGACTCATAAAACATGCATAATCCTACCCATCTTATAAACCCGATCAGTGACAATTATGAGCAATATAAAAACCAGCTTAGATGCCAATACCGAGCAATTAACCGCCCCTGAAGCACAGTGGGAAATCATCCAGAAAAATATCAATGGCATTGACTACCAACTTTATAAAGATGCACCCGCCAATTTAAAAGAATTGATTAATGCCGGGCGAGTTCATGGCGACAAAGAATTTTTAATCTATGAAGATGAGCGTATCAGCTTTGACACCTTCTTTCAGCAATCAGATGCCGTCGCTCATCAATTGCAAAATGCCTTTAATATTCAACAAGGTGACAGAATCGCCATTGCCATGCGTAACTATCCAGAATGGATGGTGTCCTTTGCCGCTATAGTTTTGGCTGGCGGCGTACCTGTACCATTAAATAGCTGGGGCCAGGCTGCAGAACTTGAATATGCGTTAGATGATTGCGGCGCTAAAGTAGCCTTCTTTGATCAGCAACGCTTTAACCATGTCGCTGAAAAGTTAAACACATTAAACGTCACTGCAATCATTGCAAGACCCGATGGTAACAATGAAAATGCAAGCAATATTGAAGATGTTATTACTGCGGCAGGTGATAACAAGCCCGCCGATACAAGTGCTGACGCTGAAGATACCGCGATGATCATGTATACATCAGGCACCACAGGCAACCCAAAGGGTGCGGTATCCAATCATAGGAATATATGTCAAACCATCTTTAATTTTGAATTTGGTGCAACCTGCGCGGCTATGACTGACCTAGACCCCATCATGAAGATGCTCGAGCGTGGCTTTGAGTCAAAAGTATTATTAGCCCTGCCGTTATTTCATGTTAGCGGCTGCCATAGTGTCTTTTTATTATCCCTGCGTGCTGGACGCCCCATCGTAATCATGCATAAATGGGACAAAGTTAAAGCCTTAGAGATCATTGAAAAAGAGCGTATCACGATGATCAGCGCCGTACCAACCATGTTAATGGAAATGCTTGAAGCTAAAGAATGGGCTGACTTCGACACCAAAAGTATGTTTGGCTTTGGAGCTGGCGGTTCGGCTCAACCTCCACGTCTTTCCTCTGAAATTTATGCAAAACTTCCCGACAGCTTTCCAGGCACAGGTTACGGCATGACGGAAAGTAACGCCTGCGGCTTCTCGGCAGCTGGCGCGGTTTACGCCTATAAACCCAAAAGTACAGGTTGTATCGCCCCCATCGTTGAGGCTCGCATAGTTGGCGAAGACGGCAGTGATGTCGCCCAGGGTGAGCGCGGTGAAATTCACCTTAAATCTCCCACGGTAGTGCAAGGTTACTGGAACAACCCGGAAGCAACAGCTGAAACCTTTGCTAATGGCTGGTTAATCACCGGCGATGTCGGTTATATCGATGAAGAAGGCTTTTTGTTTATTACCGACCGCATCAAAGACATGGTCATCCGTGGCGGCGAAAACATCTACTCTGTTGAAGTGGAGGCTGCCATCTTAAGTCACACAGGCATAGAAGAAGCTGCAGCTTTTGGTGTGCCTCATGACACCTTGGGCGAAGAACTGGCTCTGGCAGTTGTACTCAAGTCGGGCATTGAATTATCTAAAGATCAAATTCAGGCACATATCGCTGAACATTTAGCAAAATTTAAAGTTCCCGCTCATGTTTATTTTGAACAGGAACTACCTAAAAATGCTACTCAAAAAATTCTTAAGAAGCCATTAAAAGCCAAGTATGCAGCTGCATAAGCGTAATAAAAGATATAAATAAGGGGCTCTAAGCCCCTTTTTTAATGGGTGATATAAGGCAATACAAGCAATGAATAAGCAAAATATACCCAATGACTGGCAATATCTACTTGATGAATATAATAATCGCTTAAGCAATAGCCGAAAAATGGGCGGCGAAGAAAAGCTCAATAAACGCGCCGCCAGCGGCAAACGTAATGCCAGAGAGCTTATCCAGCTGTTTACCGATCAAGATTCATTTTCAGAAGTTGGCACACTGGTTGGCAGCCTCAGCTATCACGGTGAAAAAACCGCCAATGCCGACGCACTGATTGGCGGCACAGCTTCGATAGACGGGCTTTCAATCGTAATCTGTGTAGAGGATTTCACCGTGCAAGGTGGCTCCATTGGCCACGGCACTAACGCCAAGCGTGTGCGCCTTGCCAATATCGCGCTTAAACGTAATCTACCCTTTGTTATGCTACTTGATGGCGCAGGTGCCAGAATGAGCAACGCAATGACTAGGCACCCCTATGGTCCCAATGACCTACAGATAATAAGTCAGCTCAGTGGTGTTGTGCCCACTGCAGCCATCGTAATAGGCTCTTCTGCAGGCCATGGTGCGGTGGGTGGATTATTAATGGACTTTATCATCATGCTAAAAGATAGCGCTATGTTTGCTGCAGGCCCTCCTCTTGTTGCCGCCGCTACCGGTGAATTAGTCAGCAAGGAAGAACTGGGTGGCGCTGACATGCATACACGTATCAGTGGTGTAGCGCATAACATTGCGAACACGGAAGAAGACGCCGCCGACATGCTCAGAGATTATCTAACATTAATATGCCAACAACAAAATGAAACCAAAATGTGCAATGGCGCCAATCTATTAAGGCTGATCCCTGCCAATGCCATGACCCCTTATAATGTCAGACCTGTTATTGACGCGATCGTTGATGAAGGTACATTTTTGGAAATTCAGGCTGATTATGCCAAGGCAATTGTAACTGGTATTGCCAGAATCGCTGGTAAAACTGTCGCCATTATCGCTAATCAGCCTGCAGTTTTAGCAGGCTCGATTGATGTCTTGGCCGCCAATAAGGCTGCCGACTTTATAAACACGTATAACGTGCATGGATTGGCGTTTCTATTTTTGGCCGACACTCCCGGCATCATGTCTGGCAGTGCGGCAGAAAAAACGGGCACGTTAAGAGCTGCAGCCAAAATGTATAAAGCTCAATCAGACATCAGAGGCATTAAAATACATGTAACACTACGTAAAGCGTTTGGTTTTGGCAGTTGTGTGATGGGCATGAACCCTTTTGACAATCAAACTGCAACATATGCCCTGCCAGGTATTAGCCTCGGTGGAATGCCAGTTTCAGGTGGAGCCGAGGCTGCAAATTTAGATCAAGAAACTGCAAGAAAACTACAGGAGGCCGAGCAAAGTGGAGCCTGGGTGGCTGGAGACGCTTTGGCCTATGATGAAATTATTGACCCCAGAGATCTAAGGTCAAAACTGGAGCAGGCAATAACTTAACCTGCATGTATGTTTCGTGCATCACAGAGCCAGAAACATACATCGTTACATGGTGTGTGTAGGCCTGCCAGATTCAAGAGAACCCGCCAGATAGGTTTCAATTTTATTCAATGCGATGTCATCCTGGCCATTAAATTGCACACCAATGCCGGCCTGCCTATTACCCTGCGCGCCCGCAGGCGTTAACCAGACCACCTTACCAGCCACCGGAATTTTTTCAGCCTCATCCATCAAGGTTAATAAGATAAAAACCTCATCACCCATCTTGTATTGCTTGGATGTTGGTACAAATAGGCCGCCATTTAGCACAAACGGCATATAAGCAGCATATAAAACGGCCTTGTCTTTGATCGCCAGAGAAATAATACCGTTAGCACCCTGCATAAAACACCTATTGAATCATTTGTTATTTTTTTGAGTCTAGCATAGCCAAGACCACTTAAAACAGCCAAGTTATTCTTTTCGCGAGAAAAACTCCAAAACAAGGCGATTAAAAATCAAAGGCTTCTCGGCATGCAACCAATGCACTGAATCATTGATTATTTTACAGCTGGCATTATCATAATGCCTCTGAATAATGGGCACCGCCTCTTCGGTAATATAATCTGATGCCCCACCCTTAATAAACAAACAAGGTTGATCTACAACATGCCTAAGCTTGGGGGCCTGAGATAAATCTTCATACGCTGCTGCAATCTCGTCCAAGCCAAAACGCCACTGCCATAAGCCCGCATCAGACTTAAACATATTTTTCATAAAGAACTGGCGTAATGCAGATTCAGGGATGAATCCGGCAAGGATTTTGTCGGCCTCACGGCGCTGAAGAATCTGCGTTTTAGCCACCGCAAACATCGCAGCGATAATCTCGGTGTGCCTGGGTTGATATTGCACAGGCGCAATATCGGCCACAATCAAGCTTGCGACTTTCAATGGGAAATTATGTGCAAGCTGCATCGCCACCTTGCCCCCCATGCTATGGCCCATCACCTTGCAGACGTGAATATTTAGTGCCTCAAGCAACTGATTAACATCATTCGCCATGGCCGTATAACTCATTTCAGGGCGATGAAATGAAGCGCCGTGATTAATTAAGTCCGGCACAATCACGCGATAATTTTCGGCCAGATTTTTTGCCAAATTTTGTAAATTGTCTGACATACCAAACAGGCCATGTAACAATACAATGACCTCGGCATCACCGTGTGATGTACCGTACTCCTGAAAATGTAACAACATATAAGTAGAGAACCGTGAGAAAGCTGTTTAAAAATCTAACTGTCTGCCTGGCTGTTTTATTAAGTGCCTGCAGCAGTCAAGCTATAAACCCGACAGTGTATAGCTATCAATATAATGACGCATTAGCTAATACAGAAAAAATGCAGAAGGTATTAATCGCCTCTATCAACTTTGACAAACCCAGCCGATATTACCTCAACAAAAACAGTGGCCGTATCGACAGGCAAATGACCATCTACCTTGAAAACAAAGGCATCAAGGTACGCAGCAGTTCAACATTTGATAGATACTGGAAGAAAATGCAACGTGAATATGGCAATTTGAAAGATGCTAGCACCGGAAAATACACCAAAAAATTTAAAACCGCACTATCCAAGACCATGGACAAAGTATTTAAAGGTGATCCTAATTTACAATACATGATTTTCACCGATTTAATCAGCACACCGGTCACTTACAATCACAGCGCCACCAGAATGGCACAATGGCATGGAGTGACCCGAAAACTCAAAGTACAGGGTTTAGGTAATGGCGTTAAAGATGATTTTGACTGGAGTAAATCGGTGGATGCAATCTCGTTATCGGTGTATGTATTTAACCGACAACAGCAATTAATTTTACACAATATCGGTGGCTTACAGATCGCCCAGGCGTTAGAGCTGCATAATAATACCGGCAAGTTTAAACGCAGAAAAGACTTATTACGTAACGAAAAGGAAATTAATGAGGCCATTAAACTGGCGTTGCACCCACTTATTCAGATGAAAAACTACCCACTAGCCTTTAAAAGCAAACAATAAAAAATGGCATAAAAAAACCCAGCGTTTAGCTGGGTTTTTTGTATTCGCTCTTTAAATTAAGCGATTGAATCAATAACCTTGTTGAATATTGCAGAAGGACGCATGGCCTTGGCTGCTAATTCAGCATTGGGGTGGAAATAACCACCAAGATCAACAGCCTTGCCTTGCACAGCATTCAATTCAGCGACAATCGCCTCTTCACCTGCTGTTAACGCTTCAGCCACTTCTACGAAGCTTGCTTTAAGCTCTGCATCGGCATCTTGCGCAGCTATTGCTTGAGCCCAGTACATTGCTAGGTAGAAGTGTGAGCCACGGTTATCCAACTCATTCACTTTACGTGAAGGTGACTTGTTAGCTTCCAAAAAGTTGGTATTGGCAATATCCAAGGTATCCGCTAAAACTTGCGCCTTGTCACTGCTGAATACAGTCGCTAGATGCTCTAAAGATACGCCTAAAGCCAAAAACTCACCCAAAGAATCCCAACGTAGGTGATTTTCTTTTTCAAACTGCTGAACATGCTTAGGTGCAGAGCCACCCGCGCCTGTCTCAAACAAGCCGCCGCCATTCATTAAAGGCACGATAGATAACATCTTCGCAGAAGTTCCCAGCTCCAGAATCGGGAATAAATCGGTGAGGTAATCACGTAATACATTACCGGTTACCGAGATGGTGTCTTCGCCATTTTTGACGCGCTCCAAGGTGAACTTAGTCGCCTCAATAGGTGCCATAATCTGAATATCCAAACCTTCGGTATTATGCGCTGGCAAATACTGCTCAACTTTAGTGATCAGGTTGGTATCATGTGCACGATTGCTATCCAACCAGAAGATTGCAGGCATGCCGGAAGCTCTGGCGCGGGTGACAGCTAATTTAACCCAATCTTGAATCGGCAGATCTTTAACCTGGCAAACACGGAAGATATCGCCTTTTTCTACATTCTGCTCCAGCACAACATTACCTGCAGAATCAGACACTTTTACAGTGCCCGCTGCTGCAACTTCAAAGGTTTTATCGTGAGAGCCGTATTCTTCAGCTTTTTGAGCCATCAAGCCCACATTAGGCACAGTACCCATGGTCACTGGATCAAAAGCACCATTCTTTTTACAGAATTCAATCGTTTCGTGATAGACACCGGCATAGCAGCGATCAGGAATTACACACAGGGTGTCTTGCTGTTTATTGTCGGCATTCCACATCATGCCAGAAGTACGGATCATCGCAGGCATAGACGCATCGATAATTACATCAGAAGGTACATGTAAATTAGTAATACCCTTGTCAGAATCAACCATGGCGATATCAGGTGCGGTGATATAAACCGCTTCTAAATCCGCTTCGATCTCAGCTTTTTTAGCCGCATCTAAAGATTCTATTTTAGCGTAAACATCACCTAAGCCGTTTTTAACATCCACACCCAGCTCTTTAAATGTTGCTGCATGCTTGGC
>JABSRQ010000033.1:0-13236 GCA_013215055.1 Pseudomonadales bacterium | reverse complement strand
AGAAGACCTCTACACAGTGACCAAAGATAATCGGGTCAGAAACCTTCATCATGGTCGCCTTCATATGCAAGGAGAACAATACACCCTGCTCTTTAGCGACAATCACTTGCTCGGCCAGGAAGGTACGCAACTTGGCGACAGATAATACAGAGGCATCAACAACCTCACCTGCTAACACAGGCACAGCAGCCTTTAAAACTGTAGTACCACTAGCTGCGACTAACTCAATTTTCAGTGTATCGTCTTTTTCGATGACAACTGATTTCTCACTGGCGTAGAAATCACCTTCAGTCATAGAGGCAACAGAGGTTTTAGAGTCTGCAGCCCAAGCACCCATGCTATGAGGATTAGCTCTGGCATATTGTTTAACCGCACCAGCAGCCCTGCGATCAGAGTTACCTTCACGTAATACTGGGTTTACCGCAGAACCTTTAATTTTGTCATAACGCGCTTGCGCATCTTTTTCAGCATCGGTGTCGGCATTTTCCGGGTAATCTGGCAATGCGTAGCCTTGAGATTGTAATTCTTTGATCACCGCATGTAACTGAGGTACAGATGCAGAGATATTAGGTAACTTGATGATGTTGGCAGAAGGTGTTTTGGCAATCGCACCTAATTCGGTTAATGCGTCTTCTACACGCTGATCTTCAGATAAGCTTTCAGGAAATGTGGCAAGAATACGGCCAGCCAAAGAAATATCGCGGGTCTCTACGGTGATGCCAGCGGCTTTGGTGAATGCCTGAACAATCGGAAGCAGAGAATAGGTCGCTAATGCTGGTGCTTCATCCGTTACTGTATAAATGATTTTTGCTGTATCTGTGGTCATCTTCAATCCTAGTTGTTGTGACGCATACTTATATTTTGAGCTATAAAATATGCATATAGAGGTCCTTAAAGACGGCTTGTGGCCACCCTTTTCACAATTCAAACCTCAGCATGATTTGCGCGCAGTAGTATATCAGTTGTGAATTCAATAGAATAGCGCTATTCAACCAGCCAGCAGCCGGCAAGATAAAAGCCATTAAACAGCGATATTTCAATGCCTTGCATAATACTCTTAAACAAGCCCTTTAATACACTAAGTCAGTTTACCGACGAGAATCAGCGCCAAACACTAAAGGCATTCATCCCCGATAAACCCGGGTTCAATGTAGCCGGGCGACTGGATTATGATTCCGAAGGGTTATTATTATTGACCGATAATGGCCAATTGCAACATCAAATAACGGACCCCAAACATAAACTTGCTAAAACCTACTGGGTGCAAGTTGAAGGTGAAATTAACGATCAAGCCCTGGCACAGCTGCGTAAAGGCATTACGCTAAAAGATGGCCCCACCCTGCCGGCGTCAGCCAAACGTTTATGCGCTGAAGATGAAGCTACTTTAGAGCCAAGAATTCCACCTATCAGAGAACGAAAGTCCATTCCTACCAGCTGGCTGGAGTTAAAGATCAAAGAGGGGCGGAATCGTCAGGTCAGGCGTATGACGGCGGCCGTGGGCTTTCCAACCTTACGCCTGATACGTATCGCCATTGGCCCGTGGTCTATCGATCAGCTAAACCCGGGTGAATACCGTATGGCGCAGGCAACATTAAAACCGGTGCAAAAAACGCACTATAAAAAGCCTTACAAACCCTCTGCGACGGTTAAATCACGCAAAGCTGGACGCAAATCACGGAGTTAGTATAATTGCCCCTCTTAAATAATCTGAGCGACCTATGAGCTGGCCTCCACACATCACTGTTGCAACCATTGTTGAACAACAAGGCAAATTTCTGCTGGTGGAAGAATTATCCAATGGCAAACTCGTCTACAACCAACCCGCTGGCCATTTAGACCCAGGGGAGACATTGCATCAAGCCGCCGTACGAGAGACCTTCGAAGAATCGGGCTGGCATATCAAACTCATAGGAGTTGTAGGTGTATCAAAATATATCGCGCCACACAATGGCACGATTTATTACCGCACCACGTTTATTGGCGAGGCGATTGAACATGATATCAACGCCGTTCTCGATACCGGTATTCAGCAAGCCGTTTGGCTGTCCCTGGAAGAAATCAAGACGCAGGAATATAAATTACGCAGCCCGCTGGTACTTAAAAATATTGAGCAATACCTAGCCGGTGAGCGCTACCCTCTTTCCATCATCTGTGATGATTAAAAATAACCTTGATGTTATGGCAAAAGAAAACACTATGAACGACAATAGCAATAAAACCGTTATCGTGGGCATGTCGGGTGGCGTGGACTCCTCCGTCTCGGCGCTTTTATTAATCCAGCAAGGTTACCAAGTCCAAGGCCTGTTCATGAAGAACTGGGATGAAGACGACGGCAGCGATTACTGCACCGCCATAGAAGATTTAGCCGATGCCCAGGCGGTGGCCGACAAACTTAAAATCCCCTTACATACAGCCAACTTTGCGGCCGAATATTGGGACAATGTCTTTGAACATTTCTTAGAAGAATACAAGGCCGGACGCACCCCAAATCCCGATATCCTATGCAATAAAGAAATCAAATTTAAAGCCTTCTTAGAGTATGCGGTGCATTTAGGTGCTGACTATATCGCCACCGGGCACTATGTCAGAAAACGTGACACTAAAGATGGCCCCGCTCAGCTGCTTAAAGGCCTGGATAGTAACAAAGATCAAAGCTATTTTTTGCACGCGGTAGCCGGTAGCCAGATTGCAAAAACCTTATTTCCAGTGGGTGAAATGGAGAAGCCAGCAGTGCGCCTATTAGCCGAGCAACACGATTTAATCACGGCCAATAAAAAAGACAGCACGGGCATTTGTTTTATCGGCGAAAGACGCTTTAAAGATTTCCTTGAACAGTATATCCCGGCCCAACCCGGCGACATCATCACCGATGAAGGTGAAATTATCGGGAAACATAATGGCCTGATGTTTCATACCTTAGGTCAACGCCAGGGCTTAGGTATCGGTGGTTTAAAGAACCACACAGAAGACGCCTGGTATGTGGTTGATAAAGATTTAGACAGCAATCAACTGGTTGTAGGCCAGGGTAATAAGCACCCGTTGTTATTTACTAACGCCCTGCAATTAAAAAACATTGACTGGGTAGAAGAATCCGCCCCCGAACTACCTCTGCGCTGCATGGCCAAGACGCGTTACCGCCAACCCGACCAAGGCTGCACTTTATCCATCAAAAATGATTATTTAGAAGTTATTTTTGATGAGCCTCAACGTGCAGTAACCCCTGGGCAATCGGTGGTATTTTACAGTGACGATATCTGCCTAGGCGGCGGCGTTATTGAAAAACGCTTAAACGTTTAATTGCCTTCAAGAAATAAGAATTAAGAGCCGTAATGATACCAGACGATAACAACAGCCCCGACTTAAGCCAGGACCAGCAACGCTGCCTTGCCCTAGCTGGCGTATTCCAAGCAGCCACATTGGTCACAGAGCTTGCCCAAAAAGGCACATGTGACGTCATCGCTTACCAGGCGTTAATCGATAGTTTATTTGTGTTTGAGCCACAATGCACCCTGGACGTTTATGCGGGTAACACCGCCGACTTACAAATAGGCTTGCAGCAATTAAAGCACTTAAGCCAGCAAACCAGCAGCAAAGATTTTGCCAGCACGGCCAAATATGCGTTAAGTCTATTAGCCTTACAAAAACATGCACGCAAAGATGGCGACATGTTAAACACCATTCGACGTCGCCTTGAGCACGCACAATATGGCCATCAACATTTTAGTGATGACACCCAGGGCATCAATAATGAATTGGCTGCCAACTTATCCGGCATCTATCAAGATACCCTCAGCACGCTCAAGTTCCGCATTCAAATCCAGGGTAATATGGAAAAACTGACGAATACGCAGATAAGTGATAGAATCCGCGCCCTATTATTTGCAGGTTTTCGTTCCGCATTACTTTGGCAGCAATTAGGCGGCACAAAATGGCAGTTGATTTTTAAGCGTGGTGCGATAGAAAACACCAGTAAACAACTGTTAGACAAGCCCATACAACCCATTTCACACTAGCATTAAGGTATCACACATGAGCCTCACTTCTCTTAACGCCATCTCCCCTATCGATGGTCGCTATGGCAGCAAGACAGAAAAATTGCGCGATATTTTCAGTGAATACGGCCTGATTAAAGCGCGTGTATTGGTTGAAGTGCGTTGGTTACAGAAATTAGCCGAACATAAAGACATTAGCGAAGTGCCTAGTTTCTCTGAGCAAGCCAATGCATTTTTAGAAAACCTGCTTGATTCATTTGGCCCAGAGCAAGCGGCAAGAATCAAAGAGATTGAAAGCACCACCAATCACGATGTTAAAGCGGTGGAGTATTTCTTAAAAGAAAGCATCAAAGCCAATGATGAGCTAAATGCTGTTAGTGAATTTATTCATTTTGCCTGCACCTCAGAAGATATCAACAATCTATCTCATGCACTAATGCTGAAGACCGGCCGCGATGTTATGAAAGTAGATATGGACGCGGTGATCACACGCCTGGAAACTTTATCTTTAGAGCTTGCCGAACAGCCTATTTTATCCCGTACACATGGCCAGACAGCCAGCCCATCTACAGTAGGTAAAGAATTTGCCAATGTTGTGGCACGTTTACGCCGCCAAATGTCTCAGATTGAAAAGGTTGAATTATTAGGCAAAATCAACGGTGCCGTAGGTAACTACAACGCGCACATCTCAGCCTATCCAGATATCGACTGGGCAGAAAATGCACAGACTTTTATTGAAGGCCTGGGTTTAAACTTCAACCCTTACACCACACAAATTGAGCCTCATGACTATATCGCCGAGTTATATGATGCTTATTGTCGTTTTAATACCATCGTGATTGACTTGGATAGAGATCTCTGGGGTTATATCTCCATGGGTTATTTCAAGCAAAAAACCATTGCCGGCGAAGTGGGTTCATCCACGATGCCACATAAAGTTAACCCTATCGATTTTGAAAACTCGGAAGGTAATCTCGGTATCGCCAATGCCGTTATGCAGCATTTATCGGCAAAGCTGCCTATTTCTCGCTGGCAGCGTGATTTAACCGACTCCACCGTATTAAGAAACATGGGTGTTGGCCTGGGTTATAGCTTAATCGCCTACGGTTCAACGTTAAAAGGCTTAAACAAGCTGGAAGTAAATCCAGCATCATTAGCCGCTGACTTAGATAATGCCTGGGAAATTCTGGCAGAACCGATTCAAACCGTGATGCGTCGCTACGCGATTGCCGAGCCTTATGAAAAGCTTAAGGCATTCACCCGTGGCAAAGTCATGACACAGGCCATGATGAGCGATTTCATCAACTCGCTTGAACTCAGTGATACAGTTAAACAAGAGTTATTAGCCATGACGCCTGCAGGCTATATCGGCAATGCTGTTGAGCAAGCAAAAGCGATTAAAGACTTTAAATAACGCGCTTTTGTAAAACATCAAAAACGGCAGCTCATAGGCTGCCGTTTTTATTTGCCTAAAAGCCAGCACCATTGATGTGGCGCATTTATTCATAGTGTTTTTCGGCATAAGCTTAAGATCAACGCCACCCATTCAGCAAGCAGATCATCTTATGAGCCACAATCAACTGAATAATTTTGAAGCCGACACATTCCTTAAGCAATTTTGGCAGCAAAAGCCCTTATTACTTGAAAATGCCATCAGTGATTTTATCAGCCCCATCGATGCTGATGAATTAGCAGGCTTGGCACTTGAAGATGACGTTGAATCTCGCATTATCATCGAAAAAAAACTTGATGTCGGCAGTAAATGGGAAGTGCTCAACGGCCCATTTGATGAAAGCCATTATAAAAACTTAAAGGGAAAATACTGGACCTTATTAGTACAGGCAGTAGATCTCTACGTCGATGAAATTGCAGATCTTAAGACACTGTTTCGCTTTATCCCCGACTGGCGCCTGGATGACATCATGATCAGTTATGCGCCTATAGGTGGTAGTGTCGGGCCACATTTTGACCAGTATGATGTTTTTCTACTGCAAGCTTCGGGCATGCGGCGCTGGAAACTAGGTCAGTTTTGTGACGATAACACGGCCCTGTTGGATAATGACCAGGTCAAAATTCTGCAGCAGTTTGATACCGAACAAGAATATGTATTGTCGGCTGGTGACATGCTTTACATCCCGCCCGGTATTGCACATTGGGGCATTTCTGAATCGGATGACTGCATGACCATAAGCATTGGTTTTAGAGCACCCAGTGATAGTCAAATCATTCAGAATAGCTGTGATGAAGTGATCAGTAATATCTGTGAGGATCAACGCTTTCGTGATATCCATATCGACAGCGAACGCCATCCATCCGAAATTCCTGCGCATGTAGAGCAGCAAATCAAACAGCTAATCAGCGAGAAATTATTAAACTCCCCGGCCCTGATCGCCAGCTTCGGCCAGATGATGACCGATAGTAAATACCCACAAGCGGCGATTGATCAGCAGTTAAATCTGCAAAGCTGCATTCAGGATCAGCTATTATTAAGTAAAAGCCCCGATGCTCGCATCGCTTATTTTATACAGGACCAGGCCTTATTATTATTTGCAAATGGGCAAGTGATACCCTGCAGTAAAGACGATGAAGATTTTATTCAGAGCATCAGTGACAACTGCATAGATATTAATCATGAATCCCTGACTGCAGCGCAAATAAACATCATCGATGCATTAATTAATTTGGGTGTGTATGAAGTTTATGATGAAAATCCTATTTAAACCATCAGCCGAGGCCTGTTATGCCAGCACAGTTACAAGTGATTAAAAGCCCGCAGGAGTATATTGATGCCTGCATGGCTCTCGTTGAGGGTAGCAGCCGTTATATTTGCATTCGCAGCAGTCTGCTGGATAAAAGCCTGTTTGATCAAAGCCCAGTGGTGGAGGCGTTATCGTCTTTTGCGAGAAAATCCCGATACTGTGAAATTCATATTTTAATCGACTACCCCGATAGAACGATGAACATGGGCCATGGTTTACTGGAGTTAAGCCGAAGATTAAGCCAAAAAATCATTATCAAAGAATATGGTGATGATAAAGATGCACAGCAAGAAAGCTACATCCTGGGGGATACAAAAAGCCTGCTGATAAAACCCATGCAACAAGAGAAAGAAGGCTTTTTCTCACTGGATAACAGACCTGCAGCACAGGGCCTGAAAGACGAATTTGAACACGCCTGGCTACACTCAAAGGTCGCCACACAAATCCGCCCACTGAGCATTTAATGATATTTATAGGCTGCCAAGCCAGCCTAACAATTATTGGCAGAATCAAAAAAGCCTATCTACACTGTCTAAACCTTCAATTAAGTTAGGCAATGGTATGGCATATCAGGATAATAAACACAGCCTGTTTAAAACTTCTCTTCAGGCCGAAACTTTGATCTTCTTTCATGGCCCAAGCCATAAAAAAGATCATAAAACACAAACCCGCAGCAGCGACATCAAAGCCATGAAACGCATCAGCGCCAGGCAGTTACACTGACTTATCAGCGACTTAAAACCTTAACTGCTGATCACGTAACGTAGCAGGCAGCATCTTATAAACCGTATCGGATACGGCAATAAACATCGCGGCATCCATATATTTATATGCCGCCCTATCCTGCAACACCCCCACCTGCTGGTAGACAATATGATAGCCCTCAGTCGTTAACGTATTAAATCGGTCTTTTATATCCTCTGCGGCAAGATTGCTTAAGTCATAAATGATATCAGGCATGATTAATTTTGGGCATTGCCCAGATTTAATAGCTCTAAAATATTTTGGGTAAGATGCTTTTATGCCCAGCCAATTTCTGGATGAATCGGAAAAATACACGCAGTCGGTTATCTCCCTTGTGCTTAAACCACGCATATCCAATAACCGGATTTTAGCGAAAAAGGTATTACGTAAATGATAGGGAGTCATGCCCATTTGTATACTGGTGATATAAACCGGACGCTGTGAAAACGCCTTATCCTGCTCAATAGACTTGATCACATTGATAAGTGCATTGGTGCCTGGGATATCCCGAAGATGTAATACATTATGACGCTCAGACCATGAATAACGTTCAATATCGGCTATTTTTGATACATCAAACTGCGTACTGCGCCCAACAAAACCTGCATGTTTATCGCGTAATATATTTTCACCGGTAGAGAACTTAAGTGCAAAAAATCCGGTTTCAAGCACTGGAATCAGCAATAAAATCACATAGACATAAACCTTGGCCTTAAGTTTTTGCAAGGCAAAAAATGCGACCAAAATAAGCAGAGGTATGATAGGCGTAAAAAAACGTCCGCCGCTCATCCAGTCTCCGCCGGAGACCACAATAAATGCCAAATAGGCACAGCAAAAGCTTAATGCAACCAATACCTGCACCGGGGCCTTGCTGCGTTTAAAAAACAGACCATATAATAGATACAGTAACAAACCGGTATAAATGACAATACTCAGTTGCATCGAATACAGGAAATATAAAAAACCAAAACCGATCTTGACCCAACTAAAACCATCCGCCTTGGCATACACGGGTTGTGGGAATAACTGATCAAAATAATATAAACGTATCAGGCAAACACATACAAAGATGGCGACTGCAATCAATGCAATAGTCATGCAAGTATAACGATGCACACGAGTTAATGATTGCGAGTTAAGTAGCAACAACACCTGCAAAGCTAACAAACAGGCAATAATGATAAAAAAACCTTCGGGTCTCACCAAAATTACCGCGGCCACTGCCACGACCACCTTAAGCCAAGCACCCCAAGCGGTCTTTTCATCGTCAAAAAGCTTTGAGATAAACAACACACAGGTCAATAAACATAAACTTGCCAGTGTAGACTCCAAACCTCCCACAGCCCAATAGGTAAAGGATACTGAAAACACCAATAAAAACAGCATCAACACCCGTTGGCGCAACCCGCTCTTCAACGCCAAAGACATCAAAAGAGGTAGGCAACATAACGCCGCAATCAATGAGAAAATCGGCCCTATATCGGTCAACATCCAGGGCGCACCTAAAAACTGCAGTAATTTATAGCTATACCCCAATGCAACCACATGCAATAAGCTGGACCCCTGCTCTACCGCATCCCCACTATGATTAAGAATCTGGCCTACATCGGCCAAATTTTTTGCTGCCGTATAGGTAATATGCGTGTCATCATCGCCGCCTGGGCCATAAACCAGTAATGCCAAGAGCAGTAATAAAATACCGGAAAAAAGCACGGAAAAACGCTCTTTATGGCTATGGATTAAACTTAAAAATTTATTCAAGATGTCATTCCGTCAAATAAACGTGCACGTAGACCCGACACACGAATACACGGTGAAGACATGGCTTTTATCAATTCGTCTTTTTCTGCCAAACAATAAAAATGCGATTTACTGCGGGTGATAGCGGTATAGAGCATTTCTTTGTTTAATAACGGCGAGTCAATGGATGGGCTGGCAAAGGCTACCTGGTCATACTCAGAGCCCTGACTTTTATGTACGGTGATGGCATGTGCGGGCATCCAACCCTGTATTTGTGAAGGCATAAAAGGCATAAACTCACCGCTGGCATCTTTGAAATAAAGCCATAACTTATTGTCTTTAGACCAAACAAGCCCTAAATCACCGTTGTATATACCCAAGTGATGATGGTTTTTTTCCATCATCACCAGCATGCCATGATAGATCGTTATTTGCCCGGCAATAGCTAGATCATCAGGTGATTCAGCCTCTGCACTGTATTGATCCAGTATCGCCAGATTATAATATTCTGTACTGTATTGACCTTCTTTTATTGCGCACAATAATTGAAACTCAGTCATCGCGACAAAAGCTGCAGCAACATTTGTAGCCGAACTCACCTGCAAAAAGTGTTGATAAGTTTTCAGCAGCAAAGGATCTGAACTTACATTAGCAGAGCCATACTGACTTTTTTCATACAGCGTGATTTCTGCCTCACAGATAGCCTTGTTTAATCCCACTTCATCGGCATTTAATACCGACTTAGCCAATAGACCAATGCCAGCCTCATCGGAAAAACGGTAGCTGCGCTGAAGAAACACCGTATTATCCATTAACGGAATATATTGCGCAGCCTCAGACAAAGCACTGCCAAATAAATCTTGCATATCCGTCATTCGGCCCACTGAAAAATACTGCAACACCGTATCATGACAAATATCCGCAAGCACAGAGCCTGCCGACACAGAGGACAGTTGAAAAGGATCTCCCAGCAATATCACACGGCATTGTTCAGGCAAGGCTTCCAATAAAGCCACAAACATGGCCATATCAATCATCGAGACCTCATCAATAACGATGCAATCCAATAATAAGGGATGTTGCTTATGGTAGCGGAATTGGCGCGTTTTCTGCGACCAGGCCAATAATCGATGTAGCGTTAATGCGGTATCCGGTACACGCGATAGAAGCTTTGGATCTAATGGCATCTGCTGCATTTTTTCATTTAACGCCGCTGCCATTCTGGCCGCAGCCTTGCCGGTGGGTGCCGCAAGCGCAATATTATATTGCTCATGCCCTTCCTGGTTCAAAACGGCTTGTAGAATTTTCGCAACCGTGGTGGTTTTACCGGTGCCTGGGCCACCCACCACAATACTTAATGGTGATAACAAACTATTAACCGTCGCTACATCTTGCCAGTTAAACTCAGGATTCTTACTGAACGAGGAAAGGTCTGCAGCACACAGCTGCTGACTACGGTTTAATAACTGCTGGCTGAGGCGGCATTCCAGATCTGCCCACTTGCTCAGATATAAAAAGTTTTTATACAGGCTACATAACGGTAATTGATCAATCGCGGTATTAACCACATCAAGTCGGGCCGAATCCTCAAGCGCCCCCTCTTCCACAAAGCTCTGCTTTTTAAGCCAGTTCAGCCAAGTGTCAGGCTCAGGGAATATGTCGTAGATATCATATTCTTGCAAAGCTTTTGTGCCGCCATATAGACTTAAATCAACACAAATATGACCCTGACTCAGTGCATGCCCCAATAAAACCAGGCTTAAAAAGGCCAGCCTGGCATCGTCATCACTGCGCTCTAAATACGATGTCGCTACCGCTGAAGCCAAACTATAAGGCATGGGTAATAACTGTTTGCAGCGAATAAAACATTTATCCGCTGGATTGAAATGCGTTTTTTGCGGGGCTATTTTCTTTGACCCTGCATTTTCATTACCCTCAAAAAATGACATCTGTGCACTCATGATGTTTTCTCAATAAGACTATTCATAACGATGGCCTGCAAACAGAGTCTCCAACTGATCGATAATATGCCCAGCAGGTTTAACAAAATAAATACCATTATTGTTGTTGGCATTCATGCCGCGAAGAAATAAATAAAACGCACCACCTATGTGTCTATCGTAATCATAATCGGCCAATCGTTGCTTTAAATGGCGTTGTAATGCGGCGATATAGATTAAATATTGCAAATCATAAAAATGGGATTCTATGGCGTCATGCATAGCTGACATCGCATAATCAGCCACCTCAAAACCTAAGAAATTCGATTTATAATCCAAAACATAATACTGGCCTTCATGCTCAAAAACCAAATCGATAAAACCTTTAAATAACCCCTTAACCGCACTGAATGAAGGCATTTTTTCGGTATTCCCCATCACAACGTCCGCTGCCGCAAGTTGCTCAGCACGTTCTATACGATATTGACTTAAAATATCTTTAAAAACATGGCCCTGATGGGCGTCCGCTTGCATATAAAAGCCCATCTCTTTACAGATGGCTGTATCGGATAATTGCGCAAGAGACACAGATTTTGGATCTAATTTTTTATCTAAACAAATACGAAGATGATCATTAATGACCTCCTGCCACAGGGCTTCATCAAAACCGTAGTGACTCAGGTTTAAGCGCACAACCTCATCAATGTCGCCATCACCCCCGTTAAAGCTTACATCCTCAAGAATCTGATGCATAAAATTACCCGCATCACTGCCCTTGGGGAAATGAAAGATATCTTGATTAAACTCAGGCTCGGGCAATACCAGCACCGAGGCTGCCTCTTCATCACGCTCACGCACATTCTGTTCTGCCTGTGTTATTGATGCGCTGCTAGCATGATTTAATAATGCCGAGTAACTGCGTGCTACAAATTCGCGTGTTGACGATCGGGTAAAACGCCTGGCACTTAGCGATGCAGGCTCGTCAGCTAGACCCTTTTGCGGTTTTTTGATGGTGTTATTTTCCAACACCTGCTGTGGATCGAAGGTAAAGCCTGAAAAGTCATCAAACACATTCCAGAAGCTAACATCATTCATCGTCTTTAAACTATTTTTCCTGCCGTATAACAAATGATATAACGCGGTTTTATCAACCGATTTAACCGCCCCCCAACAACAATTAAAGTGGTACGCAGCTCGGGTGAGCGCCACATATAAAAGCCGTATATCTTCGGCAAACGCCTCATTTTGTAGCTGCTGCTTTATCATGGATGGGCTTTGCCAATAAAGCTGGCGTTGCTGAGCCTCTTTATCAAAAACAATATCAAAGGCACTGGGGAAATTTTTGCCTGCATCAAATAAAAACGGACAGCAAACCAGCGGATATTCCAAACCTTTGGATTTATGAATGGTGACAATTTGCACCAAATTGGCTTCACTTTCCAAGCGCAACTTCTGATGTTCATCGTCATCCACCGCTTCCTGTATCGTACGCTGGAACATTTCAAGTTTTTGCCATAAAGCCAAATCATTTACATCAAGCTGCTGAAATATCTCTGCCAGCTGCTGCAAATTAGTGATCCTGCGTTCACCTTCGGGTTGCTGCAATATCTTCTCGGCGATATCAAATTGCTGCAGCACCTGCTGCCACATCGCAATAAACCCGTGTTTTTGCCAACGCTGTTGCGCCGTAATAAACCGCTGCTGTAATAGAGCCACGGCCTCAACATCAGATTGTAGCACTGCGATTGCCTGTGCATTTTCGCAAATCAACTCACCCGCCAACGCGGTTAAACCAAGGCTGTGATCAAAAGGTTCTGCAACGGCCTGTAGAAGCTGCAAAAAACTCGCCGCCTCTGCGCTTTGTAAAACCGAGTCTTTGGCCAGGTAAACACTATTAACCCCCTCCGCTGATAATGCTTGCTTGATAACCGCGGCCTGAGAGGCAGAACGCACAAGAATGGCAACATCTGAAGGCTGCAAGGCTTTACCATTAATAAGGCAGCCCTGTGCCAAGGGCTGTGCGATAAAATGGGCAGTTTTAGCGGCTGCCTGTTCACGTAA
>JABSRQ010000338.1 GCA_013215055.1 Pseudomonadales bacterium | reverse complement strand
TTTTCTGGCTAATCGGATCCACAATTGTAATGTTGAGTATCCAACCCCTAAAGACTCAGCGATATGTTTTAAACTGATATCATGAGAGCTATTCAGCGCCTTTTTAACTGCTTGCATTCTAAACGAAACAGAATATTTTTGATTCATTTCTTGGTACCTCTAATTGAAAATTAGAGGCGAAAACTAGCCTGACACAGGGGGGATATAAGAAGTATTAAAGCGCCATAGGGTCAATTTTTATGGTCTGTCCAGTGACTTTATATATAAAAAAAATTGTTTAGATAAAGAACCCGTTTCTAACTGGATCTGATCTAGCCGTTACCGGCTCTGAATATAGGAACCGTGTTGCGGTTGTGTGTCTACCCTCGGTGTGAGGGTTTAGGATCTTTTTTTTCTAACGGTCCATTGGGACCAATCCAGGTATTCGACAGTATTCTATCATCGTGGCGCATACGCCAGGAGAGCAACATTTGTGCATATTTTGTCACCACTGAAATATAGGCCGGGTCATCGGCACAGTTAAGCAACTCATCAGGATCTTTCTCCAGGTCAAATAACAGCGGTGGAAGCGAAGTGAAGTGAACATATTTAAAGCGCTTATCTCGTATCACATTTAATGTGCACTGATCAATCCTAAGTCCCAGTTTTTTTTGCACATTTCGGCCTTCCGTATCACGAAAATCATAGCCCCAATGGACTTCTTTTTTGATGACATGGGGTTTCTGGCCTTTACAAAAAGAGAGCAACGACCAGCCGTCACATTGTGAAGGTGCCTCCAAGCCTATCCAATCTAAAATAGTTGGGAACACATCAATCGATTCGGTAAAATCCTCAATCATCTGTCCAGCTTTAGCGTCGCCTTCAGGATCGCGAATAATCAGCGGAATGTGAAAAGACTGATCAAAATAACCGGACTTACCGAACAACCAATGATCGCCTAGTTGCTCGCCATGGTCGGTGGTAAAAACAATCAGGGTCTTGTCATACAGATTGTTTTCCTTGAGAAAATTTATCAGCCTACCTATCTGGTGATCGACTTCGGAGATTAAGCCATAGTAGGTCGCGCGGATTTGATCCACCTCAGCACCATCCAATTTGACATTGGTACTGGCATCGTGACCATACCAGAGTTGCTGCGTCTGATTATTAATATAACGCGATAGCCATAGATGTTGCTGGCCTTCGATTTCAGCCGTTACGGCTTTCACCGCAGGGGGAATATCTTGCAGACGATACATATCGTGATAAGGTTCAGGTGCTACAAACGGAGGGTGTGGGCGTAGATAGGACAAATGAATAAACCAGGGATTATCCTGTTTGATGGAAAGATATTTGAGGACTTCATCGGTCAGAAATGCAGTGATACTGTCCTCAGCTTTATAGCGGGACGGCGCGAAAGATGGGCCTCGATTTTTGGCATCCGCAAAGTTTGCAACCGGTTGATGAACTTCCCAGGGGCCCAGCGGGGTTTCATAGCCCTTTCCCTTAAGATAGATAAGCCAGGGCAGCGCCTCCCTATTGAGTAAAACCGCCGGCGTCATGCCCGGTAAAACGCCTTCATAGCGCCTTAAATCGGGATCCCCAGGCGCACGGGTTCGCGGATCGGGACTCATATCGGTATAACCAAACAGCAGCGGATCGTAGCCGGCTTTTCTGGCCTCTAAAGCGATGTTGGTATGCCTGGCATCCAAGGGGGTTCCGTTTTGAACAATCCGGTGATTCTGTAGATACATGCCAGTATAAAGACTGGCTCTTGCGGGGCCACATGGTGCCGCTTGAGCGTAGTGATTCTTAAACAGCACGCCATCTGCTGCAAGCCTGTCCAAATGTGGGGTTTTGATACAGCGGTGATTCATAGCGGACAAACAATCGGCTCGCCATTGATCTGCGGTGATGAACAGTATATTTCTCATAGTTCGCCCCGTGCTGTGCTTAATACTCATTTTAGTTGATAAAACAAACAAGCTTGTACTGCGAACTTCCCTGATTTATCCAAGCCTCGCAGGAAAATTGTAGAATAAACCACTATATTCCCAATCTAGCCATGTTAATTTGTCATGAGACTTCAGAAATATAGCTTCTTTTAATGCGCGCGGTGATTTCTCCAAAGACTGGAGAAAAACGGCCGTGAAGTATCTGCACTAAAGCGCCTGCTTATCTCATCAGGGATAACGATGCCATTCTCGAAATTGGCAAATTTATCCGCTGTATACATGATTTTCTCGATGACTGTAGCCTCGTTTATTGTCCGCAAATAGCACCTTCTTCAATTAAATCTACAAGGATTTCTTGCCTATTTTCAATGCTATCTAAGTCAAAGGCTGATTTACCTAAGTATAAGTAGGATTAACGCCTATTCAGTAGATTCTTTTTATACCTGAAGTCGTTTTACTGTTCATTATCAGGCTACTAAGACCACTACGGTACTGTAAAGCAGTCTAATTTCATGTAAGAAGAATGGTATCGATTAGGCCCAAGGCACAGATAAAACCGCTATTGCCATGGCCAATAATGATGCAGGCTTTAGCGCCAGGGAACCGGCTAGTGTGTGAGCCGCATAGCGAGAGTTAAGAGTTATATTTTCTATCCATTGGAAGATATCCAATGCATTTTTCATAAAAAATGTAGGCATTAAAAAATACCCACTGACTATTGTCTCGGCATTTTCTGTCTGTATTTTCGTGTACTTTTTGTTCTGTCCCCGGCTGGCCTAACAGGTTAACCTTATATGCTGCTAGAGATTAAAGGCTCAGGGTTTCCATGGCTTGGAGTATGACCATAGAGAAATTAACCCTTCGATTTCAAGCTCAAACCGCGGTTATAGTCCTTATACTCAAGGACTGCAACAAGCCTCATTGCAGCCTGACGGTTTAGCTAAATGGCTTTAAGCTCAACACCTGTTCCTGACACTTTCCTGCTATACGATTTAAATGAAATAAATTAGAAACAAATCAGATCAAGTTTGGGGTAATACACCTTAGTCCTATGCGTCAGGCCAATGTATTAGATCTATGCGATAATCGGTAGTAATAGATAGCACATCACACTGATAATCACTGCACCTAGAATATTCAACATAAAACCCTGCCTGGCCATCTGCGCGGTAGTGACATGGCCAGAGCCAAAGACAATGCTATTGGGCGCCGTAGCCACCGGCAGCATAAACGCACAGCTGGCCGATAACACAGCCGGTATCATCAATAACTGCGGATTCATCTCGGCGGCGATGGCAGAGGCTGCCAGTATCGGCATTAACAACACGGTGCTGGCGGTATTACTGGTGGTCTCGGTAAGAAAGGTCACGCCCAGACACAATACCAGCATCATCAACAATATCGGCCAGCTAGCCAGTATACTCAGGCTATCGCCAACCATGGTCGAAAGGCCTGAGGCAACAAAGGCCTTGGCCAAACAGATACCGCCACCGAATAATAATAATACGCCCCATGGAATGGTCACTGCCGATTCCCAATTCAGCAATGCCTTGCCCTCCCCCTTGCCATTAGGAATAACAAACATCAGCACCACTGCTAGTAAGGCAACAGCTGCATCGTTGGCGTTAGTAACACCGGTTAACGTACTCCAGCGCCCA
>JABSRQ010000337.1 GCA_013215055.1 Pseudomonadales bacterium | reverse complement strand
AGCCGATATTTGTACATAGAGATTGAACCAATTACGCGTTAATGCTTTTTATACCTAAGTAGGCGTTGCTATTATTGCGTTAAATGTCCTCGCCATGGTGGCAGGTGCCTGTATTACCAAGACGGCAAAGCTGCCAGGTAAACAAGTGGCGGCCATTACCATGGAAGTCGGCGTGCAAAACACTACGCTGGCCTTTGGTATTGCCATGACCTTGCTGGACAGTTTTATGATAGCTATTCCCGCCATGATCTATGCGTTATGGGTTTATGTTGCAGCGGGGATTACTATCACCTGTAGTCGCAGACTGTTAAGCAGAGATGAGCGTGAAGCCGTGACTGCTGCCGAGTATAGCTAGCCGTTCAAGCAACGCTGCTGATTAGTGAAAAATACATAGTGCTTGTACTTACAAGGCAGTTGCTACGCTATGAAGCCTATGAGTGGCGTAATTGCGTAACTTTTTTCAACTATGCACTTAAAAAATATAGCTTACAGCCATTCATTTTATACCTCTTTGGATCTTGTTTGATCACATCATTATTCCTGGAAAACAGCGGTTCAATACCTTGAAATTTACCTTACCGTCAGGCCATACATAAATATATTCACCTGCAGAAAACAGCTCATGACCAAATAATGGGCAAGAAAATGCGGTGGGAATGCCACGTTGAACAACCTGTGAGGAAGCCGGAAGCACATACTTTACTGAATGATGTAACAGCTCATAAACCGCTTTAGGATTCCTTGTTGGCAAGCCAGTTTTTCTATCGGTCTTGGCAACACCTGTGGCTATGCTGTAGCTGTCAGCATTGATTTCAATATTGACGTCACTGCAATGGTCATTCCGGCAGATCCAGTCATCTGAAGAGGGACTCGCAAAGACCAGACCCCTGCGCTAGCTGCTCTAGGCTGATCAACTTAAGTAATATAACGATATCTGGGCTTTTCATTAGGGTGTCCCCTGTCCCCGGACTTGGGACAGTGTCGGCTTCCCCACATTAAAGTCAAAATAATCCCTGAGATCGCTATAGAAGGCTCATGTTTTACAAGAATATAAACTCATGTTTTACAAGTATACGAGCTCATACTTTACTGGAATTGCAGGTGTAAAAGCTTCTTATAAATACAATGCGCTTCTATAAAAACTGCTATGAATGTTATTGAGTTTGCTTTTGCGTCCTTTTTGATTTCTGGGATGCCATTGAAGAGGGAGGAGTAAAGTAGTGGGGGACAAAATGTGGTCACTCGAAGTTATTTCTACACATACGAAAAAGCCCGTAAATCGAAGATTTACGGGCTTTCAAATCATGGTACCAGTGGCCGGACTCGAACCGGCACGCCTATTAAGCGGGGGATTTTGAATCCTCTTTTTAGCCACACATACGCGTTAGTAAACGCATAGAGGCTGTATATCACAAGGCTTTTATGTTCATTTAAATGAGCTTTAGCACCTTTGCGTAGACGCTTTGTAGACGCTTCCTGCCTTTTAGCTTTTAAATCCATGTGGGTGACATAAAGCCCATGACCACGGGGTTTTATAGAAAAGCCCATATGTAACAGATATTCAAAATTATTCGCTACTGTTCATTAAGTGCAACTCTATAAGCCCACAAGGCCCTTATCGCGCGGGGCGTTGCCTTATATCTTGATTTCCGCGCGAAAAAAACACGATAAACGCCGAGGAGTATGGAGGAGTGGTTTTCTCGGCTTCGGGGGTGCTGTGTAATATGTAAATCAATGGGAGATATTCTTTTCAATACGTCTCAGGCGAGTGTCGTTGATTGCGCGTTTACATATAATGTTATGCGAAGCTTTAAAAGGCGTTCATTTAATCTGTCGTTAGTTCACAGAAATTCTCGTGTCCGTCAGCGAATATGATCAGGATGGCATGTGGCTCTACGGTCAAGAAAGCCGGTAAGAATATGGAGGGATCAGACCAATACATAGGCCTCACATGCTTAACCGAATGTCATTGAATTTCACTGGCCTCCTTAGCGGGGCAATCCTCAGGAAATTCCGGCGCGTTAAAGAATTCGCACCACACAGGGCAATGTCCTGTACAATGCGTCGCTTTATGCTCGTCCCTATTCTGGTCGCCTACCTCATAGCCTATAATGCCCCCAGGTAAACCACCGGAAAGGAGCATCTGAAAGGCGGGAAGATTGCCGCCAGTCAACACGTTAGCGACAATATACCCCGACAAGGTCCCGAAAGCTGTCCATTTGTAGTCACCTACACGCCATTCATCTCTAGGCTTTTTTTTGGGGTAGATAGTTGTCGAACTACAGCAGGTAATTCCTGCTACGATTAGAGGTGTTGCTAGAAGAATAACTAGTTTTTTCATCGCTAGGGCCCCCCGGAAGATCCATGTTCTACCAAAAATAATCGTAGTAAAATACTAGCAACGGTTGTACCGCTAGATTAGATACACCAATAGGCGTTGTCGCATTTTTAAATTGTGAAGGGCATACTCTTTAATCTTAGGTCTCGTCTACCCATTGGTATGCAATCTCTATATCTTCACCTATGTTGTCTTCAATAAAGCTTTTCCATTCGAGGATGTTATCCGGGTAAAATCTCCAGACTGACGAACCCTCGAAAGGTCCAGTTATAGGTTTATTAGATCTTGTCATCCTAAGAGTTTCGTTAATATAAAGATCTAATGCTTCCTCAGGTAAGTCTCTACCATCACGCACTTCTAATTCGATTTCACAAGGTGAAATTCTAAAATTATGTAGAATCCTGTCCGTATCTGCAAAATTCAGAGGGTCTAAGGATCCAGTGCTCTGATCATCTTTATAAAAATAGCCTACAGTCCATCCAGTCAAAATAACAGGAGTAAGAATGTGCGTAAAAAAGTTTGTAGGTGCTGACATATGAGTGTCTTCCTCTGAAGGTTGTGTCGTGTCTTAAAATAAAAATTTTTCTTACCATTCGATAAGTTAGATGAACAAATTCAATTAAGTTTCATCGATAAAATATGTTGTTGCGGTACCGATAGCGATGGAATGAAACCAGTTGCATCAATGGTGTAAGTAGTGATTTGTTAGTGGTGAGTGAAGTTGATGGAGCTATTAGGCCTTAGGCAGTGATCTTAGCGAGGCTGGATTGCATGGCAGAGGTGGATGCTGAAGTTTCTTCAGCGGCAGCGACTATCTTGGCCGCTGTGCCTGTTTGCGATGTTGCGCTGCCGTTGGTTGTCACTGGATGAACATGGGCATTGTGGCTGCCGGTCAGGGCCTTAACGTCCGTGATAAGGGTACTAACCACGGTGGCCAAATCGTTAACTAGTGCTAATAGCTCCTCGGTGCCATTGCCGATCTGTATCTTCGGCGCTGTCATGGAAGATTGTTTACCAGATGCAAGATTAAGATTATCAACAGCGCCAAGATCCAGGGCGCCTGCAGTTAATAAATTGAGACCGGCCAGTGCTTTTATCGTTTTAATGCCTTTTATTAATTCTTCATCGTTACCGATTACAGTCTTCAGTGCCTGCAGATAATTTTCATCAAGTGTCCCCGACTTAATAACACGCTGCAGCGACTGCTGGATGATAGCGGCATCTGTGTTGCTGATCTGATCACCAGCAGCAGTGATCTTTTTGTAGCTGGCA
>JABSRQ010000336.1 GCA_013215055.1 Pseudomonadales bacterium | reverse complement strand
CCAATCCTGAACGGGGTATCGCCACCACCCGAGTCGAAGTGTATAACCAGGAAGATATTCTGGTGCTGAGTTATAAAAACTCGTCTCTGGTCATGTGTAGACCCAAATAAAAAGTTGTTGAACGATTCGTCGTTGGGGCTGTAGCGGGTATAGATGTCATCTATCATCAAAATTTACAAAAAGATAGAGACATCTATACCAGTGACATAAAGGGGGTATTAGGCCGATTAACCCCCTACTCCTAGATGATGAGTGCAATGCTTTGCAGCAGAGCTTAACCTATGTAAGTCGTTTAATTTATCACTAACGCTTCACGCTTTACCGTAATCTGATTCAACATCAGCGATATTTGCTTGCGATTAACCGGTTTGCTCAAATGCTCATCCATGCCTGAATCCAATGCTTTCTTGCGAAACTCGGCCAATGCATGCGCCGTAAGAGCCACTATTTTTATTGCTGTCCCGCCAGGCTCGTTTTCTAATTCCCGTATCGTTTTTGTCGCCTCATAACCGTCCATCTCCGGCATTTCACAATCCATAAAGATCAAATCAAAATAACCAGGGCTGATTTGTACCTTCTCGACAGCTTCCAGGCCATTATTCACCAGCGTGACTTCTGCGACCATGGGAGAGAGAAGGCCTTGAATCACCATCTGATTAACCGCATTGTCTTCTGCTACCAGGACCCTGAGATTCTTCATGGCTGACGGTAACTCAGCGCTGACAAAGTCATCGGTTGGAATTTTTTTAGTCTTCTCCCGCAGTTGCAGAAACTTATGCAGCTGCAATGGCAGAGGTGACAATACGGTTTGAACAAGAGTTTCAGTAGCAATATCCTGCCTGTACCCGGGCTTCACACAATAAACAGGCTTATCGGTAGCAACGACTGTCTGCAGTGCTTCTATCATGGCATTGACGTTATAAGCCTCTGTGGCTGTAAAGATAAGGGCTGCATCAAACAAGGCCTTATCGGTAGCTGATAAGTCCTCAAGCATGTGGGTAAAACTCGGTGCTTTTTCCGTGCTATCAAGTGGCAAAAAAGACAGTGAAATGTTTTGATCACGTGTGGCTCGCTTACAAAAATCGATAAACGGTAAATAGTCTGTGCAAATCAGGAAGTGCTTTGAATCTTCGCTATAACAGCTGGCCTGCAGCTCGACGGGAATATCTACCCAGAAATGCGCTCCCTGACCTTCCTGACTGTTGACTCCAATTTTCCCGCCCATGCTTTCTACGATTTTTTTACTGATCGCCAATCCCAGTCCCGTGCCACCAAAATTACGGGTAATCGAGCGGTCAGCCTGAGAAAACGGTTTAAATAAGCGCTGCTGCTGAACAGCTGTCAGGCCTATGCCGCTATCTTCGACATTAAAACGTATTCTTTGCCCGTGCTCATCCTCTATCAATTGAGTCGTGAGTGCTACATGACCTGACTGGGTAAACTTGAAAGCATTGCTTAACAGATTACTCAACACTTGCTTCAGCCGGGTAGGGTCACACTGAACGGTATCGGGAATATTTCTATCATGGTAAGAGAACAGAAATATGCCTTGTTGTTCGGGGCTTGCAGCATAAATTTCCGTACAGTCATCGACCAGGGTTTCAATATCGACGGGAATACTTTCCAGCTCCAGACTATCGACCTCAGCCTTGGAGAAATCCAGAATATCATTGATGATATTCATTAACATTTCTCCGGAGCTCTGTATGACATGAATCAATTGTAGTTGCCTGTCATCCAGCTTCGTGCCCCGCAGCACATCGACCAGGCCAAGCACACCATTCATCGGCGTTCTTATTTCATGGCTCATCATGGCCAGGAATTCACTCTTGGCCCTGCCTTCTTCACTATCAATCTGGGCTTTCAGCCTGATTTCCTGTGCCTCCAGCTTGGTCGCAACACTGTCTTCGCGTAAACGTTTAATTCTCAGCGTTAAAGCCAGTGACAATAACATCGCCTCTATTGACATGCCTAACTGCAAGGCATTCTCGGTAAAACTGTTATACGGAAGAATGGAAAACTTGTTCAGCGCCAGCACCATGCTGCCCAGTAAAAAAGCCAACCATGCCAAAGTAAATACTCTCGCCTCAGCCTCTCCGATTCGACTTAAAAGCAAACAGATAACCGTAACAATCGTTGACTGTATCAACACCAATACCGTGGAACATTGAACTGAAATGGAATAGGGAAGGACCAATGACATTAACACCGACAGGCAGCACAGAGTCAGACACAGCTTCAGAGGCTTATAAAACAATGGCAGCTTGAGTTTAACCTGCAGCATCTCTAAGGCAAAAATGCCTGCAGCGAGATTGGATAGCGGAATAAAAACAGCCAGACTATAGGCATTCCAGTCGGTAAACAGGGGCCAGATAAATTGATAAGCCAAACCTTTGATCTGCATCTGGAACAAGGTAACAGAGCATAACAAACCGACATAAACAAAATAGATTTTTACTCTGATACCCCAGGCAATAAACAGATTATACAAGATCATCGCCCCCATCAAACCAAAAAACAGGCCTTGAAAGGCAAGATCAGCTTGATCATGTTGCCAGAAAGCCCGTTCATCCCATATTTTAATAGGCAATTGAACGGCACTGCCACTATGCACAGAAAATAATACCGTGGTGCTTTTATGCGCGGGGAAAACAACAGGGAAAATCAGGTTTCGATGCGGGATGCTTCGATTTGAAAATGGCACTGCACTGCCCAGATGAAGCCCGGTGTTCAGGACACCATCAATAACTTGATATTGCTGAACCTCATTCAATAACGGGTAGGAGATCTCAATAAACTTATGAATATCTACAGAAGACGAATTCTCAAAACTCACTTGAAACCAGTAAGTCGATGCGCTAAAACCAAAATTGGGCACCTTATCTTCTGAAGGGATCCAACGCTTGCGGTCCGTCAACAGCTGTACCACCTGATCCGCAGACAACTGCCCCTCATCATCTTGCAGATAACGCATGCTGTCTCCCAGCACAAACTCGGCCGGTAAAAGATTCAGATCAAGGCTTGATTCAACAGATGATGCCGATGCCCACGCAGGCACAAACAAAGAAAATAAAAAGAGCATGTAGCCTATGCGCTGGAAGATCATATAAAACAAGGTCCATTTTTTCATTTTATCCGTTGTTATAAACCATAAATAGGCTGAAATCAGACGTCAGCCTTTTTATAAAATGAAGGTCATGAATAATATGATAAACCACCTCACTTCGCTACAGCTCGTTAGTGCTATATACAAGCGAAAGCCGCAAGCTCTGAGCCAGTGCTCATTAATAAAGTATTAGCACTGCAGCACACGACAAAAAAGCCGTAGCGTCTCTACTCCGCAAGCCGCTATTGGATTTTTCTGCAGCTGAAAACGGTTATTGTAGAGAATCAGATGATTAAATTTTAAAAGTGTCAAAATCGAAAACAGAACAAGGAGACAAATTATAATTTTTTGGTGATGGCCCCAATAATGATCATTCCTTTGCAACTTGTTCATCTCAACGAGTGAAAATACATAGAAAAAAGCAATTACAAAATATAGAGGAAACAGACGGTGTTAACTATCACTGAAAGCAAAATGCGGCCGGCAAAATTTATTTTTGTGTTCATTTATCACGTCTTTTTATCTAGTGTTCATGGACAGTTCG
>JABSRQ010000335.1 GCA_013215055.1 Pseudomonadales bacterium | reverse complement strand
CAAATATCGTTGTAATCGGCCACTCAATCAATGACATCGATATTCCTTACTTTGAATGTATTTTAAAGGCTTACCCAGATGCTGTATGGAAGAACTATAACTATCAAGATTTAGATGAGGGGATAGATGCAGTAGCAGAGACGCACGATAAACTGATTAATGCAGGGGTTTCTGATGGAAAGCTGACCTCAACTTTGTCAGAGGATTTGAAGAGAATTTATCCAGTTACTTAGCCACAGACGATGATTACGTTTGAGTGACAATTTGTGAAGGTCATATGGAACTTTAGAGGCTGTCAATATAATGCGCACCTTTACTGGTGCGCTTTATCGAATATTCAAGCTATGGACGCAGTTTCAGAACATTATCAATATCACTTGCAGAATGACGCTCTGGTAGTTGTTCCCATTCCTCACCCCAAGATTTATTTACGATTATGCCACGTTGTACAGCTTCACGAGCTTCAATCTGTTTTGCCCAACGTACAACATTTTCATATTGATGAACCTGTAAAAACTCACCAGCATCATATGATCTACCCAACACTAAATTACCATACCAAGGCCATATAGCCATATCAGCAATGCTATATTCATCACCTGTAATATAGGTGTTTCCAGCTAGTTGCTTATCTAACACATCTAACTGACGTTTAGTTTCCATCGCAAAACGGTTAATAGGGTATTCTTGCTTTTCATCTGCATAAGCATAGAAATGACCAAACCCGCCACCCAAGTATGGAGCTGAACCTTGTGCCCAAAAGAGCCAGTTAAACACTTGAATTCGTTCTGCACCATTTGATGGTAAGAAGTGCCCGAACTTTTCAGCTAAATGAACAAGGATAGAGGCTGATTCAAATACGTTTATGTCAGTGTCACCTGATTTATCAATTAAAGCAGGAATTTTTGAGTTTGGATTAACACCAACGAAGCCAGAGGAGAATTGTTCAGCTTCACCTATGTTAATGAGATAAGCATCATATTCAGCTTCTTTAATACCAAGCGCTAATAATTCTTCGAGCATGATAGTTACTTTCTGGCCGTTTGGTGTTCCAAGTGAGTAGAGTTGCAATGAATGCTTTCCTACTGGTAATTCTTTTTCATATCTAGCGCCGGATTTATCACTATTAATCTTAGCCCATTCGTTCTCACCGTCTGCGTCATTAAGCCAAATTTTAGGTGGTATATATTTGTCGCTCATTGTATTTCCTTGTGGTGTGATGGAATTATTGTGGAGTGTGTTCTAACTTTTTTTTCAAATCAAATGACACTCTTTTCATTTGATTTAAATCATGAGTTTTTTTCAAGTTGTTGAAATTAAAAATTTTTATACTATTGATGAGTTGTATGATTGCCAATGTTTAGGTGGGTATAATGATAACTATAAAAATGACCGAATCCACCCCCTAAATAGGACGCGCTAGCCATCTGCCAAAAAAGCCATGACATACACTCTGTCCTCTCTATTGGAGAGATGGGCAGTAGTGTGTTAAATTTTTCTGCCAGATAGAATAAAATTGACCCCGACTCAAATACGCGGGTAGCAGGTGTGGTACTGGTGTCTAATAAAGCAGGTATCTTAGAGTTGGGATTGGGTTCAACAAAACCTGAGCTAAATTGATCTCCCTCACCGATATCGATTAAATAGGCATCGTATTCTGCCTCTTGGAAGCCCTGTTCCAGCAGCTCTTCAAGCATAATAGTCACTTTTATGCCATTGGCTGTCGCAAGAGAGTGTAATTGCAGGTAATACTTGCTGATGTGTGGCGCCCGCTGTGGGGTTATTAATGTTGGCAAATTGTCCGCTATTTTTTGATTTCCAAGTCCAAACTGTATCGGGTATATAGGCTTTATTATCGCTCATCGAATCATCCAAATTTGTAGCTTTGATGGGGAGTCTATTGCTGCATAAATTACACTTTATTAATCTATTAGCAAAGTGTTTTGCTGCATAATAATGCGTGCCGGTAACTAACCATAAGCTGATCCCTTGGCAGAGGCCGTGTTCAGTGGTTAAAGAGGATGGGTGTAGCCGTCTATTTTTAATCAATAACATCAATATTTTTACTAGACATAGGTAATAAAATGTACCAATGTATCGTGTTTGAGAATAAAGATTCAGTCGCTTCTATTACCCTTAAATCGGCCTGATAAATTAAATAGCTGTAACAGCTAGCCCAAACATTAAAACAGGCCGCTGCAGAAACTAGTGTGCGTTGCATCATTATTACTGGGCCCGGGTGCGGTTTTTGTGCCGGACAAGACTTGAGTGATAATTCCTTAAATGCAGCGAGTGGCCCCGCCGATTTAGGTGATTCATTAGAGCGTCATTACCCTTGGTTAATTCGTATAATAAGCGGCTTAGATAAACCAGTAATCTGTGCCTTAATGAGGTGGCCGCCGGTGCGGGTGCATCCTTGGCACTGGCCATGCTTGGTTCTACATTAAGTGCGAGGCAAGCTCAAGAATGGGGTCTTATGTGGCAGTTGACTAGCGCAGAAACTCTGCAGGCAGACGCTATATGCTCGCTCAAAAGCTTGCAACAAAGCCACCGCTGGCATTATCAATAGCTGCTTTGATAAATCACTGCATCTGCAGCTTGCAGAAGAGCGTATAACCATGGCACGATTGGGTGTCAGTGAAGACTTTAAAAGGGTGAGTGACTGCCTTTATGCAAAAACGTCAGGGGCTTTATAAAGGCCGCTAAGGTTTATCTTCGCCCTGTATCAGAGGAGGTAAAGCATTCGATCTGTTGAGTTTTATCAGCTGCCATAAGCAGAGGCTTTAAGCAATAGACCTTCTAAACAATAATCAATTCAGCTGCAACGATGTTTAGGGAAGTAGCACTGTGCTCTCTACCCATGTTAGCCATCAATAGTGTGCATCGAGTCGCTCACCCAGCGAAGGCTCTCCCGGTAGGCGCTAGCATAAATATCCGTATCGAAATCAATGGACATATCCGTCCAGTTGCCCCTGCAATAATTAATGGTGTTGTGTAATATTTCCCCCATTTGGCCGCTTGCTTCAGTGATGGCCGTTTTTATTTCACCGGTCAGGGGGATTTGCGATAGTAGTGCAGTCGTCTCGATATCAAGCAGTGCATTAGCGCCCGATAGCAGACCGGCGATCATATATCCACTGGGGTCTTTAAGGCCGCTGGCCAGGGCGACCTTTTCACACATCTGTCCTCTAATCAGTAGATCTCTGACTAATTCTTCGGGGTTTTCTTGGTTTGCTGTCATGGCAATAATATTTATAGTTGAATAACAATCTCCAGCAACGCCTGATCTTATTTGTCGACTTGCTTCATAACCATCCATTTCCGGCATTTGGCAATCCATTATAATA
>JABSRQ010000334.1 GCA_013215055.1 Pseudomonadales bacterium | reverse complement strand
TCCACACTTTGAGTATGTCGGGTTAGGTGTCTGCTTGTAGTACGAGAGTGTTGGGAGTCCGTGACCAGCAATTCAAAAGTACTTGTACCCCCTCTGTTGCCGTTTTGGCCATAGCGTATAAACCATTTCCGCTATTTCTGCGTAACGTACCTTATAAGCAGATTCAGATATCTTCACCATACCGACTTCCTAGCACTTACCCGTTTATGGTTAACAGGAGGGTGCGCCTCTTGCGAATTGCACCCCGTCATAGACTTCGTTACATTGTCAGGGTCGCTGCTTTATTCAGACCCGTAGGATCATCCGACGGAACGGATGGTCTTTTCCAGTATTCCATTATTACTGTAAAGACAACTCGACAGAGTAGCCTCGTGTCGCACCTTAAAGACGCAATCGACCTGAGGATTGATCCTATGTTTCATGGCAAAACCTCTGCAATAAGGCCTGTTTATTTAAACAGTGTCTATATTTACAGTAGTTCTATTGCCGTAAAAGATCCATGAAATCTTAGTGGTTTAATCAGAGTGGCAACAGCCATGAATCCCGCTGCTAACAGCATCGGATTTATTCAGTTTTTTAACCCCTCTAAACGTCACCGTTCATCATCATTTTTGCTGCACAAACACTGCGATAAGTTGGCTAACTCAAGCCGCTAAAAATGCAGCAAGCCGCGTTTACGCCCATAAGCAAACAACAACAAACAAAAGGCAATAATCAACAAAGCCCACTCTTCAGGCTCAGGTACTGCCGGTACGGCAAAGGGATTATTGGGTTTGGATAACGTATCATCCCCCGTTTCTAAGCGGCTGTTCATTGTGCTGCGATTTAAGTTCTTTTAATGGACAGCTTGTTACTTGGGGAGATAAATGTAACTAAATAGGTTTTGAGTCGCTTTATACTCTGAATGTAAAAGTTGAAATTAATTTATTTGTTGCTCATTTTTTAAAACTAATTATAAGCAAACCTTTAATGCCAACGTTGTTGGTTGATGCTGAACTTCGTTACTTATCAATAATTTACATCTTAGTGAAGTAACACTATCTCTGTACCTCATGCATAACAACCATTATAGTGATGAGGTTAACTTACCTATAAAAATAATAAAATTAAAGAACTGCACTCTACTATGTCTCTCTTTTTATAATCGCATGGATCAAGATACTTTAATGGATAATAGAATATATACTGCCCCCCTTTTGTTAAGCGCACTGATACTTTCTGCTTGTGGAGGTGGAGGTGACGGTGATTCAGGCTCTACATTGAAGATTAATGAGGTTACCTCTCTTCTGAATGAGCATTTTATACCAGACAACCGAACCTCTGTGGAATACTCTATCGATGGCAGCAATAAAACCCAGAATTGTGATTATGTAGGAACCATAGAAGAATCATCTCGCACAGTTTGCGTGGTTTATGGCGATTCTCAAAAGGCAGATACTCTCATTATCCCTGAATTCTCAGACCATGTAGATTTAATAAGATTTATTCCTGCGTCGGATGCGGCAGCCATTGATGTTATAGCTCAGTCATTATCCGCTATTGAATTTGGCAATACCTATGCATTTCCAGTAGACCTAGGTTACTTTGACTTCATGAACGAAATAACAGGTGATGCTTATACATTTAGATCATCGAATCTTGCAGCCACAGAGGCTTATTGTCGATTGATTAAAGATAATGAGTCGCAGGTTTACCAATATCAACCACCGGCGTTTGAAAGTGGTACGTTAGAAGTACCGACTGACCTGCCTTCATTAGAGGCTGGCCAATATTTATTTCATTGCGATTTCACCTATGAAGGTACAGACACCTCGGTACCTGTTTTTACATTTCAAGTATTGGATATTAACAACACCCCTCCATTCATTAGCCCTGTAGCAATTAAAGATGATGGAAGCCTTCTCATGCATGAAGGTGTTCTAAGGGATATTAATGGGGATATAGTCATTGCAACCAACTCAATCAGTGACGCTGAAGATATTTACCTGGGTCTAGATCCCGTTGTTAACTTCGTTCGTAATGAAGGGGATGTCGATTCATCTATCGCCATACCATTTATCGAAGGTGGGGAACATCAACAAACATTTGATATTACTGACTCAGGAGGCAGAACAATAGAGGTAGGGTTTACAGCGGTTGATTCCCAGTCGGCAAAAACCAGCGCCTTAATCAATCTTCCCGTTCATAAAAATACAGCGCCTGCATATTCTAGTGGAGGCATATATTTTGATTGTATTGAAGGGAATAAATTTACATTACCAGAGGCGGTATTTGTTGATGCTGAGAGTGATGAATTCACTACAGTTAAATCATTAGGTGACGGTGAAGTCGTTTGTGATGGCAGTAAAAATACGATGCCTTATTCCTATACTTCTACTGACATCTGGGGTTCATCAGCAGTTTCTCCGACCTTCATAGTGGATGTAAAGCCTAATCTACGCCCGAACATTAATCGCAACGGCTTACTTAGCCAATATAGATGTCGTTCATCTAACAATAGTGGTTGTAACCAACCAATAACACTGCCTACCTGTACTGATCCTGAGGATGATATGAGTCCTAATCCAATGGTTGCAACGGACAAATACGGATCTATTATAAAGGAGTATTTGGTACCAGGCGCTACAGTTACATTTAGATTGGAGTACTTTACTTCAACTATCGAGCTTTACCTTACATGCTATGATCGAGCTGGGAATGCGTCATATTCCGTAACCACTCAACTAGTCTGGGAAAATAAGTGATCGGTGGTTAGATCTATCTTCCATCGATCAATTCTGTTAGACGTTTATTTATATGCTGGGGCAGGCCACTCCCCAGCGGCTGGCTTAACCGCAATGCCTGCCAGGCCAATAGGCAGAACACCCTAAAAGCCAATAAACCCATAGATTGATTCAGCCGTTCGGCCAAAGCCGGTAACTCGGCCACAATGCCCAGCAACACCAAGAACACAATGCGTAATACATTGCTGAATAACAAACAGGCCATTAACCCCAGCCCGATACGATCTAATCGTAGAGCGGTAAAGTGTCATTAGCGGGCGTTGAGATTAATGCCGCTTAGCTTAATCGGCTGCCTCCTAAAAGGCTTTGCGGGCATTATGAATTAGATTAAAAACAAGCCTTCGCCACTATGCATTATGGTGTGGTTCAAAATTTAAAAATTCGATCGTGTTATTTAAAATGAAATTCGTATAATAAAAAGTTCATATGTTAGTTGTTTTCTTAGGAAGTTGTAATGACAGGAAGTTCGAATATTTTCAAATTATCTATTAGCATTTTATTAGTAGCAACTTTGTTCGGCTGCGGTTCTTCGGGTCCTGATTCGGGTTCTAGTTCTGGTTCTGGTTCATCAGAGCTTTCTGGAGTTAGCATCGATTTTGTAAGTTGGATTGGTGAAACCGATACGGAAGTTGAATTTTTATCAGAAACTGAGGGCATGGGGTTTTACCGTTCAAGTGAATCGGGTTGCGATATTGATAATTATGAAGCCTGTGCCGACGGGGAAGTTGATACATTGGCGGGAAGCGTGATTATTGACACCGCAGCTCAGCTATCAAGAAATGGCTATTATCAGCTGGCTTATAACAACACAACCTCAAATGAAGTCATGCTATCTGCCACAAAATTTTCTGCGCGGGAAGCTCATCAGTCCGTGGTGTTTAATAATAAACTCTGGG
>JABSRQ010000333.1 GCA_013215055.1 Pseudomonadales bacterium | reverse complement strand
GAAACATAGAAAGACATCAATCTTAGTGACTTAAACACCATTAGCGCTACTGATTGTTATGCAGAGCAGGTATCAGCGAGAGTAGCCTGAAGATGCTTTGCAACTGCAAATAATGACCGCAATCGGTGAATTGCCAGGGTGAATATGATCAAACACCGGCAAAAAACGTTGCCAGTCCTGCTAGATGATAGGTAGATGCGTGGCTGCAGACACTGCTGAAAAAATAACTAAATACAATAATCGCAAAGAAAAAGATGACTCGCTTGTTTGCGATCAAATCATGAATGACTGAGGCGTTAACCGCTGTCGCGAGAGGGCCAATACCTGTTGTTATATGTTCGCCAAGGGAGAGATAAATCTAGCGGGATTGTCATCTGCCGATGGAAGATGGATGTGTTAACGCCCGCCGCTTAGAATTTACTCGCCTGAGGGCAGGACAACGACACTCGGCAATACCGCGTTAAGAACCGGCTCAATACCTACAACAGGAGCACATTGCCTTCGCTATTTTACCAAGTTTTAGCTGCTCTTACCTTCACTGGTAACGCTATGCTGAGGCCTCACTATCAATATCCTCAAAACACACTGAGTCTATTGCAGTAAATACCCATTCTAGAATAGAGATCCCCGGGCGAGCTCTCTCGGCTCGCCCGGGGATATAAGCCCCAACAGCTGGTGAATTAGCCATTGATGATCTAGGCGCGTACTCATTGACCTCTATTGCAACGAGAGAAACTCATCTGCCGTCGGCTGCCACTCTTCATCTGGATCAAATGTATGTATCGATTCCACAATTATTTGCGTATCTGCACCCAGATCCGCTTCATATAAAATCCCATGATGACTCAACTTAAAGCTCATTACCCCAGTGACACCATATTCAGCAGGCCAGGCAATAAGCCCATAACCACCAGACATTTCAGCGCCGCTTAAATAGCTAGCAGCGCCACCATCGGCACTGTCACCTTGAGCTGTCAATATCTTGTAATAGTAACCATGATAGGCACCAGAGGGCGTGACATCTCCAAACAACGGCCCCAGCGGACTTAACGTTTCACCTGCTGCTGTTGGCCAAAACAGACCATCTTTCTGATTGTCACTACTAATGAATTTTTGGGCATACTCCAAGACACCATCATTATCAAAGTCCTGTTTGAGATATTCTCGTTGAGCATCGCTATAAGCTAAACTGGCTTGCATAACCGCCAACTCATTGCGACCAATCTGTCGATTGTTAATTTCTAATCGCCCCGCAACCACATCGAAGCGCCAACCCTTAGCTTCTTTAATAATTGGAATAGGAAAAGTCCAGTGATGACTACCTGCTTCAATGAATGCTGTACTGTCATTTTCCATAATCAAGGCATGAAAGTTATCCCATGCACTCAAAAAATCTTTAACATTTTCATCAATATTTCCAGCTTGGTCTGCCGGTATTAACTGCCGATATTTCGGACCTAATACCTTTTGCAAATCGACAGTCTTTCTGCTGATCAAAGCATCAACTAAGGCATCAGCTGCCATGCCTTTGGATGCATAAAAAGATTGACCAATGTGCGCCATCACTTGGCTTGAAGCAAGCACGAGCGCCATGCAAGATAACGTTAAGTACTTATGAAGTTTGCACATAAATAAATTCCTATCAGTAGAGATTAATAGTTTAGTTGGCTGCATATTTTCCTCCATCATCTAACGTCTGCGACCATGACTGGCCCTACCTTTAAATGAGCGATGGCTAGCAGCACCCCGTCTAGAGCTTAACTTACTACTGTGACTACTTTTGCGACTCATGCCAGAAAAGGCATTACCGGATTTTCTTTTATATGTAGAAGCCTTATTACTGTTACGTTTACTAGGTTTCGCTTTAAAGTTCGAAAGGTTATTTTGTTTATTAACTTTATTTCTAATTTTATCGCCACCGGCACCACTTAGTTTTGCACGTCCCTTAGAAGGATCTAATCCCTGGCTTTTCATATTGGAGAGTGCATTTGCGCGCTGTGCATCGCGTCCACGAAAATCCTTCCTAGCATCCGCTTTTCTGGAAATAGCCTTTTTAGAATCGGCCTTTCTAGAAACACCAGATCCACGTTTAGTACTATCACGCTTCCAGGAAACATTTTTGTTATTAGAACTAAGCCTATGATTAACATTAATATTATTATAACGGTTAACATTAATATTAACGCTGCCATGACCCCAATTGAAACCGCCCCATAGAGAATTATGTACGATCATGCCGAAACCAAAGCCGATCACAAACCCAGCACCAAACCCGTAACGCGGTGGCGGTGGATAATAATAAGGAGGGTAACTAGGATACCACCATGGACCGTAAATGATGCTTGGGTTATAAGCGGGAACATAGATAACTTGTGGGTCAGTCGGAACGATGGTGATCGTCGAGCCTTGCGTAGCCACGGTTTGCTGATCCGAAGTCTTCAGATTCCCCTCTTCTTTGGCTTTTTTACGCAGGTTCTGTACTGTTTCCATCACCTTGGCAGAATCGGCCAAGAACGCATCGCCCATTTGTTTTACCCAATCAGGCTTGCCCCCCATCATATCTAGCACCTGCGGAAAAGCGACCAGTGATGCGACACTGGGATCCCACTGTTTATCAGCAACGGCAGTAACCGCATCATCCCCCTGTTGGTCTACATTATCTTTCGACCACTTGGCCGCTTGGGACACTTCATCAGGGTAGGTAGCTGCCATCAAAATTTGTGAGAGCAGGGCATCAGGATAAAGTGCGACAGGTGCCATCATTTGATCAAGTTGTTCTTGACTAACCTCGTCAGACATTACCAGCCCAGAGAAAAAAGTAGTCAGACAGACTAACCATACCAGTGAAATTTTGTAGATGATGCTTTTCATAATCTCGCTTACCTTTAAATTAGGCTTAATATCGATTGGAATCAGTAACATTCACGTCATGGGTATATTAAAGCTACTTCTGGCTTTTTGAAAGAAAAACCTTTCACCATGCATTTTCTTGGCTTTATGTTGCTAAATTTTCGATTTGTACAATAATATTTATGGAGCATTCACTATATTCACTGTAAAAATCACTGATCAAAAGCCAACCCAAACAACCCTGTTTGCTTGATTAATAGGCAATCCAGAAAAATTTACCTTTACGTTGACGTAAACTTCCCTTATATTTAAATTTCAATTAACCAATCTATCTGCGATAAAACATGACTGAAGCCACCACATACAGCATCAGCGAGCTGGCCGCTGAATTTGATTTAACCACCCGCAGTATTCGCTTCTATGAAGATCAGCAACTATTGGCGCCGACTCGACGTGGCCAAACCAGAATTTACTCCCGCCAGGATAGAGTGCAACTTAAACTGATCTTAAGGGGCAAGCGGCTCGGATTTTCGCTGCTTGAAATCAAAGAACTGTTCGATTTGTGGGATGCCACCAGTGGCGGCAGTGAAAAACAACTACGCTTATTACATGCCAAAATCGCAGAGCGAAAAGTCGCCCTACAACTGCAGCAACAAGACATCAAGCTGTGGCAGTTGGAGTTAGATAACGCGCAACAACGCTGTGAAGAGGCGCTGCTAGCGCTGCAACAATAGCGTTCAACCTAAATTCGGCAGTTAGGCGCGAAAAAGCTGTGTAAGAAACTGGTGTGCATACCAGGGCAGGAAGCCCTTTGTTAGAGTTATGCAGGAGCAATT
>JABSRQ010000332.1 GCA_013215055.1 Pseudomonadales bacterium | reverse complement strand
AGTAACGTCAGTTTCAGGGAAACATGCGCCTACCTGATAACCCTGGAAGATATCAACAACTTTAGGCTGCATTGGGCTTTCGGCTTTGGCGCCGTAGGGAGATAACAGCGTATTGTTGGCACCGGCTTCGGCCGCTTGATCGGTGGTATTACCACACCATCTCATGTACGTACCTAAAGTCGGGAACCAGTTGTACTGACCGTATTCACAATCTTTAATATCTTCGAAGACATTTTTAGCAGGGTTGTTGAACAGCTCGTCTTCTTCATGATAAGTCACTTTTACATGAACATTCTGGGCTTTTTCAACTTCAACACGAACACCGGTGATGATACCCATGTAACCCAGATGAGTGGTCATCGCTTTCCACAGATCAGGATTATTGACACCGGTAGTACCGCGGCTGTAAGTCTTTAACTCACCTTCAGGATTGATGATATCCATAGCAACAACGATATTTGCCACAACATTGTTTTTCTTAGGCGAACTACCGTGAGCAGAAGTACCGATGGCACCTGCGATAGTGGCATCACGCCAGCCCAGATGAACATAACCCATCTGTCTGTCGCGCTCATATAACCATTCACCCAGATTATGCATACGAGTGCCTGCTGGTGCATTAACCACTTCTACGCCTTCAAACATCTCCAGCTGGATAGGAAAGTGCGTGCTGGTTTCATCCATAAGGTCGGTGATGATCAGGATACCGTCATTACAGACGATACCGGTAGCAGAACCTGAAGTACCGTTAGGGCCGGCAGCTGCCGTCACTTTTACACGCAAATGGTTTTTGTTGGCTTCGGCAACAATCGCCTGCAATTCGGCCAGGGTTTCGGGGTGATACACTTTCTGAATCTCATCACACATGGTCTGGTAGTTGAAAGAGGCAATCTTGTATTCGCCACAATCTGAAGCACAGTTGTTAACTGTTTCGATACCGTTACAAACCAGGTCACCACAGGTAGCCATGGCTTCTAGGCCCGGGCATGTCGCTTCGCTATTGGCTTTAGTGGCATTGGTAAGTTTGGCTGCGTTTGATAAGGCGGCTACCAGGTCATCAAAGACCAGTTCCATATTGCCGTCTTTACCACAAAATTCTACGCCATTATTTTCGGTACAAACCAGCACATATTTTGCGCCAATTTCCATCTTGAAATTTGCAGGGAAATCATAGCTGATATTCTTGCCATCACCCTTGGCCTCAAAGTGAGCCAGACGAGGTGCCAGCGCTATACCCAATTTGTTTTTTGCAACATCGCCCCAGTACACATTGTAATGCGTCACATGGGTTTCATCTGCTGCGGGTACAATTTCAATGCTTTCCAGCAGTCGAATCGCCGGTACCGGCAATGCCGAACCTACCTTAATATCACTGGTGAAGGTGATATGTACATCTTGTGCAGAAACATCGGGTTTTACCGGTTTCTCAGGACCGGCGCCGCCGGCAAGTACAGTCATAGAGCCGATCATTCCCAGGGTGGCACCTGTGAATGTCAACAAGGCTTTCTTCATATTCATGCTATTTCCTTCTGTAAAAGAACTATTCCTACACCTCATCATTTTTATCCAGGGATGCCCCTGAAAAACTCATGACGACGTAGGTGTAAACACTTTGTATGGTGAATCTATGTAACGTTAAAAATCCGGCCTTACAGCTCTTTAATCGATATCATTGCAACGGCAAAGCATTTTCTAGCTACTTTTTTCGTCCACTATTGTTATCAATATCAAACGCTACTCTGCCAACTTTCAGGGACATTAAAACGAGTCCCTGATTTCCCTACATAAGCTGGCAATAAATCTTCTTGCTTTAATTCCCTTCTTTTTTCTTACTCACTTTCATGTTGAGTCAGCTGCATTTTTATCCATCTATGCGAAGCGAGGCCACCATACTTTCTTAAAGATGTAAAAATAAGGAATTTTTGTTATGCAAATGTAAAACTGAGAGCTAGGTACTTTTACGCCGGTTTTTTGAGAGCTGAGGCACATAGAGTATGTGAGTCGTATCACGTTATTTATAGAGATTTTAAATTATAAAAATCATGCAGTGATAGTCAGGGGGGATTTACTTTTATCGAGAAAAAAGGGCTTTTATTATTTATCTGAGCACCGGAAATAAAATATAAGTCATTGAAAGTATTTATATATTAAAAATATTTATTTCCAATCGTATATTTTCATCGTGTGATGATTATTTACGTTCAGGCTGACTAATAAATTTAATGATACCTGTTAAGGATACTTCCTGTATCCAGGATCAGGTTTTTATTGAACCGTTTTGTGTGATGAATATCACTCAATTATCCGCAGATTCAGTCCTATCAAAGCCCTTCACATGCCCTAAGAATGAGTGAATGTTTTCATTATGTTTGCAGTTTATTGAATATGTACGGTTCAATAATCTATTATTTATGGCGATGCAGAAATGTATAGGTAACAGTCTTAATTCGTAAATAATAATGAGACATAAAAATACTGTTAGACATAAAACTCAGAAGCGCATCCACAGTGCGCTAGTATATTTAAATTGACGGGTTGGCAATGGCGTCGATACAACAACATCGCTTTCTTGCATGAGCACACCGTTTTTACACATCCCTGTTCTGAATAACTCTTTCACCACTGCGGGTGAATAACTTGCTGTAGATAGCAAACAGCACAAGCAAAACGAATAACACGGGGCTTAACCAATCCCCCCAGCGACTATACAGGGTGCGGTATTTTGGGATAAATAGTGCATGGCTTGCCACGACCTGAGTATTGAGTTCAGTCTTCGAATTGACAATGATATCCCCGCTGGCCTCTACCGCAACACTGATGCCGGAATTGGCGACACGCAGCCAGGGCATATTGTGCTCTATGCTTCTGAACAAGCCTACTGACAGATGCTGGGCCGAACCCGGACTGTCACCAAACCAGGTATCACTGACCGGGTTGATAAGAATATTACCGCCATTATCCACCATCTCGGCAACAGCCTTGGGAAAAATCGCCTCATAACAGATCGCCGGAATAATATGCACATCATCATTAAAATCTATAGGCCTCGCCGATGTACCCGGCGTATATTGCAGAGAGTCGGGGAACCATTGTAGTAACTGTGGCCATATGGCCTTGCCCGGCAGGTATTCAAAGAAAGGCACCAGTGTTCTTTTGTAATAACTGGCGACAATCTCGCCATTCTTTACCAGGTGATTGGCATTGTAATAATCAGGCTGGGGATGCTCTACCGTTCTGGCAGTGGTGAATACATAGCCTGAAACCACCATCAGGTCTTGCTGAAAATCTTTAGAGAAAGCCAGTGTGCGGCGTCTGTCAGCCGGGTTATCAATCAGTGAGAATGCCGGTGGAAATTCGGGCCAGACAAT
>JABSRQ010000331.1 GCA_013215055.1 Pseudomonadales bacterium | reverse complement strand
AAACAAAACCCTTCAATACCGGCAGTGATAAACTCCACCACAGCTATGGTCACACGCTTGCCAAGAGCTTTAAGTGGCGTAATCAAGTGTTGTTTATCGGCTGTTTTATCGCGCTATTAACCGTTCCGTTTTATCTTTTTTCAGCCAAGGAACTGGCGCCGATAGAGGACCAAGGCAACATCAATATTATTATTGAATCCCCTCCTGAATCATCCTTGGCTTATACCAATAACTATATGTTTGATGTTATCGATTTGATTCAAAAAAACACAGAGGGTTTAAAGATGGTCTGGCAGATCGTCACACCTAATGGTGGCTTTGGCGGCATAGAATTTGTTGATTACAGCGAACGTGATTTTAAGGTGCAGGATTTATTAACCGCTACATTTATAAAGCTCTCAAGCATTACTGGCGTTAAAGTTTTCCCGGTTATTTTCCCAAGCTTACCCACCGCAGGCCAGTTTGATGTAGAAATGGTTATTCAGGGCCCGGATGATTATCCAACCTTAGAAAAATACGCCCAGCAGTTAATCAAGGTCGCCTATCAATCTGGTCAATTTATGTTTGCCGATACCGACCTGCAAATAAACCTGCCCGAGGTGCGCCTGCAATTTAACCACCAACGTATTGCCGATTTAGGTTTGGATATCGCCATGGTCAGCTCACAGTTGGCCCTGATGTTAGCCGAGATGGACGTTAACCGTTTTAATGCCGATGGCAAAGCCTATAGAGTCATCGCCATGGTTGATCAAGCCGCCAGGCTCTACCCGGAAAAAATTCTGGATTTACACATCCGCAGCCCCCGTGGTGAATTAATCCCTCTAAGAAGTATTGCCAGCTTAGAGCGACAAACAAGCCCAAGAGTTATGGGCACATTTAACCAGCAACGTGCCTTTAGAATATTTGGTGGCGTGCTTCCCGGTACAACACCCGACCAGGCACTATCCACATTGGAAGCCGCAGCCAAAGACCTGTTACCCGCCGATTACAGCATTGATTATGCTGGTAATTCCCGCCAGCTACGCCAGGAAGGCAATAGCATGATCTCGGCTTTAATTATCTCAATGATGGTGATTTATCTGGCTCTGGCGATTCAATTTAACAGCTTCCGCCTGCCTTTGGTTGTGTTGCTAGGCTCCGTACCTCTGGCCTTATCAGGTGCGATGTTATTCAGTTTTCTAGGCCTAACAACAATCAATATGTATGCCCAGATTGGCTGCATCACCTTGGTAGGATTAATCGCTAAAAACGGTATCTTGGTCACCGAATTTGCCCATAAATTACAGATGCAAGGCCACTCTAAAATCGAGGCCATACAGCAAGCCGCTGAAATTCGCCTGCGCCCCATATTAATGACAACTGCAGCCACCGTATTAGGCCACTTCCCGTTAGTATTAGTATCCGGTGCCGGAGCAGAAGCCAGAAACAGCATAGGCACCATACTCGTAGCAGGTATGGCGATAGGTACGTTATTTACCTTGTTTATGCTGCCATCGGTTTATTTATGGCTAGCCAAAGAAACCACTGAAGAACAGCTACAGAATAACAACCCTGCAGTGGCTGATGCGGTGTTATAAATTATATTGGCTCAAACATGAGCTAATATTTATTAATTCATCATAAAGCTGCAAAGTGTCAAGACCAGCCGTTGGCACAAATCCAAGACATCGCTAAATTTTCCGAAAGCGCTCATTCATTATTAAAAAAGTTGATCAAAGACTTGTATAGATTGCCGCTGAGTTACCGAAAATACGGTAATAAGGGGGAAAGACTTCCTTTTTCTCCTGTATCAAAAACACATCCTAATCAACTGTGCCGTTGACCTGCTAAGGGGTATAGCTATTTGAGGAGGATTATTGAATAATTGCAAAGTATAAGGCCTAATAAGTCCCAATTTATTTAATGCTAGAAGTACAGAAAAAGCATGTAGTGTGGCGATATGCCTGAGACCTATAGCGTGCAATGCTAATGAGTCTAACAGCATCCCCTGGTTAATCCAGAAAGGTCTGACGAGAGAATACTAGACAACGGATGTTCTACAGGGCTGTATCTGTATTATCGATAGATTTCTTGGCTTAGAGAAACATCTCAGATGGTGGTCTTTGCGCCTCAGGTAGCTGAAAGGCAGGCGGGATAATGTCATCGACTAAACCCAAATGCGTTAAAATCATATCAATGGCACTTAATAAATTATGATATTACTTCCATCTAATAAAAAAAATAACGGTATTCACGGATGACTCGCTTTCTATCTAATCTTCTTTTAGTTTGTTTATTAACAGCCTGTGATGGAGATGATACCTCTTCTCAGAAAATTAACGCAGGAACTGGCACAGAAACAAACACTGGTACGGAAAATAACTCGGGTACTGACGCTAATACTAACACTGCTACAGGTACTGATACATGTATAGGCAGCGCTATAGATCCTTGTACAAACATAGGGGCGGGTACTGGCACAGATACCGATACGGGCACTGACACAGGAACGGGTGCAAGAACGGATACTGACACGGGAACAGGCACGGATACATGTACTTGTACACAAACGGGTACTGACACTGGCACCGATTCTATAACCTCTTTTCTAAAACAAGTTGTGATCAACACAGATAACAATTTTGACGGCATTCCGGATGAAATTGCCACCTCCAATTTCGATGAAAATGGTAAGCTATTAACAATGGCTGATGACAGGGACGCTGATGGAACGCCTGATACAATTTCTACCCGTAGCTACGATGCCAATGACAGTCTATTACGCTTGACCGTTGACCATGGCGCTAATGGAACTCTGGATAGCATTACTACCTTCACTTACGATGCCAATGGCAATAAATTAAGCTGGAGCGGAGACTTTGATGGTGACGGCAACCTGGATTGGATTTACATCTACACCTACGATGCCACTGGCAATCAATTAAGCTATAGCAAAGACGAAGATGGCGATGGCAATTTAGATTGGATTTACATCTATAGCTACGATGCCAATGGAAATCAACTAAGCAAAAGCATTGACTCGGATGCTGATGGCAATCCTGAAAGAACTTTCACCTACACCTACACATACGATACCAACGGCAATCAATTAAGCGAAAGCGTTGACTCGGATGCCGATGGCAGTCCGAATAGCATGACTACCTTCACCTATGATGCTAATGGCAATCTATTAAGCAGGAGCGAAGACACGGATGGAGATGGTAATCCGGATTACATTAAGACCTGGACCTACGATGCCATTGGCAATCAATTAAGTCATAGCTATGACTGGGATGGTGTCATCGGAAGTCGTATTAGCGTATGGACCTGGACCTACGATGTCAATGGCAATCGATTAAGTGAAAGCTTTAACCAGGAATCTATCGGCGGCCCGAACTACATTTGGACCTACACTTACGATGCTAACGGAAATCCATTAAGCATTAACAAAGAGGCTTTTGTTGAAGGTTCGAAGAATCAGATTCTGACCTACATTAATACCTATTGGTAATTTGCTAATTCTCCGAAAGCCATGTCTCTATAGTATATTTTGTGTTTCCTCAATAGCCGCATTTGACACAAAGCGTCCTTCCTAAATTGCCATTTCAGTCTAATGGTTATCGTTAGGATGGAAGCCGGTGATGTGCCAACTGCGGGCATTGATATTAATGCCGATTAGCCTTAATCGGTACACTGTAGCGAGGCTAAAGCGGTCATCAGGGTATAAGCAATATAACCGCGATTCATCGTGCATTAAGAATGCCTTGTAAGACTACAGTTGCATTACTTACAATAAAAACTGAACGTTTA
>JABSRQ010000330.1 GCA_013215055.1 Pseudomonadales bacterium | reverse complement strand
CCCCCCCAATCCTCCTTATACTCCCACTACTCTAAAAATCTCTCTCCGAATTAGGCCAAAGACCTGTTCAAACAAGATGGCAACACCGACCATGCCCGATGAGGCGTAGAAGGTGAAGAAAACCAAGATCGTAACGCCAGAAACCCGTTTTAGCAGCCCTTTATTGTCGTCAAAACGTTTATCGAAGAAGGTAAAAGAAACATAAAGCACCAACCCCATTAAGCCTAGATATACAAAATAGCGATAGGGTTTTGTGGTATGACAGAATTCAAAAATAAATCATAAGCTGTTGAATTAAAATAAGATTAAAGGCATTTTTATATTCTCGTTTTAAATTGTGGAAAATATTCCACAATTTGAGCTCGGTCTATGTCATAGTAATTACATCGTCAGGTTTTAGTTATAAATAACTACAGCCTCGTTAGGGGGAGAAAGATCAGACCATAACGATGATGATGTGTTTCAAATCATGGATGCGATTGCTTAAACATAAGAAAACTCTTATGGGGCAAGCTTTATCGAGTGGGCAGTAACTCATCAGACAGACAGTAGAATAATAAATAAGCCACACAGGGGAAATTTTATGAAAATAATTCAGCCAATGATTTTAACCTTAGCCACGGTATCAGCAATGCCTGCGGCAGCCACCATCACCGAACCTGCCGTTCAGCAGGTTTTACGTTACTTGCAGCCAGCCTTCAACCCAGAACCTGCCGACTATGTTTTCACATGTGAGGATAGGTTTCTCGCCTGCGATGACAACAGCAATGTGATATCTATAAGGCATTTTATTGCTATACCCGAACAATTACCTATCGATATGACGGTACTTCCTCACCTGCAAAGTTATTCAGCCACATTGACTGCCGAGATGAGCCAGCGGGCTGACATCATTCCCGAGACATTAATATCGCTGAGCAATCTAACTGAACTCAGCATACGTTTTGGCGCCTCGGCCGAAAACTTCACGTTACCTGTAATCCCGTCGTTAGCCAGCTTATCGCTATCGGCGCCTTCAGCAAAGAACATCATTTTGACATTGCCGGGTAATTTATCATCCTTCGGCAATCTGCAACAATTGTCGGTGCAGGCAGATACCATTGATTTTAGTCCGGTCGACAATCTGCTTCCCTTACAAAAATTACACATATTGCACAGCACGAATGTAAATAACTTGCCCATAGACAGCATGCAAAACCTGCAACAATTTACCTGGGACATTGATGAGATTTCGGCTTTTGAACAATATACTTTATATCTGAGTCAGCTCGATAACTTGTCGCCTTACAGCATAAACTTTATCGATCAAGGGCTGGAAATAATTCCCGTACATCTAACAGCCATGGCGGGGCTAGAGAGTTTGAACTTATCGAAGAATGCTATTAACGCGATTCCTGAATACTTGTCAGACATGCCTGATTTAAGCTCACTGGATTTAAGCCACAACAGGATTGACATCATTCCTGAAAGCTTGCTTAACAGCTCGGTTTTAAGCTCGCTGAATTTAAGCCATAACAGAATTGACACCATTCCTGTAAGTTTGTTTAACAGCTCTGTTTTAACCTCGCTGGATTTAAGCCATAACAGGATTGGCACCCTGCCAGAGAGTGTTATAAATATTGCATTGCAGACGTTGAAACTCTCATTCAATATTCTAAGCCAGCTACCCGACAATATATCCAGCTGGAACGACATGAAAACGCTAGACTTATCCAGAAATAAGCTCGAGAATCTACCCGCAGACCTGGCTTATCTTAGCCAGTTAGAGAATCTGGATTTATCCTTTAATCGCCTTTCCACACTGCCGTTAGAGCTGTTGACTCACCCACAAATGATCTCTTTAAAGCTTAATGGCAATCTGTTTGATGCATCACTCGATAAAGATCTTTTTCTCACTCTGGGAGGTAAACTTGACGTGCTTGATCTTTCCGACAATGGTTTTAGGGGGGAATTACCGGACTTTAATCCCGGTCCTCAGGGAAAACCAGAAATAAACCTGAATAACAATGCCCTGTGGCATAGCGATCCGGTTATTTTAAGCCAATATGAAACCGGGATAATGGGAAAGAGTATTTTGGATCTTCAATTATTACCACCCAGGGGGGTTAGAGCCATAGATCGTGGAGATAACTGGACCATAGAGTGGGGGTTCCCATTAATGTTTGATACAGCTGGCACTCATATCAAGACTGCTTTTGCCGATCCCGAGTTCGGCTTAACACCGTCTTTTTATACCTCAAATTATTATCGAATTAAAATAGAACGATCCGGTGAGGAGGCCGAGATCGTTGAGCTAGCCTGTACCCGTTTGATGATGTTCTGGTCCTGCCCCTCTAACTACGAAGCCAATTATCAATCCTTCGGGACGGACTACAGAAATCTAACTGCAATTTATCGCTATAGCGGGGATTTAAGTGCGGCTAGGATCAGTGTGACCAGCATTCAAGGCAGAAACTTTGGGGGGGAGATTATGGAGAGTACAGCCAGTGTTGCTGGTGAAGTGGCCGAACATGAAATGTATCTGGATGATATCGATTATGAACTACAGAAAATTCCAGATTTAAAAATTAAAGGCGGAAGTGGGTCATTTACGTTGCTGATATTTTTAGTAAGCCTGTTATTGCTGGGAACACGACAAACTGCCGTTACGGTAAAGACGTAAAAATTAGTCAGTCCTGCAGGTTGGTAGAAAACTGTAAGGATAGCGAGACCCATTGAGTCAGTTTTTTAGGGTTTGATGTGGACATTTGAACGGTTCAATGAAAGCTGGCTCAGCTGTAGTGGCTCGGTCAGCCTTGTAGGGCAAGGCCCGATAATAGCCTGTGTGTATAGGCTGGCTTCATGAGGTTAGTGGCGTTGATAGTTTTTGTGGCTGGCGTCGGTTTAGGAAGAAGTGAGGGCATTACTAAAGGCTATATAGATATCCATACAGCATAGTATTTTGTGCCCATTTCACATTGAATATTGTAGCCAAAAAATGGATGTCATTATTGTACTTTTCATCAATGACGATTGAGTTCCTAAATGGCTCTTAATCAAAACCTTTTAGGGGATGCGTTTAGACGCTTTTGCGTATTTTTAGTAATTGATACTGAAGGGCTGCAATAGCCTTATTACTGGCTAACCACCTACCTAAGCATTGAAAATTGGCCGGCTGGTTTTGACGCAGGCTGTGTGAAAACGTTATTTCATAATTTCTTTTCGTACGGACAGATCACTGCTTTAATTTTCCAAGAGAGTAAATTCAAACGAAGTCGCTCTCGTACGCGTTTTACCCTTCAATTTAGTATGTAAATTTTCTTTATTTACGTTTTCACACAGCCTGGACACATCACCGGCTTCCTGTCTAACGATAATTATTAGACTTAAATGGTTATCTCAGAAGGACGCTTTGTGTCAAAACCAGCCGGTCACATTCTCGATTCTTAGGTAGATGGTTAGCCTGCAACTGAATCAATTGCAGCCCTTCGAGTATAAGGAGCATTAGCCTCTATTCACTATAACCTTGAAGGTGAAAATGTTGATTTGGTTTATTGATATGCCAGAATTCAGCCCAGGTGAATGCCAATGAGTATAATCCCGCACGCTGATAATTCCCAGTGGTTCTAATAGGTGAACGCTGGGTAAGGCATGTCCTACATGGGTTATGTAAGTACGAGGCGGTTAGCAAGCTTAGAAAAACACTTCTTGTGGCGGCCCTTGCGCCTCAGGCAGCTGAAAAGCGGGTGGGATAACATCATCGATTAAATTCAAATGCGTTAATATCTGAGCAATCACCAGCGGATCTTTTATACTGGCAAT
>JABSRQ010000329.1 GCA_013215055.1 Pseudomonadales bacterium | reverse complement strand
TTAACTATGCCATTTCAAATGCATGTAAAAGTTAACACTGCTCAGGCAAGGATTTTTTCAATATCACGAAATAGTTGGACGTTGTTTCGAATATATTGTATTTAAAGAATGTAGTGTGGATTTTTGCCGCTAAATATACAGGAATCATATTCGTGTTTATTTATGCTTAGCTTGCTGGATTACTTATGTAAGTAGCTGAATTTCCAGGTAGATATAGATTATATGAATGAAAAAGTAGAAGGTAAATAAACGCGAATATTATTCGTTGAAGCAGCTGTTAAGCCTAAGTGAATGAAATGGATATCGAGCAGTTAAGAGAGTTTTGTAAGTCATTTCCTTCTTCTATCGAAGAGGAACTAGGTAATCCTTCAAATTTGTTATCGTATAAAGTACAAGATAAGAAGTTTGCTTACTTTAAAACTAGTGAGCCGGAGCAATGGCGATTTAGCTTTAGAACTACACCTGAGAGGTTTCTAGAACTAACAGATCAGCCGGGAATTAAGCCCGCTAGGTATATGAACAGGTTTCATTGGGTTACTGTTGTTAATGTTCAATCGATAAATGAAGAGTATCTAAAAGAACTGATACACTGGTCATTCGATAAAGCTGTATCAAGTCTGCCAAAGAAAGTGCAGGCAACAATCAATGCTTAACAACACGCCCAGCACCGACTCCGTAAGTTGTCACTTTTTTGTGCAAAAATCCTCACAAGCAGCGCCTGTTTACTATTCAGTTGTTTGCGGTGCTAAGCATAAGCAAGGATCAGCCTATGAGCGATACATCGGATATGTCTTTAGATAGATTTATAGATGAGTATAAAAAAACCCGCATGTGATATAGGGAAGCCACAACAAGCTTTGCAAGCCGTGTTTTCATCCTTAGCTCCATGCTCTCCCTTTTTAGAGATCGGTTGCGGCAGGGGAGACTTATCACTATACCTTGCCAGCCTTGGCTGTGACGTTTTAGGCATAGATTTTTCGCAACAAGCAATAGCATCCTCCCAGAATAAAGTGAACGCATCATTAGATTCTGTAAGATTTCAGGTTCAGGACGTTTTTAAACTCAATGAATTAGATAGGCGTTTTAATTCTATTGTTGATTGTTGTTTCTTTCATATGTTTGATGATGCATCCAGAAGCGCCTATGAAAAAGTATTGAAGGCCTGTATTAACCCAGGAGGAAGAATCTACATGCTAAATTTTGCTATTGATCTTCCTAGTTCCAATGCACCAAAATCGGTAAAGCCTGTAGATATTGCGTCCACCTTTAAAGAGGGATGGTCAATTATTGAAATGCGTGATGAAAGTATTGAAGTCACATTTTCTCCCTCGGGCATTCCTGGAACTTACGCATGTATAGAGCGAAATGCCTAGTAATAAATTTGAGTTAAGCCATGAAGACACAGATATTACTAAAAGCATGAGTTCGGCAATGGCTGCCTTTCGTAAATCGTTAGGCAGATAGCCCATGTAAACGAAGGCAGGCACCACTGGATAGATGAGATTGATATTTCAATTCTAGAGCAGAATATGCATGGCTTTTTGCTTTAAAGCAGTCGGCAGACCGTAGCTGTAGCAGAAGATTTTTTCACAAAGTATAAGCTAACGATCATTATCTACTGCGTGACATGCTGCTGTGCGGCGGTTTATTATTATTGTGGAATGTAACGCTATTGCGTATTTATCGATAACATTAGGGAGAATATCATTAAATTAAGTTTTCAAATCTGCTCCTATCTGGTCTTGCTGTTTGTCAGCACGGCTTATGGCTTCATGTCGCAGACTACCGAGATGGGGCTGGCCATTATTGCCGGTAGTTTGGGTTTGGCTTTCTCCAATATCGATAAAATATCACGGTTTAAGGGCGCTGGTTTTGAAGCCGAGATGAATATGGTGCAGACGATTATAGAGACGCAGACCGAGGCGTCAGATGAGCAAAAACAAGCGGTCACCGATCATCAAACGCTGACTAAAATAGAATATAAGGTGCTTAAACGTCTGCAGAAAACCGGTTATACCTGGCGCTATGCCAAGACCGTTGCCAATGAAACCCGTCAGGCTGTCGTGTTTATAGAGGCTTGTCTGCATGAGTTGATGGTTAGAGGGCTGGTGAAAAATGGTGAAGGCTCTAATGGCGAAATTTGGGCCGCGACAAATTTGGGTAAGAGTCTGCAAGAGCAGCAGGAATTAACTATGCGAAATCAATTTAAACGCGGTAAGGCGTTACGTGTGGCTTCGTGATTGTTGTAAAACCTTGGCGACGCACTGTTGTAACTGCGGTATGACATCTTGTTCAAACCACGGGTTTTTCTTCAGCCAGATATTGTTTCTGGGACTTGGGTGGGGAAGCGGAAAGATGGCGGGTTGATAACACGGCCAGTTTCGTACCGTATCAGTAACGCTTTCAAATGTCTGGGTTGGTAAACGCTGTAAATGCCAGGCCTGAGCGTATTGTCCAATCAATATTGTCAGTTCTATGTCTTGTAAAAAGTCCAAGACCCTGCTGCGCCATTGATGCGCGCATTCTTTAGTGGGGGCTAAATCACCTGATGAAGCCTTACCTGGATAGCAAAAGCCCATGGGTACGATGGCAAAGAGCTCATCGTCATAGAAACAGTTTTTATCGACGCCTAGCCACTGACGCAGTCTATCGCCACTGGCATCATCGAAGGGGATGCCGCTTTGATGTACCTTTAAGCCCGGTGCTTGCCCGGCAATCAGTATTTTTGATTGCCGTGAGAGCTGGATAACCGGATTGGCACCGTGGCTTAGTAAGCCCTTTTCTTCACAGAGACGGCAGGCTTTGATGGATGCAATAAGCGCCTCAGTCATGATGTAGCCCTCGAGTTGCTTTACATGCGTTTATGTAATGCCCATACAGATCCTATTGGAAGTAACAGGCCTATCACCATAATAGTTATCAATAGCAGGCCCAGCTGATCATAATTGGCGGCAGTGACTATTTCCTGTGTTACCGGGTCTACAATCTCTCTTTGGATGACGAATATTTTATTCAGATATTGCGTTAATAACTGTGATGCTGATAAAGCCAGATTCATGAAGGATGCCATAACAGCGAAGAAGGTGGCTTTTAAGGCAGCAGGAGCCGATTGTGCGATCCACGCCAGCATCGGAATCATGGCAATTTGGCCAAGCGGGGATTCCAGCGCGGTATCCATAATTGCGATGAACCTGGCATCAACAACGCCGTTTGTCATGGCTGCCGTCCATTCATGTAAGCCGTAATATAGGGCTAAGTTCGGTAGGGTCATGATGGTTTGCATGATACTTAGAGCAACAATGATATAGGCGATGGAAAGGTCGGAGAAATAGCGTCTATAGATAGCTATGCCAAATAGGGTGAGTACCGACGCTAGCAGGGAGAGTATGGCGTAGAATTGCTGATCAAAGCCTAGCAGGTCAATTTGAAACCAGCTGGCACCAGCACCCGGGCCAGGTACAGCCCTGAAGGCGAAGATAACGGCTGCTGTGCACAGCAGGGTCAGACGCATCTCTCTATCGAGTTTCTGACAGAGTTTATGCAGTATGAAGCCTATGATGGAGAAAGAGCCAAGAAAGACAATTTCTTGTGAGGCGGGTATATCTGACAAGCCCATGATTAATGTGAAGGCAACAAAGAGTACGCTGCCCCCAAGAATCCAGTAATTGGCTTGGACTTTAATGTCTGCGTTTTCACTGATGGCGGAATTGGCGGGTTTGATAAAATGATGTAAAACAACTCCTGCTATAGAAATAAGAGGAATCGTTAGTGCCGAGAGGTAGAAGTTGATATAGGCCTGCGTC
>JABSRQ010000032.1:51385-53258 GCA_013215055.1 Pseudomonadales bacterium | reverse complement strand
CGGTATTTCCTAAACAGGCCGTTTTTATCGGAATAATCAATAAAAGGTGAGACAAAAAACACCTCATTGCCGACGCTGTTATAGCGCATTAAATAGGCATATAAATCCTGATTATGTTCTATTTTTTCCAAGCCTCTGCCGGCATGGGAATCCAGTGGGCGAATAATCAAAGGGTAGTCTTCACCCATAATAATCTCATTCACCTTTAGGCTACCATCTAAAATTTTGGCTAAATCATCTCGGTGTACACGCAAGGTAGGCGGCATATTGATGCCGGGTTTATGTTGCAGCGCGATGCCGTTTAAATCACGGGTCATCTTTAATATACGTTGTGGCGCATTTAATACCGGTTTTGACCAGTTTATGATGAGTTTATCGATGGCCTCTAACACGGCCTGATTTCGATCTAGCTCACACACGGCAACGATGGCGATATCATGTTCGGGGATAATATCGGGTAAACCACCATCTTGATCGATATACAGCAGCTGTAAATCGATACCCGCACCCAATGCCAGAAATTCAAAAGGGGTATTGGTAAGAATGTCCCCGGCGGCCATAAACGCCAATAAACGTATCGCCGATTTTTTATTATCGGCGGCAATGGCGTAATTTTGTTTTAAGCTTAGGGCTTCTTTTTGCAGTGCCAGCGCGGTGGGTAAATCACCTTTAAGCTGCAATAAAATATTTAAATCCATCAATGCATTAGTATCGTTTTCATTTTGACAACGCTGTAATAAATCACTGGCAAGACCATCGGTGTTACGATTTTGATAGACCCAGGTCATTAATCGGGATAAACCCATTAATGGCTGAGCCGGGTAGTGCAGCGGTAATACAGCATTAACGACGTGTAATGTGGTCTGGGCGGTACTGGGCATAATAGTCTCCAATGTAAAATGGATTGCCTGATACTTCATGAAACTCTCGGGCAGTTTGAATAACCGATGTGACTAAGGCTTCAATATCACTGCTGTCGGTTCGGTGATTAACAATGGCCGCTCGTATCGCAAGCTTGCCGTTGATGCGGGTGGTTGAAGGCGCAATACGTCCCTGTAATTGCATGGCGGTGACGATGTTTTCATTCAGATGGTCTACTGCCTCTTCGGACATGGCTTCATCAAAAAAACTGAAGGCTGGTCTATAGCGGAAACAGACAATATTGAGACCCACCGGCATCAATAATTCCAGTTCACTCTGCTCGCTGATAAGCGCTGCGAGTTGCTTGGCGACAAAACAGCTGTGTTGGATCTGCGCCGCTAATTTTTCTGCACCAAAGTGTTGAATCGTAAACCAGGTTTTTAAGGCTTTAAATCCACGTGATAAATCCGGGCCATAATCGCAGGGCCAATAATCACCACCAGCCAGTCCAGCCTCGGTACGTTGTAAATAATCCGGATTATCGGCAAAGGTTTGATACTGAAGATTTTTATCTTTGAATAAAACAAACCCCGCATCGTAGGGTACTTGCAACCACTTATGAAAATCGAAGGCGATGGAATCGGCTTTTTCTATGCCGGCTAATAATGGTTTTAATGCCGGGGATAGCTGCGCCAACGCACCAAAAGCCCCATCAACATGAAACCACAGGTTTTCTTGTTGGCAAATCTCGCTGACGGAGGTCAGATCATCGATGGCTGCACAGTCGACCGTACCCACAGTGGCGGCACAATAAAACGGGGTTAGGCCGCGGGCCTTGTCTGCTAAAATGGCATCCTGTAATTTGCCGATATGCATTTTATGATATTTATCGGCTGGAATGATGCGTAAACATTGAGTGCCTAATCCGGCCATGCTAAAAGCTTGGCTAATAGACTGATGGGCGGTTTCACAGCAATAGGCGGTTAAGTTTTGATCACAGCCCTGGATGCGA
>JABSRQ010000032.1:0-51375 GCA_013215055.1 Pseudomonadales bacterium | reverse complement strand
CAACGGGTTTGTGCCACCAAAACACTGAGGAAGTTAGCCATAGAGGTGCCGGTGACAAAAATACCGCCGGCGGCTTCGATGGGGAAATGAAAAACTTCTGCCATCCAGCGGGTGATCTGTTGTTCAACGCAGATGGGGATTTGTGAACGGCCACCTAAATTGGCATTTAAACCGGCGGTGAGCATCTCGGCTAACATGCCTACCGGTGTGCCGCCGCCATGTACCCAACCCATAAATCCCGGATGGGTATTACCCACCGCATAGGGCAGAATCTGCTGCATAAATTGCTGATGTACATCCTCCAGGGCCTGACCTTTTTGTGGTAGAGGCACTTGGAACTGTTGTTTGATAGTGTCAGGGCTGGGTTGCCATAGCGGTTGTTCACGCCGATGTTGTAAATAATCTAACATATCGTCCAGCATCTGATGGGCTTGCTGGCGGAACTGGGGCCAATTGTCTGGATCTAGGGTATTGTCCACGGGCAGTCTCTTTTGTCAGGTTGTACTTCTTCAAGTTGTACAAGACAATCGCAATCTCTATGCCAGAACAGCACAGCACTTTATTGGCGTGGTTTATTGAGGTTTTATGCGGGTAATGACGGGGAAGGGTAGGCAAATAAAAAGACCACAGAAAACCGCTTTACGGCGAATTTTGGCCGTAAGCGGAAAGGGTACGTTGTTCCTAGTTTATCGGCGAGATTGAGCAGAACTTTAGAATTTAATTGCTTTTATTGCTTGTGATTGGTGAAATGCGCCTTTAGGTTTGTATGGGGTGTTTTATGTCGGGTAATTTATTGGAATTGGATCAACAGCTTTTATTAGAGGCAGTCAATCAAGTGATGCCTTTTGGCAAATACAAGGGGAGACGGTTATTGGAATTACCTGAGCCGTATTTAGTCTGGTTTCATGGCCAGGGTTTCCCCAATAGTAAGCTGGGCCAGCAATTAGCTTTGATGTACGAGGTCAAACTCAATGGCCTGGAAGATATGTTACAGCCCTTATTAAAGCCCTAAGCTCTGCTAAACTTGTTTTTATTTACGCATGACAGCCAAGGCGAGTGGGTTTATGAAAACAGTCTTTTTTATCGTTGTTTTAATGTGTCTGTCATTGCCTGGTTATGGTATCTCAAAGAGTGATCTGCAGGCTTTGCATCAGTCCATAAAAGCAGAACATCGTGAAGCTCGTAATACAAAGCGAGATCAATATCGACACCCCAAAGCCGTGTTACGTTTTTTTGATGTGCAGCCACAGATGACGATCGTTGAAATCTGGCCCTCTACGGGCTGGTGGACAGAAATTCTTGGCCCCTATACCCATGGCATAGGTCATTATTACGCCGCAGGTTTTGCGATGACCGCCGAACGTACGCCTCAGTGGCGTAAAAAAATGCAAATAAATTTCGCCAATAAATTAGCGGCTAGGCCTAAACTTTATGGTCATATTGTCTCTACCGAATTGAGTGTGCCGCAGCGTGTGGTTATCGCACCGCCGGCTTCTGCAGATAGGGTATTAACCTTCAGGAATGTGCATAACTGGATGAAAGGGGATTATGCGCAGGCAATGTTTAACGTGATGTATGTGGCCTTAAAACCCGGTGGTGTATTAGGGCTGGTTGAGCATAGAGCCAAGCCGGGTACATCTTTAGCCGATATGATTAATTCAGGGTATGTCACCGAAGCTTATATTAAAGAGCTGTCCTTAAAAGCCGGTTTTCAGTTTGATCAATCCTCAGAGCTCAATGCGAATGGTAAAGATTCTACTCTTCACCCCAAGGGTGTCTGGACCTTGCCACCCAGTTTACGTTTATGTAAAACGTTTGAAGACAAAGCCCATCAACAATGTGTTGAAAAATATCGGGCGCTGGGTGAATCTGATAGAATGACGTTACGATTTATTAAACCCTAAGCTGCCATTTATTGTTGATTTAAGGATACCGTATGACTTCATCTATTGTTAAAAAACTGCTGGTGAGTGTTTTTAGCCTGACGCTGTTATTTTCAGGCCTGTATGGCACGGTGGCTAATGCGGCGATGGTCAGTACCGCCCAAGTTCAACATGAATATGATAAACAGACATTAATCAGTGCCTTGCAAAAAACGGAGGTACAAGAAAAATTACTCAGCCTAGGTGTGAATGCTGCGGATGTAGAGCAACGAGTGCAATATTTAACCCCCGATGAGCTGGTCCAGATCAATCAGCATATGGATGAGATAGAGGCTGGTAGCGGTATTGTGGGTTTGGTAGTGCTGGTGTTTGTGGTTTTAGTGGTTACCGACTTATTGGGTGCAACCGACATATTCCCGTTTATTCAGCCTGTGCAATAAAGGCTTTTGTCTAATTTTTCTGTGTTTTTTTTAAGGCTGTGACGTCTTTTATCCGTCTCAGCCTTTTTTCATGCCTGATATTTATCAGCGCCTGCAGTTCACCTCAATACCGCGTTAGTATTCAGCAACTCGAAAATGTCGATTTATCCATAAATAAAATACTGGCAGTGCCTTTTTTTGCCCAGGAACAATATCAATGTGGGCCAGCCGCGCTAAGCAGTATTTTTCATTATCGGCAACGCCCTATCAGCGCCGAGACCTTAAAGGATCAAGTTTATATCCCGGATAAAAAAGGCAGTATTCAACTGGAAATGAAAGCTGCGGTACGCCGAGCTTCTTTATTGCCTTATCCCCTTGATGGTGATTTAACGCATCTATTACAGGAGCTTGATGCAGGTAATCCGGTGTTGGTTTATCAAAACTTAGGCTTAAGCTTTTTTTCTCAATATCACTATGCTGTGGCTATCGGTTATGACTTAACAACAAAAACGCTGATTTTGCATTCAGGAACGATAGAGCAATATCGTGTGTCGTTTGCTACGTTTATGAATACCTGGCAACGTACCGGTTTTTGGGCATTAGTGCCTGTGCCAGTAGAAATTATGCCCGCGACAGTCAATGCCAAGGATTATTTACGTACAGCCACCGAGTTGGAGAGCATTGGGAATATGGATATGGCCTATAAGGCTTATCAACAGGCTTTAATCATGTGGCCAAATGATAGTTTGGCTAGAATGGGTGCGGCTAATGTGCTTTATGCGCAGGGCAACTATAGCCAGGCTGCAGAGCATTTTTACCGATTAATTGTATTGCATCCCGATTATGCTAACGGCTGGAATAATCTGGCTTATGCCTTAGATAAACTGGGCTGCGACAAGAAAGCGCTGGCGGCAGTGGCACAGGCTGTTGATTTGTCGTCAGGCTCAGCGAAGGTCGATTTCCAGGCCTCGATGACCGAGATTAACCGTGTTAATACGGTCACTAAAATGGCCGATAAAATGATTTGTCAGCCATTTGAACATGACTTATTAACGAAATAGATGGTCGTCAGAGGTATCCACCATCGGTGTGGCAGCTTGGGCGGCTTTTACCCCATGTTTCTCATTCCAAAAATGTAATTCATCGTAATATCTATCCCAAACACAGGGAGAGCAGCCACCGCCGCAACATTCCCAGGTTTCAGGTGGTGTAGGTTTGGTATTGGCTTCAGACATGTTTGACCTAATGAGACGATGAGAAAGGCTAAAAAATAGCGGGTCATAATATCAATCTCAGGCAGTTTAGGCCATAACAGCGTCGATAAACTGTACTAATGTTAACAATGGGCTGTAATGCCATTCCTGCGTTATTAACCTTTAGGCTATGTTTAAACAAAACATAAATCGTTATGTTCTCAGGAGAAGTCAGATGTCTGAAAGAGTCGCTATTGTTACCGGTGCGGGCACGGGTATAGGCCAAGCTATTGCCTGTAAATTGGCCGAAGATGGGCTGCGCCTGGTCTTGGTTTATGCCGCATCTTTATCCGGGACAGAAGATACATTAAAGCGTATTGAGGCTAATGGCGGCGATGGACAAATCTATAGGGCTGATATCTCTAATGAACAAGATGTTTTGGGCCTGTTTGAATATGTACAAGAGCATTACCAGCGTTTAGATGTGCTGGTGAATAATGCCGGTGTCGGCAGTCAGGGTATGATGGCGGATATTGAAATGCATGAATATGACCGGCTTTTTAATACCAATAGCCGTGGCACTTTTATGATGTGTAGAGCTGCCGCAGGTTGTATTGCTGATAACGGGCGTATCATCAATATCTCTACCGGTTTAACGGTGTCTTCGTCTATGGCGATGGGACTTTATGCGGCGAGTAAATCGGCGGTGGAAGCCTTTACCAAAACCCTGGCACATGAGTTGGGCCCTAGAGGCATCACCGCCAATACGGTATCCCCCGGCATGACCGATACGCCGATGTTAGAAGGGGGTAATGCCGAGATGTTGAAAAAAATGGGCGCGGCCAATTCGGCCATGAAGCGCTTAGGCAGACCTCAAGATGTAGCCGATATTGTGGCCATGTTGGTGTCTGAAAACGGGCGTTGGTTAACCGGACAAAATATCCACGCCGACGGTGGCAGCATTATCGGTTAGCTGTTTTTATGTGCGTGTGAGTCTTGAGCATTTGAAGCGGTGGCATTCACGGTTGCTTAATCGTGTTTAATATTTCATTCGATACTGTTCGGCACCCTGACCAAGTTTGTACATGATGTTGCGATTACGTTCTTGGTCATGGGCATCGGGTGCAAGTATTGCCAGTAAACAATAGTGATCATCATTTAAAGCACCTTGGCAATAAATCAGGTGAATATCGCTGGTGCGTTTCATCTGCAGTTTGTGCATTGGGAAGGGCTTGCCATCATCAGCAAGTGAAGGTGCTGCACCTCTTCCTGTTTGACCAAGGGTAATGTGTGGGGATGATCAAACGGCACATCCCGACCAAAGTACTCGGGTAACATGCCCGTTGTTTTGTATTGCTCGAAGTCAGATTTCAGTTGTTCAAGTTCATTTGGGGCAAGCGACTCTCGAAGAGGCTTCCATACATGTACAGGCATTGTTATTCAAAATCGCCTATATCTTCTTCGGGCATGGCCAAAATCGCTTGTGCATTATTTGCCGCAAGAGTTTGAATACGTTTGCGATTGGGTCTGAATTGCGACTTGATCGATGGTTGAGCGGATTCCGCCAGTTTCATCAATTGCTCAAACAGATCGGCACCCAGCATATAGCCTTTGGGTTTGTTGTTACTAAGCACAGCAACAGGTTCACTCTGAAAGTATTGACTGGGGTCTTTTCGAAGTTCAGTAATGGATACGGTCTTTTCTGCAAGAATTGATTGGGTTGCCATAATACTCACCGTGCACGCTTTAGTGTACATAATTATGTATGTTTATATGTGCATAATAGAGCATCTATCACGATATTTCAAATCGTAATGGATCATGTTTATCACCTGAAAATCCAGCAAACAGATGTTTGGCAGCATTATCGGTTAGGTCTTAATATCTTACTTTGGGATAAAGAAAAACTCGCCAATTTCATGTCCCGCACCTTTAATCGCCTTGTATTCAGGCTCCTGTGGCAGGGATGTGTTTTTTGAGGCCTGGGTGACTTTGGCATGTACCGATTTAAATAACTGCGGCCCGGTTAAAATCTGATTATTCTCGCTTAAAGTTTGAATAAACGCATCGGCAAAGATTGAGTGCCTGCCGCCCAGGCTATCGAGTACCGGTTCATCTCCTCCGGAGGTGAGTAAAAGTCGGGAGCGTTTATTGGCCTTATAACGAATAAAGGCCTCGCTGTTGTTTTGAGAACCGGCCAATAAAAAGTCGGGTGAATCTGACAGGAGTCCGGCATAACAGGAATCGGCCACAATCAAAATTCTGCGGGCTTTGAACCGGGCCAGATGGCGGGTGATAAATTCATTGGCTATCCAGTGAGTATCTCTGGGCGGTGCATCGGCATTACTGGGTAACCAATAACCCGATTGCAGATGTGGATTTTGAATTCTATACCCGTGACCGGCATAAAATATCAGTAGATTGTCTTCTTCTTCAAGTTGTGCATTAAGATTATTTACCGCCTCCATGATGGAGATATTATCGGCATTGATGACGGTGTTAACTTGAAAACCGTATTTGTCTCTTAATAGCGTGCCTATATCTTCGATATCGTTAACCGGTGTATCCAAATCATTCATATTGGCGTAATCATCGATGCCAATAATCAGCGCATAATATTTGCCAAAGTTGATGTCTTTTTTGATTCGCGCCTGGGCTTTATCATCGAAGCTGGGCTGATTTTTTTTCACCACGGTGGCGGTACGTAATTTGCGTTTTTTCTGTGCTTCTTGATAAATGTTGAGCTGTTGTTTATCCTTTTTATTACTGTGTTGTAAATCGCTAATCACCGTTTTCAGGCTGCGGATTTGTTGTTTTAAGCTTTCTGATGGCTGGTTTTTTTGCATGTGTTTTACTTGCAATAATAAGGCATTTATTTGTTGGTCTTTTTTCGCCACGGTTTTATTTAAGGCCTGTTGCAGTGCTTGCTGCTGGGCATCAACCGAAGATTGATAAACCAGATCATCTTCGGGCATACCCCAAGCCTGGCGATAATAATTCATCGCGATAAGTGTATCTTTTTCTACCCCCAGGCCCTGTTCATATAAGGTGCCTAAATTAAACTGCGCGCGTTTATTACCCTGAATCGCCGATTTTTTATACCAAATAATGGCTGCCGGGTAGTTGGGGCTGCCACCTAATCCACGTTCAAATATCTCACCTACATTGGCTTGTGCCTCAGCATCACCGCTTTCGGCCGATGGCAACCAAACCTTAAGCGCGGTTTTATAATCGGCTCTGTCGAAGGCGACATATTCCCCGCCGCGTATTTGGCATTGTGAGGCCGATAACAGCGCCGGGCGGCGAGGGGTTAAATAGCTTTTATTGCCTAACATGCGTACCTGCCCAGGTAGCAGGCAATCAACAATGTGTAATTGAGCCACGCGGTGTTCCGGCGATATGACCGTGCTTTTTTCATCGGTCGATGTGCAGCTTAAAAGAAAAAGAGTCATAAACAATAAAAGCAGGTGCATAGTCTTCCGCCAACAGAAAAAGTGTCATGTTTACTATAGTTAATTATCAGATCTTTTAGCTACGGCTGCAGACGCGCCTGTTTTTTTAACGAGCGGTATTGGCGTAAGCTGTTGATTTGCTTTTGCCGGCTTTGGCTATCAAATTTTGAAGTATCATCCAGTTCAATAAACAAGGCATCCAAAACCTTGTTGATGGATTTCTTCACTTTGGCATTGTGTGGATGAATTAAAAATGCCTTATCCAGATGCTGAATGGCTGAATTATAGTCATTAAATTGTAAGGCTACATCGGCCTCTTGCAGCTGTTTATTAAAGCTTATCTGTTGGGCAATCGGCAGTTCTTCAAATGGCCTATCGGGGTGTTCGGTGGCGTTATACCAATAGCTGAAGGTGGCCAGAATGACAAACGCAAATACCACCACCGCGGCGGTGATTCTTCTAGGCCACGGGTTTTTGGCATCAAAGGCTTTGAGGAAAATCAGCGCATCATCGAGGCGATCTTCACGTTTAAAGGCCAAGGCTTGTTCAATGGCCTCCCATTGAAAGCTGTTAATAGCGTCTATTTTTTCAGCTTTTTGTGATGCCTGCATCGCCTTATCGGCCTGAAGATGATCAAACGGGTGTTTGCCGGTTAATAATTCATAGGCGATGATACCCAGCGCATACACATCATCACTGGTATGGGGTTCCTCACCATTTATCATCTCCAGGGATGCATAGGCGGGGGTTAAAGCCCCTAGTTCTTTTGCATCAAAGACTGAGTCATGTTGGGTTTTATGTGGGTTTTTCTCGGCATTTTTTCCCGCATTACAGGCTCTGGCGATACCAAAATCCAATAGTTTAATAATGCCTTCATCGGTGATAAAGACATTGGCGGGTTTTAAATCCGAATGCACCACGTTTTTTTGGTGCGCATAAGCCAGGCCGCGGGCACATTGTTTAATCCAGTCTATGGCCTCATCACGGTCTATCGCAGCGGTATTAATACGTTCATCGAGTGGGGAGCCGTGTAATGCCTCCATGGTGAGATAAACCGTATCATCTTGTCGATCAAAGTCGTATACGGTGACAATATTGGGGTGGGCTAATTGCTGGGTTTTTCTGGCCTCACGTTGCAGCGCGATAAAAGCCTGGGGATGTTGTTTAAAGTTTTCGCCCAATAACTTGATCGCAACATCGCTGTCGCTGTCCTGGGCCTCCAGCTTGCGTTTATCGGTGGCCAGATACACATCACCCATACCACCGCGGCCTAATAAGGCATTTAACGTAAAGCGTTGATTGATTTCACTGCCTATGCCAATAAACCGTGAGGATAATGCCGAAGGGGCAGATTCTGATGGGCTGATGTCGGTGCGGTCGTCGGATATGCTGCCTGCGGGGATAATTTGGGTCTTATCATCCGTCTTATGATTCGTCATAGGCTCAAAATAACTCTACCGCATCACCCGAGGCCGGTGGAATCAATAAGCCTGCCGCAACCAGATCTTCAAATCTATCCAGGCGATTGCGGCCATTTTCTTTGGCGTAATAAAGCGCCTTATCGGCTAAATCCAACACCGTTTCGGGGTAATCTTCCTCTGTAATGGTGGTATAACCCATGCTGATGGTCATGTGGTTGATTAACGGAAAGCGATGTTGAGAGATGATTTGGAGAAAATCTTGTAAGACTTTTTGCGCAAAGTGGGCATTGGTGGGTTCCAGAATGATAACAAACTCTTCGCCACCAAAGCGAAACAGCAGATCGCCTGAGCGGAATCGTTTACGCATTAATTGTGACAAGATCAGCAACACTTCATCACCGCAGATATGGCCAAACTCATCATTCACGCGTTTAAAATGATCGATATCTACCATCACCAGCCAGGCACTTGATTGGGCCTGCAGTTCGCGGCGTTCATCGGGGGCATTGGCTATTTCCAGGCGTTGCTGGCTTTGTTGCAGCAGTAGTCGGTTAAGTTTTTTATCAAAGGTGCGGCGATTAAATAAACCGGTGAGTTTGTCTCTTTCACTTTCATTTAGAATGGTTAAATAGTTTTGATAGATCTTAATAAAACTGGTGATTAAATGTTTTACACTCTCCAGCGATTTTATCTGCTCAATTTTCATCACGCCATAGATATTGTCGCCACATAGAATCGGCATTAAGATAGTTTGGCCGTCAGCCTGCGGGTATTTAATCACGTCTCTATTCATCAACGCTTGCTGCAACGGGCTGTCACTGTTGATCAGCTGTGAGTTCTGCTGCCATAATGTGCCGGATGAGGCCTCGTCGTCTTTTTGTAAACTGGCGACCTGTTCCAGTTGTTGAAAATCATCACTTTCAAGTAACTTATACAGGCTGATACGTTGGCAATCAATGAGTTCAAACAACGTTAACACCAGGCTGCACTCCAGCGAGTCTATATCCTGGCTGGCCGTCATATTGGTGATGGCGTCTAATAAATGCTCTTTCATGTTGAGGGTGTTTTGGCTATATCTCTTTATAATTTAGCAGTCATCGGCGAGAAAAACGAACTTGTAGCGCGCGATAAGCCTTTATTCTTTTACATTACCGTTTCAACACTTGAGTCTTTTCCATGAAAGACGTATAACGTACGTTATTAAGCCCATCGCGTTAATGCTGTGTGGCTTCAAATGTCGGTTTGATTTTTGTCTGTATTCTGATATTCATGGTGGTAAGTCGATTGTCTGGGTTATTAAAAAGGGAGGGTGTTTATTCTCCGGCTTGTCTATGTTTATCCCTGCGCTATTTTTTTAGTTATCTGTTTGTGCTTCTTCTTAACACGTCTGTCCATGCAAATTCTGTCGCCGAGGGGAATACAAGGTTAATTTCCGACGCCGATAAAGTGGTGCTGGAGGGGCTGGAATACAGTGTTCAAGCACCCTGGCTCAAAGATACTCCCCAGCCATTCCCTGTGAATGAGATGACTCAGTGGGATTTTCAGCCGGTAGAAAAAGCGGTGATTCCGGCAACCAATCAATCGGTTTGGTATCGTATTACGCTGGTCAATAATCGAGATAAACCCTTATCGCGGGTACTGGATTTTGCTGAAATGCTGTTTTATCAGCTGGATGTCTATGTGCTAAATCAGGGGGAGCTGATCTATCAAGCCAGAACGGGGCTTGAATATAATTATCATCAGCGCCCGTTAAATAACCGCCTGTTTGCGTTTCCGCTAGTGCTGCCTGCCCATTCTTCTTCAACTCTGTATTTTCGTATTCAAACCCCCCATCAACCGTTGATATATCCGGTGATTTATAGCCCCAGTACCTATTTAGGTGAGGCGATCAATCATGTGACCATCAGCCTATTGATCATAGGATTATTATTTGGCTTGGTTTTGTTGATGGCCTTTGCATCCCTTTTATCCCATCACGGTATTAAGGTCATGACTTTTGGCCTGGCGGTGGTGACGATGGCGATTAATATCCTCTATGCCAATGGCCTGATCTTTCAGGTGATCTCGGAATCTCCGAAGCTGCATATGCAGCTTTATCCGATTACTATTTGCCTATCGGCGATATGTACGCTGTGGTTTGCCAGACAACTGTTTGAATTACCTAGCCGAAGCCCGATTATAGATCAGGCTGTAACAGGTATTATGGGCGTTTATGTCCTTATTCCTATCTTGGCGCTAATTAGCTCACCAGAGCCTTATATTGTTATTCAAAATTACCTGGCCTTGGTTTCTGCGCTGCTGTTGGTGGTGATAGGTATCTACGGCATCAGTTTAAGAGTCGCCTCGGCGCGCTTTTATCTGCTGGGCATGGTGTTATTTGCAGGTTTTACTGGCTGGACAGTAATGGGCTCATTAGGTTTAGTGCCTTATAACACTCTGGGGCGGCACCTCTATGAAGTGGGCGTATTATGCATGGGTGTATTTTTTGCGTTGGCAATTGGGCAGCAGCTGTATTATGAGCGTCTTGAGCGTAGCGTAATAGAACAAGATGCGGCCGTTGCCAATAGCCGCAATGAACTGAAGAGTGAGTTTCTGGCGACCATGAGCCATGAGATTCGCACACCGATAAACGGCGTTCTGGGTATGGCACAGTTGCTGCGAGATACACGTCAGGATTCTACCCAGCAACATTATACTGATGTGATAATCAGTGCCGGACAAACCTTATTACATTTGATCAATGAAATTCTGGATCTGTCTAAGGTAGAATCGGGAAAAATGGTGTTGGAGCCTGTGCCACTGTCTATGCAAGAGCTGCTGGAACATTGCCGCCGCATGGCCGCAGCTTATCACGAAAAAACCGAGGTGTGTTTTAGCGCCGAGATGGACGCCGATGTAGCGCTTTATGTTATTGGTGATGTGAACCGCTTACGGCAATTATTGAATAATCTACTCAGTAACGCCTTTAAGTTTACGGAAAAAGGCACTGTTATTTTGCATATTGGCATGAGCCAAAAGGTCAAAGGCAATATCTCTATCAGTGTGAAAGATAGCGGTATTGGTATCGATAAAAACTTACAGAGCCAGTTATTTGAACCGTATATTCAGGTGGATAAATCCATAACTCGCCGATTTGGTGGCAGTGGTTTAGGTCTGGCCATCTGCAAACGTTTTGTCACGTTGATGGGCGGGACAATTGAGCTTAAAAGTGTCGAAGGCCAGGGCAGTACGTTTATTCTGGATTTACCGTTAGAGGTGGATAAAAATCCGCCCGCGACACCCACACCATCGTTTGATGATGAAAAAACCGCTGATCGACCCGCGCCCTTATACAATTTATCGGTTTTAGTGGCCGAGGATAATCCGGTTAATCAAATGGTTATTCGTGGCCTGTTACAAAAATATGTTAAACAGGTAGATGTGGTGAATGATGGTTTGCAGGCGGTGGATAAAATCCGTGCCGGCCATCATTATGACCTGATTTTAATGGATTGTGATATGCCGGTGATGGATGGCTTTAGTGCCTGTATGGCGATTCGTGAATATCAGGCCGAAACCGGTGTGGTGATGCCCGTATATGCGTTAACCGCGCATGCGCTGGATGATAATCGCAGGCGCTGTCTGGAGGCCGGTATGCATGATATGCTGACAAAACCTATTGATCAATTTCAACTAAAAGCTTTATTAGCATCGCTGTAATGCCCTACATCTTTCTCTATAAAAAACCTTAAAAAATGGAATCAGGCTGCTGCAAAAAGGCCCTTTCTTCTGGGCTGGATACACGACTTAAAAGCGCGTTTCTATGTGGATAGCGACCAAATTTCTCAATGATGTTTTTATGTTTTATTTCCGCATCGATATTGGCTTGTAAGCCATTAGTTCTAAATAACTCTTCGGCTTGTGCATGAATAATGAGTGATTCACTGTGCATAAATGGCATATATAAAAAACTGCGTTGAATCGCATTAAGTTGTTGGTCGGCTTGGCTAGAAATTGCCTCCTGCGCTAAACATAGCGCTTGGCCGTCACAGGCAAAGGCTGCAGCGGAATCTCTGAACAAATTGCGAGAGAACTGATCCAGCACAATAACTTCTGCCAGCCTGCCTTCGGCGGTAGTTCGCCAGTGGAATAATTCACCACGTTGGGCGGCTGTATGTAAATCGCTAAAATGTTGTGTGATTTGCGCATCCACTTGCGAATCTTTAACCCACCATTGCTGTGGTTGCAATTCGTCAAACCAAAAGTTTAAAACATTTTTAAGCATGGTCTTCTTTTTTCCCGTGTAGGCTGGGGCGATGATTTGTGTGGTGTTGTATTGGTGATAATTCGCTGCCATTTTACGTGTGTTATAGACGTTTAAAAATATAGTTTTTCTGCGCCGTGGCACAGATCCAATATTGATTGAGGGTATCACAGTGCTTAAGGCTTAACTGCCTAGGATGATTTTTTTGGGTATTCACCATCATGATTTCTTTATCTTTTTTAAGATAGAAATACATCTTTTCAAAGCGTTGTGAAAAATCCATATTACGTTGCTGCAGCTCATCAAATAGATGGTAAAACTTGCTATAACTTAACGTGACACCTGCTAAACCTATCGCCAACATCTTATCGAGATATACAGCATAGGCTTTAGCCAAATACTGGTTTTTATTTTCGCCCTGAAACTGGGGTAAGGCCATTTTATTGTCGGGTGTAAAAACGTGCTTTTCCAGGTGTTTATTATTCAGATTATATTGCAGCTGATGTTTTATTGTACCGCAGCTGATGATATCACCCTGTAATTGGCAGTTGCTATGTTGCTGGGCTTGGCTGGTATTTAAGCTTACGGCTTGCTGGGTCTGCGTGTTAGCCGGGGGCGTATGCTTTTGAATGGATGCAGGGCTAGATTGGCGGCTTTTTTTAACCGGTTTGGGTAATTTCATCGCCAGTTTTCGAACATGGGGCTTTAGTAATAAATACTGCATATAGTTGTCGTTTTTACGAAAGTCATAAAAACTGGGCAGATTTTGTCCCTGGCCTTCGGCTTTTAATTCACAATAAACTTGTTGATATAAACTACTGGCATAGCTAAAACAAAACTGCTGAGTATTTGCCCAACTGGATAGCGGGGTTAATATTATCGTCAATATGGCTGCGATAAGAGTGGTTTTGAAAAGGCTTTTTTTGACCAACTTCATATTGATATTCCTGTGTTTGTAGCCGCTGCAACTGTAGCAGTTTTTCAAATTTGAGCCAGGGGCTAGGTCTATACTATTGCAATAGGGACATTCTGTGTCCGAATTGAAAATCCTCAACTATAGTTTCTTTTGAACGTCGAGATGTTGCTTTACAAGGAGTAAACACCATGGCCCAGAATAAACAGGTTTTGGCCTTTTTAAAACAACGCGGTGATGATCTGAGCGTGAGTGAAATTTGCACACACTTAAGCTTAGAGGTATCAAGCCGTACGGTGAGGCGTTGGTTGATGGCCTGGGCTGAAAAAGGTTTGGTTGCAGTTACCGGGCATACTAAAAACCGGCGTTATGCCTATGCGTTATCGAAGCGGCAGGAGCAATGCCCACATCTGAGTTTTTTGAATGCTTTAGACCAGGATTTACAGGCCGTTCTTTTGGAGCAATTGCGTGATGCCTGGGTGTTCACCGCAACGGGTATTCAAGGCAGTAGCTTGCAGTTACAAGATTGCCATCAATTATTAAATGAGGGTATCACGGTGGCAGAAAAGGCCATGGATGATCACCAGCAAGTGCTGGGTTTTGCCCAGGCAATTGAGGTGCTATATCAAACCCTGCAACGTGATATGACGGAATCTCAGGTTTTTGAATGCCATAAAACCTTGATACATGAACATCAGGCCGATGAATTGTTATTAAGTCAGGCGGGTAAATACCGCACAAATCCGATGGGCAGCTATACCATTTCTGAACAAGGTGAGCAGCTGTATATTGAATATGCGAACAGTGATGATGTATCGCTGCTACTGAATGAGTGGATCTGTATTGCCAATCAAGTTTCTTTGGTGGGTATCGGTGTAAACTTTGATGCGGCGATAAATCAAAAAACCGCGGCTAAAATTTATGCCAAATTACATATGGCCTTGGTGCATATTCATCCCTTTTCTTTTGCCAATGGCCTTATGGCCAGATTATTGGCTAATATGCCTTTATTAAAAGCCGGTTTTCCGCCGTTGATCATTCAGCCTGATAAACGTCAGGACTATATCGCATTGATTAGCCGTTATCAGATGTTATCGGGGCCGTTGGATAGTCATACGGGCTTATGGCCAAGACCTGAGTTATTAAAACCCTTTATCGAGCTTTGCCAGCAACAATATGAATATAGCCTCGCGTTAGTGGATGAGGTGGTAGTTAAACAACATCATAGGCAAAGCCCGTTATTTGAATCACATGTACCGGTATAAGATTTTTTAAGCTTTGATGCTGGGAGTTTTTGTTGAACAAAAAAAATCCAATAAATGGTATAGAAAGCCCCTGTGTCAGAAACTGTTGCCTGGATGGCAATGATATTTGCATGGGCTGTTTTCGATCTCTGGATGAAATATTAGCCTGGGCTGGTAGTGGAAATGATCAACGTAAAGCCATTCTTAGCGCCTGTAATAAGCGCCGCAGTGTGGCCCGTAAAGGTTTGAAATAACGTTTTTCTTGAGCATCAGGCTCTGAAACCATTGTTGATGGCATTAATACCGGCTTCTTCTGAACGCTGTAACCAAAAACGAATGCTGAAACCTGGTTGCTGGAAAGAGCGTGTCTCGGCATTAAAATAGGCCAGCGCCGATTTTTCACCGTTGGAGACTTGATACATACCTGTAGAGATGGGTAACGATTTACTGATGCTAAGCCAAGACGGTTTGGCTTTTTCACTGGGCTTTTTGTCTTTTAATTTTGAAGATTTTTGTACCGAAAATTTTTCCGTATTCAGATTAAATGGCAAAGAGATGGGCTGCGCCTTGATGCATTTTTTTAGCTGTAATATTTTACCGTGCAGCGTATCTATTTTGGCGTTAAACCAGCTATGTCGAATGGCCGTATCATGTTGTTTTAACAACAGGGTATAATTCTTCATCAACTGCGTATATTGTCGCTGCTGTAATTCATGTTGTGCGGTAGTGTGGTTTAAAGCGATAGAGGTGCTGCATAAATCATCGCTGGTGGTATCCATATCCAGGCTTTGTAATTGCAAAGCTTCGATATGCTGTTCACACTTTTTTTCCATCACCTTGCAACGTTTCTGGCTGACGTTTAAATGCTTTCGCAGATGCATAATCTGATTTTTGTATTGATGTTCATCATGGCGCAGTTGTTTAAGCTGTTTAATGTAATTACGGTTACCCTGCGCTTGGGTTTGATTCAGTTCCTGCAGGGTAAAATTACGTTTATTGAGTGCTTGAATTTGCTTAGCCTGGCGGATTATATCCTGCTGCAGTTTGTGGTTTTCATGCTTGCTGATACTGGGTTGTATAGGCTCTAATGCGAGGGGATTCATCTGTGAACTGCGCATGGCTTGCATAACAGTGTTGCTGTTTTGTTGTGCGCTTGCTAAGTTCATCGTTTTTCTCCAATGGAATATCATTTGAGAGAGATCATAACTAAATTCAACTTGAATGAATATTAACCAGATGGCCTAGCCCGAAGCAGAAAATAGCGAAGAAAAAGCATGTTTAAAAAAGACGAAAATGAAAAATCCCCAAAGGCTGTAGATGTTTTATTATGCCCATTATGTGGTGAAAATAATGCGTGTGTGAATGTATCCTGCGGCGATACTGAAAAAACCTGCTGGTGTAAAAATCCTGAGATTTCATTTCCTGCATCGCTTTTGGATAAAATTGGCAAAGATGCCACAGGTAAAGCCTGTATTTGCCAAGCCTGTGCTATAGCCCATCAAATTTCGATAGCCTGATAATAGAGAATAGCCAAAGAGTCTATACAACATGATTAAACATATTGTTTTGCTAAAGTGGAATAAAGTCTTAAATGCCGAGGAATTGAAGCGCCTTAATAGCGGTTTTAGCGCTTTAGCCGAAAAAATTGAAGAGATTCAATCGTATCAATATGGGCCTGATCTGAATTTTTATCGCGGTAATGCCGACTACGCTTTAATCGCCGAGTTTGTTGATCAGGCGGCCCTGGACCGCTATGTGAAACATGATTTACATCAGCGATTTTTAAGTGAACTCGCAGGCCCCTTATTGGCTTCTTTTATGTCCGTTCAGGTAGAGAGTTAAGCTATTATGCACCCCCGAAATCCGCATGCCGGGCGTTATGACCTACAGCGCTTATCTACCGTGTGCCCCGAATTAAAACCCCATATCAGGTCTAATCCCAAAGGGGATGCGACTATAGACTTTAGTGATGAGCAGGCGGTGATCTGTTTAAACCAGGCTTTGCTGGCTGATGTTTATCAGGTGCATCACTGGCAGATCCCCGCGGGGTATTTATGCCCACCGATTCCTGGGCGGGCTGATTATATTCATTATCTTGCCGATTTATTGGCCCAGAAAAACGCCGGCGAAATCCCTAAAGGCTCAAAGATAAAAGTCTTGGATATCGGCACCGGGGCCAATTGTATTTATCCTATTATTGGCTCTCAGGCTTATGGCTGGCAGTTTTCAGCCTCTGAACTTGATCCGCTTTCGGTGAAAACGGCCAGAATAATTGTTGAATCAAATGCCTGCTTAAACAAGAAGATAAAACTGATATCACAAAAAAATGCCCAGTCTATTTTTCATGGCATTATTAAACCTGAAGATAGCTTTGCGTTAACGATGTGTAATCCACCGTTTCATGCCTCCGAGGCCGAAGCTACGCAGGGCAGTCAACGCAAGTGGAGAAACCTGGCGCAGAATAAGGCGCAAAGAAATTCGGCTTCAGCGTCAATCAAATCGTCACGTCCATTACCTACAAAACGTAATTTTGGTGGCCAAAAAGCAGAGCTGTGGTGTGAAGGTGGGGAGCTTGCGTTTTTAAAACGTATGATTACCGAAAGCAAAGATTATGCTAATCAGGTGGGCTGGTTTACTTCGCTGGTATCCAAAAAAGAAAATATTCGACCGTTAAAGAAGTTATTGCTGCAGTGTTCAGCCCAGAAAATTGAGGTGGTGAAAATGAGCCAGGGACAGAAAATCAGCCGTTTTATCGCCTGGCATTTCTAAGCGGAATAAAATTTATCGGTTTTGAATTTATTCCCAATATGTCCCATCGAGATATTGGCATGGCGGGAAGATTTAACCAGCTCGGCATAAGCTTCGGGGGGGATTTTTAATAGGGTTTTATGGTCTCCGGCCTCAATATATACGGGCTGGTCTATCAAAAGCCGGTTATCAACAATCATCTCCACACCAAAAACATCACCGATACTGGGCAGTGCGCCCGATTCACAATCTTCAAATAATCGATTGGCCTCGGATTCTTTCATCATATGATAATGCAAGGTGGTGACTTCATCGATAGCCTCAAACGAGACACATTTGTTGGCCGGAATGGTCGCCATCAAAGGGGTGCCCAGTTCACTTTCAATAATAACCGCTTTGGCTAATTGTGGGCTGGGGATATGCGCCATAGCGGCGGAATTAAAGGAGGAATCGCTGTGTTCATGATGCACACAATCATAGGGGATATAATGATTACTAAGGTATTCTTTTAATGCGGTAACAATGGCCATGGGAACAGCTCGTAAGACGTTTATAGCTTTTATTATAGAGGAGTAGAGCGGTGTTGTTTTATTGGTTTTAGATTACCTTGTGCAGAAAAGAAATCGTCTTATGCCTATTGCTTATATATTCCTAATCTTATTCAGTGTACATCTTTTGTGAAGCCTGTTGTTTACAGGCTTCAGTGATTTGGCAATTGATAAACCGCTGTAGCTGTACGGCCTTCATCACTATAGCAATAAGAAAGGCAGAGATTACGAATAATTGAGATGCCTCGACCAAAAGTTTGATTGCTGTCTAAGGATTGTGCAGATGAGTCTGGCGGAGCATCAAAACCTTCGCCACTCTGACTGACTTGAATACTCACCTGTGCCTGCTGTGGGCAGAAGGTTACCTGAATTTTGATAAAACCTTCTGTTAGTTTTTGTAAACGCTTTTTGCGTTGGCAATAATATTCAAAGTAGCCATCTTCGGTGCTTTTGAGACTGGAATCTAATGCCAATAAACCGTGTTCAAGTGCATTATTAAACATTTCGGATAATATGGTTGATAGGTAGTCCTGGTGTACATTCAAGCCAATGGCATGTCCCAGTAGTTTAAGCATTTGAGTGACAGGCTCGGTATTTTGTAATTCATAGGCTTTTAATGTGCTATTAACCTGCCATGGGATCGCCTTTAGAGGTTTAGCTTGAATGGGTGTTGAACGTTCACATTCTTCCTGTTCTTGTGGGGCTGATAGTTCTATCAGGCTGATGTCATCATCTTGCTCGGTGCCTTCCGTGAAATCATCCAGTGCGTTGAGAATGCGCTGAAACATATCAGGATGCTGGCAATCAAATAAGTCGTTAAGTCTTTTTTCACCAAACATGTCACCGTGTCGATTATTGGATTCAATAATGCCATCGGTCTGTAAATAAATACGATCTGTGGTTTTAAGTTTAAATAACATCACATCTTGACAGAATTCATCATCATCCATCACCGATAACGGTGCGTGTTTTGAGTGGATAAAGTCGACAATACAGCCTTCTTTATCGGCAATAATTCCTGGCGGCATACCACCTGACCACACAGTGACACGTTTTCCGCTGGCATTCACTTCTAATATAGTGGCTGCAAGCATGATATGCGGGGGCAGAAGATGGTGTAATACCTTATTCAATTCTGCCGCGATCACGCCAATACTCACACCTCTGCTAGCCATGCTTCTAAATGCGCTGTAAACCGGAATAGCCGCGACAGCTGCTGGCAAACCATGGCCTGTAACATCCCCCATCATGATATAAAGTCCCTCGGTAGGGCTCTTTACCGTTAGCAGAATATCGCCGTTAAACAGAGATTTAGGGGATATATGCTGTTTTAAACGCTGTTTGTCGTCGAACTGGTGTAAATAGAAATTATCAAAAATGCTTTGCACCATATTACGTTCATCTTCATCGTGTTTTTGATGATAAATAAGCGCCTGGTTTTGCTTTTCCATATTTTTATACAGTTCTACAACCCGTAAATGGGCTTTGATTTTAGCGATGACAATATCGCTATAGATAGGTTTGGCAATATAATCATCTCCTATGGCAACACACTTTGTTAAAATTTCATCGTCACTGGAGGCGGTGATAAATATAATCGGTAAGTGATGAGGGCCGGCGATGTCTTTGATTTTTTTAGCCGCGCTATAGCCATCCATACCAGGCATGTTGACATCCATTAGAATTAAATCAGGCAGTTCATTTTCGACGATGGCAATGGCGGCTTCACCGCTGGAGGCACTAACGGTGGCTAAACCCATATCTTCGATGATAGATTCCATCAAAAAAAGGGAGGTGGGTGCATCATCAACAGCCAATACTTTCATGCTGGGCAGGGGAGAATTCAGCATTAATCGATGGTGAACTTTTTATCAAAACGCGAAATCATTAAGACTTTTTTAACCTGACTTCTGCAGTTGATTAAGTTTATTTCTACGGCATCGTCGAGAAAATCTCGCATATTTAACAGCATACCTAATCCTGAACTGTCCATATATTCGGTATCCCTAAAATCGACATTATAGATATTATGTTTTTTGGCCTCATCAAACTCGTAAGCCTCACGAAATTCTCGGGTGGCATCAAAATCGAATTTGGGGCCTATTTGAATGGTGAACTCGCCATTTTGTAGCTGTGAACTAATAGGCATAATAGGGTCTCATTATTTTTAAAAGGTGCATTAAAACGCTTCCCATTCATCATCAGAAGTTTCGGCAATATCTGATTCGTTAACATTTTCAGGAGCATCATTAAGCTCTGAGGCTGTTGCGCTGACGTCGCTGATATCTTCAAAACTGGGTATTTTGCTGGTACCCGGGGTTTTAAAGAAGGATATTTTGTTGACCAGTTCGGTGGCTTCAAACCCTAAGATAGAACAGGTTGATGCAATTTCTTCCACCAATGTGGCATTTTGTTGCGTGGTACCATCCATGGTCATCACCGCTTGATTAACTTCCGTAATACCCACGGATTGTTCGGCACTGGCCTTAGCAATAACCGTGACGATTTCCGAGACTTCTTTAACGGCTTCAACAATATTAATTAATGATTTTCCTGAGCGATTAACCAGGTTCTTACCTTCATCCACTTTTTTGACGGAATCTTGAATCAGATTTTTGATCTCTTTGGCGGCAGTCGCCGAGCGTCCTGCTAAGTTGCGCACCTCTCCGGCCACCACCGCAAAACCACGGCCTTGTTCACCGGCTCTGGCGGCTTCTACCGCCGCATTAAGTGCTAATAAATTGGTTTGAAAGGCTATTTCATCGATAACCGAAATAATATCTGAGATTTTGTTGGAAGAGGCGGAGATTTCTCCCATGGCTTGAATGGCTTGTTTAACAATATCACCGCCTTCTTCGGCCACTTTGCGGGTATTATTGGCAAGTTGACTGGCAAGCTTTGAACTTTCGGTATTCTGTTTGATGGTTTCGGTCATCTTGTCCATGCTGATGGCCGTGGCCTGTAAATTATTCGATTGCTGTTCGGTACGTTTATTTAAACTAAGATTACATTCGGCCAGTTCATCCGCCGCTTGTTTTACCCCGGAAGAACACTGCTGTATATCCAGTAAAACATGCACCAGGTTGGCGATGGTTTTATTGGTATTCTGTTTTAAATCATCATAAATACCTTCATATTCTTTTTCTATGCAATAGGTTAAATCGCCACTGGACATGGCTGATAATGCCTGAGTAATTTCGGCCATTGCATCTTGGGTTATGTCGTTAATTTTATTCAGGTTATCACCAATGGTAATATAGAAACCTGTTTGGCCCATGCCTGGGATTCTGACATCCAAATTACCGTGGGCGGCATTTTCAACCAAGTTTGACATCAAACCCATAACGCCCCTTAAGCGATAAACCATGGCATCCACATAATCCGACAGCTCTTTCATCTTGCCTTCATAAGGCAGTTTGGTTTGTGTGCTTAAATCGCCTTCGGTGATGCTGCACATCACTTGACTCAGATCACTTAATGCAGAATCTATCAGGCGGCTCTGTTCATTCATTGCCTGGGAAAGTTGTAAATAAAATCCGGACTTGCCTTGTTCATTAATTTTACTGTCGTAGTTACCTGATTTTGCTGCTGTGACCGTTTCAGAAATATCCTCAATGATGCCCTTAAGATGCTCTACCATATGATTCATGGATCCGGTGACTTCACCCAGCATACCCGCATAGTTAGACTCTATGGTTTTTGTCAGCTGTCCTTCGGCGATATCGTTGAGGACGGTAGATATATCTTGCAGAGAATCATTGACCGCTTTGATGATGCTATTGAGGTCTTTTGCCATCGTCAGATAAAATCCAGATTTACCTGATAAATCAATGGTATGCGAGAAGTCACCTTGTTTGGCTGCACTGACCATATCTTCAAATTCGCTTTGGATTTGGAGCTTTTCAGTCAAGTCTTTCCATTCAATAATATGGATGGAAATATGATTGTGCTCATCAATAATGGGGGTAACTTGCCATTCCACGGATAAGCCACCCTGTGTGACTTTATGCAAGCTAGGGTCTGTAGCACGAATGAGTTCATCGACAAATTCTTGTCCCTGATGACACAGTTCAAGCAAAGGGAAATCACTAAATGCATTTTTATATTGCGAAAAATCTTGTGCATGGACCTGAATAAACTCATACATGGAACGATTGATATAAGAGACGAGGCCATTATCTTCAACAATTAATGCCGGCGTTGCGGCATTATCCAGCCCTAATTTTGTTAAGGCATTTTCTCTGGATAGGTGGGTGACCTTATGGGTTTTCTCTTCAATTAACGAGGTGAAAGCATGGAAGCTTAGGCATAACGATTCCAGCTCTGTAATGCTATCTATCTCGATTTTTTTATTGAAGTCATGTTGGCCGGTATTTAAATCTTGGGCAAATGATTCAAGTTGAGATTTGAATGAGAGAATACCCTGGTTAATCTGCTTATAGAGATGAAATAGAGCCATAGCTGTAACTGTAATGACCAGCAGCAAGGCAATAAACAGTTTAATGATAGGGGCTGTAGTATCGACACTCGACAGGGTATTAATTTCATACGCTGCAAATAACGTTAGCGCTACAATTAACGCTAAAATAATCAGCCCAAGGTGCTTAAATTTTTTCTGCAGCGTCATAGAATAAACCTTCTAGTCCGACTGCTATTAAGGGAGGATTTTTTCATGAAAAATATTCATTCCATTGAATCATCTATCGTTGTATTTCATGCATTTTTTATCAAAAATGCAGTGTGTAAATTGATAGAAAGTTAAACCGCTACTCATTCTAGGTTAGTGCAAAAATGAAAATTTCCAAGGCGTAGTAGTGGAATAAAAAAGAGAATATCGCTCTATTCTATTTAGTTATTAGAGGTACATTTTTTAAATGATTTTGTGTTCTCTTTCTAGCTGTTAAGTCGTGAAATAAGAAAATATCATTGCGGTGTTTGTTTTATGTACAAAAATTTGTAAAACCGTGGGGCTCAACTATGTTTGGATAAATGTTATTAAAAATGGAGAAGCACTATGCATTTTAATGCTAAACAAATTTTATTTTCCGTTGTATCTTCTGTCGCCTTGTTATCCTCGGTAGCCTCAGCAGATGATTTACGTATACAGGGCTTTTTATCGGTAGGGGTCACGATGAATGACAGTGATAACCCTGCTGTAGATGATGAACTTAATTTTAAAGATAGAAATGTTTTGGGTATTCAGCTCAGTAGGCAGATTAATGATTTGGTCAGTGTGACCGGTCAATTGGTCGCGCGAGGAAGCGATGATTACGATGTCGATGCAACGTGGGCTTATGCAACCATTTCGCCTACTGATAACGACTCCATTCGAGTAGGCCGATTAAGAGTTCCGTTCTTTTATTATTCTGATTTCCTCGAAGTCGGTTATGCCTACAACTGGGTATCCCCACCATCGGACGTATATCGTATCGGCTTTTCATCGATAGATGCCGTGGATTATACCCGCTCGTTTGATGCCGGTGATGTGTCGGGCAGTGTGCAAGTTTATTATGGGCGCTGGGAAGGGGATTTAAATGTGGGTGAACCGGTGATTATAAGTGGTAATGATATAGCAAATACGCCGCCTTCTGCTCCTACCCCCGTTACGATTGTGACCGCAGATAACAAACGTACCGATTTTGATTTAACCGGTTTCACCGGAATAGTATTAAATTTAAGCTGGGAAAGTTTGGCGTTTAGAGCAAGTTATCATCAGGCGGATTTAAGCACCAGTACTCCTTTTGTACCTTTTGATGAAGATACCTCAACATTTGGTGAAGTTGCCGTCGTTTATGATGATGGGGATAATTTTGCGATTGTAGAATATACCGATTTACAACATGATAATTTACTCTTGGTAGATGATGCTGCTTATCTGGTGTCCTATGCCAGACGACTCGGTGATTTCACTCTGCATGGAACTTATACGTTTAACAACGAAAGTGTTGAAAATGTCGCGGTCCAAGGCGGGGAACAGGAAGTTACAGGGTTTACGGTAGGTGCACGCTGGGATGTTGTAGAGTCTACGGCGTTTAAATTTGAAGCGCAGAATCGTTCATCGGAGACTGAAGGTGTTGCAGGCAGTGTTGACAACACGTTATTCACCATCGGTATGGATATGATCTTTTAAGGGGGATTGATGATGAAAGTTAATAATATGAAGTATCTCTTAAGTCTTGTGGTTTTATCCATTCTTATGCCGTTAGCTAATGCGGGCGTGGTGGTCATTGTCAGTGCCAGTAATAGTAATGCTGAGCTCGATGAAAAGCAGGTTTATAATATCTATATGGGCAAAGCAAAAAGTTTTCCCGATGGAGAAAAAGCCCTGCCGGTTGATCAGAAAAAAGGTTCGGCCGATAGGGATGCTTTTAGAGAGACGATTCTGCAAAAATCATCGAGTCAACTAAATACCTATTGGTCACGTTTAATTTTTACCGGTAAAGGTACACCGCCGCAGGAATCGGGTAGTGGGGCTACGGTAAAAACCTTGATTGCTAATAACCCTAATTTAATTGGTTACATTAATTCGGCGGATGTCGATAGTTCGGTAAAAGTGCTGCTTGAACTTTAAGTTGCAGCGATTAACTCACACCTTGTTAAAACATGAATGGGGTGTGAGTTTTCTTGTTTCTGTGTTTGAACGTTTAAGTATGAAATTGGCTTAACTCATTCACATTGGCGCTGGTATAAGAAAACAAATATTCGGTATCAAATAAGTCTTCAAATCCGTTTAAATGGCGCGCTTGTTGTTCAACTTCAAAATTCGATAAGTCGTATAAATCTCGAGTCTCTAACACCGTAATACGATTGGCTTCGTGTTTTTTTCGTTGGCGTGTCTCTTCTTGCATATGTCTTAACATGGCATCGTAATCAGCTTCATAGTCTGTATCATGCGCGGTATTCATATTAAGGGTATGGGTGTTTTGCATGCTAGCTCTCCTGTATCTGTTATTAAATCAGAGGGCAGGGTGTGCATTTAGTTCAGCAATCGTCTTCTTTTTTCAGTTTAAAAATAGGCGTAGAGAACGGGCCAACAAAAATGAATTTTATTAAGGGTTTAAGTCTATTTTACGGAACTTTATCCAAATAGGCGGCCAAGGTTTTCTGCAGACGTGAAACCGCCGGGTAGTCGGAAAACAGAAAGTGGCGGCTGTCATCAACCGTGTCCAGCTGTTCCTGCCAATCGCCTTTAATCAGGAATCTATCGATGGCGAGTATCAACGGTTCTTTCATCTGCTCTAATTCAGCCAGACGCTGGGTTAACGGACCTCTATGCCAGCGGTGGAATATCTCCAGGTAGACAATCACGCCACTTTTATGTTCCAGGCTGAAATCGGGAAATATCAATCGCCCCTTAGGGCGTTTGATAAACGGGGTTTCGCTGATAAAACACCAATCCTCTACCGTGTCTTCAAAATGTTTGGCAAACAGCTTCACTTCCTCGGGCACAAAAGCCGACATATGTTGGTAGTGGCTAACAAGGCCTGAGTTTTCATCCAGCTTTAATATTTTTACCGCTCGTTTGGGTTTGACCTTGGCGCTGATCTGCCACTGCTGTAATAAACAAATCACCGGAAAAAAAGACGCGATTTGTAAACCGTATTTCCTGGAGCCTTCTAATAGCGATAGTGGGCCATCGATGACCACCGTGGTTTTATCTTTGTTTTGTTTAATTTCGGCCAGGAGTCTGAAAAATTTCAGGCACTTAAAGATACGGCGTAAATTGGCGGCCGACATCTCGTGCGTGGTTAATGTCAGAGATTGTGCCGAGAGTAATAAGGCCTGCACCTGGGCCATATTATAACGTTGCAATAATTGGCGGGCATAAAAAGTTTTGATCTTGCTGAGTTTCTCAAAGGCCGGTAAATCGGGGTAAAGTGGCGTGTCGATAGATTGCTGGCTTTGTGTCGCAACAATGCTGCGATAATCTTCTACAGACTGTGTTTGTGTCTCTTTTAGCTGTATGGCTGCGGCACTTAAAATAGCTTCACGGCGTTGGGTAGCGTTTTCTTCAGCCAGAGAAAACTGGGCATGGTCCAATAAAATTTTGTACAGGCCCTTGGCAAATTTTAGCTGTGGCTGGCCTTGTAAATAGAGTTCTGCTTCAGCGTCGATTTCTTCACGCGTTTTACCAATGCCTTCATTAAATATGGCCAATAATTGCTCAGAAAACAGCAGCAAGGCGGGTTCATCAATATCGAAAAACGTGGGTATAATGCGGGTGGATTTTAGCTTATAACTTAATAAATCTTTGGTCAGCATTATTTGTTGGCCTTCTGAACCGCGCTTATAGAGGGATCATAAGCCTGATGCTGGCGTCTGCGTTCTGAAATATTCATTTCAGATGAACCGGCTGAAATTAATTCATATAACACCGCTTTTTTATTGGCACAGGGTCTTAATATTCTGCCTAAACGCTGCACATGTTCTCTGACCGAACCCGAGCCCGATACGATAATACCGACACTGGCCTCAGGCACATCGATACCTTCATTAAGTACCTTGCTGGTGACTAACACGGTATATTGACCTTGGCGAAAATTATCCAAATAGGCTTTTCGTTCCGCAGCTTTGGTATTATGTGTAATCACCGGCAATAAAAAACGCTCCCCTATGGCATAAGCCAGCTTGTTTAATGCGGTGAAAATAATAATGCGTTCGCCGCTGTGTTGCTGAATCAATTGCCAGATTTTATCAAACTTGGCGGAACTTGAGGCAGCGATATCTTTTTGTTTTCTATACGCTTGTAATACCTGGCGACCATCTTTGGCCGTTGCACAGCAGCGTAAAAAATTAGACCAGCCATAAGGGGAGGAGAAGTTAATGCGATTGCTGCGCACAAAATCCAGATATTGCTGTCGATTTTGTTGATAGGCGATGCGTTCTTCCGTGTTCATAGGCACATCAATAACCTGGGTATCATAATCGGCTAATACGCCGCTACCGAAGTCTTTAATATCCCGGCGATACACCTCAGGGCCAATCAGTTGATACAGCAGTTGCTCACCGTTGTCGTTGCGTTCAGGTGTTGCTGTTAATCCCAGCCGATAAGGCGCGGGGCTGAGCTCGGCGGCTTGTCTATTAACCGCACCGGGTAAATGGTGGCACTCATCAAAGATAATCAGTTCAAATTTTGCACCGATATATTCCATCATAATCACCGCTGAATCATAGGTGATGACGGTGATGGGTTTTAACTCTTTGCTGCCACCGCCGTAGACGCCAATAGGCTGCTGAAAATGTTTTTCCAGCTGTGTCGCCCATTGCACCATTAAGTCGATGGTAGGTAGTACAATCAACGCCGATTTTTTACAGCGGTATATCGCTTCAACACCCACAATGGATTTACCCACGCCGGTAGGCAAAATCACCAGGCCTTGGCCTTTATTGGCTTGCCAGCTATCAACGGCTTGTTGCTGATAATCTCTAAGCGTAATGTCTAAGCTTTCGGGCACTTGTAATTCAGTGTTTTCAAACACTTCATCTTCAAAGTCATCTAATACATTTAGCTGCAGGCTTAAAGCTGCATAAGCATAAGCCGGTGCGCGCCAGGCATCTACTCGTGTATCAAACTGCAGGGGCTCAATGGGGCTGGCGTGTAGTTGTGGGCTGTGCCCGGTTAATAATAACGAGCCCGCATCAAAGCTTAGTTTCATTATTGCTTGATCTCAAAGGAGTAGATTAAATCGATGGTGCTATCCAGACCACTGGCAGTTTCAACAAATAATTGTGGCATTAACTGATATCGCATAGTGAAGGTGTTATTTCTATCAAACAGGCCCATGCCATAACGGATAAATATTTTATCATGGATATAACCACTTAATTGTACCTCGGTGCCTGTATCCCCGCTTGCCGTGCTCATCTGAAAATCACGTATGCCGATTTTATCGGCAAAGTCGCCGGTACGGCTCTGAACGCCAGAAACCCCTCGGGCTAATAATGCGGTGCTTAATAAATCGGAACCATCACTCGCCTTTGTATCGGGCGCTCTGCCGGTGATTAAATAATGCATGGCCGTTTGATTATCCATAGCTTTGGAGGAAAATACATCGAAGGTGGGCTCCTCTAACGGGCCATAGCCATGTATACCTACCGTTATATTTTCAGTTTCAATCTCGCGCACCGCCTCGATTTTAATATCCGGGTTTTCCAAGGGACCTGTAAAGATAAAGCTGCCTTCGGTGATGTCTAAACGTTGGCCCCAGAAAGTATAATGCCCTTCATCAATAACGATTTCTCCCTGGGCTATAGGTAAATTAGAACCTTGTTGTTGATAGTGTAAGTTTCCACTTAAATCGACATCGGCACCAAAACCTCTGAAGCTTATATTGTCTTGCAGTATCAGGGTTAAATCGGTTTTCATTGTCCAGCTTGTTTGTGGGTTAACGATATTATTAGTGGTATTCGCCTGGTCATGGAAAACCACATCGTCAGATTCTTCAAAGGCGGATTCCGGCAGTTTTTTCATTTCAATCAATGTATCGTTCATTGTGACGGTGCCGCTGAGTGACAATGTATCCTGTTGCAGGAAAACCTGGATATCAGGGCTTATTAATGCGTGTTTTAACGGGGGGGCATTAAAAGGAATGTCTGTACCCTGAAAGGCCAGAGTGGCCTGCCAATTGTCATCTAACCATGTTAGATGGCCCTGGGTTTTTAAAGGGCTTTTGTCTATATCGACACTGCCAGATAAGGAGGCTTTGTGTAAATCGAAAATGAGATTTAATTGAATATTATCAATACGATTATTAACGACAGGGGTGAGTAATAAACCATCTGATAAGGTAATCTGGCCCTGCATTAAAGGTTTTTCCAGACTGCCCGATAAATGTAGGCGGCCATAAATACTGCCATCACTTTGCTGGATATCGTCACTGAAGCGGGCGATAGGTTTAAGTGATAATGATTGAATATTGATTTCACCCTTTAAGTCTTTGCTTTTTGTGATATCCAATATGTTAATGTCGGCATTCAACTGCCCTAATTGCTTGGAATGGTAACTGGCGTTAAGGCTGGCTTGTTGATCATTTAAATTGACCTGTAGCTTGATGTTATCAAAGCTAAATGGGTAGGCTTCTAAATCGCGATTATCTTTATCGAAGTCTTCGTCATGCAGTGCATAATGCCAAATACCTTGACTATTATCTGAGCTGATCTCCATCTTCAGTTGTTTGTTTTTGTCATTGGGCCATTGGGCTTTAACAGATAATGTTGCATAACCACTTAAGCTTAAATGTGGGTCAATACGCTGCGCTATATTGGCAATTGGAATTTCATCCGATTGTATATCAATATCAAAAATTCCCCGCTCAGTAATTTTTATTGTATCAAGGCTGCATATTTCATAGTGTTTCTGCTTTTTTTCGCCTTGTAAGCAAAAAGGGGCAATAGAAAACATATCATTGTTATCAGGCAAGCCAAACCCTAAATCAAGCAGCAGTGGCTGCGCATTACGAAAGGATGGCAGCTTATATAATACATCGGTAAAAGCTATTTTTTCACAGCGGCTTTGCCAATGGCTTTGGTTTTTTAGGCTGGCCTTGCAATCAACTTCAATATGGCTGATATCCACCCAATCGGCTTTGGCTTTTATCCTATGAGACTTTTGTTTTCCGCTGATAGAGACATCAATATTATTGATTTTCTGTGAATCCAGCTGAATGGATTTTGCCATTATAGTGACGTGACTATGTTTTTTGGCTAGCTGATTTACCGCATAATTTATTTGGGTTTTATTCAGGCTTAAATGGTTATATTGGAATTGGGCTATGCTGATTTCCCCATGGCTGTTAAGGCTTAATAAATAGCTGTTTAAATCCTCTGGCATGGATTCGTTATTAGAAAATACCTGGATTTCACCATTGATTGCCCCCTGGCTATTGGTCAGGAAATTAGCCGTATCGGTAATGTTGATATTGATCACTAGGGGCTTATCTTTTGATAGCTGGCCTTGCATGCTTAATTGATTTTTACCGCTATTGATACTCAGATGTCTAACATCTAGCCATAAATTGCTTGAGTGAAAAAAATCTGCGGCAACGTTGATGTTATTGCCTGCTAATAGACCTGTACCATTAAATAGACGAAATTCGCCGGATAGAGTATTCAGATCAAAATCGTTTATGGATCCTGTTGATGAAAATGCGCTATTTAAATCGCTTTCCACATTTTTATCTTGCAGTAATGTTGCCAGATTTAAGGCTTTAATATGCCCCTCTATCTGCCATTGCTGATGTTTTTCATCACCGATAAACATATCACCGCTTAAGCTGACATCAGCCACGGCATTGTGAATGTTTAATGCCTCAATGTTGATATGTCCATCTTGGTATAAAGCCTGAAAAGAAATGTTTGATCGGGTTGCAGCAGCAAGCGCTGCATTTTCTGCTGATGGATTTATTAATTGCAGGTCATCAGTGCTTTTGATGTTGATGTGCAGGCTAGGGTTATCTAACAGATTATTGGCGCTAGCTTGTATGGCGATAGGCCAGCGTCCGCGATTGTGTGCTTGCAGGGTTAAGTGTTTTAAATCACCAGCTACTGTCAGCTGTGTATTCAGTTTTAGTTCACTATCATCTTTTAGCTTGGCATTGATACTTAAAGGGATATTTTGATCAAAGCTTATCTGCGTCTCGGCTTGTATAGTTGTTGTTTGATATTGTGCTCGTAGATGGGAGACCTGTAATTGTGTTTTAGCCATAGCGGCTTGTAATTGTATGTTTTTAACTTGTTGCTGGTCTGTATCGCCCCAGTTTAATGTGCCCAGTTGTAGCTGTTGAATAACAACAGGAATAGGCAGGGAAATATGCAGTAGAGTTTCATTGTTAATCGTTTCTGCATTTTTTTTATCAGTGTGATCGTTTAGGTTTATCGTCGCTGTATTGGCACTTAATTGCTTTAGACAGAATTGAGCCTTTAGAAGACAGGGGTAATGAATATTTACCTGTAATTGTGTAATCGAGATATTGATATCTTCATTACTGTATTGCAGTTGATGTAAAACAATGCCGTCTAATAAATTACCTTTATCGTAATCAAGTTTAAGCCCCAAACTTTGTTTGTTAATCCATTGTGTTAGCCATTGTGTGCTTTTATTGCTGCTTAATAAAATACTTGTGCAGATACTTAACAGTAAGATTAAGCAAAAACAGCTAACGATTAAAAAACGAATACATGTCAGGCTGAACTTTTTCACAAAGCAGGCCCCATGGATATATGGATCTGATAGTCGGATTCCACATCGTCTTGAGGAAAGGCGATATCAATACGAATTTGCCCAATCGGCGATAACCAGCGAATACCGGTACCTATTCCGGTAGAGAAGGCGGTACTGGCATCGTTATAGGATCTACCCGAATCAATAAATACGGCGGCGCGCCAATGCGGTAAAAAACGTTGGCTGAGTTCAACACTGGCAACATTTAGAAATCGCCCGCCGATAAGGTTGCCATCGGCATCTTTTGGGGCCAAAGCTTCAAAACCATAACCCCTAACACTTTGGTCTCCCCCGGTAAAGAAACGCAAAGAGGCAGGAATAGCCTCTATATCCTCACTGGATATGGCACCTAATTCCAGGCGGCTGATAAGCTGGGTATTATCATTACCTAAATCAAACAGGTATTTAACTTGCCCATGCAGCCGGATAAAGTCTGTATCTGACCCTAATCTTTGTGTGCTGGTTTGTGCCTTTATCCAGTAACGGCTGCCTGAAAGTGGGTCAATACCCGCAGGTAAGATCGTTTTTGAGAGGCCAAACCCTGGTAGCAAATACAGTGCATAGGTGAGTTCCTGAGAGCCCTGTATATATTCTTCATAATCCAGATTAACACTGTAATCCATGCGCCAATCAGATGTTGTTAGATGGGTGATTAACATACCAAGGGTGGATTTGTCACTTAAGGTATCCTGGGAATCCTTGCGTAACCAACCGGCATCAAATTGCAAAAAATGCGTGAGTGGCTCCGATAATGGAATCATATAGCGGCCACTGACTTCTTGTTCGGGTTTGGAAATTTTCACTTCAACTTCAGAGCTATGCCCGGATTGATTTAACTGCGGTTGATGCCACGAGAATCGCACTCTTGGGCCTGTATCGGTGCTAAATCCCACACCGGCTTCAAATTGGTGGGTATTGGCATCACTTAAATGCACTCGAATATCTAAAGTGTTATCAGGGTTTCGTTGATTCTGCAGATTAACCGAGGAAAAATATTTACTGTTCTGTAAATTGCGGCGTAATAACAGCAGGTCTTCACCATTAACCGCCTTGCCTGTTTCTAATGGCGATAGTTTCTGTAATAAGTCCTGGTCCAGTCGACTGCCGGTAAAACTGACCTGACCGATATAATAGCGTTCACCGGTTAATAAGTGCAGCTTCGCGACAGCGGTAGAAGCTTTGATATTAATGTGTAATTCAGCGTTAACATAATATGCATCTAAATAACCTTGTAGTAATAACTCTCTGAGAAGGCTTTTTTTCAATTGCTCGTATTTTTGGTGTACCAATTTTTCGCCGCTGATAAAAGGCGGTGTTGAGAGTGTTTTTTTAATATTAGCCAGCGATTTTCCTGGGCCTTCGATGTGGATGTCGCTGTCTGAAAAATAGACGGCAACACCGGGACGAATCTGTAATAGAATTTTATTGTCTTTTAGCTCGATATGCAGTGCAATTTGATAATAGCCCAGCGCGCGGCTGGCCTTACGTACGCCATGTCTGAGCTTACGCTCCAATAGGGTGGGGGCGTTTAATTCTTCTGTTTCAATGTCACCTATATGAATGAATATATTTTGTTTTAATTTTTTATCGGCCCCTTGAATATCGATTTTGACACCGGCATAGGCCGATATACCGACAAACAGCAGGCAGCCTAATAGCAAGAATCGAAAAATAGCAGGTGAAGCTGATAACATAGAGGCGATTTAAGCGCAGGTTAAAAGGTCTCTATTATGCCTAACTTAGCAGGAACACAACAGCCGATAATTTACTGTGATGCTTTGCAGTTGTTTTTCAGAATATGATTAAAAGCCGCTAGGCTAAAGGGCTTGGCTAATGTGGCTTTAACCGATAAACCTAAGTGTTCGGCAAAAGCCTTGGTGGAGCGTAATAATTCAGGCCCACAACCTGAGATTAGAATGATTTCTGCTCGGCTTTGTTGTTTACCCAAAAATTGTAATAATTCAATGCCATCGACAATAGGCATAAAAACTTCCATCGTGATGATGTCGATTTCGCTGGAGTAATAAACCGGGAAGTGGCAACTCTGATTGATCACCGTGTTATGACAGTGGTTTTGTGTGGCGATGCTGGCGAGAAAATCGGTGCAGCCTTGGTCGTGATCAACAATTAATAAATTTCTTTCTGGCTCAAGCATGGTTGCCTCGCTGAATCCGTATTAGGCCTCAGATGGCTGATTGCTTATTTTGTGTGCTTAACATGTTAAGACTGTTGCGCTTCCTACGCAGTATTTACAAATCGGCATCCCAGCTTGAAAACAGATAACAGGAAATAAGGTTTTCAGGCCAACTATAAAGCTTTACTGCTTGTTATTTATACATATTAGTTGATTTTAAATGAATGAATAGCTTTGCTTTAGAATGATTACTTGTAACAGCTTATATTTATTACTGCTTAAAATGGCTGTTTTTCTTTTATTCGTGCATAAGGCTCTTTATTCCAGTATCAACAATAGCCGAGCATTAATGCCGTTACTTTCGCCATTCACACCACCTTGATCCAGCCAGATATGCCTGGCATTGACGTTGACATTAAAAATGGGGCTTAACCACCAGTTCAGTGCAAGGGATAAAATATCCATCTCGCCGCCGTCTATGCCTTCATCCGTTAAATCGATGTCAGACCAACGTATAGCGGTTTCCCAGGCCCCCCAGCCGCCGTTATATACCGATTGTGCAATAGGCACCGGGCCAAACGTGCCGTTACGTCGGTTATAACGCCGGCTTTCACCGCTGAGCACCCACGATGCAGTGAGGTGATACCCGCCAAATGCAGGATTATTTAAGACATCGGCATCCACCTGGCTAACCATATATTCCCCATGTAGCCATAAAGGGCCGGAACGATATGAGCTTTCTAGCTGCAGGGTTTCTATTTTAGCGGCGGCATGTAAACCGGTATCAACAAAACGTGGGGATGAATTAAATTCGGGTTCGGTAAAATATTGGAAGCCTTTTTTAGCATCCGATAGGCGATAACCCGCGCCTAAATGCCAGAGACTGTTTTTATCTTTGCTTTCATAAGCGACGCCGGTGACACGGCCAATCAACTGATTAGCGCTGTCGCTAACACTCTCTCCGTTATCAACGCCGTTATTAAACAGACCTGCAGCCCAGGTCATATTTTGTTGTAATAACATGCCACTGTAGGTGAAACCTACATTGCGTGACGGTAAAAAACCGTCAGATACCGAGGTACGTTCCTGCATCGGTAAATAAACCATCGACATAATACGTTCCATCGAAATCGGCTCTTTCTGTTTACCGATGCTTAAGGTGGTATTGGCAGGTAAGGGAATATCGAGGCGATAATCTAGCCAGGTAAAATCCTCATCTCGGTCATCATCAAATCCCTTGGAAAAAGCATTGTTGGCACCAAATAGGGTATAAACCCAGGGTTTTTCAAAATTTAATGTACCGATAGCACCTAAGCGATACGCTCGAATCTCACCTTGGTTATAATCATTAAGCTCACCCACTTGAAATTCACTGTTCAGATCTTGGTTGATCCAATGTTGCCTATCCATCAACACGGCGGCTAAAAATAAACCATCAATATATTTGGATTCCCAGCGATTCCATTTACGTGTATCTAAATAGTTAGTGGCTAACGATAGTGGTGGTGGGCTATAAGCCAGCCAGCCGCGTTTCACTTTTCTTTCTTGCTCGGGAATGTCAGCGACTTTTTGCTCGGCATATTTATTTGCAATCACCACCGAGTTAAATACCGATAATTGTGCATAGGTTTTTGTATCTAGCATCACATAAGATTTTTTACGCGGGTCTTCATCAAATACCATAAAGGTAACATGTTCACCTAAAGTGAGCTGGCCAATTAAAAAGCCATTTTTCGCATCGATGATTTGCATCTGATCATTTAACGGCAAGGTATCGGTGGTAACAATCGCCAATTTGTAATTGATGATTAACAAGCTGGCTAATACATCTTTTTTGGCACCTCCGGTATCGATCAAGGTGACGTTGCGTATCACTAACTGTTTTGATGGTGCGTAGTCAGCGCTGGCCCATGAGCCGGATGTATACATGACTAAGACGATAAAAAAGAAGGATTTCATAATAGTGTTTTTTTGACGATTTTAGCGGTGTGAAAAGCCTCGATAAAATTCAAATCACCGCTATATTTTGAAGTGGCATGATCAGGTTTTAATGAGGCCGCTTTATTGCATGTGCTTGTATAGCGGTTAATGTGGAATTCCTCTGGCATTAAATAACCCGCGGTATCGTATAGGGTGAAGAGTGTATTGCCGTCATCAGGAAAGGTCACTGCCAGACCTTTATCGGCGGGTAAGTTCTCTGATGTAGTGTATATAGTTTAGATACGTTTATCTCTAAAATCATGTCAGCTGAGCCAGCCGCATTTGACCTGGTTCATGCTTGCCGTGTTGTTGTTTGTTTGACGTTCAGCGCAGGCAGTCAGTATTAGTGCAGATGTCAGGCTGCACAGCACCGTTATTTTTTTCATCATTCGTCCTAAATTTATGCGGTTTTATTGAATTAAACGTTTGTCTTCTCTGGCGTTGAAATAACCCCATTTACCTGTCTGCTGTCAAGTATATAATAGCATTGCACTAAGGCTCAGCCTAAGAAGCTTAAGTCCGTGTCATTCGGGTTTATTCTTATTTTTATCTCTAGCGGGAATTCGCCGTAATAGAGGCGCTGAACTATGCTAAAACGGTAGGCTTCCTTGTTTAATGGCGTTTCTGATCACCGCTTCGGAAAGACTCATGCATTATGATGTAAGGTTTACCACGTCAAAATTTGATGTTCTTAATGAGGATAGAGACCATACAAACCCAGTGTATGGGCAATCACTGCTTAACTGGATCAAGACACTTACAGATTCACCGATCGATATGGCCGATCCCGAAGCCGATGATTGGGGCTGGTATTGCGACATTCAATGGCGGGGCCTACCCTACCGACTGGGTTCAAGCGCCACCACGTTGGGTGATGGTGAGGTTCAATGGATTTTACATATTGAAAAATCGCGTACATTGAAAGAAAGTCTGTTGGGTAAAGAAAAAATGACCCCATCGGATGCCTGTTTCATGTACTTTAAAGAGATGATTACGGCTGAATCAGACTTTCATCATATTGAATTTCTATAATATCGGCTTGGCCGCCAACGTTATGCACTGCCGCCTGCGCATTAATAGCAAATAAGCACCAGTGGCCGGTATGCAGATCAATGGCGTAGTTGTGCATCCAGTTGATCTACCGCCTCGGCCCAGTCAGAATCCTCAGCAATCGACTCTTGTAGAAACTGTGCCTGACCCGCACTCCAAAATGCAGCACGTTCCAGCGGAATATCTTGGGGTAAACGATTATTATAGAAAAAGGCCTCAATAGCGGTGCTACTGGTCGCCAGGCCTAGCTGCTGAAAGAGGGACTGCATATTGTGAAGGCCAGTATGCATGATGTTATCCTTAAGTGTTATTGAGTAATCATTAAACAGTATAGGACTAAATCAGAGCTTGTTTTACTTTGCCTATGGCCTTAACACTCAGCGCTCTCTGACTTTGACATAGCCCAAATAACGGTTGCTGATTTCACGCACATATTTTACCGGCTCCGTGCCACGTACATAACCATATCGGGCATCTTTGTAATATTGGCGTTTGGCTAATAAAAGCATCGCATCTTCAACATTGTTAAACCACAGATTAGGATTTTTACCCATTTTTCTTGCCAGGGAACGCGCATCGTGTACATGGCCATGGCCGGCATTATAGGCGGCTAATGAGAAATAGATCTTTTCTTGAATAGGCAGGCTTTCAGGGAATCTATCATTGAGCCAATGGGTGAATTTCATCGCCGCGGCAACATTACTTTCTGCATGGTAGAGGTTCTTATAACCCATGGATTCACCGGTTCTGGGCATCACCTGCATTAAACCAATAGCACCGGCGTACGATTTAGCTTTAGGGTTAAATTTGCTTTCCTGATACGATTGCGACGTGATGATACGCCAATCATAGCCATACTTTTCGGCGTATTTTTTAAATAATTTATCATAGGGGGATAAATCCCCATGCGCATGAATACGCCCGGCTTTAATCTGTGCCATAGGTTTTTGTTTTACAAAATATTTATTAAACGAAATATTATAATTCAGGCTTTTATAATAGCGTTTGATAAAGGCATTAAGTTTTTTCTTTAAGGCCGGCTGTTCTTTTCTTAAGCCCCAGGCCAGATGGCTGCTGTCTTCTAATGTTAGCAATACCTTGGTATTGGCCAGGTAATGGCTTTCTATCGTTGCCAAGTGACTATCGGCCATGGTGTAGTCATATTCCTCGGCATCTACCGCGGCCTGTAAAAGTGAGCTGTTATAGCCTTTTTGTGGGTTGATTTTAACCTCGATACCCTGGCTCTGGATTTTTAGCAAGGTTTGATAAAAACTACTCTCGGGGTTAACCGTGATCAGCTTGCCGTTTAAATCCTCTATCGATGTAAAAGTGGCTTCGTCTGCCTGGCCTATGATTTGTTCATACACTTCCAGATAAGCATCGGTGAATATTAATCCCGCCTCTGCACGGTTTTTTTCAATGGTTAAACTGCCTGCAATCACATCACCTTCACCGCGTTTTAAGCTGGCAATCATCGCCTCGGGAGAGTCTCTAACAATCATCTGCAGGCGTAAGTTGTGTTTCTTGGCAAAGGCCTGCATCAGCTCGTAATCGAAGCCTTTAAATTCGCCGCGCCACATAAAATAACTGGCGGGGGAGTTCAGGGTGATCACTCGAAGCTTTCTTTGTTTTTTGATTTCGGCAAAATCTCTGAAATCAACTTTATGGCGCGAGGATAAAATACTGTGGCTAAGTAAATATTGGTTTAATACGCGGTGTAGCTCGGGGTTGGTTTTTCTTACTGCCCAGGAAATTTTTCTATTCGGGGCAACCACTTTACCTAATTTCAACGTGCTCCAACCGTTCAACAGTGATTCGGCAATATCGCCATCGATAATTGTGGCATCATAATCGCCATTCTCTACACCGGTAAGCATGTCAAGATTAGGTAGGGTTGCAGAGACGATTTTAATGCTTATCTGTGCATTTTCAGCCTGCAGTTTGGCGGCGGTTTCTGCATAGGCGGAATGATCTTTAGCCGCTATAAGCAGTTTGTCGTTAAGTAGATCCGGGCTTTTTCTATCGCTTTTATAGATCAGCACTTCATCAATAATATCGATAGGATGAGAGAAGGCGATACGTTCTTTGCGGCTTTTCAACTGAGTTAGATTGCTAATAATCAAGTCACCTTTGCCTTGATTCAGCAGGTTTATCAGCTCTTCATTGCTGGCGGCATAAATCCATACAGGCTTTAAATTGATGGAGCGGGCAAACGCCTCGGCCTGTTCGATATTCATCGGGAAGACTTGTTCGTCCAGACCTTGGTGTTGCAGGTGATCAAATTCTTTGGCTAATAAACGTAGTTCGCCATGGCTGTTCATCTTATCGATATCGCCGGTGAGGGTGTAAGGCTGATACACAGCTGTGGTTTCTTCTATTATGGGGGCTTCAGGGCTTTGTGAAGGCGGAGCTTCAGGGCTGCCTTTATTACAGGCGATCAGTAATAAGCTAACAATAAGAATGAGGCTTAAGCGCATAGTGCAACTCTCAATAAAAATGAGGAGTAACCCAAATGTGGGTATTGATGGCCCTATGCTGCCATAGCCTGTGGTTTGGTTCCAGCGTAAGTCGATTTAAAAGACAAGTTTAAGTCCTGCAACAAACTGGCGTTGAGGCTGTGGCGATTCAGGCAGAGAGTCGATATCACTACGAAAATTTGGTTGAGCATATTTTTCATCCAGCAGATTATATATATCCAACAATAAATGCAGCTTATGCCACATAGCCCAGCTACCGTGTAAATCAAGCACGGTAAAACCACTGACGTTAACCCGCGCCTCATTGTCTTCCGGTTTTAGCGCCAAGCTATTGGCATGCCCGCTAAGCTTTAATTGTGCGCTGAAACTCCACTGTTCCTGCTGGTATAATGACAGCCCCAGATTAAATGACTGTGGCGTGATGCCAGGTAGCTCTTGTTGGGACTTGTCTATCTCTAAATGCCCAAAGGTACTGCTCCAGCTGAACCAGGATTCCAGATTGAAAGCCGAAAACGCATATTTATTATTTATGCTGATATCGAAACCATAAGAGGTTAATTCACCGACATTCTTGTAACTCTCGGTTTTAAATAACAGTGCATCAGGGATAAATTGCTGTGCTTCTTCATCGGGCGTATTAAGAATCGCATCATCGACGATCTTATAATAAGCCACCCATTTGATGCGATTAAATGCATTGATGCCCATATCGTAATTAACGATTAAGGAACGGGATATCTCGGGTTTTAATGTCTCATTGGGGGCATGAAATGTCTTGGTAGCAGTCCATTGCCCAGAAAATGAAAACGCATTAAATTTACCGTAGTTGGCATAAACAAAGTCGGGTGAGGGGGCCAAAAAAGCATGGCCATAGATGACCTTAAGTACATTGCCATTGTTTTGGCTGAAAATATACGAGGCTCTGGGGGTAGTCACATCATCATAAAAACTATTATCATCGTAGCGCAGGCCATAAATAACGCGGTGTTTTTTATTGATGGCCCAGTTATGTTGCAGAAAAATGGCGTGGCTTCGCTGCGTGTTTTCAAAAAACTGCACCGGTAAAGCCAAATCATCACTGAATCTGTCGGTATCTTGATAAAATTGATTCTGCTTATCAAAAGCTTTATCCGTATCATAGGGTTTGGTTAGGTCTGCGGTCACTGGAATGCTTTTGATATGGTCAATATGCAAACCTAAAACCACGTTCCCAGCTTCTCCCATATCCCATTTAAAATCCTGAAATAGATTATAACGTTGGGTATCGGCAAAGCGGTATAAGGTATCAAACACTTCTGATTGTCGCCCCAGGCTGAAAATGTTGCTGATGGTGCTGTCATCTTCTAAACGATAGGCTCCGTAACTGAATAAACTGCTGGAGCTGAGCTTATCTGTTACATCCAGATTTAAGCGGGTATAAATAGAGGTCTGTTTAATATGTTCAAAATTATCGGTATTAAACGCACTGGTATCGGGTTTTGAAGCGTAATAGCTGGCATATTGATAATCAGAGTGATTGATGCCAAATTCAAAGGTTTCGGCCACATTATATTTGATAAAAAGCTGTTGGTTCTCTTCGGGCGAAAAGTTAAAGTCATTACCTTCAGGGGATACAGTATCGGGCGGGTAATATACCGGAAAATGTTCGGCAAAGGCATAATCCTGAGAATGAAAACGCTGATAACCAAATTGCAGCAAACCGTTAGTCAAACCATAGCGGGCGATGCCTGTGGCCTGATAATAGCCATCTTCACCGGCATGCAGCTGTATTTGGCTCTCATCTGCCTGCGGATCTTCTGCGCTAATGATATTCACCACCATAGAGAACGCATCGGCACCATAAACAATGGATGCAGGCCCAAGCAAGACCTCTACCCTTTTTGCATAATAGAGTGGGTAATTATGTGAAATGGCGGCAAACTCACCACCGGCAGGGCTGATACGCACACCATCCTGAAGGATTAAAACCTTGTTATTACCCAGGTCGCCATGTACCGAGATGGAGTTGTAAGCGGTGAACGAGGAGTAGTTATAGATATTAACGCCGGGAATATCTTTGAGCAGATCTTCCAGGCTGCGATAAGCACGCAGGGCGATCTGCTGTTGATCAATCACGGTAATGTTGGCACCGGCATCTTTTAATTTTTCACTGAAGCGTGAACCGGTTTGAATCTTTATATGCATTAACTCTTCTAATGATAAAGAGTAGAGGTCTACTTTATCAGCCGCATTGACAGTGGCCGTAGATAAGCTTAATAGGGCGCAGAGTAGGGCAATAAAAAATGAATAAAGCATAGCAAACCATATTCGTTTTTTGCATAAACTGAGGGGGCAAAAACATCCATTTTTTGCGCCCCTATATCGTCGATCTGAATTTAATCAAGTATAGACTACTCTCCTTTTCTTATTGGCCTCGGTGTCATTTGAAATGCTTTTTATTCGTTAACTTCGCTGGATTTTAACCAGGCATCAAATAGGGAATAACTTAAGGTTAATATCACCGCACCGACAAATAAACCGATAATGCCCATAGAGATGAAACCTCCGATGGCACCAATAAATACCACCGACATAGGCACATCCACACCGCGGCTAAGAAGGATAGGCTTAAGAATATTATCGATAAGCCCTACCGCGATACACCAAATTAAAAATAACACGCCGGTCACGGTGCTGGTTTCGCCTAACATATAAATGCCAACGGGAAGCAGAATAAGTGTAGGACCTACCTGAATAACCGATAAAAACAGCACTAAAAAAGCCAGCAACGATGCTCCGGGTACATCCATAACGGTAAAACCAATACCCGCTAATATGCCTTGAATCAACGCAACGCCAAGAATACCCTGAGTCACCGATTGCACAATATTACCGGCTAATAGCAGATAATCCTTTCCTGCATTACCGGCCAATCCTGTCGCAATTCTATGCCCAAAAACTTTGCCTTTATCGGCACCGGTAAGCAAAACTCCGGCAATAATTAACGCGATAATAAATTGCAACATGCCCCCACCCACACTGCCTAGGCGGCCAAATAACCATTGGCCAAAGGTTTTTAATTGCGGCGCTAATTGCTTCAGTGTGCCTTCTATATTGTTAGCCGCCTGGGCCCAAAAGGCATACAGTTTTTCACCCACTAACGGCCATTCTTTAACGCTATTATTGGGGTCAGGAATATCGAGATTACCTTTTTCCAGGTTGATGGCCAGAATTTGGGCACTTTCATAAAGCCCGGTCGATAAGATAACGGCAGGTACTACAATCAGGCTTAATGCAAACAGGGTTAATGTAATCGCGGCGAGTTTGTTTCTTTCACCCAAGAAGGCGCGCCAGCGTAAAAATAATGGATAGGTTGCCACTGCAATAATCATCGCCCATACAATCGGCAAGATAAACGGTTTAACAATGTCAAAACACCAGGCTACTAACATAAAAATTAAGCCGATACGGATGCAGGCTTCTATCGCATGTTTGGTAAAGGTTTGTGACGGGTTTTCCTGCGCACTCATAGGCAAATCCTTTGGCTTAATGGATAGTGCTGATTTAGCACTATCATAGGGTGTTTATTCATAAATGTTATCGGTTTTGGAGACGATTAAAATCCAGTAAACCATAGGCGATAGGGTTTTCTTTTTTATAGCTTTGATGCAGTTTATCACTATGTAACCAGAATTGTGCATGGCTGCGACGAATACCAAAACGGTCTACCAGTGTGGCATAGTTTTGTGGTGTTGAGGCTTTGCTTATGGCGTCGATAAAGTCGGGTAAATGTGCTTTTTTTACCTCAAAAAACACATTGGGGTAGGTTGTTAGAATGCCCGGATGAGCCGAGAGCGTATCATTTTCAGGTTCGCGGTTAGTTTGCTCCTTAAACATCGAGGTCATATTTAAATGCGCTTTGTGGCGAAGCAGGGTGAAATATTCGTGGCCCTGTGTACCTGTTATACGCACAATCGATGTTTCAGGCATTTGATTAGCGGCTAAACCTCGAATGTCCGCCAGCAGCATAAGCTCAGCTTTGACTTTTTCATCCTCAATCGCAGCCAATTGAAACTCGGTATTTAATACCGGTGCAAGCTTCTGTTCTAACAGTTTAAATAGCTCCAGTTTTTCTGCATGGCTCTTATATTGAATACTATTTTTAATTGTAGAATGTTCACGTTCCAGGTCCATATATTCCATCACGCTGTCATCGGCACCCCGATACCAATAGTCACGCTCTTTTTTCCGAACTTGCTCGGGTAAAAGGAAAAGAAAGGCGGTCTCACCTTCCATACGCAGAAAGTCCATATAGGTTCGGGTCACAAATTGATGGCCTAAATTGCCGTAGATATCGTAGCCTGCAACCAATAAATAATGGATACGTTCCAATAGATGATAATTTAACACCCAGGCGGTTTTTGGTGCGGGGCCCAATAAACCTTGCTCTACGCTGGCACTGTCAAAGTGACGGAAGATGGTTAAGGCGGCGTTTGGGTTATTGCCATCGCCATCCCAAATCAGGTCTAGGTCAATCACTAAGCCATTTTGTGCCTGTTTTTCCATAAAATCGAGTTTAGCTTGCAGAAAGTTACGTTCTTTTTTCGCAAACTTACGCCAGTTGCTTAAAGGCAGATATACATTGCCTAATTCTGCCGGTAATTCAAGATTTTCGGCCTGTTCTTCGAAGAAGGTTTTATCAAAGTTATATTTGTCGACATCAGGGGCTACAAAAAACACCCAGAAATTATCATTGATAACATTTAAGGCTTGCGGGCCCCTGCATACCGGGCCTTTAATAAAACCGGAGATGGTAAACTTGGCTTCATCTAACAGAAATTGATGGCGAGATTTTACCGGTAAGTCGGCAAAGGTTAAAAAGGGATTGGCCGCATTTTTAATCGTGTAATCCGGTAATTGGCTCACTTCAAAATCGGCATCAATAAAAATCTCTTGCCAGAAGGACATACGTTGTTTATTAAAGGCATAGGGCGTATGTGTTTTTGCGACAATGGCTTCTTTTTCTTCAACCAGGCGGTAATAAACACGTTCTACTATCGGTGCATCGTAGGGGCGGCGTGTGCTGATTAATTGTACCGGCTGACCCGGAGGTGTGGCTGAGCGTTGTAGTTTAAAAAACTTAGGTGTCGTGCGGCTATTGTCTGGCAGCTCATCAAAGAAAATATGGCCTAAAAATAAATGTTCATAAATATAACGGCTGGCCAATTGCTGTTTCAGGCCATCGTTATTCAGGAGATTTTCCCATTCGGCAATGGCTTGCTGGTATTGAATATCCAGCGCTGGCCTTGCGGTATAGGGCGCCCCTTGTTCTATCCAGCGGCTTAATATCTCATGTTCATCGGCATTTAAAGCCGGCAGGGCGTAAGGCATGCCCCATAACGGATTTTTGTTAGCGAAGTCATCAAAGGCTTCGGGCTTTGGACATTGTTGTTTTCTAGCCAGGGCCAAGGTGAAGTCTTCAGACAGGTATTTGCTGCTGGGTAGCGGGTGTTGTTTTTTTAAGTTCAACATACGGTAAATCAGGCTAGCCTGTTGCTGAGCTTCCAGGCTATCACCGTGTTCATTTAAGACCGGGAAAAAGCCTTTTTCACGCCACTGAGCGACGGTGTTGGCATCCTCATGCAGACGACTGGGTTCATCGGCGGTGATGCGATAGGGATTGTAAACCAGGCTGGTATTTGCGCCACGTTCAATGCCTTCGATGGAGGTCATTTTTAACTGGCAGGGCGCATCGTAGCAGGCGTGGCAAACCACACAGCGGTTTTCGATGATGGGTTTTACTTCACTCCAATAATCCACAGTGTTAGCGGGTAAATGTGTCACAACTCGTTCCGAGGCTTCAGCTTTGCCATATTTATTGGCAAAGGTGATGCGTTCATAGGTTGCGCAACTACTGAGTGCTAAGAGCAGAAGACCCAGTAATACTGTTTGTAGTGAGGTGCTGCTGAGGCGAGATAAACCGACATGCATAAAGAGGGCCGTTAATCAGGAATTTATTGGCCAGGATTTTAGCGTATTTATTTAAAAGATGCAGTAACACAGAGGCTGCTAATTGCAGCCTCTGTGTTAGTTTAGAGATGGGCAGCTTATTGAACGGTTTCGTTATCGCTGAACTCACCTTCAAATAACGCGGTGGATAAATAACGTTCACCAGAATCGGGTAAAATAACCACAATGGTTTTGCCTTCATTACCTGGCTGCTTGGCAACTCGGTCGGCAACGGCCATTGCCGCGCCTGCTGAAATACCGGCCAATATGCCTTCTTCTTTCATTAATCTATGTGCCCAGGCTATGGCATCTTCGTTAGAGCACTGCTCAACCTGATCAACCATATCAAGATCCAGATTCTCAGGAACAAAACCTGCGCCTATACCCTGAATTTTATGTGGGCCATGGGTGGCTTCTTCACCGGCTTTAGCTGCGGCAATCACGGTTGATGAGGTAGGTTCAATCGCGACGGATGTGATTGCCTTACCTTTGGTGTTTTTAATAAATCTAGAGATACCGGTGAGGGTACCGCCAGTGCCTACACCTGAGATAAGAATGTCGATTTGACCGTTGGTGGCATCCCAGATCTCAGGGCCTGTGGTGCTTTCATGAATGGCAGGGTTAGCCGGATTGCTGAATTGCCCTGGCATATAAAATTTATCGTCACTGGCTAGAATCTCTTCGGCTTTAGCGATGGCTGCCGGCATGCCTTTAGCACCCTCCGTTAATACGATAGTCGCGCCCAAGGCCTTCATCAATTGGCGACGCTCCAGACTCATGGTGTTAGGCATCGTCAACGTGATGGCATACCCTTTGGCCGCAGCAACAAAAGCCAAAGCAATACCGGTATTACCGGAGGTGGGTTCGATGATTTCCATGCCGGATTTTAATAAACCGTCTTTTTCGGCTTGGGCAATCATATTTGCGCCAATACGACACTTGACCGAATTAGCCGGATTACGGCTTTCGATTTTCACTAAAATATTAGCATCTGAAATACGATTGATTTTGACCAGCGGCGTACCGCCAATCGATAAAGCATTATTGTCAAAAGTGTTGCTCATAATAATTCCCTTAAGGTATCGATTTACTTGTTATGGTGTTTTTCTAGGGCTTTTTTAGTTATCGCAAAAAGCACCGGGCTTAATAGTGCAAGCGCGATTAAATTGGGTATCGCCATCAGCGCGTTAAATGTATCGGCCATTAACCAGATAAATTCTAAATCGGCCAGGGCACCTACCGGTACGGCAAGTATCCACAGAACGCGAAACGGCACTATCACTTTATCGCCAAAGATATAACTGGCACAGCGTTCACCATAAATACTCCAGCCTATCATCGTGGTGAAGGCAAAAACCGCCAGCGATACGGCCACAATATATTGGCCAATGCCGGGTAAGCTGGATTCAAACGCGGCCGATGTTAGTGGTGCGCCTGTGCCTCCTGTTTCCCATACGCCGGTCACGATAATGGCTAAGCCTGTAATCGAACAGATAATTAACGTATCGATAAACGTACCTAACATGGCGATTAAACCCTGGTTAAACGGGCTGTGGGTTTTGGCATGCGCATGGGCTATCGGTGCGCTGCCTAAGCCGGCTTCGTTGGAAAAAATACCACGGGCTACACCAAAGCGTAATGCGGCCATCATCGTAGCGCCAGCAAAACCGCCGGTGGCAGCATGGCCGGTAAACGCGCTGTCGATAATGGTGGCAAAGGCAGCGGGAATCGCTTCGATATTTAAAGCCAAAACAACAAGGCCTGCTAATACATAGCTGATGCCCATCACCGGTACTAATTTTCCGGCCACATCGGCAATACGTTTGATGCCACCTAGAATGACCGCAGCGACCATGCCCATCATAACAAAACCGGAAATTTTGGTATCCAGAGAAAATGCACTGCTTAGACCATCGGCCACCGAATTGCTTTGCACCGTATTACCGATACCAAATGCGGCGAAGATGCCAAATAAAGAAAATAGAAACGCCAGCCAGCTCCATTTTTTACCCAGGCCGTAGCGTATGTAATACATAGGCCCGCCCACGTGTTCACCTTTATGATTGGTTTGGCGAAAATGCACGGCTAACACCGCTTCGGCGTATTTGGTGGCCATACCGACAATGGCCGTTAACCACATCCAGAATAAAGCGCCGGGGCCACCGAGGGCGATAGCGGTGGCAACACCTGCGATATTACCGGTGCCTATCGTGGCGGAAAGTGAGGTCATTAACGCATTAAAAGGGGTGATATCACCGACGCTTTTATCGTCTTTGCGACCGCGCCATAACGATTTAAACGCTAACGGGAGTTTAGTTAGCGTCAGGCCTTTTAAGCCTATCGATAAATAGATGCCAGTGCCTAAAATCAGGCCCAGCATGATGGGCCCCCAGACATAGGCGTTGATCTGCTCAACGATGGGTATTATGGCATCCATAGCGGTTCCTTCATAAAATCCGTGTCTAAAAATTGTGTAATGCTAACACCTGATAATAGCCTAATAAAGCGTTGATACGGCTTATCACTGTTTGCTTGCAAGCTTCTTAGGTTTGGGTGATAGCGAGCTGGAAAAAACTGTCTTTAGAAGATACGGGAATGTATCGATGATATGGAGTTTTATTCTGTACAGAAAAGAGACAAACATTTATTAATGATAAAAAGTCTGCTGGGTCTGCTGCCAGATATTTTTGCTGGCTTCACTGTGTAGACATACAACGATATGTTCAAACAGATGCTTGTTTTTTTCCAGCACATCCAAGGCTTGGTGAGAAGCCAACGTCTGTGGGAAACGGTTTGTGCCAGCACCTAACGCCGGAAATATCAGGCTTTGAAAACCACTTTTTAAGGCTTGCTCTATAACACTTTGATAACAGCGTGATAGCAGCTGTAAATCACTGGTTCCGCCAACATCGCCACTACTCCATTGGGGGGTGACCGTATGGATAATATAGTCGGCTGGCAGATTATAAGCGTGTGTGACAACCGCATCGCCTACCTTGCATTGACTGAATAGTTGGCACTCATCATTAAGCTGGGAACCCGCTTGGGCATGGATTTGTTCAGATAGTCCACGACCTGGGATTAAATGTTTATGCGCCGGACAAACAATGGCATCGGCCTTCATCGTGGTGATATCACCGGTGATCAATTCGATATTTACCATAAAATTATCCCTGGAGGGTGACCTAGGGTATTAACTGGCCATCGTTGCTGCAGCCTTAATAGTGCTGGCTTTGCATTAGTATAGTTGCTTCTAGGTAATCAGTTGCAATGACTTCAGTGTTAAAAAAGTAACTTGCTGGTTTATTTTATATAGCGGCTGTATTTATGAAAAAACACAATAAGAAAAAGTCTGTTTAGATGAAATTAATATAAAAAAAGGGCTTACGATTTTTTTAAATAGACAATACTTAATATCGGCCGATGTTTTATGCATCGCTATGCACAGAAGCTCTAATGATCTCTATTTTTTCTGGTTAGGAAAACAACAGATTATGGATGATAAACTCAAATGATCCCTATAACGAAGCAGCTTCAATCGTTGGATGCATATATAAATTCATTCAGTATCAGCAAAAAGGTTATTGCTGGTTTTAGTCTGCCTATCCTGCTTTTATTGTTTGTTTCAATGACTTTTTATAACAGTTCTCAGTCTTTGGTTAATACCTCTAAGTGGGTCCAGCATACACAGAAAGTTATCAGTAAAGCCCATTTATTAGAAAAACATATTCTGGATATGGAAAACGGTGAACGTGGTTTTTTAATTACTGGCAAAGATTCTTTTTTAGAACCTTTTATCGCCTCGGAAAAACAATGGGTGCTGCAAGTCTCCGATTTAATTCATATGGTCAAAGATAATCCTCAACAAGTAGAAAATTTAAATGGCATAAAGTTAAAGGCAAAAGAATGGTTGGAGAAGGCCGCAAAACCGGAAATTATTCAGCGCAGAAGAGTGAAAGAAAGCATCATTAGCCTGGATCATCTGCAAACACTTTTACAGAAAAAAACCGGCAAGGAGATCCTGGATAATATTCGCCTGATGGCCGATGAGCTTAATGCGGTGTTTATTCGGGCTGATAATCAGAAAGCTGAAAATTTATTATTATCCGTTCTAAAAGATATTGTTGATCAGGAAACCGGTGAACGTGGTTTTTTGATTACCGGCGAAGCACAGTTTTTACAGCCTTATGAGCAGGGGCAGGTGAATTTTAAAAAACATATCAGTGAATTAAAACAGCTGGTTTTACATGCCCCGTCAGCGGATGAAGTGGTTGGCTTGATTGACGAAGTGCAGACGTTAGCCGTGCTCTGGACGGAGCAGGCAGCAAACCCCGAGATCGAGTGGAAATACAAGCAGAAAGCAGAAGCTGAAGCCGAAGCCGAAGCCGAAGCCGAAGCCGAAGCCGAAGCCGAAGCCGAAGCCGAATTTTACCAGTTAGAGCAAATACTATCCAAGGGCAGAGGGAAAAATATTCTCGATAAATTACGTATAACGCTGGATAGATTAGACCATATTTTTAAAAAATCAGAAAATGAAAAAGCGCAGATCCTAGTGTTATTGATCGCAAAGTCCATGGTTGATCAAGAGACCGGTCAACGAGGTTTCCTTATTACCGGACAGGATAACTTTTTAAAACCTTTTCACGATGGTGAAGCTGATTTCAAACAGCATGTCGCAGCGCTAAAAGGCATTGTTAACAATGCCTTTGATAAAAAACAAGCGCTTGGGAAGATTGAAGGCATAGAAACTGCACTGGCTGATTGGCAAAAAAAAGCGGCAAAAGTTGAGATTGAAACAAGAAAAAGCATTAATCAATCTGGCCTTTCATCCATGGAGTTTTTACAAAAAACAATTGAGACGGCTGTTCATAGTGAATTTTTAGGAAACAATAAATTATTAATCAAAAACATAAAACAAAGTTTTATCGATGCACAGTTAGATGATGGTGTGTTGATATGCCTGGCATTAGAGCAAACACTGCTTAACCAGGAGTCTAACTTTATTCAGTTTATCGTTACCGGTGAGCAGAATCAGTTAAATGGCTTTCATCAAAGTCGGCTGGAAACGGGTAGATTGTTGATTCAGTTATCGGTGTTTGACGAAAAATTACCGTCTAGTCTAGCATCACAAAAATCGCATAAAATAGTTGAAAAAATAATCACTAATCACTTTCTGTGGTATCAAACCGCGATAGAACCCGCACTTTATACCAGAAAAAATATTGCATTCAGCCGCTCCTCCGCTGCGGTGCAAATTCAAAATGTGTTAAAACGAGGCATAGGAAAAAATATCCGTGATAAAACGCAGCGACTTTTAAATGAGATGAAAGTTGATTTTATTCGATCAGAAAATTTTAAGGCGACCCATTTTACCCTGCAAATTGAAAAAAACCTGGTGGATCAGGAGACCGGACAACGCGGTTTTATCATTACCGGTGATGAGACTTTCCTGCAACCTTATATCGACGGTAAAACCAATCTTAACAGGGCACATGCGGAGTTGATGAATATTGCAGATCAAGCTTTTGATGTTAAATCTACGCTGGATAAAATAACCGCGATTGAAACTGAAATTGAACATTGGAAGCAGGTTGCGGCTATCCCGGAAATCACCTTGCGTAGAGAGGTGAATGTGGGCAAAGAACACTTCACTGACATAGGGAAAACCCTGGCTCAGGGGAGAGGCAAGGGCATTCTCGATAATATCCTCTATATGCACGAAAAACTTATTCTGGTTTTTGTTAAAGCCGAGAATAAAACCGCACAACGTCTGATTACGGCGATTTCAAAAGATATTGTAGATATGGAAACCGGACAACGAGGTTACCTGATTACCGGTAAAGATGAGTTCCTCCAGCCTTATGAACGAGGTGGGAACGCGGTAAAGCAGCATGTATTGCAACTGAGAAAGGTTGTCTCTTCGGGTTATGATAGCCGGCAGATGCTGGAGAAATTAGACGCACTAAGAACATTGGCGGATTCATGGACGGAACTGGCAGGGGATCCGGAAATAGCCTTACGCAAAAAATTGGATAAATCTGGCGCCTCTATGAATGATGTGACTCGCTTGATTGAGCAGGAAACCGGTAAAAACATCATCGATGCAATACGACAAGATATCAGGAACTTTATCGATGCGGAGAATCAACTTATTGTGCACAGAACCGCAGAGGCCAACACCGCGGCATCGGGCAGTCTTTCCCTAGCCATTTTTGGTGCGTTGTTCTCTATCATCATGACCTTGATAGCAGCCTTCTATGTCTTAAGAACCATTCTGAATCCATTAAAAATGCTTAACCATGCAACAGAACGTGTGGCCGAGGGTGATTTTTCTCAAATTATTACGATCAACAGCCGTGATCAGTTTGGTGATTTAGCCACGGCATTTAATGGCATGACCGAACAATTACAAAGCGTCAGAGATATAGCGAATGCTGCAAAAAATGACGTTGAACAACAGACT
>JABSRQ010000328.1 GCA_013215055.1 Pseudomonadales bacterium | reverse complement strand
CTTTATTTGTTGGTTATTTTTCCAAATCTGGGGCCACAACCATGGTGAATTTAAAAACACACTGGCAATATCCCATAGAGTATCGCCTTTCTTGACCACATACTGATTAGGAGAGTTGTTTTTTAATAGTTGCTGCGCGCTGACGGAAGCGCAAAACAACCCCAATAATACCGCCGTTAGTACTGCTTTAACACCATGAACTCTGTTCATATAAACCTCAATCCGAGCTGTTACATCACTGTATTCTGATTTAAATTATATAACAGATATGATCAAGAAGCATATTTTATGAAAGGGCCAAATAAATTACATTAGTTAAACAACACTACGTATAATAAGCATTATTAACATCGACAATAGATATTGTTTGGAAACTAATTATGGCCCTTCTTTCTATACTCGAGTATCCGGACCCAAGGTTGAGAACAGTTGCCTCTGAGGTTCTGTCAGATACAGTAGTCATACAAACACTTATTGACGACATGCTTGACACAATGTATGCGGCCCCAGGTATTGGCCTGGCGGCAACCCAAGTAAATAGGCACCAAAGAATCATCACTATCGATCTGTCAGAGGAGAGAAACTCGCCTCATATTTTAATAAACCCGACGATCAAGATTCTTAACCAAGAATCTGACAATATTAGTGAAGGATGTTTATCGATCCCGGGGTTTTCTGAAATATTGCATCGACCCAACCGAATATTGGTAACTTCGCTAACTAGAAACTTCACTCAAATATCTTTTGAAGCTACTGGACTACTTGCGGTTTGCATACAACACGAACTGGATCATTTAAATGGCAAACTCTACATTGACCACCTTTCAAGCATAAAACGCAATGAAATCAAGACCGAATTTGTTAAAGCTCATAAACTACAAAATTCTAGCCAATCGCTATAAATCAATACACCAAGGTAATCATGTCAAAACCTCTAAAAATAATCTTTGCCGGCACCCCTCCTTTTGCAGCAAACACATTACAAGCTTTATTGAATTCAAGTCACGAAATCATTGCTGTTTATACACAGCCTGATCGACGCTCAGGGCGAGGCAAGAAAATCACCTCCAGTGCAGTAAAACAAGTCGCCAGCCAACACAACATTGCAGTTTATCAACCGATAAACTTCAAAGATCAAGACGAATTAACCCAACTGGCTACACTTAACGCAGATATTATGGTGATCGTCGCTTACGGTATAATTTTGCCGCAGAGCGTTTTAGACATACCACCTCTAGGTTGCATCAATGTACACGCATCAGTATTACCTCGCTGGAGAGGGGCAGCACCTATCGAGAGAGCATTGTTAGCGGGAGATCTAGAGACAGGCATTACCATAATGCAAATGGATAAGGGGCTGGATACTGGGGATATATTGAGCACGCAAACACTAAAGATAAATAGCAACATGACAAGTATGGATTTACAAGCGGTACTCAATGACATGGGAAGCGACCTATTGCTCAATACCTTAGATGACATTTCTAGCGGTATACAAACCCCTACTCAGCAAGATAATGATAAAGCCACCTACGCAGAAAAGTTGCATAAGAGCGAAGGAAAAATCAACTGGCAACAAACCTCAGCTCAGATAGCGCTTAAAATCAGAGGCTTAAATCCACGTCCTGTGGCCTTTTCTACTCTCAATGATCAAACAATACGTTTATGGTCTGCCACCCAACTTACCGACATAACCGACCCCAGCATTACCTATAAACCTGGTACCATTCTAAACATCAGTAAAAAAGGCATTGAAGTATCTTGCTTAGACCAAAGCAGACTGCTTATACGGACGATTCAACTCCCCGGAGGTAAGCAGCTATCCATTGAAGATGTTATAAATTCCAGAAAGGATTTATTTCGAATAGGTGATGCCTTCATATCCACTAACGAGACGAACAACTAGCCATGAATGCCAGACTCCTTGCTATACGGGTTATCACTCCGCTGCTTAATAATAGCGGTTCACTTAAATACAGCCTGCAGAAACAACTCGCCGATTGCCCTGAAAACCAGAGGCCTTTCTTGCAAGAGCTCTGTTATGGCTCTATGCGCTTTTATCCGAAACTTATTGGCATCGTCAACAGCCTGATAAAAAAACCAATACGGACCAAAGATACAGACATAAAAGCAATACTGCTCATTGGCATTTATCAACTCTATAAAATGAACACTGCAGAACATGCCATCATTAGCGAAACTGTCGATATCTGCAAATTAGTTAACAAACAGTGGGCCGTTGCTTTTGTTAACGCAGCACTTCGTAATTTTCAAAGAAACAAAGACTCCATTATTTCATCATTGGATAGCGATTTATCTTTTAAATACAACCACCCTGCTTGGTTTGTTCATAAACTAAAGAGTAATTGGCCAGACGATTGGCAGCAAATCCTATCTGCAAATGATCAACACCCACCTCTCACTTTAAGGCTAAACTGCAACAAGGTTTCACGTGAAACATATATTGATCAGCTGGAAACGATAGGAGTAATAGCAACTAAAACTGAGTACTCAGAATACGGCATTACTCTAGACAAACCTTTAGACGTTAAAACCTTACCTGGATTCGAAGAAGGCCAGGTCAGTGTTCAAGATGAAGCAGCACAATTAGCGGCGATACTTATTTCACCCGAATCAGGCGATAACATCCTTGATGCCTGTAGCGCCCCTGGTGGGAAATTATTGCACTTGTTAGAGTTAGCGGATACTGAAACAACCAAGATCCAAGGGATTGAGTTAGAGGAAAGAAGAGCAGCAAGAATCATTGAAAACTTCACCCGCTTAAAAATCAACTGTGAATTACACATAGCCGATGCAACGACAAGCGACTGGTGGGATAAAAAGAAATTTAATAAAATACTGCTAGATGCACCTTGTAGCGCCACAGGTGTGATCCGAAGAAACCCAGATATAAAATTATTAAGACAAGCCGAAGACATCCATAAGGTTGCTAAATTACAAAAGCAAATATTAGAGAATATGTGGAGTATGCTTGAAGAGAATGGGATACTTGTTTATGCAACTTGCTCGATATTCCCGCAGGAGAATGAAAAAATAATTGCAGCTTTCATCAAAAACAATACCGACGCAAAAGAACTTAGTATTAATGCACACTGGGGAAACAAACGCCCCTACGGACGACAATTATTTCCACGGGACAAAGGGCATGACGGCTTCTATTACGCAGTCATTACAAAGGTTCAACAACAAACCTAATAAACTTTCTGCCTAATTACTCTAATTCATTAAAACACAACAGATTCTACATAATTTTACGAGCACAGACATGAAGATAATAATCCTAGGGGCTGGTCAAGTTGGCGGCACACTGGCTGAAAACCTCGCAAGTGAAGCTAATGACATTACAATAGTAGACTGTGACGCCGATCGATTAAGAGAGTTACAAGATAGGCTAGACATAAGTACCATTGAGGGAATGGCATCTTACCCAAGCACACTAGAAAGAGCAGGTGCTGAAGATGCCGACATGCTAATTGCCGTCACTAGCAGTGACGAAGTTAATATGGTCGCCTGCCAACTTGCACAAACGCTGTTCAACACACCCACTAAAATAGCCAGGGTGCGTAGCCATGATTATATAAAACATGCCAAGAAAATATTTTGTAAAAACGCATTGCCAATTGACGTGATTATAAGCCCGGAACAGCTAGTCACGAAGAACATAAAACGACTGATAGAAAGACCTGGAGCACTCCAGGTCTTAGACTTTGCAGATGGCAAGGCACAACTAGTTGCAGTCAAAGCCTACCATGGTGGTCTACTGGTCGGCCATCAAATATCTTACCTTAAACAACACATGCCGAACGTCG
>JABSRQ010000327.1 GCA_013215055.1 Pseudomonadales bacterium | reverse complement strand
GTCGACAAACCGATAAAGCAGGTGATCGCGACCCATATGCATCCCGATCATGTGGGTAATGCCGGTTGGTTATGTGAGCGCTTTCAGTGTGACTTACTGATGAGTGAAGCCGAATATTTTTCTGCACGATGTTATTCAACCATCACCGAACTAGGTTGGCAGAGTGAGCAGTTTTACCGAAAAGTTGGCCTGGGTGATGATTATATTGAATATATTCAAAATCGAGTGGGCTTTGCTGCGGTGGTATCCGCGGTGCCTTCTGCTTATCAGCGTCTTGAACATGGGCAGATATTGATATTGGGAGGTGTGGAATGGCGGGTGATTATTGGCCGTGGACATACGTTTGCTCATGTCAGTTTGTATTGCGAGCAGTGCGATATATTGCTCGCCGGTGATCAACTTTTACCCAAGATTTCACCCAATGTCAGTGTGATGGCCACCGAGCCCAAGGCGTCACCTTTGCATGACTGGTTTGATTCTTTGCAGGCCTTACATGATTTACCTGCAAATACATGGGTATTACCCGCGCATAATAAACCTTTTTACGGGGTGCATGAGCGCGTCGATGCATTGATCGCACATCATGAAGAGCAATTACAGAAATTGCTGGAAGCCTGTATCGAGCCGCAAAGACCTATCGATTTATTGACCCTGCTATTTGGCCGGGAAATGGGGTTTTCTGATATGGGTTTGGCTGTGGGGGAATGTAAGGCACATTTGCATATGCTGCTTGATAGGGATCTAATGCAGCGAAGCATCATTCAGGGTGTTGAGTTTTATCAAAGCAGCAGCGACAGTGTGGCGTCGCGGGAGTTAGGTGATGGCACTATTTAAAAGAAGCAAACAAACACTGGTGGCCATACAAGGGGATAAAACCACATTGCCTAATGACACTGAAAAAGAATTGGCAGCACGTTTTGCATCCTTGTTTATGATTTGTTATAGATGCAGAGATATCAGTGGTATGCACGTCACCTTAACGGCTTTTACGCATACCTTGCATGCGCTGGGTCTATGGACGAATAAAGCTCAGATTCGTGATCAGATGCACAGCTATATCATGCTTGAAACGTTTCCTGTGGCAGAAGTTAAAGCGCTGGACTGGTTGCTGAATCATTATTTTGAGTTGCCCAACGACGGTGAAGAAACACATTTATTAAACTGGTATCAATCTTTGGATGATGAATGGATTTTGCGTAAAAAATTACGTGATATGTTCCCGGATAAAACCAGCAGTGAGCTGACGCCACTAATTGCAGAAGAAACTGCCAAGTTAGATTAATTATTTTGTTGCTCAATTATCAGGATTTATATTGCTGTGAATGATAGAAAACCCACATTGACCCACCTCGATGAGCAGGGTAATGCTCATATGGTAGATGTTACGGATAAACAGTCTAACCAACGTATTGCTACGGCTACTGCCTCGGTTTTTATGCGGGCAGAGACCTTAAAGATGATTGTTCAAGGTGATCATAAAAAAGGAGATGTCATCGCGGTTGCCAGAATAGCAGGTATTCAGGCTGCCAAAAAATGCAGTGATTTAATTCCGCTATGCCACCCGCTGGCTTTAACCAGTATAAAGCTGCATTTTGAACCTGATAGTGAGACCGGTATTTTAAAGATTCTGGCTACCTGTAAATTAGATGCTAAAACCGGAGTTGAGATGGAAGCGTTAACGGCGGCCTCTGTTGCGGCATTAACGATTTATGATATGTGTAAGGCGGTTGAGAAAACCATGGTGATCGGCGAGATTAAATTGCTGGAAAAAACCGGTGGCAAATCAGGTGATTTCAAATATGGTTAATGTGCTGTTTTTTGCCAAGTTGCGAGAAGATCTTGATTGTTCGGCCATAGAACTTAAGATCGCCGCGCCAATAATGACTCGCAAAGCCCTGGTCGCCTGTATTGCTGATAATGTTACACAGCGTCACGGTGAAGAGCTTGGCGCAATTTTTTTACATAAACTCAGTGAAGAAAACCTGGTTTTGGCGGTGAATCATCAGGTTTGTAAATCTGATATCACCATTAATGATGCTGATGAGGTTGCCTTTTATCCACCGGTTACCGGTGGTTAATGTGTGCATTTTTTTCAATATTTTGTAGAGTAAGTTTGTATGTTAGTTGACTCCCATTGTCACCTCGATAGATTAAAATTAGATAAACTTGATAATCCACATCTGGATCAAGTGATCAGTGATGCCTTTGCCGTAGGCGTGGAACACATGCTTTGTATTGGTATCGACAAAACCAATGCTGATGCCGTTAAGGCTATCGCCGATCAATATGAAAATGTTTTTGCCTCGGTGGGTGTGCACCCATTGGATGTAGAAAATATGATGAGCGCCGATGAGTTGATCGCCGCTGCCGATCATAAAAAAGTCGTGGCTATAGGTGAAACCGGCCTGGATAATTATTATTCTAAAGACAGTCGGGCGGTTCAGCTCGAAAGCCTTGAAATGCACTTGCAAGTTGCTAAGCAATTGCAGCTGCCTACGGTTATTCATACACGTGAGGCACAAACAGATACGATTGATTTACTGAAGTCCTATGCCTGCACCAGTAAGACCGGTGTATTACATTGTTTTACCGAAAACTGGGATATGGCTAAAAAAGCCTTGGATTTAGGTTTTTATATCAGTTTTTCAGGCATCGTGACCTTCAAAAATGCAGCAGATTTACAAGAAGTTGCACGTAAAACCCCGATGGATAGGTTGTTGGTGGAAACCGATTCCCCGTATTTAACCCCTGTGCCGTTTAGAGGTAAACCTAACTATCCAAGGCATGTGCGTGATGTGGCAGAATTTGTTGCCGATTTACAGAAAATGCCTCTGACGGCTTTTGCCGAGCAGACCACGGATAATTTTTTCAGCTTATTTAATAAAGCGACACGCATTAGCTAATCGATAGCAAATGGGTAAATGACGTTATACATATTTTAAAAGATTTTTTACAGGCAGTAACACCATGACAAACATTAAAACCACCGCATTACATCAGTGGCATATTGATCAGGGCGCTAAAATGGTGCCTTTTGCGGGTTATGATATGCCGGTGCAATATCCATTGGGCGTGTTAAAGGAGCATTTGCACACCCGTAGCAACGCAGGTTTATTTGATGTGTCACATATGGGGCAAATCCAGGTATTGGGTGAAAATATTGCTGAAGTGCTGGAGACAGTTTTCCCGGCGGATTTGCAAGGGTTGGCTGTGGGGCAGCAATGTTATAGCTTATTGCTGAATGAAAATGCCACGGTTATCGATGATTTAATGATTTGCCGCAGAGAAGTGGACTTTTTGCTGGTGGTCAACGCGGGTTGTAAAGATAAGGATTTTGCCTATTTGGAGAAGCTGATAGGCGACAAAGTTTCTTTAACCATGTTAGATGATAGGGCTTTGCTGGCATTGCAGGGGCCGAAGGCTGCTGCCGTCTTAAGTGGTTTTGACGCAGATTTAACCGATATGGTTTTTATGCAGGGGCGCTGGCTGGAAGTCGATGGCATAGAGTGCTGGGCAACACGTTCAGGTTACACTGGTGAGGATGGCTTTGAGTTATCTGTCAGTAATGATAAGGCCGCCGATTTAGCGGCATTGTTATTAAGTCATGATGCCGTTGAATGTATAGGTTTGGGTGCCCGGGATTCCTTACGCCTAGAGGCCGGTTTATGTCTTTATGGGCATGAGTTGGATGAAAAAACAACACCGATTCAGGCTAATTTGATTTGGGCTATCAATAAAGCGCGCCGCGCCGGTGGTGAAAAGGCCGGTGGGTTTGTCGGTGCTCAAACGGTATTGGAACAAATCTCGGAAGGTGTTGATAAAAAACGTGTAGGCCTTA
>JABSRQ010000326.1 GCA_013215055.1 Pseudomonadales bacterium | reverse complement strand
CAGGTAATATGGGATCAGACGATTGAGGACCGCCTGATTAAGCGCTGCCTTAAGCTGGCGGCAGACCTTCCTTCCTCTTTGCAGGCTGAGTTGCGCTTTAATATACGCATTCTTTCGTCTTTCCCGAAGCTATCACAGTTAGATAAGTCGTTTTCGCTGGCCTTAATGCCTATGCGACTTTTTCTGCTGGCTTATGCGACGCTGGGTACGCAATTCTGGCTGGAAAAACACCCGATTAAACAATTGTTTGATCTGCTGTATTTTTCTGCGTTAGGTTGGCAGTCGGACTTCCTCAAGCATAGCGATGGTTTTGTGACGTTGCTTGGTGATTGTGTTGAGGCTGTCGGGGAAATAGCGCCAACGGATATTTCTTCATTGCAGCGGCTTTTATTGCACACACAAACACAAATATCCAATTTCACTAAGCGTTTTGTCATGCTGAGTCATCGGCTGGTTGAGTCTGAATCGGGTTTATTAAAAGCGCAGCAAGTCAGTTACGATATCACGGCGTTTTTTACCACACTGCTGACCGATAAGCAGCTACCTGTTATTGTGGCTGATTTTATTCAATGTGAACTGCTGATTGAAATTAAATTGCTGCTGATGCGTGAAGGTGTTGATGCTGCGGTGTGGTTGCGCTGGAAAAAACTATTAAATATATTGGTTGCTAATTATCAGGTGCAATCAGCAGCTAATGTAAAAACCCGACCCCTAGTAAGCAAGTTACCCGCCGAGGTTAGGGCCGCCTTTATAGCAATGGATTTTGACATGGGTGCGGCTGAAAACTTTTGTAACCAATTGGACTACGATTTTGCCGTTATTGCTAGCGGAAAGCCCGCTAATGATTTAAAAGATGTCACTTTACACTATGCCTTTGAGGAAGCTTTATCGCCTCAGGCACAAGTCAGTAGTGCCTTGTTGGCCCAAGTGTCATCACTTTCTGTTGGGCGGTGGTTTCTGGTGCGAGCGGAGGATGGTGGTTTCTCCAGGGTTCAGTTAAGCCTTAAGTTGGAATATTTTGATCAATTGTTATTTACCAACGTTATTGGGCAGAAAGCCTTCAGTAAAACCCTGGCAGATTTTGCCTATCTGCTTTCTGCAAAAATGGTAAGAATCTTACGTGATTCTCCTGTATTAGAGGTGATGTTTGTTACCACGCTAGATTATTGTTTAGAAGATTTTCATGTTCTGCATAAAGAAAAGGAGGTGCAGCGACAAGGTATTCTATTGCGCCGTCAGCAGCAGGCTGAGATCGAGGCTCAAAAGCTGGCTGCTGCCAAGGCCCTGGATGAGGCTAATCTTTTTCGAGCCAGACAGGATGCGGAAAAACAGCGGCTTGAAACCGAGAAAGTTGTGGGCGGGTTACGCCGACAAGCTAGATTGAATTTTGATACCTTGTCTCTAGGCTCCTGGATTGAAGTATTAAATGAAGACTCTGGGAAATACTTCCGGGCTAAATTAGCGGTTAAGTTTAATGCAACTGGGCGTTTTGTTTTTGTTGATCAAGATGGGGCCACGGTGATTGAAAGTCAGCGTGATCCGTTGATTGATAAAGTGATGGATAAAAAAATCCGCCTGCTTTTAGATGATGAAACTTTTGCTGAGCGTTTAAATAAGGTTGTTTTAACCGGCCGCAATACATAAGAATAATAAAAAAACAGGGATGCTAATGTCTGAAAATCTACGTCAGGAAACGCGCCTGCCACGTTCGGAAACGCTCTTTATAGAGGTGCGCAGTGGCTATCAGGAGCGCAGTCAAATATTGCTCTGCTCATCTGCAGATGTGTCTGCCAATGGCGTATCTGCTCATATTGATGATGCCTTGCCTCTTGATGCTATTTATCAGTTGTGTGTGCAGCTGCAAGATGCACAGGAGCGCCTATATTTGGCCGTTCAGGTTAAGTGGTTACGCCCCGATGAGGCTGGGGCGGGGTTCTATGTTGGCCTGGAAGTTTTAGAATCCGATGGTACGGATGTAGATAAATGGAAATTGCATATCGCCGATCTGCTGCAAGCTTGATTTTAGCCCCTAGCTTTGTCGTATTGAACCCTTATAATACGCCGCATTATGCATTTTTAATGTCTTTGTTTTATTCTTTTTTGGAAATATTTTATGGCTAAGGTCAGAACACGTATCGCACCATCACCTACGGGTGATCCACATGTGGGTACGGCTTACATCGCTTTATTTAACCTGTGTTTTGCTAAGCAATTTGACGGTGAGTTTATTCTGCGTATCGAGGATACTGATCAGAGCCGCAGCACGCCAGAATCTGAGCAGGCGATTTATGATTCCCTGCGTTGGTTAGGTTTGGACTGGAGTGAAGGCCCGGATATTGGAGGCGATTTTGGTCCTTATCGCCAGAGTGAGCGTAAGGCCATCTATGAAAAGCATTGTCAGCAATTATTAGATGATGGCCATGCTTTTTATTGTTATCGCACCTCTGAGGAGTTAGATCAGTTACGCGCTGAAGCGAAAGAGACTGGCAGCTTGCAGGCATTAAAGCCTTCTGTATTAAAATTGCCTGAAGAAGAGGTGGCCAAGCGTAAGGCGGCCGGTGCGCCTTTTGTTGTTCGTATGAATGTGCCTGAAGAGGGTGAATGTGTTTTTAGCGACATGTTACGTGGCGAGATAACAGTCGAGTGGTCGCAGGTAGATGCGCAGATTCTATTAAAATCTGATGGTATGCCAACTTATCATTTGGCCAATGTGGTTGATGATCACTTGATGGAAATCACCCATGTATTACGTGGTGAAGAGTGGATTAATTCAGCCCCCAAACATCAGCTGTTATATAAATACTTTGGCTGGGAAATGCCTGAGCTTTGTCATTTGCCACTGCTGCGTAATCCGGATAAAAGCAAACTCAGTAAACGTAAAAATCCAACCAGTATTTTATATTACCAGCGCATGGGGTTTATGCCTGAGGCCGTTATCAACTATTTAGGCCGTATGGGTTGGTCCATGCCGGATGAAAGTGAGAAGTTTGATCTTCAGGCCATGTTTGATAACTTTGATATTCAGCGTGTCTCTTTGGGTGGCCCGATTTTTGATGTTGAAAAATTGAAGTGGTTAAACGGGCGTTGGTTACGTGAAGACTTGACGATTGAGCAGTTGGCTGAAAAGCTGCAGCAATGGGCTTTTAATGAAGCCAATTTACTGCCTATGTTAGAGCATTTCCAGCCACGTATGGATGTGTACAGTGATTTAGCCCCTGCGGCAGGATTTTTATTTTCCGGCATGTTGCCGTTAACGGCAGAGGATTTTAGTAAGGCGAGTAAGCTTGAAGAGGATAAGTTGCTGGAAGTGCTGCAATTTGCCTTATGGTCTTTGGAGTCTTTACGGGTATGGGAAAAAGATGAGATTTTTTCTTCATTAAAAGCGTTGTCTGGCGCGATGGATGTCAAGCTAAAAGATTTCTTGGCACCCATCTTTATCAGTATTGCGGGTACGACGTCTTCTATTTCCGTGATGGATGCGATGGTTTTATTAGGGCCGGATATATCCAGAGCCCGAGTACGTCATTCCATCGAGGTGTTGGGAGGCTTGGGTAAGAAAAAACTGAAGAAGTTAGATAAAGCTTATGCGGGTTTATCGACGTAGATTGTTCGATAAATAAGCGTTTAATGAATGTGATAAGTTTTTGATTCTATTTCATAAATGCAGTTGACAGAAGGCAGGGGCGACTATATTATTCGCTTCGTCTTTTGGGGGCCTTAGCTCAGCTGGGAGAGCGCAACACTGGCAGTGTTGAGGTCAGCGGTTCGATCCCGCTAGGCTCCACCAATATTATTAATATGAATTAAAAAGACACCCCCTATTAGGGGCCTTAGCTCAGCTGGG
>JABSRQ010000325.1 GCA_013215055.1 Pseudomonadales bacterium | reverse complement strand
AACTTCGATATGTTGCCACTATCAAATCAGAAGATGAAATGAAGGGTATAGGGGTGAAATTGTGGCAAGCACAATTTAACAAAGAGGCCGAGGTTATCTTACATGATGTGGGAAGTGGAGAAGAGGCGCGAGAATGGTTGAAAACCATTGCCAAGTAATGCATTTAAAAAAAATGTCTAACAAAAACGCCAACGCATGTAAAAAGACGCGTCGCTGATTTCGACGTTAGGCGAATATGAGCATCAAAATCGATAAATAAAAATGGTCCAAAAGCGATAAGCGTTCACTGGGATTTAAGTCCGCTAATGACTATTACGAAAAAACCTTATCTTTACCTTAAGAGTGGTGAATGCGTAATTTCACAGACTCTGAACAAAAAGAAGCTTGTGAAGGTATAAGAAGTATTAAAGCGGAATGGGTTAATTTTTAATGTACAGACTGCGGCTTTCATTGTTATAAATTGTTTGAATAAAGAGAAAATCTGTCCCATGGCGCCATGGGAAATCCCCAGTTTTTATCATAATGACAGTCTTTATTGCTGTGATCGTGGTTCGCCTTGCTAATGCATTCACTCAAAGTGTCATAACAGATCCTGCTATCAACATAATCTCTGAGTAAAACTTTTTCTTAAAAAGTGGGGAAGATATCGTTTTACAGAACGGAGCAGATGTTAATCTCTAATCGACTTCAGGAACCCCATCAACACCTTAATTTCAGGCTCGCTTAATTGATCCTTCCAGGGTGGCATTTGTGGGGAACGGCCTACGACTTGGCCACCGTTACGGATAATATCCAGCATCATCTCGTCGGGCAGTCTGCTGGCGGTAAGGTCTGCTGGCGGTGGTGTCTTGATGATTCTAGCCATGCGGCCATTGCCTTCACCTGTCGAGCCATGACACAGAACACAGCGGCCCTGATAGATGACACGCCCTGAAAAATCGACTTTTTGGCTAAGATTGGCGCGATTTTTCAATAAAACGATGTAAGCCTGGGTATCGGTGCGCAGGCCCATGATAAGTTCTGCCAAAGCTTCTATCTCGGCCGGTTTAAGCTCTCCCTGCCAGGGCGGCATGTAAGAACTGATACCCTCAACCTGTCCTCCCAGCATAATAATTTTAATGATCTCATTTTTACTATTGGCTTTGATATCGAGTAATAAATTGGCCTTGCTATAGTTATCGATTTTAATCGGCAGCAAACCATCTCCCATGCCCTGATTACCATGGCAGAGCACACAGTAACGGTTGTAAATATCCGCTGCTTTTTCTGTTGATACAGGCTCCGCTGCACTGTGATTGATTATCGATACCATAGTAATGATCGACAGCAGAAAACGTCTTATAAAATGCATTCGCTTCATAGCTACAGAGACTCCTTTAAACCTATAAAAATATATCGTAAGCCAGCAGCATATTGGCGGCTTATAGATACAGAGTAAAAGCCGACGAGCTTAAGTGACCGAGAACTTAAACGCATATTTTCCCCGTAGCTCCTCTGATTATAGATTGTTAACACGCTTATCACATGGGTGCGGCCTTTGTTGTAGGGTATTTTTAGCCGATAAATCACTTACGCCTGTTTACCAATGGATAAGCATTTTTCGGATAAGGCTCCCCCTAGAGGTATACCGGCACAAGCGCTCCAGCTGGTTGCGCTCTTTGGCTAGATACACCACTATTGTATACAGGGAAAAACCATTAACTTTTACGGCTGATGAATAGTTATCCTCTATGATGCCGGAATATTTTTCCCCCTTGCATTGGCCCAACCGCAATGCGCTAAGTAATGGCACCGCCTTGAATCTATTACATGCCGCAATCGTCGGATTCATCCACGTTTAAATAGGGTTAGCAGGTTTTTTTAGCCGGTAGGCTATTCGACGGGCAATCCTCCCTGGTTAGAACTGAAGATTTTAACCAGGGAATCTTGTTAGCTTTAATCAGCCAGGGGGCTCTTTATTCAACCCATTTATAACAATGAAAGGCGGAGACTGTACATAGAAATTGAACCCGTTACGCGTTAATGCTTCTTATACCTATAGCCTTTATTAATCTAATTGATTAAACATCGCGCATTCAGCGTCACCCGACCGCTCTCTTATTATGAGCTGGCGTTACAGATAGACCCGGAGAATTTACAGGCCCGTACCGGCATAGAAAAACTGGAACAGCGCTATATTCAGCTGGCAAAACACGCCGAGAAACAAAAGAAGCTGATTCGCCCCAAGAGGAAAAATGCGCTGTATTACTATAGCCAAGCCCGTGATATCAACAAAAACAGCATTGCTGCCGATAAAGGCATTAAAGCCCTGGTCGATAGATATATAAAGCTGGCGGAGACGGCCAAGGAAGCGCATAAAATATTGACGCCCAAGGGCTCCAGTGCCATTGATTATTATCAACGTGCACTGCAAATCGATAGCCACAGCTATAAAGCGCAAGAGGGCATTGCAAATCTGGCCACACATTATTCCTTACTCGCCTCCACTGCCAGGAAGAAGCGTATGTACAAGAGAATGGAGATCTATGTGGATAGAGGCTTAACGGTAGATCCGTATAATACACGGTTGATCAAGATGAAGAGTGAAGCAAGAAAACTGCGCGGTTTATAACCCAATTAGTTAACATCCATTTTTCCAATCCATTGATTGATACACTGCTTAAGCTGCTCCGGCGTAAAGGGTTTACCGATAAAATCATTCATGCCGGAATCGTCACAAAGCTGCCTATCTTTTTTACCGACGTTAGCCGTCATCGCTACAATCGGCAAATTTTTCCACTGTTGATTATCCGAGGCTCTGATCAGGCGTGTGACCTCAGGTCCACTCATGTCAGGCATTTGCATATCCATAAAGACCAAATCAAAACTCTGCCGTTCCAGGTTATCCAGCGCATCCTGTCCGCAGGAGGCAATAAAAACATGGCAGTTCAATCGCTCTAACGAAGCTCTGGCAACCATCTGATTGACAACATTATCTTCGACAACGAGTATCTTGGCCTTATCTTCCTGACCATCAGCTGTACTCCAGTCAATATACTTCCTTCTTTGTGTAATCGTGCCCTTGGTAATGAGTTCATCTGGATTTTTAGCGGGCGACAAGGCTAGGCTGAGCGCCAGATTAAGGTGCGAAATATTGGTAGGCTTGAGTAAATACGCATCAAAGCCCCTCTGTCGAATATCATCCGAAATTAATCCCGAGTTAACCGAGCTGAGTAATAACATTCTCAAACCTGAGTATTCTTGTTGTTGACGAATACAGCCTGCCAGATCCATGCCGCTCATTTCCGGCATCTGAAAATCGATCACCGCGGCATCAAAGGGGGTTTCTTTTTTATGTGCCGTTGCAAGGGCCTCTAAAGCCTTGCAAGGTCGGTCAACGGTGGTGATTTGGCAGCCTCGATTACGCAGGTGTTCTCCCAGCACCAGTAGATTACAGTCATTATCATCCACAACCAGGATGCGACTACCCTCCAGATCCACCGCATGTGCAGGCTCTTCCTCTTTTAACTGCCTTGCCTGCAGCGGCAACGAGACCGTGAACTGGGCACCTCCGCAAATGTTTTCTGCCTTGATACTTCCGCCCATCAACAAGGTTAATTCACGGCTGATCGCCAGCCCCAGGCCGGTACCGCCAAAGCGCCTTGTTGTCGACATATCCGCCTGGGTAAATTTTTCAAATATGCTTTCCAGGGCATCCTCGGGCAAACCGATACCACTGTCCTGAATGCAAAACATGTAGTTAGCGTTTTCAATCGATAGCTTTAATACCACCTCGCCTTCTTCGGTAAATTTAATCGCATTCGAGACCAGGTTATTCAGAATCTGCTTGATACGCAGGTTATCGGCATAAACACCAAACTTTACTCCCGGTGTCAGGTGCACGATCAATTC
>JABSRQ010000324.1 GCA_013215055.1 Pseudomonadales bacterium | reverse complement strand
AAATCTTCGGCGATTAAGTCATCGCCGTCACCATATATATTGCGTACATTCACCAGCGATTCAACCGACTGTAAACGCTGAACCGACAACTCTAATTGCTCATGTAAATCTTTAAGATTTTGCAGATAATCCAGTTCAAAAACGTCCTGACCGGTAATCACCACCACAAAGAATTCATCTCGACCAAACTCCTGACGAAATTCATTATATTCAAGAATGGCAGGGGCATCGGGGTGTAAAAAACTTTCAGCACTGGTATCGATACGCAACTGAGGCAGCTGAGATAAAATGCACCCAAAAAACAAACACACCAGAACCAGGCTGATCTTAGGGCGCTCTATAAACAAACGCCCCATGGCAACAAAAAAACGTTCAATCTTCACAAGCTGCTCACTTTTTTAGCATTATAATAGGAGTGGAAAGATACAAATTTTAGCACAATAAAAAGCCGCTTTACGCGGCTTACAAAAGTTTCATCTAAGACTAAATAAATGCTATAAACGCATTTTATCAACCGCCTGCCACAGCTTGTCATACTCTTTGGCAGCCGTAGAATTAGGCGCAAACTCTGCAATAGGTGTACGCTCAATGCCCCTTCTTTCGGCAACCGTCGCATTCGGAATGGCAACCGGTAAAATCAGCGTCTTACGTTTTACACAGAGCTGGTCATAAATTTCTTTATGCATGGTTTTACGTAAGTCAGCCATATTAAAAAAGGCTCGGATTTTAGGCCGCTGCTTTTTATCTTTGATGGATTCGTTAATATAATCCCGTAATTTCTCAAGCATATGTACCGATAACACGGAAGGTATGGTGGGCACCAATACAAGGTCAGCCGCATATAATAAGCTCTCATTGGCAACCGTTAACCCGGGAGGGCAATCAACAAAGATATAGTCATACTCCTCCAACAGAGGCTGAATCAGCTTAGCAATAAACTTTTTGCTCTGCTTTGCCTCAGAGGCTTTAATGTCCAAAAAGCGTAGAGACATATCCGACGGTAGAATATCCAAATCTTCAAAATCGGTTTGCAGGCCTTTTGAGAAAAGCTTACGTTTCGCTAAAGGCTTATCCATATCCTTGATAACCGACTTCAAGCCGCCTTTAAGCTGGTCATCCATATTCAGGAAATAACCCGTAGCCCCTTGATGATCCATATCCCAAATTAAGGTTTTATAGCCGGCTTTTGCTGCCAGATAGGCAAGATTTACCGCAGAGGTTGTTTTGCCGCCCCCCCTTTGATATTAAACACCGCAATTAATTTAGCCATAAACGTCCCGCGTTGAAGATTGCCAGATCAGAGATAATTCTATATCGTTAACTTTCTGAAAGCATAAGGGCTTTCGTTTTTTCACGCAACTTTCCCACTGGCTATTTCACCTATGCAAAACTATAAAACCCTTGTTATCACAGGCGGCTCTTCGGGCATTGGACTTGCCTGTGTTAAAGCCGCATTACAAGCGGGCCACTGCGTCATTGCCACCGCCAGGAAAGTAGAGGATTTAGAAAACCTAAAAATGTTAGGTGCTATCGCGGTTAAACTTGAGCTCAACGATGAAGAAAGTGTCATGCAAGCTGCTAACCATATATTGCGACACAGCGGCGGAAAAATAGATGCACTGTTTAATAATGCCGGTTACGGCTTACAAGTGGCGATGGAAGACAGCTCCTGGCAAGATTTACAAAGACAACTCAATAGCAATGTTATTGGCCCGGTCATATTAACCAATCATTTATTACCTGCGTTATCCGCAGGCAGCCAAATCATCTTTAACAGTTCAATATTAGGTTTAGTCACCCTGCCGTTTCGTGGCCCCTATTGCATGAGTAAATATGCCATTGAAGCTGCCGCCGATGCCTATCGGCTGGAACTGGAAAGCTTAAACATTGATGTACACGTTATTCAACCAGGCCCAATAGAAGCAAATTTCAGACAAACCGCAGCCCTAAAAATCCAGGAAGTACTGGCAAGAAAAGCGCCTAGACTTTGCTACCATGAACATTTAAGCCGTTTGGAAGCCAAAGGCCCCAGCGCCGGCTCTCTTCCCGCAGAGGTCTGTGCAGAGGTTTTTTTAGCCATCATTAATAGAAACAAAACACAAAACCGCTATCTGGTTACCCACACGGCAAAATTAGCCGCCCTTCTTAAACGCTTATTAGGCTCACATTTTCACCATATTGCTAAAACCAAGCCCCAAGCCAAGGCACGCTTATGATATGAAACAAAAACCAATTTAGCGTAAAATAGCCCTACAATAAATTTAGGTTTTGCACATGCTCTATTTTTTTCGCCTCTTTGCGGTTATTACATATTTCTTTATATTCTCCTTTATCGTCATTCTATATCTGAGCTTCAGGCCTTTTAAACCTAATAACGCGCATAAAGCGCTAAAGCTGTTTAAACCTGCCCACTGGCTAGCTGGCATCAACGTCATCTGCGTCAAAGAACAACCGGAGGTTGGAACTGCCATTTATATTGCCAACCACCAGAACCTATTGGATATATTTCTTATCGGGAAAATATGGCCTAAAAACGCCTCGGTAATCGGTAAAAAAAGCCTGATGTGGATTCCGTTATTTGGCCCTGCTTATTGGCTGGCAGGTAATATCTTTATCAATCGAGGTGATAAAAGAAAGGCCTGGGCCTTGGTTGACCAAGTGGTTGAACATCTACAACAAGAAAAGCGCTCCTTTTTATTTATGCCAGAAGGCACAAGAAGCAAAGGCCGCGGGTTATTACCGTTTAAAAAAGGTGCGTTTGCCGCCGCAATTAAAGCAGGTGTGCCCATCGTGCCGCTGTGTTGCAGCTCAGCAACAATGATTGACCTTAAACAATGGCATGTGAAACCGGCCTATGTCAGTTATTTAGAACCGATATCAACGATAGGATTAACGGTAGACGATAGTGCTGAGCTGGCTCAACGCTGCCATGATTTAATGAAAGAAAAAATCGCCGAATTAGATCAGATGGTTAATGATCACAAGCTGAAATAACAGCGCTTAACGATCCGATAAAAAACCCAGGCGCTGAAACAGGCGCTCGGGCATGATCCTTACTGCCAACATCACCCAGCGCCAATAACCTGGAACAAAGGCCTGGTATTGACGGGTCTTTAACAGTTTTATGATTCTGGCGCTGACCTGATCACAACTGGCAAAAGAAAAGTTTTTTTCATGATCAATCGTCATAGGGCTGTCTACCGGGCCCATTTTAAAATCATAAACCTCAACACCTGTGTCCCACAGCACCGAACGTAAACCCTGCAAATAAAGACTTAACGCTCCCTTGGCCGCACCATAGGTGAAGTTTCTTGGCCGGCCTCTGATACCTGCAACCGAACTGATCACCGCAATCTTGCCTGTTTTCTGTAACAACATCTGCTGTTTAACAGGCATAAGCAACGCGATAACCGATAACAGATTATTCTCAAAACAGTCCAGTGTGACCGCCATATCGAATTCACTGACGACTTGATCCGGTAAAGTCCCATGCGCAAACACGGCAAGATCAATATGCCCCAAAACAGATACCGCCGCTTGAATCGCCGCCTTAGCCTGAGAATAATCGCAAAAATCAAAGAAATAACCGCCCTTATAAGCCCCCCCCAACGCTTTGATATGCTTCTCTAAACTGGCTTCATTTCTGGCCAAACAGAAGATTTCTACCTCTTGCTCAGCAAATTGCAGGGCTAAGGTTTTAGCTACCGCGGAGTTCGCACCGATAAAAACTATTTTTTTTATTGCCATAATGCCCCTGTAAAACCCCACACGCTAAAACGCAAATCCTAAAAACACAAAACCCCGCATCAGCGGGGTTAAAAGAATAACTCAGAAGTGATCAAACCACGCCCCATTGCCCGCTGGGAACAATATTAAACCAGGTTTTACAGTTTTCTTGCAATAATCTATGGTCTT
>JABSRQ010000323.1 GCA_013215055.1 Pseudomonadales bacterium | reverse complement strand
ACCGCATGCTGGATATGGGTTTTATCCCACAGGTGAAACAAATTGTGCGTAATACGCCGCCCAAAGAGAATCGCCAAACATTGCTATTTAGTGCCACGTTTACCCAAGATGTTATTAATCTCAGTGAGCAGTGGACCATGAATGCCGTTGAGGTTGAGATTGAGCCGGATTCTGTGGCCACCGATACAGTTGAGCAGCTTTTTTATATGGTTTCAGATAGTGAGAAGCTGGATCTTTTAACCCGCATGATTCAGCAGGGTGACATCAAGCATTGTATTATCTTTGCCAATAGGCGTGATCAGTGTCAGTGGCTTTATAAGCGCCTGCAGCGTAACCGCTTGCCGGTAGAGGTTTTAACCGGTGAAGTGGCACAAAATAAACGTACACGGACATTGGCCGACTTTAAATCCGGTAAGGTGCGTTTCCTGATTGCTACCGATGTGGTGGGGCGCGGTATTCATATTGACGGCATCACCCATGTTATCAATTATAATCTACCGCAAGAAGCCGAAAACTATGTACATAGAATTGGCAGAACCGGCCGCGCCGGCGCTACGGGTATAGCCATCAGCTTAATCGGCGAGGAAGATGCCTATGATGTGGCCGAACTTGAAAAGTTATTAGGCAAAAAAATATCCATGGTTCTTCCTCCGGCTTCTTTGTACGAATAGGAACTTTCTAAGTCTCAGCAAATGCCTGCTGTACAAGTGGGTGTTTGATGATGCCTCGCTCAATATTTAAAGCCTGTTTAAACGGTTCTGTATTGATCGCTTTTTTTCCACCATTCGCCAACCGATGTATAAAAGGCAGGCTGCTATTGGCTAGCGCTTCTGATGCGGTTCTTGCTACGGCTGCTGGCATATTGCTGACACAGTAAAAAATCAAATTTTTATAGTGATAGATAGGTTTCTCATAAGTGGTTGGCCTGCTGTGTGCAAAAACCCCGCCCTGATCTATAGCCACATCCACCAAGACGGTTTTATCCGGTATCAGTGCCAGCTGTTCCTCATTGATCAATATCGGTGCCTTGGCCCCGGGAATTAACGCCGCCCCGATAATTAAATCTGCGCGGCTAAGGTAGCGGTTTATGGCTAGGGCGTGATTAAAAATCGTATTAATCGCACAGCCAAAGCGTTCCTGCAGCAGCCTGAGTTTTTCCGTATCAATATCAAACACCGTCACATCAGCGCCCATGCCCACCGCAACGTCACAGGCATTAATGCCAACTGTGCCACTGCCTATGATCAATACCTTGGCTCTAGCCACACCTGGCGCGCCACTGAGTAATACACCTTTGCCTCCGGTGCTTGATTGAAGATGGTGAGCGCCAGCTTGCACAGAAAGTCTGCCTGCGATAGCCGACATGGGTTGTAATAAGGGGAGGCGCCCTTGGGTATCGGTTAAGGTCTCATAGGCCAGTGCGGTACAGTGGCTGTCGAGTAGTGCTTGGGTGATTTTTTTTGCTGCGGCGAGATGTAAGAAGCTGAATAAAATATGCTGCGCATTTAAGTATTGGCATTCATTAAGTTGCGGTTCTTTCACCTTAATGATCAGTTGGCTGTCTTGAAATAGCTGGTCTTTATTGGCATAAATGCGTGCATTGGCATCGATAAAATTTTGGTCGCTGAACCCGCTGCCCAGCCCCGCAGATTTTTCGACATTAACCTGGTGTCCCGCATCGGTCAGTGTTTTGACATGTTGCGGTAATAAAGCAATACGCTGTTCGTTATTAAGTATCTCTTTGGGGATGGCAATATTCATAAAACACCATTAAGGCTAAGAATCCTTATAAGTATGGTGTATATTTCCGCATCTTTACTACTTTTCGAATGTTCCAGGATTTATGCTCAAAGAAGTTAAACAGCTATTACGATTGGCCTGGCCCATCTTTATTGCCCAGCTCTCTCTCAGCTCCATGAGTATGGTTGATACCATAATGGCCGGGCATTATAACAAGCTGGATTTAGCCGCCATTGCGATAGGAGGCAGCATCTGGCTACCTGCATTGTTATTTGCCCAGGGTTGTTTGTTTGGTCTTACACCGATGATCGCCCAGGCTGTTGGTAGAGGTGAGGGTTCTGAATCTAAAATCTTATTGCACCAAGGGATCTACCTGGGCTTTTTTATAGGTTTGATGGTCGCCATTGGGGTTTATCTTATCTTGCCTTATCTCTCCCGGTTAAATATCGATGTGAATTTGCTGCAGGTGAGTCAATCTTATCTGAGCTGGATAATATTGGGCCTGCCTTTTGCGGGTATGTATCAGGCTATGCGGGGGTTTGTTGAGGGCCATGCCAAAACAAAACCCATTATGGTGATTAATATCTTGGCTTTATTAGCCAACATTCCACTTAATTATATTTTTATTTTTGGTAAATTGGGCATGCCTGAGATGGGTGGCGCTGGCTGTGGTCTTGCCACGGCGTTGGTCTTGTTGTTGATGATGGTATTTAACGGCTTGTATATCGGCCTCTCACCGCTAAAGAAAAAGGCGCAGTTGTTAACGTTTTGCGCAGTGGATTTCTCTAAGCAAGTTAGCCTGATTAAAATTGGCCTGCCTATTGGTTTGTCGGTGTTAGCCGAGGTCGGTATTTTTGCGATTCTGGCCTTGCTCATCGCGCCATTAGGTGCCGAGGTTGTTGCCGGGCACCAGGTGGCGCTTAATCTCAGTGCACAAACGTTTATGCTGCCGCTGAGTATTGGTACGGCGTTAACCATTAGGGTCGGGTTTTTTGTGGGGCAGCAAAATATACCGCGCCTTAAAAAAACCATTTCAGCCGGTTTTATCTTAGGAATCTTAGGTAGTGTGATAACCGCAGGTTTTATGTTTTTTGCCGCAGCAAGCATCGCCGCGTTATACAGCAGTGATGTGGGGGTGCAGAGGATTGCGATATCGCTGTTATTTTTTGCCGCTATTTATCAGTTGCCCGATGCGTTACAGATATGCAGTGCCGGCATATTAAGGGGCTTCAAAAAAACCACCGTGGCGATGGTATCGATTATTACCGCTTACTGGGTGATCGCACTACCTTTGGGTTATCAGTTGGCGTTTAAAGATTCTATTGTGCCGGCCATGGGCGCGTCAGGTTTATGGTTGGCGCTGGTGATTGGTTTATCGATAACGGCAGTGTTTTTATTAAGTCAGTTATTATGGGTGTTTAAACGATTGGATCATCAGGTAAGGTTGGCCAATGGTTGAGGCCAGGTTAACCGAGGGTTCTATCTCTAAACATTTATTTCATATGGCGTTGCCTATGGTGATTGGTTTATTTGCCAATATGTCCATTCAGGCCGTGGATATGTGGTTTATTTCCAAGCTGGGGCAGGACCCATTAGCCGCGATGGGTTTTATTTTCCCTGTGGCGATGCTGTTTTTAAGTCTATCTATCGGTTTAAGTGCAGGAGCCGCTTCGGTAGTGGCCAGGCAAATATCAGCCGGTGATTTGCCGCATCTTAAGCGTCTGGTCACCGATACGCAGACCTTGGCGTTTTTTTTAGCACTTATCGCCGCCATTGTTGGCTGGTTAACGATTGATCCGCTATTTGGTTTGCTGGGTGCGGGTGAGCATCTTATGCCGCTGATTCGTAGCTATATGCAGATTTTCTATTTTAATGGTCTGCTAACCATGCTGGGTATGGTGGCGTTGTCTGTGGTGCGCGCAACGGGTAATACCAAGGCGCAGGGCTTGGCCATGTTATTGGGGGCGATTTTAAATGCAATTTTGGATCCCATTCTGATATTTGGTTTATTTGGCTTTCCAAGATTGGAAATGCAGGGTGCAGCGTTGGCTTCTATGGCTGCACGGTTGTTATCATTGGCCTTTGCGTATTATTTTTTAATCGGCAAAATGTCATTATTAACCTCACCTTTTGTCTCGCTGGCAAGAATGCTGCAATCGTGGCGCGCGATTTTACATATTGCGTTACCGGCCATGGGAACCAATATCATTATCCCGCTG
>JABSRQ010000322.1 GCA_013215055.1 Pseudomonadales bacterium | reverse complement strand
TAAGGTTCAGTAGCTCTGTATCTATAGCCATTAGATCTTTGTTTAACTCAGAAAATATTTATAGCTTATGTAAGCCCTCAGCTTCTATGGCGTTGTGAGCGGGTTTACTCCAGCACATTAATATCATGGAAGCCCAGGCTAAGGATCACGTCACAGGCCAGATCCAGATCATCGAAGCTCTTCACGCTGCCATTGTGTTTGGTCAGTATGAGCATCTCACCATCATCTTTTTCAAACTCTACCAGCCAGCCATTATTTGCGCGACTACAGGCAACGGCTGCCTGAAATAGATGTCCCTGCTGATTTAGTTCTCGTAATGCTTGCATGTCCATAATCCACCCATATTTATCTAGCTATTTAAAATAGGTATAGCAGAGTATCGGGGGACTTTTAATAGTGATAATGAGTATCAGAGAAGGTTTTAATTGCCTTGGAAACTAGTAAAATGGCTAAGAAAGCGGTTAAATATTTACCACACTACTTTTTATGGCGTTTATGATGAAAAAAATATTGATGATATTGATAGTGTCCGCTTGTTCGGCAGCAGCATTGGCTCAGACACCGACACAGCCCATGCATAAAAAGGCGCCTAATATTCAACCCTGTAGCTATGAAAATAACTGCGATGCTGTCAAAGTAGCGAGCACGTCTCGTAAGGTCAATGCCAATGGCAATAAGAAGGACAGAGACGTGTCGACATCTAGAAAAGACAATGCCAACGGCAATAAGAAGGACAGAGATGTCTCGACGTCGCGTAAAGTGAATGCCAATACACCCAAATAACCTCGTAGTGGCCAGCTCATGGCTAAAGGAATTACCATGCAGTTGAATGATGCCGTCATTCAGATTAAAAATTTACGTTTACGCACCTATATTGGTTTTAATCCGGAGGAGCTGGAGAAACAGCAGGATGTGATTGTTAATGCCGATATTCACTATCCGGCGGCTCAGGCTGCCGACAGTGATAATGTGGAAAAGGCGCTGGATTATAAGGTGATGACTAAGGAAATTATCAAGCACACCGAGCAGGGCTCGTTCAAGTTACTGGAACGCCTGACCGCCGATATTTTAAGCATAGTGATGCTGGATGAAAAGGTCACGTATGCACAGGTCAGGGTCGATAAGCCCCATGCTCTGCGCTTTGCTGACTCCGTATCATTAACCCTGTCGGCCCATCGTTAAGTCTCTTTATTTTTTGTTAAAACCTGTAAACCGTTGTTTTATTTGTGTCTACACTACTATGTATAGAGGCGTAGAGACTAGGGCGTGGATTTGGAGGCGATATGAGAACAGGGCTATTACTTGGCATGGTCTTGTGGTGTGTGGGCGTGCTGGCGCAGACGACATTACCGCGTTATCAGCAATTTCAATCCAGCCAGCATGATGATAAGAAACACTGTCTATACGAAAACAAGCTCTATAGCGAAGGCGCGGTTGTGCGTCAGGGTGATGTTTTGCTGTACTGTATCGATAAAGATAAACGCGATAAGATTGTCAGACTAGGATGGGAACTGGTAACGACTGCATCCTCTTCACAGGCGCCTGCCAAGTAAATTCAACGCTAGCGCTACCCCGGTGCTGTGATTCTACCCCCGCCGCCGCTATATAAATATTTATTTTGGTTATAAGTAATCTATTTTTATAAATAAAAAGTATTAAAGCACCGATTCATTCCTTCTGTACAAAAATCTCATTGATAATATTTTGTGAACTGGGTAGGTTTACTGTGTAAAGAAAATACAAACTGATAGTGCTTAATACAATAAAAATAAGCAGAGTCTATGCAGAGCATTTTTCTCAAAATCTATTCAGGTATGTTGATGGCGGCTATTTTTGTCGCTATTAGCATCTACCTGCTGTCCAATGCGGTGAATGAATACCGAATGACGGCCTATGTGGGCGATGTATCTGAAGGTTTTTTCACGCTGGTAGCCAATAATATTGCGGCCAAGCCTGAGCCCGTTCAGCAGCAGTGGCTGGCTGTCATTCAGCGTTTGAGTGGGCTGAAAATCCATTTGCAGGATCAACGGGAATTATCGCTTAGCGAAGCGGAAAAGGAGCTTTTGTTACAACAGAAACCTGTGATTCATGCCGATATTGACAAGCATTCAGCCAAGGTTTTTTATTCAGTCTCAGTAACCAGCAATAAGGTCTTAAGCCTTACCGTACATGATATTAATGAACAGCTGGCCAGAGTGGCAGGCTTACTGGTTGTAAATGAATTACAGCGCCATGATTATAATACCGATGAGCGCCTGGCTGTTTTCTCCTTGCTGAAACAGCAGTTTAGTTTTCCTTTGGCCCTGATTCGTCAGCATAATCTGGCGCTGGATGCGACACAGCTGCGTTTATTGCAACGTGGCGAGATGGTGATATCGGTCAGTGAAAACGCCTTCAATGTCGCATCCATCAAGGTCTATTCACCGACGGATGTGCTGGATGAGGTCCTGGTGGTAGGGCCTATCCCGATGTTTGACTGGGCTCCACGCAGTTTTATTATCAGCCATGTTTTATTGGGTGTGTTGCTATTTGCTATTACTGTCTACATCTTGTTGAGGCCCTTGCAACTAAGATTGCGACGCATGGGACTGGAGATAGAAAATATTGACCTGAGCCAGAATCAGCCTCCGATGACGATAGAGGGCGGCGATATGTTGAGCCTTTTTTCCCAACGTATCAACACCATGGCCGGCAAGATTCAAAGCCTGATGAAGGCGCAGCGTGAATTAACACAGGCAGTTTCCCATGAATTAAGAACACCTATCGCCCGCATGAAGTTCCATCTGGCCTTGATGGATGACTTGGCAATTAGCCATACCGAGGAAAAACATTTAAAGGGTATTAAAGCCGATATCAAGGTTCTGGAAACATTGGTGGATGAAATTTTAACCTATGCCCAGCTGGAGCAGGAACAACCCCATCTAAATATTGTCACATTTGATCTGGCCCTAGAAATTCATCAAATGATCAAGGACGTACAGGCCATGCGTCCGGATATAGGCATTCATTTTTCTAATCATGATGTCTATGGCGTGGAAGCCGATCAACATTATCTGTTACGGGCTTGCTTGAATCTGATCGTCAATGCGCAGCGTCATGCAAGGCATTCGGTGGAGGTGAATCTCTGTATGCGCGAGGGAGATTTTTGCATAAGCGTTCATGATGATGGGGAAGGCATAGCCGATGCCGATAAGGCGGATATATTCACCCCCTTCAAGCGGGTAGACAGCAGTAGAAACAGAAAGTCCGGCGGTCATGGTTTAGGACTGGCGATTGTATTTGAAATTATGCGCTGGCATCGCGGAACAGTTGAACTGTGTGATTCTCCGCTGGGAGGCTGTGAGTTTATCCTGCGCTGGAACAGGGGAAGAAGTCAGGAGCTGATGTATGCTGATTTAGTGCAAGCGGATGCAATACCTTGATGGGACAATAGACATTTTAGGCGGTAGATAACATGAACAAGCAAGACATAGCTCCTCAAGAAGCATCAAATATTCAGCCTTTACTATTCCTGGTAGAGGATGATATCGAGCTGTCGGAATTAACGGCAGATTATTTGAGTGGTTTCGGCTTTCGTATTGAAACGGAAAGTGACGGGGCGTCGGCGGTTCAGCGTATTTTGCAAGCCAGTCCGGATCTGATTATTCTGGATGTGATGTTACCGGGTAAAGATGGTGTCGATATATGCCGTGAGTTACGTGCACAATTACAAACGCCTATTCTGATGCTGACGGCGAGAACTGAGCAAATTGATCAGATTCTTGGACTGGAAATGGGGGCCGATGACTATGTCTGTAAGCCTGCTGAACCGCGTTTGTTGCTAGCAAGAATAAAGGCGTTGTTACGCCGGGCACAACTGAATTCTGATTTAAATAGTGTAGAGGAAGAACCTCAGCAATTTTATAAATTTGATCATATCGAGATCGATAATAGCGGCCGACGCGTCAAGATTCATGATCAGGAAATAGAATT
>JABSRQ010000321.1 GCA_013215055.1 Pseudomonadales bacterium | reverse complement strand
CCTCGAACCCAGGATGCCGTCTCTGGCAAACCGCTTGTTTTCCTGTGTCACCAGAAATACCTATGGCAGTTTAAGAGATGTCTGCGACCAGGCAATAAATCATCTGCAAAATGGCAATCTGAGTGGCTTGGCCAGTTTAATGGAAGCTTTAGAGCCGATAGCACCCGGCATTGCGGCAGATGTGAGTCAATACCGGCTGGGTGCTATCAATACCAGCTTGCAGCAGCGTTTATTCCGTTTAAGAAGCAGCAATGAGGTGGCACAGATTGAATCCAAGACTCAATATCTTGTCAATCAACAGTGGCTTATGGCGGGTGATAAATTGGCACAGGCGGAAGCTGGGGGAGGGGATATTGCTAACGATGCCTCGCCCAATGAGTTGACGGTAGATCAAAGCATCAATGAATATGGCAAGCTGGGCTTCTTTGTTGATGTCAGCCTGTCGGATGCCGAAAGAGATACCGCCGGGCTGGAATCTGATACATCGCTTACCGTCATGACTCTGGGTATCGATTACCGGTTTACCGACAGGTTTATCGGCGGGTTGGCTTTTAATATTGGTCAATCCGCAACGGACATCGATTCCTCCGTATCTGGTGAAATGGATACCACAAATTATTCATTTGTTTTTTATAGCACTTATTATCTGCAGGACTGGTATTTTGATGCAGTGCTATTATTGGGCGGCACGGAGTATGATCAAACGCGTTCGCCTGAGTTGTTTAACAATGATTATATTGCGACTTATCATGGTAATGAACAGGTGCTGAGTTTAGCAGGCGGTTATAATTTTAACTTCTCCCATTTTAATATAAATCCCTATGCACAATATAATATGGGGCAGGTTTCTATCGACGGTTATAGGGAGCGAGCTGCAAATCCTGATGGCCCAAATGCAGAAAATACCCTGGAAATTGATAAGCAGTCTCTGGACGTTGCTAGTTTGAATGTGGGTTCATATTTTCGTTATATCATGTCTACTAAACATGGTGTGTTGATTCCTCATATAAGCCTGGCTCTGATACAAGACTTTGAAACTGACGCGTCGGTTATAAGCGGACGATTTGTTGCTAGCCCGTCTTCGGGCAGTGACTTTGAGTTAAGTACACCCGAAGGTGATAGTTCATATATGGTGTTGGGTGCAGGCTTTTCCTTTCAAATGAAAAACGGTAATGCAGGTTTTATTAATCTTGAAAGTATTCAGGGTTATGAAGATCTGACCCAACTTAGGTTTACTGCGGGCTGGCGTTGGGAAATTTAGTTCTTGCAGGATAACGCAGCGCCTGTGTACAGCTTCTGAAGATAAAAGCTTACATGACTTTCAGTTATCGGTAAGCTGATCATAAATGCGGCGTTCAAAAAAAACCAGGGGTTATGTACGCAAGGCACTGAGTATACCTGCCAACAGCAATACCGAAACTAAACCAGCAGACAGCAGCTCGCAAAGAACCAACATTGGCAATGGTATTGATAAGGGGCTGCACGGCAATGGGTACAGACAGGGTCAGCAAGCTGATCGTCAGACTGTGAACATTAGCCACACGGTAAAAAGGCCTGATCCGGACTTAGCAACTGTCTAAGTAATTTCGAAGATTTTATGTTGCTGGCTTTAGTACTATCAGAAGGGTTCTGCATCAATAATGTTTAACGGCCCAAAAGATCGAGCATTTTAGTCACCGTCAAGAAGCGGGTAAATCCCTAATCATACAACTTGTATGATAGCTCATGACTATTAAAGATGCGGTTGTTTTATATGCATGATGTCTAATGCTTTGGCATAAAACACCAATGTCTGCGCCGCCGTGAATAATCATCCATCAGCGGGGATATATAAACCGAACTTTTTCGCAATAAAACAGACTAACATCTCCGCCAGTAAAACTTCGGAGTCAAGCCTTGAAATTCCCTGCCATCATCGCCCTGCTTTTATTATTAACGGCCTGCATGCAAGAACCAGAAAAAAGTGACTCTGCAGCTATTTCAACATCGGCATTAAGCCAGCTGCACGCCGGTGAAGTTTATCACTTTAGTGGCAATGCCTATTTAGCAGAACAAGATGAGTTTGTAGATGCCAACCTAACAAAATTTGTACATAGTCCTAAGATGATCTGGGACAATGAACTGATATGGGTTGAAACAGACATTATCATTGATGATGTTGCCGTCGCAAAAATCAACGCTGCATTTTATGCCGACTCTGAACGCCCCTTTATAACAGGTGATTGCAGCTTTGTGGATGAAGGCGATGATTTGCCTGCTATTGCTATGGCGGGTGATTCGGGTGAGGGGCCAGCCTTTATCTGCTCTGGATTGGAAGTACAACAAAGCTGGTCATTTCTTGAAGATTTATCCAATGCTCAAAACCTGATTCATAGAGAGATGATTGTAAGGTATATAGAAACTGACATAGGTGACACTTTAGAACAAAAATATTTTATCGACAGCACGCTCAATAACGATGACCAGATTATCGCAGTTAATATTTACCTGCTAGTAGATGATGAACTGCAATATATCTTCAGTTCCGATCCTGCTATAGACAATCAATAAAAAACAACTGCAGCCGTTAGCTATAAGCACAATGCCATCAATCCCTACATTTCTCGACTTACTATTAATGTGTGCTTTGGTAGTTGAAATCATAACTCACCCTTGCTACATTCGGGCTTGAGGCCCATTCGACTGTTCGAGTTAAAGATAGATTCAGCATGACGCCCAAGCTTGTTAACGGACTCGATATTATCGGTGCCGGGCCAGCAGCGGGCTGCCACACTGAAAACCTGTTGCTGCAGGTTTAGGCCTCACTATAGTCGCTTTAGAAATAGAATAAAAACAATGATATTTACATCATACAAGGCCATCAGTTTTACCTGTAGCTCCACCAGTGCATCTTTAGGTTTTGTCGCAACTTGGTCCATATCTAGCGCCTAGCTCCTGTCACTAGGTGAACTTCATCCAAATATTGAGTCTTATCCCCTCGGCATGATCAATATTTTGGATGGGCTATGGCCATCAGTTTTGCAAATAAACAATTCCCATCAGCAACAATCCTCATCGCCGTGCGCTGGTATGTCGTCTACAAACTCAGCTACCGTGAGATCGAAGAGCTACTAAAAGAACGCGGAATCAATGTCGATCACGCCACCATCCCTCGCTGGGTTTTGGAATATGCTCCTCAACTAGAAACCGTTTTTCGGACTCGTAAAAAGCAAATTTCAGGCTCTTGGAGAATGGATGAGACCTATATAAAGGTCAAAGGAAAGTGGCAATATATTTACCGAGCAGTCGATAAATATGGCGCAACCATTGACTTCATGCTGAGTAAAAATTGTGATGAACCGGCGGCTAGAGCCTTTTTTAACAAAGCGATTGACAAGCATGGGCTGCCTAAAAATGTTGTGATTGATAAAAGTGGAAGCAATGCAGCGGCGCTGAATACGATCAACTGGCAGATTTGGGTTTTAGGTTTATACGGCCGTTTGATTGAGATTCGGAAAATAAAATATCTGAACAATATCGTTGAACAGAGCCACCGGGCGATAAAATGGAAGATGCGAACAGCGTTAGGTTTTAAGTCCGATACAGGTGCGGAAGCGACGATCGCCGGTATTGAATTATGGCAGATGTTGAGGAAAGGCCATCTGAAAAATTCTGGAGAGATGACTTTGTGGGAATAATTTAATTCGTTAGCGGTCTAAAATCGCCTGAGATAAGTCGTTTCTGGATTTCGTTTCAAGATGCGACAGAACCGGGCCTTGTGCTTCGGATAATTGAAAATCTACTGGTTAAAAAGAAACATCTATGCCAAGAAAAGCCCTATCCTCTGTAATACCGTAAGCGTCTTTAAAAGACGTACTCTCATAGCCAACAGAGAGCTTATACACTGGATTAATCATTGAGCCTATAGCTGTTACATGTTCAACTTTATACTTTCTGTATTCGTTAAACTTTGCGGCATACTCAATAGTTATAGTA
>JABSRQ010000320.1 GCA_013215055.1 Pseudomonadales bacterium | reverse complement strand
TCACCGGTATTCACCGAGACGATTTTATGGGCTATTGTGCCACGCAAAAGCGAGTGACTTGGACGGGTTGTGCTCTGTTTTCCTTCAAGCAAAAAATGATCGTCGATATATGGGTGCTTGGCGATTTGAAGAGTTTGGAAGAGCAACTGCTCAAAAATGCACGACAGTCGAACCATTGAGGCTGCTAACTTGCCCACCCGCTCCAACCGTTCTGATCTTTCATCCATGCACTTTTTTAAGACGATATAAAAAACGATTGCCTGCAGACAAACTTCTGGCTCAGGCCCTTGCGGTTCGCTGATAATTAACGCTTAATAAGCTTAATTTTCCTACTTAGACTATTGCCTCTATCGCTCATGCCCATACTGGGCGTACCTAAAATTGTGCAGCTGTGGTATTTGTCTTAGTTTCATTTTGAGCTGGCTGGGCAACGTTAACACAACACCCCACTTCAGCAATAAAGCAGCTGACAACATGTTAGCGTTTAATCGGAGTATTCATGAGCATAGAAATTTGGCTAACATTTGTAGCGGCGTCAATCGTATTGTTGATTATACCGAGCCCCACGATTCTCACGGTGATAAGCTATTCTATCTCCCATGGTTATAAGGCCAAAATTCCGCTAATTTTGGCTGTAGCTCTGGGGGATTCCACAGCACTGGCACTGTCTTTGCTGGGTTTAGGTACCTTACTGGCCGAATCCGCTTTTTGGTTCCAGGCAATAAAGTGGGCGGGGGGACTCTATTTATTATTTTTAGGTTTCAAGCTATTGATGGCCGGCGTTAAACCACCCGTTATCAGTACGGATGCAAATCGAGCATCGAGTTGGAAGTTGTTTTTAAACACCTACATGGTGACGGCCTTAAACCCTAAAGGTATTATTTTCTTTGTCGCCTTTCTGCCGCAGTTTATCAATATAGAGGCAGAAATCACCAGCCAACTTTGGCTGCTAGCCATGACATTTGTTGCTTTGGCCACGTTAAATGCAACCTTATATGCAGTCTTTGCCGGCAGAGCTCAGCAGGTATTAGCCTCAGCCAAAACTCAACGGATATTTAATATTTGTGGAGGATCCTTACTGTCTTCTGCTGGAATATGGGCGTTAACCGCTAAACAATCACTTTGATAATAATCAGCTAGCGGAGCATGCTGCACTTAAAATAGTGCAGCATGCTCCAACCATCGAACCATTCACATCATGAACTTACAACTGCTGTTAAGGCTTTAATGTATATGAACTAAAGTTTGGATATATCCACATAAACAAAATATTCAATAATTTTACCCTGGCTAAATTTTAAAACAGTGGCAAAAGGAACTGAATATTCACTATTATCGATTCTTACATATTCAACAGTTCCGTTACAAATCACCTGTTCACCGCACTGCCAAATATTATCTAAGCGATGCCGCATGCTGTTGATGCTAGAAAAGAAGGCACGGTTAGCTTCTAACACTGCATCTCTACCGGTAATAGGTGCGAAGTTACCTAAACAAAAATGGACATCTTTAGCGATAAATACAGCCAAGCCCTCTATATTCTTGTTATCAACAGCTGCGTAAAGCGCTGTGGTTAAGGTTGTATTATTCATGATAATTCCTCTGTATATTCTCTGCTTAATGATACTGATTGGTGACTATTTTTATGCACTAGCAAGGCGTTGTATTGCCGATGTTTCACCACCATACATATTTTTTTGTTCTGGAATCTCACTTAAATACTGGATAAACTCGAATTCAAACCCTGCTGGATCAATAAAGTAGATGGTTTTGCGATAGGGATGATCTGCCCCAATAGTCGCTATCTGATACCCTTTATTTTGTAGGCGAGCAGAAATTGCCGCCACATCATCGACAGCAAAACCAATATGTGCGAGCCCCGCTGTCTGGCTCTTTAGATTACGATTATTACCCTCGGCTTTATCATTTAGAGTAATGTAATAGTCATCGTTACCCACATGTACCCAGTTACGTTTATTACCATACCACTCACTTTCTCCTCGGCCTCGTACCACCCAATCGGGAAAGGCAGTCTGGATAAAATCAACGGTTTTATCAATATCACTGACGACCAAATTTACGTGCTCTAGCTTGACCATTTTGCTCTCCTGCTACTTAATAATGTTGGTAGTTGAAGTATATTTTGTTTCTTATTGATTGATAATATTCAATATGAGAATATAACTGTTGAATTAAACTCAACAAAAAAGCCTAATATGACGCAAATAAGTGCCATCCCTATCTTTACTGCGGTGATTGAATACGGTAGTTTTTCGAAAGCTGCTGAATATCTGGGCGTCTCCAAATCCGCAGTGAGTAAACGTATCTCTGCACTGGAAGCAGAGCTGGGCGTGAAGTTACTGCACAGAACAACCCGTAAGTTGAGCTTGACCGAAGCTGGCAATAATTATTATAAGCATGCCATTCAAGCATTACGCTTTGCACAGGAAGCTGAATATGCCGCCACTAAATTGCAACAAGTGCCTAAAGGCACATTGCGCATCAGCTGCCCAGTCTCCTTTGGTCATCTGCATATTGCACCTTTGATCCCAAAGTTTTTGCAACAGTATCCGCACATAGAACTACACCTGGATATGAGTGATATACGCTCTGATATTATTAAGGAAGGGCTAGATTTATCATTACAAGCAGGTAGCTTGCAAGATTCATCGCTGGTCGCCAGACAGATCACCACGCTTAATAGTGTGCTATGCGCTTCTAGTGAATATTTAGCGCGCCAAGGTACACCAAAAGAACCGATTGATTTAATCAAGCATAATTGCATATTGTATACTTATCATACTGTTGTAAATGAATGGGGATTTATCAAAGATGCAGATGAAGAGGTGATACGGGTAACAGGTAATTATCAGGTAAATAACAGCGAGGCACTGCGAAAATCGCTGGTACAGGGACTAGGTATAGGGCGGTTACCGACCTTTATCGCAGGTAATGATATTAAAAATGGTGACTTGGTGCCGGTACTCAATAACTACAAGATGCCGAACAAATTACTTTATGCTGTTTTTCCCGAGCGACAGTATATGCCTAAAAAAGTGCGTGTGTTCATAGACTACCTGATTGAACATTTTGACAGAGACAATCCAAGTTGGGATCAGTGGTGAACACTGATAAAGCAATCCAGTAGCTAGTGTTGATTAAAGCCCGCTGCTAGCTTGTGGGCATTTCAAGAAGCAAAATCTTGGAACTGCAGCTATCGATGGCGTTTTCTAATTTTTACTGGCGACAACTGGGCTATTGTTCTGAGGAATCAGTTTCTTTAATTCGCCGGCATCGATAGAGCCATGTTGATCAATCTCTAAGAAATAAGGTAATTGCCAGCGCTGCGTTTTTTTACCCGATGCAGAAAACAGCTTAGTACCCACCACACCTCGATCTTGACTCCAGGGCGGAAACACTCGAAAGCCAGTTTTACCCTTACTTTTTGTCGAGCAGACGATACCTCTTTCCACCAATAGTGCAACAGGGAAGATAAACAGCCCATGCCTAGTACCCTGCACCCCTGCTTCTGCTGCTGTGACGCCAGCATGACTTTCAACCTGGATTATTAAATAATCGAGTTGCCTGGATGTTAATGGCATAGGTTTATTATCGTTGAGATTAACTGGCGAGGGCCGTTGCCAAATGGCTAAAAACGCGCCCGGTCGATCCGCAGTGACTTTACCTTTTCGATAGACGATACTTTTTTCATTCAGAGAAAAAACTAGCGCTGCATACTTCGAGCTCTCGGGGACTGGGTCTAATTCAATACCTTTGGTTATTTGATAACCCGCAGGCACAAATTCTCTAATTACCAAGGATTCTAATTCATCACGATAGCGGTTAGTTTTCAAAAAATATACCTTAGCTTCAATATTAACCAATCAATTTTCAATGAGACAATCAACTGAACTTTCGACAATAACAACTCGCTATAATAAGGTTTTAAAGATAGTTGAACGACAGTTTTTTAAAA
>JABSRQ010000319.1 GCA_013215055.1 Pseudomonadales bacterium | reverse complement strand
AATTCGCCTATCGCTACTTTTGCCACAAAGGGCACCAAATTATTCGGAATACCATTAGGGTCTTCACCGATCAGACCACTGGGGTGGGCACCTACTGGATTAAAATAGCGTAATATCGCAATGCGCATGGCTGGATCAGCAATCGCGATATCTTTTAGAATATACTCAATCATTAACTTAGTTTGACCATAAGGATTGGTCGCAGACAGGGCTGATTGTTCGGTGATAGGCACCGTTTCAGGATCACCATAAACCGTCGCTGAGGAGCTAAAAACTATTTCTTTACAGTTAAACTCTTGCATACAAGCGAACAGCGTCAAACTGCAATTGATATTATTTTGGTAGTACATTAAAGGATTAGCGACAGATTCACCCACCGCTTTAAAGCCCGCAAAATGGATGACGCTAGTGATATCAAATTTCTTAAAAATACCGGCTAATAAATGTTTATCGCTGACATCTCCCTCAATAAAAACCACCTCTTTTGCAGTGATAGCCTTTATTCTATTAAAAACTTCCAGATGGCTATTACTTAAGTCATCAATGACGATAACTTGCTGCCCCTCTTCCAAAAGCTGTACTATTGTATGGCTACCTATGTAACCTGCACCACCTGTGACTAATATCGCCATCGCCCTTCCCTGATCTAATAATCTATGTTTACAGATTATATAGTGGAACAAGGTATAAGTCGCGCTAGCATCAGTTACCTTGATCTTACGACAGATAACTGATGACGCAGCTTACGCTAGTCATCGTTAGTCGCTAATATTATTAGAGTATATTAGCTACCGCTGATAGCTGATTGATTTCTGCCAGTGTCGCAAATGAGCCTAAAGCGAGCCGCCTTACTTGATCCGCAACTGCCGCAAAAACTTGCCCATGTTCGCCAGCCCTGGCAGCTTCAATGGTAGAGTTTGAATGATTATTTCATGACTCTCTTTCTCTTCAATACTATCTGTTACCAATGCCGTGTAGCCAATTTCACCATCAATACCGACCATCTATACCAGCCTTTTATAGCGACCGACTTGCGGTTATGACAGTGCTGACTTTGGTGATAACTTCAACCATACAGAGAGCACCTACAATCTTATTAACCCCTGCTTGTCGATGGCGAATAACCAATGATCATGCAGAGACACTGTAGCGTGCGTAGCTAACATTTTACGTTTTTCCTGACTTCTGTTTTAGAGTAGCCCCAAAGTTGCTCGCCGCGGGTTAAACAATATCACTGCGTTTTTGTTGGCGATACGAATCACGGCTTCGACTAACCCAGAAAGCATGTCGCTATACATAGAGGAAGCTGCTACTAACGCTGGGCCACTTGTTCTATATTGTGCTGCTTTACCGTTATATGACTTTTGCCACAAACTATTTTTAGGGATTAAGAAATTGATGGTTTTTATTTGTCTTCCTTAATGTTTATATACAGCATAAGTTAATAGCAATAAGTTGCGCAATTTCTGTATGTTTTCGATAAACCTATAGACACTTAGTAACAGATGCTTAATATTGACCACTAGACCCATTACTTACTTTTTAAATAAGATAATTATCATGAGCAAAAATACCATCGCCTACCAAGGCCACCCGGGAGCATACTCTCATTTATCATGCCTCAAAGTATTTCCAGAGATGAAAACACAGGCCTGTGACAGTTTTTCTCAGGCGATGTTTATGGTCGAAAGGGAAGAGGCACGCCTCGCCATGATACCCATAGAAAACTCTACGGCAGGAAGAGTCGAAGAGATATACCGATTGATGCCAAAAACCCAGTTGCACATAATCGCAGAACATTTTGAGCCGGTAAATCACTGCTTACTGGCAGTACCTGGAGTCGATGAAGAACAGCTGCTGACGATTTCCTCCCACCCACAGGCGCTTGCCCAGTGTAATGATGCTATCCACCTGCTAGGTTTACAACAAGTAGCCCACATAGATACTGCCGGCGCGGCCCAAGAACTAAGCAACAGCCAGAACAAATCGCATGCAGCCATTGCCTCATCTTTAGCGGCGAAATTATACGGGCTGAAGATACTGAGAGAAAACTTTCAAGATATAGTGGGAAATACAACCCGGTTTATCATCTTGTCAAAACAACCAACCATCCCGGTTTATTGCAGCGATGTGACTTTTATTACGACAATAATGTTCACCGTCAGAAACATCCCCTCGGCTTTATTTAAGACCATGGGAGGATTTGCCACCAATGGCATTAATATGGTAAAACTTGAAAGCTACATGGCCACTAATTCTATGTCTGCAACCAGTTTCCACTTAGATGTTGAAGGCCACCCAGATGAGCCGAGAATGCAACTGGCGCTGCAAGAGCTTGACTTCTTCTCGTCAGAAATGCGAGTCATCGGGGCTTACAAAGCACATCCATATCGCAGTGAGAAAAGCTGATCAGAGGAATAATTTTGAGTCTGATGTGACTAGCAACGCTATTCTATCCTCTCGACGAAATGCTGTTGAGGCTGTCCACTGAAAAGCAGCGCGGATCACTGCCTTCTTAGCCCCAGCGGTCCCAATCTTTATTTTCATGCAGTAAAGTAACCTTAAAATCAGAGTAATCTACAGAGAATCTATCATTATCCACACCTTTGATAGACCCTTCACTTGCGCTCAACGATATATTTATCGTCAACTGCACAAGGTTAAGCTAACTACTTTCGCAACACCGCTGGTAATATACTGAGAGTGAAGCACTTAAGCAGCGAAGCGATAGAACCCAAGTTATTCTCAACCTATTGCTCAGCAAACTAGTAGACAAACCTATGCACTTCACGCATAGCCGACAAATTATTCAAAGGGCTGGTCATGCAATTCGGATCTAATGATACCTCGTTTCAAACTGCTGGAGGCGAAGCGGGAATTTTCGCCCTCGTGACAGAATTTTATCGACAGATGGATAGCCTCGAACAAGCGCAAAAAATTAGGCGAATGCACCCGGATGATTTAAGTGAATCGATAGATAAACTGAGTCGTTTTTTATGTGGCTGGTTAGGCGGACCTAAACTCTACCGCGAGAAATATGGCAGCATAAGTATTCCCAGGGCACATCAACACCTTAAAATTAGCATCGTTGAGCAAGATGCCTGGCTGTTATGCATGCACCATGCTTTGCAAAAATCTGATTATCCAAGCGCTTTTCAAACTTATTTGCTCACTGCGTTAAAAGTACCTGCAAGCCGCTGTGTTAATACCGACGTAAAGTGCATCGCTCAATGAAAAAAAACACGAGCGAGCTCAGTGCTACTTTAGGCAAGTGGATGATGTATTTAGCATGGATCATTGGCCTGCTGATGAGCTATTATTTTTTCCAAAACTGGATTGAATTCAAAAAAAATCCCAACCAAAATTTGAGTTCAAACAACCAACAACCTGTGGTGCTAGCACAAAACGCCAGGGGGCACTATGTGGCAACGGGAAGCATCAATGGTATCAAGGTACAATTTTTATTGGACACCGGGGCCACTGATGTTGTCATTCCTGAAGCGCTAGCAGATAAATTAAATCTCACCCGAGGTACTGCCGCTCAAGTAGTGACGGCCAATGGAATAATAACCGTCTATCCCACCACCTTAAACAGCTTAACGCTGGGCGGTTTAACGGCTCGAAATATTAGTGGGGTGATCAATCCCTACATGGATCAAGCGACGGTATTATTAGGTATGAGTTTTTTAAAGAATCTTTCTCTCGTGCAATATCAAGGTACTTTAACCCTCAGTAGCCAATTACTTAAGCAACGGCCTTAGCATAACACTGGGCATCTAGATCAGCGACATCAACTGTCATTGAGAGATCAGCCAACTCTAGGCTGGTCAATTTCTGTAACACACTGTTGGCCAATAACTTCTTTTGTTCGCTATTACGCCCTGACATTATTTTAATTGTGACATGTATAAAGTTACTTTCCGACGCTTGACTCAAGTAAGCTTGGTAGCTTATCGCCCGACACTTTATCGTTTTAACATCAA
>JABSRQ010000031.1 GCA_013215055.1 Pseudomonadales bacterium | reverse complement strand
ACCACCCAACATCTACTCGCCGGTTTATTAATGGGCCTGGGCGCCGTAATCGCCAGCGGCGGTAACGACACCCAATTACTATTAGCCTTACCCGCTCTTTCACCTGCAGGTGTAGTCGTGATTATCTCGATGTTGATAGGTATTTTTCTGGGAAGGGAACTTATGAAGAAGTTCATAAGCCCATAAAAAAGCTGATAAAACGAGGCTATTAATTGTGGATTTTCAAAAATTTAAACAAACCGCTAAAACAATCAACAGGAGGAAATACCATTTACACTGAGTAGTGACTTTGGCGCTTTTTGTGCGGCTACTTGCACAAAAAAATTACAGCGTTAAAGCCTCTATGTGAAAAATCACTGTAAAGGCTGAGGAAACTATAGATATAAACTAGGCAGCAAAAGCAGAAGAGTTTAATCGCTCAAGAGCAATTTCAATGGATCTGTCATCAAACAAATTAGCTTTTCTTTGTGCGCTATGAGCGCTTGCAGGCCAATCAAGAATACCTTGCTTAATCGCTTCAAGCTTCGGTTCTACATTCTGTTTACAAATCAACCAATCAATCGTTGATAACAGCTCCATACCAAAAGGCGATTCAAAACCATCAATCAATTCAGACGTTTCTTCTAATGATTTGATATAAGGTTGAACCTCTTCGCTCTTCAAATAGGTTTGTAAATATTCTTTCTTACTATCATCAAACCAAATCACATCTAAAGGTTCTGAATCACTGATACGTTTATCGGAACGTAAATAACTTCCGTCCATATTATCCAAAAGATGCCTTAATCTATCTGCATAAGGCCCATATACGTGTGCTTCGAATTGCAAATTTAATGGGTTCTTAACACCTGCCTTTCCACCTCTTTGTTTTTCGATAGAACGTTCTAAAAACCAAGCTAACTTTTGTATTTCAAGCAAACTGCATTCCATACCTAACACCCAGTACTGACGTATCAGTTCAGCTATCATTGCTCTAGCAGGCGTTAACTCTTTTACGCCATTTCGTTTGGCAATATTCTGGTATTGGTTAGTAGGTTCATAAATAATAATATCTACACCTTCAAGATCAGATAAGCGACGTTCTATCTCGGGTTTAACATCTTTCCAATCCAGCTTGCCATTACCTGCACCTAATGGAGGAATCGCAATCGACTTAACATCATTCTCAATAATAAATTGCTTTAAATCATCTAAGCCTGATGTCACCCACTCCATCTTCGAATTCGAGCGCCAATGCTGCTTAGTAGGAAAATTAACCACCCATTTAGGCCCCATCAATTCCCCAGTTTCGGTTACAAACATCTTGCCAGTTTGTACTTCTTTAGCCTTACAGGCCTTGGCATAGTCTGCCATATTTTTAGGAAAGCGTTCTTTAAACATCAACGCAATGCCTTTACCCATCACACCCACAGTATTCACTGTGTTTACGATAGCTTCAGCATCTGCATCCAGGAGATTACCTTGTGTGTAATGAATCATCAGAAATACCACTGGGTAAGTTTATGAACATCAAGATTAAGCCCTCTTTGGCTAATCTCTTGCTCTAATTCTAATTTTACTGCATCCGTATAACAAACAATACCTAACAGCCCTTTTACAGGACAATGCTGATGTATCAAAGCCTCCGCTTGATACCGCTCAATCTGCACAGGATCATCAGAATTTCGCTGAAAATTCCGCTGCTGTAACAGCGGCCAATCCACCTTATGCAAATCACCCACATCATTATAAAATTCAGCTAAAGGTGTGTAAGCATGCCGATCAGTAAATACAAAAGGGATACCTAAATCATTAATCTTACGTAAAGAGCATACCAAGATAACAATCTCCTCATTCCCTCGGCGAGTCACCTCACCACGACCTGTATAAATGTTATACATCATCGGCGAAAAAGGCGTGAAATAGAAAGGCACATAATCCCCCAATACTCCACCAGGGGCCACAGGCACTTGCCGATGCAAACGGCGGCTAATCAAATCCCGATTACCAATAACCTCATAATGAGAAGCAACAACGCCAGAATTAGCACTGTGCAGATCATTATCCAAAATCCAGCCAATATTTTCTCTATGGACAATACGCCAAATAAGGGCTTTTTCTGGGTTGAGGTTGGGGTAATTATTAGACATCTACATTTACACTCACAAACATCTTTTCGTTAATATCGACAAATTTTATTATACATCATCGCCCTGTTGTTTATTGCAGCCCTGGGTTATCTAGCCCAAACCACCGGCCTTTGTTTAGTACGCGGTGTTGATGAAGCGCACAATGGCCAGCCCCTGTATTTACTGGCCATACTCTGCAGTGGCAGCTTCACTTAGGCTGGCGATGCTTATTGCCGCTTATTTCCAGCTGCCACATCCACTACACAGCACCCACATCAGTGGCTATGGCGTTATCGGCGGCCTGCTCTTTGGCGCAGGTGCGGTTTTTAACAACGGCTGTGGTGTATCCACCATCAGTAAATTAGCCAGAGGCCAGATTGCCATGCTAGCCACCATTACAGGCTGGCTTATCAGCTGGATTAGCTTCACCTCTGTGATGCCACATATCCCGCATCAGCCCTTTCACATGCCCTCTCAAATTCATACAACCAGCCTTATACTGCTCTGGGTGGCCATCCTCATCGGCATGACCCGCCTGCCCCCACCACAGCAAAAGCTCTGGGCCAGCATGCTCGCCATAGGTTTAATGGCCAGCATCATTTTTTTATATGAACCGCAGTGGACACCCAGTGGCCTGCTCAAAGGCAGGCAGCCTTAGCCTCTACCAGAATGACCTCAGCCTATGGCCCAGCCACCACCGCTTCACGCTGATCCTTGCCCTCATCACCGGCATGGCCATCGCCGCGGTAAAAACCCGATCCTTTCAATACACCAAAACATCACTCAAAAACACCACCCAACATCTACTCGCCGGTTTATTAATGGGCCTGGGCGCCGTCATCGCCAGCGGCGGTAACGACACCCAATTGCTCTTAGCCTTACCCGCTCTTTCACCTGCAGGTGTAGTCGTGGTTATTTCAATGTTGATAGGGATTTTTCTGGGAAGAGAGCTTATGAAGAAATTCATAAGCCGATAAAACAAGCTGATAAAACAAGCTGATAAAACGAGGCTGTGGATTATCAAATAATTTAAACAAACCGTTAAAACAATCAACAGGAGGAAAAACCATTTACACCGAGTAGTGACTTTGGCCCTTTTTGTGCGGCCACTTTAACAAAAAATGACATCGTTGCAGAACCTGTGTAAGGCCTAACAATGGCTAGATTTCATTTTCTTTTAATTTTTGGCGATAAGCCTTAACAAGCAGAATTAAGATTTGTGTTTCTTGAACTTTATAAATAACTCGATAGCTTCCCTGCACTATTTCTCTGATTTCATTTCTTTTAATTTCAGGCACCATACGCCCACTTTGTGGAAACTCCACCAAGCGATCGACTGACTCAAAAATCCCATCGATCCAGTTTTCTGCTGCACTTGGTTTATCCAGAGCGATATAAGAAGCAATTTCTCGAGCCTGCTCCACCGCTAGAGCCGACCAAGTAATTTTCAAGATTTAATGCCTTTCATAATGAGTGATTTAGCATCTTCATGAGAAATACCACGGCCTTCATTGATTTGAGATTCAGCCTTATAAATCTCTTCCAGCATCTCTAAACGTGATTGCATGGCCTCAAACTCACCGACATCAGCCAAAACTGCAACACCTTTACCGTGCTGAGTAATAACTAAAGGCCGTTTAGTTTCAGTAACTTGCTGCACATATGAGCTAACTTTTGCTCTAAAATCAGAAAGAGATCGAATATCTTCATTGGGATTGATTCTTTGCATGATAAATCGCTTTTGTACGTTATTAAGTACAATTTAACACTTTCTTCAAAAGATGGCTAATGCTCGAACTCAGGCCATAACATTGGCCTGCCAGCCCACCCATCACAACTCTCCAGCCAGCTCACTTTCAATATCTTTAATACTTGGCAATACAGATTTCAAATTATCTGGCAGAGATTGTGTCAGTTGGTATTCTGAAACCCCTATCGGTTTTTGGATATCACTAAGCGCATATTCAGCTACCATTTTATCTTTATTTTTACATAGCAGAATGCCAATGGTAGGTGCATCACCGTCTTTGCACAGCTGCTCATCCACGGCTTTGATATAAAAGTTCAACTTACCCGCATACTCTGGCTCAAAATCTCCGAGCTTAAGTTCAATGACAACGTAACAATGTAAACGGGCATGATAAAACAACAGATCAATATAAAAATCCCGTGCGCCTACCGTGACCTGGAACTGTTTGCCCATATAAGCAAAACCTGCGCCCAGCTCTAATAAGAACTGAGTAATATGCTCAATCAAACCTTGTTCCAGTTCGCGTTCGTTGTAATCGGTACTGAGCGTTAAAAAATCAAAAACATAAGGATCTTTAAGCGTTTGTTGGGCCAGATCGGATTGCACAGAGGGCAACGTAACGTCAAAATTATTAATCGCTTGGCCTTCGCGCTGATACAACCCACTTTCTATTTGGTGAGTGAGTACGCTGCGGCTCCAGCCATGCTCTATGGTAGAGCGCACATAATAGAGTGCTTCTTGTTTACCCTGGCACTTATTGATGATGAGCTGATTATGCCCCCAAGGAATAGAATGTAATTGCGCAACAGCCTGTTGCGCAATTGCAGCCTCGCTATTCCAGTAAAGGTACCATTGCCTAATCAATTCCAGGTTTCTCTTAGAAAACCCTTTTATGGCGGGAAACTCGGCAATGAGATCCTGACTAAGCTGTTTTAAAAAACCACTGCCCCAACTAGCTTGCTGCTGCCGCTTTACAATATCTTCGCCAAGCTCCCAATAAAACTGCAATAAATTGCTGTTAACTTGCACAGCGGCTTTTAGCTGTGTTTGCCTAAAACGATTTTTTAAATCGCCCAACCATTCCCTATAGCTTCGCCTCGCTGATGCCACATATCCCGCATCAGCCCTTTCACATGCCCTCTCAAATTCATATAACCAGCCTTATACTGCTCTCAGTCGTCATCCTCATCGGCATGACCCGCCTGCCCCCACCACAGCAAAAACTCTGAGCCAGCATGCTCGCCATAGGTTTTATGGCCAGCATCGTTTTTTATATGAACCGCAATGCACACCCAGCGGCCTGCTCAAAGGCAGGCAGCCTTAACCTCTACCAGAATGACCTCAGCCTATGGCCCAGCCACCACCGCTTCGCGCTGATCCTTGCCCTCATCACCGGCATGGCCATCGCCGCGCTAAGAACCCGATCCTTTCAATACACCAAAACATCATTCAGAAACACCAGCCAACATCTACTCGCAGGCTTATTAATGGGCCTGCGCGCCGTCATCCCAAGCGGCGGTAACGACAGCCAATGACTATTAGCCTTAGCCGCACTTTCACCTGCAGCTGTAGTCGTGGTTATTTCCATGTTGATAGGGATTTTTCTGGGAAGAGAACTTATGAAGAAATTCATAAGCCGATAAAACAATCCTGTAACACAGGGCCGTTATGGGTGGATTTTCAATGAAAAAAAACAAACCGTTAAAAACATCAAGAGAGAAAAACATTGGCCTGAAGCGGTTTAACTACCACCATGAGCATGAATCCATATCGATAAAACCTTGAGCCAAACCACCACCCAAGTTGCCACTGCGCTAAAAATATCAGAGCAACTCTAGACTCTACTTGAATACAATAAACGTGATTTTAAACTCTGCTTACTAACTCACCAACCAGCCAACTGGAACCGCCCTGCTACAGCCAAACCAACACCACTTTGCCCCTCCCCACTAACGGTTATCAATTCATTGCAATAAACAACCACTCGCTAAAGCCGGTGAATTAGAGCCCGTGAATTAAACCTGCAGTCTAAAGACCATCATGCAGACTAAAGCCGGGAAAGATCACTCTACTTCCAAATCATCTTTATTCTTACGCTAAAATGATGGGACAAATATTACAGGATCATATCCTTCGTCAACTCACCTGCAGTAACAAAGAAACAAAGAAACAAAGAAACAAAGAAACAAAGAAACAAAGAAACAAAGAAACAAAGAAACAAACTCTCGCTCACACATGCTGTCTCAAATATCTATTTTTAAGAGTCTAATTCTATTAAAACAGCTTCATTTTAGGGCCGCATAATTAAGATGGAAACAACGTAGGCGGCGCCTCCTATCAAAAAAGCACATAATTCCTATTCACAACACCGCGATTTTTTCAATTTCAAGCAGCTCGTTAGTTTGCCTCACTAAATCACAAAAGCGTAAACCAACATCAACCGAACTTTGATTTTTAAAATCCTTGGGACCACTGAAATTCAACCCGCAGCTCTTGAATAAAAGGTACTATGCCTGAGGTAAATATACACCTCTCCTCGCCATAACTCCCCATTGCAGAAGACACATGAATATACTCTCTGCCCTATATCCTTATCCTAATTCTAAAAAAATGGCCGTCCCTATTTCAAATTCATACCATTTCACGAAGCCCATTCAAAATAAGGTATAATAATCTGCTTCAGATCGTTTTTCTGTATTGTCGTATGCCTTCATCGCTGAAGCTGCATATTAAGTAAATCAACCCATGACGTGCTCTGTTATCAATAGCTACCCAAAACAAAAAACACTTATTTCCCTGTTTTCAGGAGCAGGAGGCTTGGATATTGGTCTTTCAAAAGCTGGTTTCTCTACACGCCTATGTGTTGAAATCGATGAAGATGCCAAGAATACCGTTCGGGCCAATCATCCCAAATGGCCGATTGCTGAGCCTGGGGATATCCATAGCATTACCCCTGAACAAATTTTAACTCAAGCAGGACTAAAGCCTAAAGAGCTAACGTTGTTAGCTGGCGGCCCACCCTGCCAGCCATTTTCAAAATCAGGTTACTGGGCTACTGGAGATTCAGCACGCCTCAAAGATCCTCGATCGGATACTCTAGCCGCATACTTAGCTGTTGTTGAAACTGCACTCCCTGATATTTTACTGCTAGAAAATGTAAAAGGTATCAACTTCAAGAAAAAGAATGAAGGTATGGAGTTTTTACTGGCAGGCCTAGATGACATCAATCAAAGCACAGGCTCGAAGTACGAACCTCAAATCTTTGTATTAAATGCAGCAGACTATGGTGTCCCCCAATTACGTGAACGTGTATTTATCATTGCCCACAGAGAAGGAAAGGAATTCAACTTACCTGAGCCCACACATTCACCAGTAGATAAGCCCCTGAAGAATACTGAGCCGCATCGTACAGCTTGGGATGCTATTGGTGATTTGGACACGCCTAAGTGGCCAAAAGAACTCAACGCTCAAGGCAAATGGGGAGATTTACAGCCTTCGATTCCGGAGGGCCATAACTATCAATGGCATACCGATAGAATGGACGGTAAACCTTTATTCGGCTGGCGCACACGCTTCTGGTCATTCTTACTGAAGCTCTCTAAGAACCAACCCAGTTGGACTATCCAGGCACAACCAGGACCAGCTACAGGCCCATTTCATTGGAAAGGACGTCAGCTATCTATTCGGGAGCAAGCTCGTTTGCAGACCTTTCCAGATAGCATTGAATTCTCGGGCGATAAGCGCTCAGCTATCAAACAAATTGGCAACGCAGTACCGCCAGCAATTGGCGAATTATTCGGCCTAGAATTTCGCAAGCAGTTTTTCGGTGAAACGGTTCAAGTAAAATTGTCATTAATTCCAAATGCTCGGACGGATTGCCCCAAACCTGAGAGACCTAAACCTGTGCCTAAAAAGTATCTAGAATTGGTTGGTGTATATAAAGAGCACCCCGGTGTTGGAATGGGACCAGGGGCTGTCAAAAGGAAGGCAGAAGAAACAGAAGAAACAGAAGATACCGAATAACGACAAGGGGTATTAAAACGTCTATTCTCGAGATTCTAATACCTTCTCAGAAATCAATAAATCAAAGTGATCTACAACCGCTCCTGCCATAACACCTTCAACACGAAACCCCATTTCTAGATTCTGCAACAAGCCCGCATGTGTTAAATTTGCCGAAGTCACCAACGCGTCTCTACGATCCGCCACAATCACTTTTGCATGCAATTTACGGTCATACTCAACACCGCTCTTACTTACTACTTTTTCCATCTCCTCACTCCAGCTAAATACTTGTCGTGGTGCAAAAGGAAGATCACTCGGCCAGCGATCACTAAGAGCCTTAAAATTATCCGGGCTGTTTGCTCCACGTTCAGCAGGGTCGAAGACAAATCGAACTTTAACCCCAGCCTTCGCTTTGTCTATCAGTAAGTCAATAAGTTCTTTGATTTGAACTGTACTGGTCACCAGCCAATAACCAACAATAAGCAGCTCTTCTTGTGCCTCAGCAATGATTTCCTTAACTACGGCCTCAGTGCGCCGAGTCATAGACCCTGCCACTTCAGGCCCTGTCCAAACAGTATCTACCGAATGAGAACGCTCCATCGCCAGTCGATATGAGTTCAAAGCAGAACTCAAACAGCCACTCACATCAGCCGCTTTAAGATGTGGAGCACACTGTTTCCAAGCTTTTAAAAAAATACTGAGCTGATGCTTGCCTGACGAACCTTTGAGCACTCTACTCATAGCCATAGGACCACTGTTTGTCGTCAGATTCTCATCAGCTATTGCTGCAATAATGGATTCCGCCAACGGTACATTGGTTGCCACCTGCCCTATAAGATCCGAGCAGGCTTTTGCAAAGGTTTTACTGTTCTCTATCATGACCAACCAAGATGTTTAGCAGTGAAAAAAGATAAATCTTGATTGGCAACTGTTGGCACCAAGAGCGATCTGTCTAGCCATGAGTTATATGCTTCACAGCTTGTTTCAGGCACAAGTACACAAGCGTGACAAGCGGCACCATTAGTACTGCGATGGCGGCTTGGTTCATGACTGGCACATAGAGGATCTGAAGAGCAGCGTGTTACATCACGAAGAGCATCTTGTAGTAACCCTCCTAAGCGCTCAGGAGTACCCAAATCAATTAGACCGCCAAGGCTACCCTCCGAGTCTGGGCTGGCGGTATACAAGAGCACACCACTCATTTCACGCCCTTTTTCTACAGAGGAATAGATTCGTTCTCTAATAGATGATCCTGAATAACCGCAGTCTAGCGCCAGTGCTCGCATTACTGCATGGGCAAATGAATGAAGTACAACAAAACGAGATTTCTCGCGGATATCCGACTCAGTAATTGGGATGAGTTCATCTTTTACATCCTTGCGAAAAGCCTCAATCATTTTACGCACACGTATTTGTACATCGGGTTTCTTGGCCCAATCATCTAACATCGTGTCATTAAATTCGAAGAACAATCCCTCTCCACGCACCTCAACCGCAGGCAACCAATTCAGGTCCGGATTGGTCGATATAGGAGCCATATTTTCTTCAGATCCCTCTCCACCAAAAGGGCCGCCCATTGACTCTATGCGAGTAAAGCCCGACAAAGCGCGAACCTCAAGCAGCTTGCGCACCTGTATAACCGACTTAATAACATCTTCCAGTTTTTTTGGGACTTCTGCTTTTTGTGAAAAGAAATCTGAACGCTCACCCTGGCTAAAATTACTGGGGTCACGAAGCGCCTCCCACTCAGGAAGTAACAAATCTATATCGTCGGCTTCCTCTTCACCACGGCTTTTAAGGATGTGATCAATAATCGCAGCCTTTTCACTACTAAAGTCATCCAATTCAGGTAACTTCATTAAAAGTAGCGGCCAAAACTTTTCTAAGTCGTCAAGGGTACTAATCAAAGAAAGGATATCTGGATCTGCTTGCGTAAGAACCTTACCAATCGGCGTAGCTGCATCTTTAATTGACAACGCACTTTTCACAATTGGAAACCAGGAGTTAGTAGCGCCACGCTGTAAGGTCTCCGACTCATCAATGTGCTGACACTCACTATCTATATTGTCAGGCCCAAACCAAGGACGTTTTTTGGTGCATGCCCCAACGATCTTATGCTTATTTGCACCGAACGCTTCACCGATACTACGGAATTTTCCGCACTTACATTCCACCTTCAAATCGCGAACAGTCCCTGTCTTACCCGAAGATTTTAACAGCATAGGCTGCTTGCAATTATTAGTCTCACGGTGAACAAATTCTCGCCAAGGAAAATCATCCATATGACCACTCGGGCATGCAACAATAAAAGGCGCTGGATTCACAGGTGATTTACCACCACATAGTTGACAGTAAAATATAGGCCTCTTTTCATGGCGTATAAAATGGCGCTCAGATGGTTCAGATAGTGTTCCGCACTGCGTATTTGAACAAACTTGATAACGAGGAAATAAATATGAAGGCAGTGTGCCAGGCTTCTTACCAAAGTCACCTTCCGCAGGAGGAGCAGAATAGAAATGCTTTACTCCTAGGTTCCGTTCAAGTCTAGGCTCTTGAATTCTTTGTTCATCATTTGTTTGCCAACTATCTATCCCTCCCACGACTACTGATAATGTCTGAAGATCGACGATGGCTCCAGGGCCAAACGTTGTAATCACTTGGCTAGGTCGAACATCGCCCACAGGTTTATTACTCATGATTGAGACTCCTCATCATCGACCAAATAGAAAGTGGCTGTTGGCTCTACGTCACGCAAAGAGTTGGGGGCTGCCCACCTGCCGCCAGTAGCCTCACCCAGATTACGAAAGAGGCGATGATGGGCAGCATCTTTATCACCAGGCTTAGCATTCTTTTTCTTGGAATAAGAAACCGACGCATTCTTTAGTTGAGACCAGCTATCACTCTGCTCATTCAAAATTCGTTTAACGTGATCACCTTGCGAAGCTAGATCCTGAGCTCGCTTTGATATACCAGTAATCGTGCCTTTCGCCCAACGCGAGTTAGGCTCAAATTTATTGGCCGCAAACTCTTCAGAGGCTTGGGTTTGCCCCAGGCGTTGAATTGCCCCAAACATACCGTGAAGGCCTCGATCTAAGGCGCGTGAAGAAAATGGTGTAACACTGATAGGCTCTACGTAGCGATAAAGTGCAGCGTGATAGCTTTTAAAACGCTCATAATGAGAAATGTCACGTGGTGATACCCAATTATACATCGTGACGACTAAACCAGGATGCTGACGCCCAACACGGCTGGTTGCCTGAATGTACTCAGCAGTTGTCTTTGGCTGCCCTGTACATACCATTAACCCTAAGCGATCAATATCCACACCAACTGAAATCATATTGGTAGCCAGTAGTACATCAACAGGCCAGATCTTACTTTTATCGCCTTTAGCGGGCCTTGGAAATGTTACATCCAAACGTTTTAATAACGGTGGTATTTTAAAAGAGGCTAATCGGCTCGTGAGTTCTTCTGCCCCACTGATATTTCGCTTTTCCAGTTTAGCGTTACCAAAAACAGACTGGTCCCGCCTAGCTAAATAATATAATCGCCTTAATGCTACATCATCCTCGACCAATCGTTTGGCACCACCTAAGGCACGCATACTATTGAAGTAACCTACTAAGGTACCGTAAGGATCGCCTGAATTGGCTATAGCTGGATCAACAAGATGCCCAAGCCCAGCATGTAGCAAGCCTGCGTAAACTCTTACTAACAGTGTCTTAGAGCTAGTACCACTGGCATTGATACCGACATACAGGCGGCCCGCTTCAAAATCACCGGCATTACCGTCTTTGTCGTGAGTGGAAATTTCACGGGCAAAGAAAGAATCTTTAGAACTGAGCCCACTTGGCGGGAATATTTCTAATTCACGATCATAAAGCTGCCTTACCTGTTGGCGAGCTCTGCGAATCGTTGCAGTTGAGGCTAAAATTTTAGACCTCACTACCACCGTACCCGACTCTTTCTCAACCCGGCTTAAAAAGTCCACCGCAGTTTCATAAAGGCCCACCATCGTGCCTAATGGCCCTGAGATTAGATGGAGTTCATCTTGAATGATAAGTTCTGGTGGTAACAGCCTTTTAGCTTTTTTTGCATCTTTACACAGTTTACCACCAGGCTTACTACCATCAGCAGGCGTTAAATGGCCAAGCGTGGGGCTATAACGATCACGAATACCAAAGAAGGCTTGGGTACGCCCTTCAAACGGCATACGGGCAAATTTATCAACCGTAGCAATAATGATCGATGGACAAGTTCGATACAGCTCATCATCCACAACCACCATAGGCACGCCTTCACCCCCTGATTTTTTGGCCGACATTTCACAACGAAAATTCGGGCATAGAACGCGAATACGCTGTGCTTTGTCATCCACCGTATAAGCGGCACCTATAGGCACCCCTCTATCATCGGCTAATGCCTCACCACAACGTGGGCAGTTCAGTAACTGTACGGGGCTACCACCACTGGTATAATTCTTTGTCTTTAAATCTTCAATAGCTTTTTTAGCATCCAAGAACCTATTCGGTGCTGTTTTATCACCTACCCACAGCCCAATACGGTAAGGCTCACTCCCTAATTCTGTTTCACGCCGTCGTATAACTTCACAAGCACATATTAAAGCGGTAGCACGTTGAAATTGCTGAACCGTTAACAGGCGCAGCGTGTAACGCATGATAACCGATACACCAGCACCGGCTTCCATGCCATCACGATCACCCACCAATCGGCGATAAAATAGCGTGAATGCAGCAAGACCTAAATAAGCCTCTGTTTTACCACCACCGGTGGGGAACCAAAGTAAATCGGCCATAGCGCGGTCTTTACTTTCATCATCAGCAACCCCCACTAAATTCAGCAAGAAGAAACCGAGCTGGAAAGGTCGCCACTTATGGTTACTTTCCTTCCAGTACGGTCCAATATCCAGTTGTTTAGGGGCCTTTTGATTATCTTTGGCCCAGAGGGCGTGTACACGCTGATCGGCCATAGCCTCGTTAGCCAGGCAAAAAGCTTTCATGGCTTTGGGGTTACTCTTCAGTAATTCCAAACCATTACGCATGCGCACGGCCGCTTTTTTACAACTTTTTATTTGAAGATCAGCCGCTTCACGATGAAGGTCATGATCTTTAATAGCGGGGTCTTCAGCTTCCGTCCGGGATTTTTTGATCCAGGCTTCGTAACTGACGACCAATGGCTCAATTGCTGAAACGAGTTCCTCAGGATCATTAATCTTAGAAAGTGCCAACATATCTAAAGTAGTGCCACCCGCAATATCATCGGCAGCAATAACCTTAGGTACTTCAACGCTGGGGATAAATTCAGTACGAATGCTGGAAACTGACTTTTTATCTTCAGTTAGCCCATCCCATTCTGCTGCTACGCCATGACCCGTAGCAAACTCACGAGCATGGCGATAGAGCAAGTTATTTAATTGTGCATCTTCATCGTAGGAACCCTCTTGCTCTAGCTCAATGTCATCCTTGGCCAAAAAGGCTGCACTGCCATCACTGGCTTTAACTTCCATCTGTGCCTGCATCAAAAACTGCTTATCTTTTTCAGGATCTTTAGGCTCACCTTGGGGGCGCTGATTCACCAAAAATAAACTAATCGCACGCTGACCATGGATTTCATAGACCACGCCTTGAATACAGACCTCTTCTTCCGTCAACCCTTCAACCGTAATGCCCTCAGGAGCATGCTTAGGGTGCAGTTTAACTTCGGGCAGAGATCCTTTTTTACCAACGCTAAGGTTGCGTACGACTCCCTTCCAGGGTTCGCGTCGCCAAATAAATTTGGAGCGCTGCGAGCTATTCCACTCAGTTTCGTCCTCGCCATAACCGCCCCCCTCTTCATTTCGCTCAGGCGCTTCTTCAGCACGATAGTACTGCCCCCATTCAATGTGCACATCGATCTTGTCACAGGTATCGTCCAGCACAAATGACAACCCCATGGACGATGGCATAAATCCTAACACTTGAGGTGGATCAAAACTGGCTTCGCCCGTCTCGCCATCATCACCGTCACCGGTTGGCAGCGGGTCATTTTCGACTGTATCAATTTCCGAATCCTGCGGTGCCAAACGGCCAACAATGTAGCGTGCCGTTGGAAACTCTTCACTAGGATCAGTCGGATCTTCAGGGTGCCAAGGGCCCATGAGTTCGCGACGAAGAGCATCGACCATTTCGTCCCGCACTACTCGCTTGGCTGGCGCTACCGACGTACTGATTACTTTACTCATAGCTTCCATTCCGTATTTATCATTTTATTTTTCGTTCCAGCACCTAGCAACCTCTGTGAAATCATCGATTCAAAAAAGATCCAACGTAGGGTTTGACTCTGGAGGATGTAGGGATGCCCTTTTCTTAAGCGATTTCTTTTTAATCGAGGCCTTTGTTAATCCTTGCTGCTCTTCCTCAGCTGCTCTTTCAGCATTGAGCACATAAAGTCGATCAATGACTTCATCATTAAAGGCTTCGACGGCTGCCTCCTCCTCCCCGTTTACCGGGCAATAAGGAGGGACTTTGATATCAGCCCAGCCGTAAGCGTCGGCCACCGCACGATCCATTTCCTCATGCCGCCGGCGCAGTTCAAGAATGCGTTCGTCTTCGCACTCCGGATTTCTCAGTGCATTGTAGGTCTGGGTGAGTCCTTGATGTGTATCGACCATATACTTGGCCCGAGTCTCGTATAGCTGCTTGCCGATGTCTTCCAACTCTCCGATGAGCGCGCGAGGATCGGTCTCAGGGAAAGGGAACGACACAAAGCACTTCGTTGGGTTGTATCGAATGTCTGTTTTCAAAGAACTTGTTTCACTGTACGCCCAAGCCGTGTGAACTCGACTCTGGAGAATGGCAAAGAAGGTATCGCCTTCCTGTGCAAATATGTTCAACGAATTCGCAAAAATCCGATCAGGTGGTTGCCATGCGAAAACGAGATGTTTGGAGGCCTGAGCGTTAGTAACCAAGCATCGCGTCTTCCCGGCTAGAGCCGAAATCAGTTCTGGTCTCGGACGCCAATAGAGCCAATACGGATGACCACGATAGCTTGCGGACTGCTCTCGTTCCGAGCCAACATTTTCCTGAGCGTGCGCAATAAGTTCTGGCCAATCCGCGAGTTCCTCGACTGAGCGACCACCAAAGTCGATGGCGTAGCGGTCGAAGGCATGTGTTGGACTTGTGTTGACTTCGTCACCACCGATGTAAGGACGAAGCATCACATCGTTGGCAGGTCTGGATTGAACGAAACGGTCTCGCTCTTCTAGGGTTAAGGCAAAGCCCATTCCTCCCAAGATCACGCCCTGAAAGCACGTTTTAGAACTCCTATCTAGTTTGACTGGATCAGCATTTTCAACGCGGGACTCAAGCTTTGAGTTGATCTGCTGGACAATCTGCCCGTTGAGGGTGCAAGAAAGTTCCACAGCAGGTGACCCAACTGCGAAACAGATAGTGCTCACTGTAACGGTGGCAGAACCGGGCCACGGAAAGTCGCATCGAGCATCGTAGACTCGCGCACCATTCGATATGATTTTCTGTAAGCCTGCCGCTCTTGTGTCGCCCTCGGAGATAGCGTTGGTGGCGACCAATCCGGCAACACCATGAGGACCCAACATACTCCAAGCCGCTCGGAAGAAGTGGGCACACAAATCAGCATTCTTACTGCATTCGTGCTTCGTCTCAAGCCAATCTGAGTAGTTGCTCCCGAGCGCCCCGGACACTTTCCGCCCCCCAAGGAACGGCGGATTTCCAACGAAGGCATCTACAAACGCGGCCTGATTACTCTCTCCCCCCTGGAGGGGATCAGGCCGTTTCTCATAGAACACTTCCGGGAACTCTATCCACCAATGAAATGGGGCATGCTCTTCGCGAATTACTTTAACCCAACTATCGATAGTGACCGCAGCACTATCATCCCCAGCAAGCCATGCCTTCACAACATTCTCGCGACGTTGCCGCTCTTCTAACCGTGACTTATTTTTATCCTCACTAAAAAATGACCCTACACATACGTCCGCGATCTTACGTACTTTTTCGGTTGCATCATTGGCATCAAACAGCCGCTGGGTTTTATTTTTTTGTCCTGCAGGGGTGGAGTCCCCGGCCAAGGCATGAATTTCTTGACGGATGGCGACAACTTCATCCAGTGTTTTTGTTATCTCTTCCTCTAAAAAGCTAATCTGTTTTTCAGGCTTCCAATTAAAGGCTTTAATCTGTTCAAAGTTGAGACCAACAAGAGAGTCGCCATAACGTAAACTGTGATCGAGAAAGGTAAAAGGCAGTTCGCGGGCCAGAGTAAATAGCCACAGCGACAACTTAGCCAACTGCACGGCCATGACATTTTTATCGACACCGTAGAGACAGCGCTGAGCAACTAAGCGACGTGCATGGGCAACTACATCGCCCTCGGGGCAAAGGGTCGCAATCTCTTCGACTTGCTTGTCTCGCCCCCAAGCGGCTATGACTTCATCAGCTAACTGGCGGCAACACTCCACCAAAAATGCGCCAGAGCCCATGGCTGGATCACAGAGTTTTAGTTCGAGTATCTGTTCCGCTGTTGGCGCTTCCCCTAAACAGCGAAGTAATGGCTGCAGGGTTTTCTGGACAATAGGAGATGTTAGTGAACGCGGTGTGTAATGTGAACCGGAACGTCGACGCTCGGCACCAGGCTGAAAGATATACTGGCCGGTTTGGGCCATCTTCCAAACACTGTTGTCTTTTTTTCCTACCGCCAATGGCAAAAGAGCATCAACCAACGTGCCACGATCTTCTGACTTGGTCTTTTCAAATGTATCGACGGCTTTTTTGATTTTTGTGGCGGTGCCCTTATCAAAACCACAATCATTCTGCAGCCATTTTAAGCGCTGAGCGGTAGCCACCGATTGTAACGCATCGGCCTCAAGCCAATATTTTGGTGAGCCTTTTTTAGCCTTTATCTTAATAGCCACTGCCTGTGATTCACAAGCCTTAACGTGGTAACCCATTAAGGCTTCGTACACGCTGCCAATTTGTTCAACGTCGAGGGTGCGGTAACTGAGGCGCTGACCTTGGAAAATAAGCAGGCTGCGAAGCAAGCTGAATACCGTACCATCATCCACCGTGGGCACTTGTACTTCGGAGCGGGCTTTTTGAGTAATAACCGGGGCACTTCCCCCAGTCCAGCCTTCAAGAAACTTAAAGCGATGTGGGTCAAACAGGTCACCCTGACGCGGTGGAATATGAAAATCACCGTGATCGACTCCCAGGTAAATAACACGACACAGTGAAACGATATGCCCCCAAGCACCGAAGCGGTTATTCATAGAGTCGGGGAAGTTACCGTGATCGCGCTGCAAGCGCTCAAACAAACCAAGCAGGCTCATGCGTTTGGCGTAAAGTGGATGTTCAACCGGTAACAAGCTGCGATCTTCGGCGTAGAGAATAAATACCAGCCGCAACATTACAGTAAGCAGACCACGGTAAAGATGATCATCATCTTGCTCTAGCGCCTGTTGTAGCAAGTCAGTTTTGTCTCGCTCGGCCGCCTGTTGGAAGCCTTGCAGCAATGTTTCGAGGCCACTAAAAACTTGCTCAGCCAAATCTTCGGTAACAGAACCTTGATGTTCACGACTGCGTTTTAACAGAGACGGCAGTGAGTTCTCATCACTTACACCAAACCATTGGTTGGCGCAGAGCAACATGATCATCGCATCGAGAATGGGCCGTCCCCCGACGGTAGCCATGTCATCAATGCGGAAAGTAATATGCCCAGAAGATTCACCGTGAGGCGCGTAAACCAATCGAATAACTTCACGGTTAGTAATAATACCTACCGGTACACGGCAGTGACGTAGCAAACGATCAAACTTAGCGCCCGGGGGATAAAGCCATTCTCCCGTGGTGCTCTCGGGTTTATCCAGAGGCAAACCTATGGCTTCATCTAAGTTTTCACCATCGTCTGTTTCTGTAACATCCCAAATTAAAGCAACGTATCGAGCTGCTGCATTTGAAGCTGGGGTGCCTGCGCCCTCAATCGGATCAGGATCTTCCTGTTGTAAAAGACCAAAGGTTGGTCGAAGGGTCTGCGGGCCCTCAGGGGCGTAGAGTGAGACATCTTCAGGTATAGAATCTGTGCGATCAAAGAGATCTGAATCAAGGCCAAGCAGATCTTCGAAAAACTGCGATAAGTCCTCAATACTACGAGGGCTGCCATCTTCCTTTTGAGGACAGAGCTCTCGTAGGGCTTCTTGAACCGCCGGAGGTTGCGTTTGGGCACAGTTTGCATCCAATAAAACGGGCTTGGCGACCACCAGCCCATCGGATTCTGTCTGTACGTGTCCAAGCCATTTGTCGTGAAAGAATTCATCATGTTTATTTGCCATGCTTACTGTTTACCCTCGAGTCTTGGGCCAGAGCACAACCAAACCAACCGGCTGTAGGCGTGGCAGTGTGACGTGATAAATCGACTTCAATTGTTCTGGCTCTTCAAGTATTTCTCGTTCTATAGCTTCTAAACGATGCTGCATGTGCTTTTTATCAGCATCCGCCTGTTTCTTCTCACTGGGAGTGAATGTGTCAAAGTCCAGCATCAATTGCGGTGCTTTTAACTGCAGCTGTTTTTCAATGGCATCGCGCTGAGTTTTCAGAATCTCTTCTAGCTGATCTGCCTCTTCTTGTCCTCGAAGCTCAAGCTGTAGTGACGCGTCATGTATTTGAGCTTCCGCCTCATCTTCTAGGTGCCTCCAGAGCTGGCTGAACAAATCAGGGGCTGCAGCTATCACTTTCTGTTGTACTGCCTCGGAAATCCCATCTAGGGTCGGTGATTCGGCCAGGACCTGTTCAAGAGACTCTAGCGCCTTACGATCAGCGTCTTCGGCGAAGGGCTTTAGAGGCTCATCGCTGGATTCCACCCAACGCGCTGCAACACTGACCAATTGATCGTGTAATTTGGAAGCTCCATTGCCAAACAATGAGAGACGGCCAAAGGCAATAACTCTGATAAGGCTGTCATTACTGCGAACAATCGTGACACGATTAAGGTCATGAGCGGAATAACCCTGTGAAAGAAAACGGCTAAAAATACGTTTTACAAACGGATGAGAGAGGTGTAACTGTGCCGCAGCACTGTTCATTTTAGGCGGTGATTCGAACAATACCGGCAACAATGGTTTGGCACGCCAATCTCGGAAGTACTCCTCGCGGCCACGTGGTAAGCGCAAACTATCAAGAGTTTCGGCCCAGGACTCTGGCAATTCAGGAATAGTAAAGGCTTCAGCCCCTGGTACAGCATTAGGTGCAGGTTGAAGAGGTTTGGCACCACTGAGTTCTAATCCTGCATTGATGGCATCGCGTAGCAACTTAGGTTCAAAGGATGTGATCTTAGCAGAACGATCGAGAGCCTCATCCAGCAGTTCCAGTTCACGAGCCAGTTCGTCACGAGATTTTCTTGTTTTCTCCAACTCCTGAGCAGCAATGGTTTGCTGAGATTTTTCGCGTTCGGTATCATTTAACTGGTCAAGCGTGTTGCTGCCGATTCCTTCTTTTTCAAGCTGAGACTCGATGCGATCCATAATTACGGCACCGGTTGAGCCGAGCTCACGCTGGATGGTTTCGACCTTCTGCGCGAGTTTATCAAGAACAATGTCTTCAGCACGATCGGTATAAACAAAGTAGTGACAGCGCACTTCTGCTTCACTTTGCAACGTCCGGTCGATACGACCGTTTCGTTGTTCCATCCGCGCTGGATTCCATGGTACATCATAGTGGAACAAGTCGGCACACTGTCCCTGTAAATTCACACCTTCACGGGCTGCATCTGTAGCAACCAATATTCTAACGGGGTGATCATCTACCGGACTATTAAACGCTTGCTGAATCTCTGCACGCTTGTCATCACCAAGACCTCCGTGGAAACTCATTACCCGTTTATGACCATCATTGGTATGACTCAGGGCTCGTCTAAGTTGTCCTTCTATATATGTCTTGGTATCCATCGACTCAGTAAATATGATGACACGCTTTCCAGCCCAAGCTTTACTAGCGGAGTCATCAGGGTCTAGCCCTGCGGCCGGACACTGGTTATCGCGCATCCAAGACAAAAAGCCTAGAATTTTGCCATCTGGATCATCCTTATGCTGCTGGGCTAACTCGGTCATTTGTTTGATGAGTTTAAGGGCAACCTCACTGGGAGCTGATAACTTGGCGGTTGCCGCTTGTACTATTGCCAGCTCGTGTATGTCATCTTCCGCCTCATCGCCATAAAGGTCATCATGCTCAAGATGAATGGTATCTACTGAGGAAATTTCTTTTAATAATGACACTCCGCTGTTGCCACGACTGTGTTTCCCCAGAGTACCTGCAAAAGCAGTTACACTGCTCAATAAGCGCTTTTGTAAATTGACCAAAGCAAGTCGACCGCCTTTTCCAACTTCAGACCGCAATTCGGTATATTCGCTGAGCATTGTTGCAAGCGTTAGTTCAAATGGAGCACCTCCGCCGATTGGCTTATCAATTTCACCCGTGGAGCACATCCATTGGCTGCCATCATGTTTCAAGCTGTGTCTCATCAGTTTGCGCTCAGGATAATCTCCTCGACCAAGCACACGTAAGTCTTCTTTTAAACGCCGCACCATAACAGCATCTCGTTGCTTAGCATCGGTTACCGCTACGCCACGAGTAAAGCGCTGAGGATCAAGAATCTCAAGCAGTGAAGAAAAACTATTAGAGTGCCCATTATGAGGTGTAGCACTTAGGAAAAGGCGATTTTCAAAACGCGGAGCGACATCACGAATAACTTTGGTAATGATTGAATCGGTAGCGTATTTACCTGCCGACGCTGGAGCCGCAACATGCGCTTCATCAAGGATGAATAAGCTACGCTTAGCCCGCTCACCTAATATATTGAGCAGCTGCTCCCGATATTCTGGACGACGAAGTAGGTCATGAGAGATGATAAAACGGTTATGGGTACTCCACGGATTAACACCAAAACCTCGTTCACGACGACGACGATCCACAAATGCCCTGTTCATCACTTCAAATTGAAGGCCAAAACGTTTGGACATCTCATCCCGCCATTGAAGGCAGACGGAAGCAGGGCAAGAAACCAATACAAAATCTACTCTTTGACGAAGTAATAATTCCTGCAGTACCAGGCCTGCTTCGATGGTTTTACCTAAGCCAACATCATCGGCAATAAACAAATTAGCCCTTGGAAGAGATAATGCTCGCCGTAACGGTTCAAGTTGGTGGGCTTGTAGCATGATACCGGCGCGAAAAGGCGCTTGAAAAAGGTTCCTATCAGTAGCGGTAACCGAATTCCACTTAATCGCATGAAGATAAGCAGCAAAAAGCCTTGGTTCATCGATAGATTCCCCCAAACCGCCCATATGTTGTGCAACAACTTGAGCACCCAGCTCCATCTCCCAAAGAACCTCGATCACCTCCCCCTGATTATCATCATCAAGGCATACAGCTTTAACCAACGTAAGCTGGTCTGACTCTGGGGGTTGGATTACATCTTCAACCAGCCACTGTCGATGACGCAAACGAATAACATGCCCAACTTCTGGGGCTTCACGATCAACCCTACTCGCGGCAAAGAGACCTGAAACAGGTGCCTCACTTATATCGCCATCAAATGCCCCCAGTAAACTATTAGTTAGATCGACTCTTGAACGCGCAGAGTCGTCTAAACCGTGTACACGACACGTTCGGCGTAGCTCATCTCTGGTCAAACGTTCTAGAAGAGCCCTGAAACCGAGGTCTATGGTATTGAGTAAATGAGACACCTGTTTCTCACGAGACTTATCAGGAAGAGCTACGCCATTAAGGCGGGCCACTTCAACTAGACGAGGACGTGAAAGATCCAAAAGTACAGTTTCGAGTGTTGGGCCAGGGGAGATGGCTTTCTTTGAATTTCGCATGATAGTATCAAGCCTAACAAAGATATACTGCGGGCTCTATGAGCGACGGCTTTTCAGCTAGCGGCAATATACTTAAGATTGAATTAAGTAAGAATGAGTGATTCATAAAAAAGAATTGATCCAACTGAACCTCAATCGTATAGATACGTTGAAAACTCAATACTATCAAATGATTATCAATGAATCACTTCAATGTTCGTCTAAGTTGGAGGTGTTATATTAACCAGCGATTGAGAGGCTAGGTAACCTCCCTTTTTTGATGAGAAACTTCTGAGGTTTAGACAGGATATTGTTTTCAGCAACTAAATCGTAATGCTTCATATAGAACTCTGAAGTAGCAGACTTCAATTCAGGAGTTATGTCACTTAACTCTAAGAAAGAATTTGATTCAAATTTTCTACCATCAAAGTAGGCTATAAAAAAACGACCATTCTTCATACCATTGCAAAGAAGAAGATCAAATAATATTTTCCCTTTAACTTGGCGCTTAAATAGATCTTTCCCCAAATCTTCCAGATAATCATCAGGGCGAGCGAAATCAGTAGACATACTCACGTATGCACACTCATCAGCCTCAACTTTTAATAACCTGTAATGATCAACCATAATAGTCTTAATTTATTAACTCACTATCTTTGAGTAAGTTTCATCTATTAGTTTCAATGTTTTAGTAATAATTTGATCGGCTTCTTGCCTATCCAATATACGAGTTGACTCAGTGACACTATCTACATGGAACAGTCCATGTCTATTATCTGCCCAATAATCGTAACATTCTTCAATAGCAGCTACTGTTTTGTTACAGTTTAGCGTAGTTTGAATATTGGGTAAAACAGAACATTTCCCATCCCCCCCTACTATAAGGTTACCAAAAGTCTTACCAACTGTTTGATTTTTACTTGAAAATAACAACTTCAAGTAACCTTCCAACCCTCGCAAAACCGGCATTGCAAAAGACGTATAATCATCTAATTCAATATCCACCTGGGATAAAGCTAAAGCAGGACTAATAATAGAACGAACCTTTTCCGATAAGAAACCGTAAGCATTTGGCAAGCGTCCTTCAAGAATATCTCGCACCACACCGGGAGCTACTTGCACTTTTATTTGTTTTAATTGTGATTGAACTACCTCTTCGTACGGAAGAAGTTCACATAGCATCGTAATTAAGTCATCGTACAACGCCAAGGGCTTCCCCTGAACTTGCATGGCCTTACGTCGAGTATAGTACTTGACCATTAACGTATCGCCACTCGCACCGGTAAGCTTGTACTGCTTACCACCATTAATATCTTTTACTTCAGTTTCCTCTGCTGAGCACTCTTCAATTAAATACTCAAGAGCATCATTAAAGTCTTGTTCACTCATTTTAAGAGAAAGTTCAACACTCGCCCTATCACTGAATAGACAGGTATCCTTGACCCGTTTCGCTAATTCACCCCCTTTTTCAACCTCGGCAGTATTCCCTTTAGCAGATATAGAAGTAGAACCGTCCTGATTGAAATATACAGCCAATAAGGCAACACGAATTCCATTCTCAAATACTGTGAACAGCGTTTCATTACCCTTTTCTTCAGGGCCAGAAACTGTAGTACCTTCAACAGTAATAGCATCTTTAATAAGCGCGCGATTAAGGTTCAACCTCTTATACGACATAGTTTCCATACCAATCAAAATGGACCACCACACTAACAATTTATATAAGTTGTGGCCAGTAAATTCAGATAAATCACAACCTCAACACAACGTAAACGAAGACCGAACCCTGATGAGCTTCTTCAAAAGAAAGTGGTCAGTATTCAAAGCAACAAGTTTTAAGCAGTCTTTAGCTCTTCTTCGTCATCTGTACCAATAGATTCTATTACAGGAAACATTGCCCGAATGATTTGGATGCCCTTACATGGATGCAATTGTAACTCCTCATCTTCAGAGTCAAGTAGTTCCAAAGAGAACCCCTCATCATACTCTATATGCAAATCTCCGCCTTGCCATGGCGTGAACATAATCCCAGGGGCTAGGCTATCGCCACTCACAGAGACATATTTCATAACACTTTTGAGATTAGCTAGCTCTGGATTCGAATTATTCAATAACTCTAAATAAAGAACATAAGTCATTAAGCCCTTATGCTTTCCAGACATCCTAAGACTTTTTAGAAGGTACACATCACTATCATAGTTAAAACGTGCTTGTCGCTCCTTGCAAGAGCCTATGACTTCAGGATATTTAATAAAATACTGGCGCCAGTCTTTAGTGTTAGTAGAAGTGACAATATCAATTAACCCCTGCTCTTCCTCTCCTTCTTTTAACTTCGATAAAAGTTCAAAAAGAAGTTTTTGTCGATGCTTTTTATCATTAAAAACTCGCCTCCAATTCTCATTTCTATCACGAGCATTACCTTTTGCGCTTTTACAAAAACTGTAATTACTACCAACAGGTATGGTGTAATCACCTATCGACAATAAAGCACGCTGCAACAGCAAATCATTGGTTTCAATCAAACTATCAGAAAACAGCACCGAAGCCTTATTAGCATTACTGATAAAAGTATCTCTGCAATAACCCCCGGTCTCAGGATCTATGCACGAATCAAGAAGAAATCCTACTTGCCCATAAAAATATCCATGGGATTCTGCATTTTGTAATACAGATTTCCAATCCGAATCGTTAACTATCAAGTTAGATTTAACAATTTCTTCATTACGTTGCTGCTCGTTAAAGAAGCTAATAGATCCTGCATTTTTAGCTGCAAAGTTCTGAAGAATATCACCTTCAAAGCAATCGCTTAAATCATTTAAAGAGTGGATTGCCCGAACATAATCTGCCGACGAGTCAAAGGATGTATTATTAATAAGCCTAAGAGCAATTGCTAACCAGTCAGCCAAACCAGTTAATTTAGCCACGTCCCAGGCTTCATTTTCATCTACCAAAGCGACGTAAAGATAAAATGCGTAGAACCTTACCTGTTCCAACTGCCCTTTTTTCTTGAGCACGTCATTAAAAAGCTCCCTACATAGCAACTTCAGGTCACTTTCACCTTCGCATCCTGTCAACGTCTGTAACTTATGCATAAAGTCGAGAAAGCTGGCTAACTGAGTAAGGGTTTCAGCAGTAAAAGAATCATTTTCAACATAATGCTGAACTGCAACATATGAGCCATTACGTAACAAGTTAACTAACGCATCATCTTTGCCACTAAGTTTTTTACTCGGTAATGGTAAAGCTTTGGCTACATTAGCTAGGGCCACACTCTTGAAAAAACGTAGGTATATATCATCAATCTCGAACATTCCAGATTCGCGCTGCTGCCAGAACACGTCTGTCCATTCTTTATCCATGGCGTGCCAAAAGTGCTTAGGTATCTCTTCACTTTCAATTTTTTCAGAATACCCCTGCAACCAGGCTTTGAAGTTTTCAAATTCAGTTAATGCACGCCCCCTAGCATTCATTTTTATATAGAGTTCATCCGTCAGCGAGAAGTCATCCATATTCAGAAAATGGAACGTTACCGGTGGATTCTCATTGCAAACTAGCTTCCCCCATAACGCTTCACTTTCATCCAGCGCCGGTCGAAACACTCGGTGAATTTCGTCCAACATAGTTAACATAGACTGCACTGTAGGGTCATTCCCCCAAATAGAGAAAAACCAATGAGCATCCTTGATTTTTTCAGAAAGGCTACCTTCAATAGCCAACAAATCAAAGTCATCACTGAATGTAAGTAGCGAACCAATAAACTCTCGTGAACTAACACGAGTTTCGTAGCGAAATTTAGCTAACTTTTCACGAGCCTCTAACGCTTGTGTTCCAGTGGAGACATACCAATGTAGCAAGAATAAAGTCGTCAACCGCTGTTGACCGTCTAGCAGGACTAATACGTCATTCTTTACCGAGCCATAGATAAAATCTAAATCTGTACTCACTGCAGGATTGGTTACCATTTCATAGAGGCTTTGTACAAAGCCTTGTCGAATTTGCGTTGCCTTCGCATCAGAGCGACCTTGGGCATAATCTCGTTGAATTATAGGAATCTCAACATCGTAAGAGTCTAGTAATTGCCAAAAGGTTTGTTTAACACTCATTTCATCCCCTCCATAGGTCCATAATACTTGAAGCCGTCAATAAGGGCTTTACGATATGCATTGCGGTCCATTGAGGACCATTTATACATTTGTGACACGCTCTCACTATAATACTTGGAGAACACTTGCTTAGTTGCAATAGGTATAAAGCGTTTTCCATTACCTACTGCGTCCCCCTTCTCATAATTGATGATCATCTGTCGCTTAATAGAGAATATCTCATTACCAATGCCCCTGTTTACCGTATCCGACAATAAACACAAGTTATCCAGACTATCCATTTCATCATCTTTAAAATCTCCCACTATTTTGGCCAATAATTCTAAATAATTGAGGTGAAGCTTTTTTGCATCCTTCAAATCAGTATTTCGATGACCGTTCCACTGATCTAATAATTCTTTTAATTCTTCAGTATCATTCGAGGGAATATCTTCAGTGGCCAGCAAGTTTTTCTGGTCAACAAACCATATATCAGCTTGCTTCTGATCGTCCAAAGGCTTGGACTGCTGGGCATGAATATGCTCTAAATCCCAGCTAATCTCACAATATGTCTTGAATGATAACCTTGTACGATTATTTCGATGTACGCCGATATTGAACAACATCAGGCACGAAATAAGCTTTTCTCGTGCTGAAGTACCATACTGTAATTGTGAGAACTCAAGGCTCTTTTGATCATCGCTGCGAAAATACTCATGCAAGTTGTGATTAATAATTCCCTTCAATGCAGTAATATATTCTGACTTCGACTTCTCCCCCGCCAGATCCCACAGTTGCTCAATAGAGCGAATATTACGGCTGATCAAGAAACCACATAAATGATAGAGTTCATCATTGTTATACCACTCCAACAAGCGATAGTATCCTTCCTTCACTTGATGCCAGCACCTTAACACTTGATGACGTTCATCCTTGGCGTTTTTCAATTGATCATTGAAGTAGTTAAAAGCAAAGAACTTATCCTGAGTGGCAACACCCGCCTTCTTCCCACTTTTAGGCTTACAGCTAATCAGATCAAACAGCAATTCTATGCGTGTCGCACTCGTACTTGTCGCTGCTTTGCGGTTTAAAAAGTACCAGAACTCTTCGTCCTGCAGGCCATGTTCTATGGCATCCCATTGCTGAGCCATTTCCGATTGCTGTAATAAAGCTAGCTCTTTATCGCTATTATCGGCCGCATAATGTAAAAACAAGGCCTTTATCAACTCTGCGTTAGTTAGTGGAATCTTACCACTATTGATTCTCATGAAAATATCGATAGACTTTTGCTTATCAATAGCCTCATCAGCTTCCCGTGCTGCATACCAAATCACTTTTGTACTTTGAAGTAGCTTAACTAGCCACCTTTGCTTATCAGCTGCCTCAGAGAAACGTGCATCATGGGTAAACCAATCATGAATCGAACGATAGGCCGTATAAAAGTGATAATTATCAACATTATCCAATTCAGCGGCTGTAAGACTGTCACCTCCACCCTGTAACCCTAAGAAATCATCCCAATCCTTACTTTCCAGCGTTTTCGTCAGGTAGTGTTGTAAGAATTCACTGCTACTGGCCCTGGTTTTATAATCGATCTGATAAACTTCATTATTCAGATATGAAAGAATCATATAGATTGTTGTCATCCGCTGCTGCCCATCTATCAATTCCCAACGGCCCTTTTCTCCTGTTTCTTCAGGGCCGTGGTGTTTTACGACCACAGGCTGTAAACAATAAAAGCTATCATTTAAAGGCTCAAACTCATGGATATCATTCAGCAACTCTTCTACCTGTTGTGGTAACCACTTATAACCTCTCTGATAATCATCAACAAAGAAGTTTAACGACAATAACTCAGAGATTGTTTTCAGGATTAAAGTATTATTACTAGCAACAATATTTTGAAGTTGAGCAAAAAACTTACTTATATCAGCGCCACTGGTTTGTTCAAATCCAGGCTGATAAGCCTCTATTAAATTTTCAATTGAGACCAATGAGCGCTCTGCAGTGCTGTTCTCCATTTCCTATTTCCTATTTCCGGCTAAATCTAACGTAATCATATATCTGAGACAAAAAAATCTACATTCATTTGTCCCAACCACTTTAAACTCAAGAATCAAATGTATAACTCTAACAAGGTACAAAATCATCCACCTATAAACTAATCGCTTATCCAGTAGAATATCGATGCAACGATGAAAGCCTACATGCAACAGACTTATTAACAAATATGCATTATTAACGCAGCCTGGTAAAAATTGTTCGGTACAAATCACATAAACTGCTGCCACACCCCCTCAGAAAGTGACGAACTGAGTGCCCATTCAACACTCATAGGTTTTTCTCCCTCATGCTTTAGGTACTGCAGCTTTCCACAGTAGATAAAAGGCGCGCCTTTTTTGGCTTCTAGCTTGTTCTTGCGTACAAACAGGTGCACACGTTTACCGTCTTTTTCATGATCGATAATGGCTTTGCCTTTTGCGCCTGTGGGTGCGGTGCTGTTTTGGCTTTGCCAATGGAAATGGGATTGATCGATGAAGTAATCGTGGTATTGGTGTTCTGCGGCTTTGCCTTGTTTGTTTAGGGTTACCAATAGGAACTGATCGTCACAGCCTTTGGGGCATACATGGCCTGATTTCCATAGGCCGGTATTGAACTCTAGGCCAAATAACTCGGGGATATCTTCACGCATGAAGGATTGGTGTAGGTATAGGTCTACCGGATCGATCACCGCCTTTAATCTAGCGAAGGTATGCATGTCTTCATTCGCCATCATGGGTGGGTAATCAGGGTTATTGGCGATTAACTGGTATTGGCCTTCCGGGGTTTTATGCACCGTTCTTAGTAGGTATTGATCATCACCGGTGATGTCTTGGCGCTCTATGGCTACTATTTTACCGTTGTTGCTGCCTGCGCTTACCGGGGTGATCATCTCCAGCAATAGGTAGTCGCCATTTTGTATGGGCTGTTTACCGCCGCTCATGGAATTGCCGCTGGCTTGGGCAATGAAATGTTTGGCCGGGTCTAGATGGCCATAGATTAACGGCAGGGATTTAAAATCGATATTGTCGCTTTCGTGCAGGCTTGAGCGGAAGTGGCCACAGGCAATGCGTAAGTCGGAAAAGTACGGAATATCCTGGCTTTCGGGTTTTATGAAAGGCAGAACTTTGGCATCGGTTTCTGCTGCGCGATTGGATAGGCGTGCCTCGTATTGCAGGAAGCGGTAATTCACCAGCTCTTGTACCATTAAAACGAAGCTGTTTTGGTCGACGGGGTTTAAGGCTTCTTTATAAGTGAAGCTATCGCCCTGTTTTGAGAAGAAGGTTTTTTTGGCGGTTTTATTGCCACCTATCCAGGCTTTTATCGGGTTGCCTTTCCAATAGGTATGCCAGGCTTTCAGGCCTTTTTCATCTAATGCATTTAGGTTTTGGTACTTCTCGGGGAGATCACCCTGCAATAGCCTTCTGCGTTGTAATACATCAAAGCTTTTTTCTGCCAGGGCCAGGGTTGTTGTTGGGGTGATAAAACCTTCCAGTTCGATGAAGGCTTCCAGCAGTACCAGCTTAAATGATTTGCTCAGGCTGGTGGTTTCCAGCTCTAGCAGGAATGCCTGATGGGCTACATAGCAGTTTTTTTCATTCTCGGTTAAATCATCATGGGATGCGGTGAAAGCAAACCATTGCCCGTGTTCACGGCGGATGGTCTCTACCGAGCCTCCGGCCCTATAAAATTCTGCAATGCTGGGGCGGCGGTTTAGGGTTTCACGTAATGAGCGATAAATATCATCTTGTACATCGACACGCGTGGCCGTGAGCTTATCCATGAACTCGATGGCTTGTACATCGTAATTGGCGAAACAGCCTTCGGGTAATTCCAGGTTTTCGTCCTTGATGTCTTCAACAAATTCACGCTTGGCTTTATTGGTGATGCCCAGTTTGAACAGGGCCTCGGCCTTTCTGAAGAAGCTGATATGGTTACCGATAAAGTCGACAACGACCAGCTTGTCTTTTCCTGTGGCCGGGCTTAGGCGTAAACCACGGCCCAGTTGCTGTAAGAAGACAATTTTGGATTCTGTGGGCCTTAACATCAACACGGTATCTATGGAGGGAATATCCACACCTTCGTTAAAGAGGTCTACCGAGAACAGGACTTTGATGTCACCCTTCTTTAATGCGCTGATGGCCTCGTTGCGGCGCAGGGTGGAATCACTGTGTACCGAGGCGGCCTTGATGCCCATTTTGTTGAAAAAATTGGCCATGAAGTCGGCATGTTTTTTTGAGATACAAAAAGCCAGCGTGCGGGTTTGCTGATATTTCTGCCAATGGTTTAAAACAAATTTGGCCCGTGCATTTGTGGCCATCTGATGTAACAGGGCTTCAGCATCAAACTTGCCATTGCGCCATGGGATGGCGGTGTAATCGACCTCATTATCACCTATGCCGTAGTAACTGAACGGTGAGAGTATTTCTGCGTTTATGCCTTCAAACAGCTCCTTGCAGTAGACCAGATTATCATCACAGAGGGAGAGTATATCCGATTGGTCTGTTCGCTCTGGTGTGGCCGTTAAACCTAGCAGGAAACGGGGATTAAAATAGCCGAGTAATTGTTGATAGGTTCTGGCGGCGGCATGGTGAAATTCATCCACCACGATGTAATCAAAACGATCCGTAGCAAAGTTCTTGAGATGCTCTATTTTGCCCAGCGTGCCGATGGATGCAAATAGGTAATCGGCATCAAAATCACGGGTATTGCCTCTGTAACGCCCTACTTTTGCATCCGGCTGAATGCATAAAAAGGTTTCTTCGGCCTGCAGTAATATTTCTTCCCTATGGGCGACAAACAATACACGTTTGGCATTCATGGCCTGCGCATCGAAAGCGGATAACCAAGTTTTCCCCATGCCTGTGGCCAGAACAACTAATCCTCGGCGAAAACCCTTATCCCTTGTGGCATTTAATGCAGCCAGGGCCTGCAGCTGTATTTCATTGGGCTGAGGAGGTGGTTCGTTTTCCACTTCATCGCGTTCAGGCGCTGGCATTGCCGTGCGTTGTTTCTCATATTTTGTTTCGTAATGATCTATCCACTTATGATTTAGAGCTTGGGCTCTGGCATCTGCGAACAACTCGGCATATTTACGGGTGATCTCATCGAAGCGGGCTATATTTTCGGCCTTATCTACCTGTAAATTCCATTCCAGGCCGTCTTTCAGTGCGGCTTGGCTGATATTACTGGAGCCTATAAATGCCCAGCCCTGATCCGGCTGACCTTCGTGGGTAAACAGATAGGCCTTCATGTGAAAGCTTGTCTTGCCTTTGGATTCAAAGATTTTAATTTCTGCGCCCAGTTCCTGTAATAACATCAGGCGGCGTAATGCACGGGGTTCTGTGATGCAGAGATAATCGCCGGTGATAATGCGTAGCTGTACTTTTTTGGGCTCACGTTGCAGCGCATCTAACAGCGCATCATGCAGCAGGACTAAACCGGTGGAGCGAATGAACGCTACGGCTATATCGATATGGCTGGCCGAATTTATCGCGGCAATCAGCTTGGGCAGGAAAGGATCATCGCCGCCGGTGGTTAAATGGCTATTACCTTCCACTGAAGCCATTACGCCGCATCCTTGAAAATCAATATATTTATCCAGGCTTGGTTGGCGCCTCTAAGCGGGGATTCTTCTATCCAGATGTTGGTTTTGTTGATGCCTTTAACTTCGCCTAACAAGCCTTCTAATTCGGCTTGTTGATAGAAGCTGAAATAACGGCCCTTGTCATCAAATAACTCGCCATCGCCTTTTTTCAGGGATATATAGGCACAGCCTTCGGGCTTTAATGCCAGAATGATATTTTCAAGTGCCGATGAAAACTCGGATTTCGGGCAGTGCAATAAACTGGCACAGGCCCAAACACCATCAAATTGATTATCAAAGCCCATGTTAAAACAGCTTTTAACGGCTACGTTCTGGCTTAATGTTTTGCTGGCGATGGCTGCAATATTCGGGCATGCATCTATGGCTTGGATATCATGATTTTTTGATTTGAATACCAGGCTATCTCTGGCACTGCCACAGCCTAAATCTAGAATGGTGGCAGTTTCATCTAACTCATTTAAAAAGGGGCTGTATTTTCCATCCATGTTGAAATTAATGGTTTCTGTGGTGTAACTCGTTGCCATGGTTTCATAATAAATGTAGGTACTTAACTGGCTCAACAGAGGCACATCGGCAGGTGCCCATTGCAAGGTATTCAGCTCATCGATAGCCAACCAGCAGATTTCATCATGATCATTCAATACCATGGCGCCCATATCGGCTTCGCAGAGGTAAGCATGCAAACGCACTATTTTACCGCCGTAATCATGAGTACTTTGCCCAATATAGGCACCAACCGTGGCTTCAATGCTTAGTTCCTCGCGGAGTTCACGTGATAAAGCTGGCTCATGTTCTTCGCCCAGTTCAACCTTACCACCAGGGAATTCCCAAAAACCTGCCAGGTGTAAACCGGATTTGCGGCGTGCACAAAATACTTTGTTATTTTTGTAGATAATTCCAGCTACAACATGAATCAAAATTACGGCTACCTATACACTTGAATGATTTTTTGACGGAAGGTCTGGCTATTAAAAATTTGCATCAAATGCTTTCAGCCTCGGTTTTAAACGCTTCATTTTTAATCACTGCACATTTCCACTTCACGCCTTCCCTACCACCTTGATCTTCAGTTTCTATAATCTCTGCATTCAGTGCAGGTTGAAGATCTTGGAACAGGGATTCATCTACAAGTTCAAATTGTCTGTCTTGTTCATCGGCCTGATTACGCCAGGTGATGATGATCATGCCCTTGGGGGATAACAGCTTTTGTAGGCGAATCAGGGCTTGTTGTTGCTGTGGCTGAGTCAGGTGCATCCATACGGCGGAGACCAGAATCAGCTGGTATTGCTGCCTGGGGGCATCGGGTAAAAACGGCAAATGGTCATTCAGGGTTTGAATGCAGGGGTGTTGGGGAATGCTTTGTCTTAATGCTTTGTTGGGTTCTATGGCGGTTACTAACCAGCCTTTTTCGGCTAGCCAAAGCGCATCACGGCCTGATCCTGCGCCTATATCTAAGGCCAGGCTTGGGGTTTTGGGCAGGTGTTTAAGCCAGGTGCTGTGAACTTGCTCTGGGTTCAGGCTTTGGTATTGGGTAATTAAGGCTTGGGCGTTGCGGGTGTAAAAATCCATGTTTACGGCTACAGCAGGGAGTTATTATTATTTAATCATCATGATTATTTTTTGAGAACTATAGCACACTTTTTCTTTGTGTAATCATGCATTTATACTACCTAACATTTATTTATAGCTGAAATTATTGAGGTTTTTGGTGATCGGTTCTGGATTTTATCAACAGAGTGAATGTGTTTTTTTTGTTGCCTGGGGCAGTGGCTGGGGCTGCCATCGGGGTCGCATTCTTTGCCGTAAAGGCCTGGAAATGTTAGGCTATGCGCCGCTATCACTTTGATTATGTTGGTAAATATAAAAATAATAAGAATATTTTTACCGCTGCTGTAATCAAAAACATTATCGCTCAGCTTTGTTTGAGCAACACTTTTAGGCATCACGATGAAACACCCCTTAGGCTGTATGGTTTTTTGTGCCACCGCCATTGCTGCGCCGTTTACCTTTGCAGAGGATGCTGCTTTAGATACAGCTGGCGCCGATGTGGTTTCGCCAGCGTCTGATGATGTACGTTTGCAAGAAGTGATTGTTACTGTACAAAAGCGTGAACAAACCGCGTTTTCGGTGCCTATCAGTTTTTCGGTGTTTGATGAAAACAAGATTAACGATTTAGGTGTGCAGAGCATCGAAAAAATCGGCCAGTGGACCCCCGGCGTCACATTCTTTAACCAATCGGTGATATTCCCTAACTTATCCATCCGTGGGGTTACCGCCAATAATAGCTCGGTTTTTCAGCAGCCACGGGTATCGGTGTTTCAAAACGGTGTCGATATCAGCCGCACCAATGGTGCATCCGTCGCCTATTATGACTTACAACATATCGATGTATTAAAAGGCCCACAGGGCAGTTTATTTGGCCGTGGGGCGGCCATCGGTGCGTTGAATATTCACCAGAAAGTGGCTGAAGAAAATAACAGCGCCTCGGTTAAATTAACCGTGGGCAGCAATCATAAAATCGGTTCTGAGGTGGTGGTTAATGGTGTATTAAAAGAAAACACGCTGTTTGGCCGCCTGGCACTTTTTACCGATAAAGAAGACAGTGATGTTGATAACTTGGCCGGCGGTCAACTCGGTGGTAACGATACTCAAGCAGTCAGAGGCTCGCTGGTTTTCTGGCCTACGCCTGAAACCCAAATGACCTTAATCGGTAATTACCAAAAAGACAGCCCCCAGAATACCGCTTTTATCAATATGGCGTTTGCCAACCCGGATGATTTTTATCAGGTCAATGCCGAAGCCGGTGAACAGAATAAAATCGATAGGCAGATCTGGGATCTGACCTTAAATATCCATTCTACCCTGGATGATTTTTGGTCATTGTATACCGTAACCAGCTACCGTGAATTTGATAAACTTGAGCGCTTTGATGCCGATGGCATGGAACAGCGTATTCTCGATTTAACATCTCACTATGCCCATAAACAAGCCAATCAGGAAGTACGCTTTAATTTTGAAGGTGATGACGTTGCCGGTTTTATCGGCACAAATATTTTTTGGGAAGAAGGCATGCAAAACGAGGGCATCACCTATGATGAAAGCCCTTTTATACAGCTACCTGCCGTGCAGGGCATGTTAAACACATTAACCGGTTCGTCTATTTATGAACCTTTTACTGCCGATAGCCTTCGCACTGCACCGCCCGTATTTACTCAGTGGCCTCACTACGAAACCAATTCACAGGTGAAGGAAGATCAATATAAACGCATTAAAAACCTGTATATGGATTTCTTTTCCGATACCACCTTCACGCTTAGCGATGCATTTGATTTAACCCTGGGCCTGCGCGCCACCTATGAAAACTTACAAAGCACTATTTACACCCCGCCAGCCGCATCCCCTTCTGCCACTGCCACCGCCTTGGGTGAAACCAATTTATTGCTTTCTGCCTGGGGGTTAGATACAGGCCAGTTTAAAAGCCAAATGCAGCATGATTTTTGGAATTATACCGGCCGTGTGGTGGGTGCTTATCGGTTTAATAGCAACCTGAATGCTTATGCCAGTTATAGCCGTGGTTTACGCTCCAATGTATTGGAATATTCCCTTAGCAGTACTCCGGCCAAGCTAGACCCAGAAACGGTGGATTCTTACGAGCTGGGCCTTAAGTGGTTATCCCCCAAGGCACGGCATAATTTTAATGCGGCGGTGTTTTATTATGATTACAAACACTTTCGTACCGCTCCCGTTAATAATGGCAACCCACTGCTTATAGAAAAAACTGAAAATGGTGCGGCGAGCACTACCGGGCTGGAAATGGATTGGACGTCATTGTTGTTTGATCACTGGCGCGTGTTGGGTAATTTAGCTTATCTGGATGCCACCATCGATGATGATGAACGCTACGCTTATGGCGGTGACCGCTTCCGTATGGCGCCTGAATGGTCGGGTGCTTTAGGGGTTGATTATCATCAAAGGATTTTTGCCCATTTACAACTGATGTTGGGGCTTAATGCCAGCTATCAAACCCAAATTTATTTTGAAGATGATAATAATTCGTTTTATGGCCAAAATAGCCAGGATGCTTATGGGCTATTAAATCTCCACTCGTTACTCGCGGCTAAAGATAATGCCTGGGAGCTGCGTTTGTTTATCGACAACATTCTGAATAAGGAATATTTCCTCGATGCCGGTAATACCGGTGAAAAGTTTGGTTTAAGCACCTATGTGCCCGGTAAAGCACGCAGCTATCGTGTTTCTTATCAAATGAACTTCTAGCGAATAATGCCGCGTAAGCCTGTGTGAAAACAGGTTTATGAGGCCGCTCTATAGGCCATCAATTTCTCCAACATTTCGTCATCCAGCTGTTCCTCGGTTAAAGGCGCGATATATTTCACTTCATCTTCCAGCGGATAAGCTTCTGCACCTGGAATCGCCTGGTAGTCATTATCGGTGATCATCATCTTATTATTTCCTCTGCTTATTTAACTGAGGTCATTTTATAAGTTAAAGATATAAAGAAAAATCCGCCAGATGGCCTAATCATGGTGCGGCATTTGGCCTATCCCGGCTTTGCACAGATTGTGAGGCATTTGGTTTTATGAACTAATAATGTATCAATTTGTATCAAGAATGATTCACATTCGCGCAGGGTGAGGTACTATAAGCGCTGCCCCATCAGCGCCAAAATAATTTTATAAGAGCCACTGCAGCATGCCCCAAGTACCGCATATTCCCGGATATACCATCGAGCGATTGATTGCTTGTGGAGGGACAGCGGATGTCTACTTAGCGCAGCAAGATTCTTTGGGGCGTGATGTAGCGTTAAAAATCCTTAAAAATCAGCAGCATGATCTGAACTTCACCCGCAGATTCATTAAAGAAGGCAAGATCATTGCCGCGTTGAAACACCCCCATATCGTCACCATCTACGATATCGCCGTAACCGATTCCGGCCATCAATATATTGCCATGGAATATATTAATGGCGGTGATCTGGAACAACATATGGATGGGAAAAAGCTCATCCCCGATGAAGCCTTGGCCAAATTAAAGGTTTTGGCCGCCACCTTGCAGTTTATTCATGAAAAAAACATCGTACACCGCGATATAAAACCGGCCAATGTGCTGATAGACCAGGATGGTGCATTATTGTTAACCGATTTTGGCATCGCCAAGTTATTGGAAGATGATGTTAAGTTAACCAAAACCGGCACCACGGTAGGCAGCCCGGCGTATAGCAGCCCGGAACAGGTACAGGGCCTAGCCATCGATACACGCAGCGATATTTATAGCCTGGGCATCTTGTTTATGGAGATGCTGATGGGCAAAAACCCGTATCAAACCGGGGTGTATGCGACCACGTCCATCAATCATATTCAAATGCCTACCCCCAAATTACTGGGACCGTTAAAGCCTTATCAATATTTGCTTAACCGCATGTTGGCGAAAAAACCTGAAGACCGCTTTGATGACATGCAGCAGCTGCTTAACACCATCGATAATCCACCGAATGCGCTGCTTTTATCCTTAAAAGAAGCAAAAAATAAATTATTAAAAACTGCCAAACCGATGTTGGCCGGCGCCGCAGTGGTCTTAGTGCTGGGTGGATTTTTTGGCTGGCAGCAGCTGCAGCTTTCAAAGCAAACCCTGGCTTTATTAACCACCGCAGAACAGCGCCTGGCGAAAAAGCAACGAGTGCACCCTGCCGGTGATAGTGCGCTGTATTATTTTAACCAGGTATTAAGCCTGGATGGCGGTAATGATGAGGCCATAGACGGTAAGCAGCAGTTATTAAGCTATTACCTGGGCCGGGGCGAAACTGCCTATAAGAAAAACCGCCTGATGAAACCCATACGGGCTAATGCCCGTTTTTACTTTGAACAGGCCCTGTTAGTTGCCGCCGATAATCAGCAGGCACTGAAGGGCATTGAAAAGCTGGAGCAGCGTTATCTTCAGCTGGCCAAAAAAGCCACCGCCGCCAACCAGCTGATGCGCCCCAAGGGTGATAATGCCTTGTATTTTTATACGCAGGCGCTGAGCATCAATAAAAACAGCGTGGCTGCCGACAAGGGTATTAAATCCTTGGTGGATAGTTATTTAACCCTGGCTGAATTGGCCATAAAAGCCAATAAGATTTTAACCCCCAAGGGCCAGAGCGCCATCGATTATTACCAGCGTGCGCTGCAAATTGATAAGCACAGCAAGGCCGCACAAAAAGGCATCGCCAGTTTAGCCACGCATTATTACAAATTAGCTTTAGGGGCCAGGCAAAAACGTAAGCTGCGCACCATGGAGATTTATGTGGATAGAGGCCTTACCGTAGACCCCTATAATATTCAGCTGATTAAATTAAAAAGCGAAGTGGCCAAACTCAGCAAGCGCTAAACGCGATGACAAAGCATTCATCTTCAGGCCTGTGCCTGAAAAGCCTGAATAATTACTATACACTGCGCCACGTCTTTTAGCCGTATCAAGCAGTTATCCATGAACCTATTCAAAGCCCTGTCGGCCACTATCCTGGGGCTGTTTCTGCCTCTGGCAGCCTGGGCACAATCACCCTACCCGCTGTGTGAAAATCAACTTAATGCCGATTTTAATATATTAAGCTCCGGCTGGAGCCGTGATGTTAAACAGCAGCAATTCTATAACAAACAACAAACCGGCCTTGATGCCAACGATCTACCTGCCTTAGAAGAAAGCTGGAGTTTTGTATTTGACGATGCCGTTCATCCACGTTCGGCACCTGCGATTACCGATTTGGCTGTGTTTATTGGCAGTGAATCGGGTCTGGTGTATGCATTAGACACCGATACAGGCTGTGAATATTGGCGTTTTCAGGCTGAAAAAGAAGTGCGCACGGCTATCTCTATTGGCAAAATCGATGGCCGCTGGGCGATATTTTTTGGTGATCAGGCGGCTAATGCCTATAGCGTGGATGCCAAAACCGGCCAGCTGATCTGGAAAAAATCCGTACATGCCCACCCCTATGCGGTGATCACCGGATCACCGGTTTTATACAGCCAGCAATTATTTGTGCCGGTATCATCCATGGAGGTGAAACAGGCGATTAACCCTTTTTACCCCTGCTGTACATTTCAGGGTGCCCTGGTGGCACTGGATGCCAAAACCGGCACAGTAAACTGGCAGTTCAATACCATAGAGGAAGCCAATAAGGCCAGCTACCGCAATGTGGTGTATCAACAACAATATGGGCCATCGGGTGTGGCGATTTGGTCGGCCCCGACCATCGATATCAAACGCCAACGAATTTATATCGGCACCGGCCAGCATTATAACGCGCCGGCAACTAACTCATCCGATGCGATTATTGCGCTGGAACTGCACACGGGTAAGAAGATCTGGATGCAGCAGACCGTCTCCGGCGATATCTGGAATCCCTCGTGTTTGGTGCAGATTTTATCGGCCAACTGCCCCGATGGTGCCGGCAATGATTATGACTTTGGCGCCCCCCCTATTTTGGTCACCCGAGCCGATGGTAAAGATGTGATTTTAGCCGGGCAAAAATCCGGCATGTTGTATGTGATGGATGCCGATAGACAGGGCCGGATTTTATGGTCAAAAAGCCTGGGGCGCGGCGGTATTTTAGGTGGCATTCATTGGGGTATGGCGGCCTCATCAGAGCATGTGTATGTGCCGGTTTCGGATCAGTTTATTCCGTATTTATTGGAATATGACGATAGCCCCAAACCCGGGCTGAATAAGCTGGATTTATTCAGCGGTGAGCTTATCTGGCATACACCGGCATTTTTTAATTGTGAAAAAATATTGGGCTGGGGTTTTGGTTGTCGGGATGGTTTATCTGCAGCGATTACGGTGATTCCCGGTGCGGTTTTAGCCGGTGGTTTAGACGGCGTATTACGCGCTTATGATGATAAAACCGGCAACGTGATCTGGCAGTATGACAGCAAACAAGATGCCACCGATATTGCCGGTAATACCGGCGAAGGTGGCACACTGGATGCCGCTGCGGTTATTGCCACCGATGGCAGGCTGTTTTTTAATTCCGGTTATGGCGGCATCATGAGTGTTGGCGGTGATGCCGGCAATGTGTTTAGGGTGTTAAAGAAGAAAACGGAATAAAAAAAGGCCTGCGGGTTAAGCGCAGGCCAAAGTTTTTTATCGGCTTGGATAAATCAGTTGTTGAATTTAGTCTTGCATGGATTCCACCATCGCATCCAGAATCTCACCGTTGTCACCGTCTATCTCCCAGGAGAACACGCCGCCTAATTGCTGCGCTTTAACATAGGCACCCTTGGCTTTGGTGGAGCGTACATCGTCATAAGAGACCAACACGCCGGTTGTTGGGTTGAATACATAGGCTGCTTCTGCCGTAGCGTCATAGTAGTAAGTAAAGCCGTTGATGCCTGTGCCGTTGGGGCCTACATAGTTATCGGCAATGTCGCGGTAATCCAATACACCGGCTTCCCATGTGCCTGCAGCTGCGCCAGTGCCTGTGCCATTTAAGATATTGCCATCGGCTGGTACGGTAACGTTATCCCAACCGCGGCCATACATTGCTACACCCATCACTATCTTCTTCGGGGGTACACCTGCATCCAATAACATCGTCATCGCATCGGCAGAGTAATAACCGGCATGGGTGTTTTCAGGGTAATCATATAAAGGGGTTTGATGGCCGACTTCAGCACTCCAGGAGCCGTAGTAGTCGTACGTCATCGCAAAGATATAATCCATATATTGCTCGGCACGGTTGTAGTTGGCCGCATTGATTTTGGCAGGGCCGGCACCGATGGCCGAGGTTAATTCATATTGGCGGCCGGTTTCTGCAGCCAGTTCGTTTAAACCTATGCGTAAATCTTTCATTAAATCAGCATAAGCTTCGTAATCTGCTGCGCTGCCTAAAGTCCCGTTTGCACCACCGCCACCTGGGAATTCCCAATCGATATCGATGCCGTCGAAGAAATCATATTGTTTGATAAACGCCACCGATGATTTGACAAAGATCGCACGTTTGGCAGGGTCTGACGCCATGGAGAAGAATGGGTCCGATAAAGTCCAGCCGCCGATGGAAGGCAGGATCTTAATATGTGGGCTGGCCGCCTTCATTTTCTTTAACTGGCCGAAGTTGCCGTTCATTTCACCCCAGGTATCACCCGGATAGGTTTTCTCTAATGCGGCAAATTCATCGTGAATCACCACTTCATAATCTTCTTTACCTTCACACTGGCTTTCTAATACCGCATGGCCTTGAGCATTCGCCGCACGCAACGATTCATTAGGGCCACAGATCGGGATAAAACCGTAGATCACATGGGTGAGTTTATCGGCTGGCATATCGGCAACATGATAGTCACGACCATAAACACCCCACTCTACAAAGTAGCTAGCTACAACCATATCGATATTGTGTACATTGTTATTGGCTGAATCTTCACCGCTGTCTGTTTCAGTGTCTGTTGATGTGTCGGTTGCTGTCTCGGTTTGAGATTCGGTTTCAGTTGCGGTGTTGGTGGTTGTTTCGGTTTCGGTAGCCGTATTATCTTCTCCACTACAACTGCTGTTTAAGCTCCACGCTGATTGCCATGCAGAACCGCTACCCGGTGCATAATGTGCAGCTGAAGCGCTTGAACACCAGCCGGCCTGTAAACATTCATAGTTGCTGCCGTTATTGCTAACGCTATCACCATTTAAATAAGGGCTGCCGGCTTGATAAGCCGTGTTTTCACAAGTGCTGGTCTCGCTATCGGTACTGGTCTCACTTTCGGTGCTGGTATCGCTGGCGGTACTGGTCTCACTTTCGGTGCTGGTATCGCTGGCGGTATTTGTTGCTGTTGCGGTATTTGTTTCTGTACTGGTAGCCGTGGTAGTTGCAGTCGCAGTCGCAGTGCTGGTTGCCGTGGTTGTTGCCGTGCTGGTAGACGTTTTAGTCGCAGTACTGGTTGCGGTATTGGTTGCAGTCATTGTCGCCGTGCTGGTGGCAGTCATTGTCGCTGTACTGGTAGCGGTAGTTGTTGCTGTGCTGCTTGCAGTATTGGTTGACGTGTTCGTCAAAGTGCCGGTAGCCGTTGTGGTTGCTGTACCGGTTCCAGTTGTTGTGGTGGTGCTGGTTGCAGTAGCCGTATTATCACCGGCACTCTCGTAAGATGTGCCCTCTGTTTCTCCACCACCACAGGCTGTCATCGCCATCGTTGCGGTTAGAATACTGGCTGCCATTAAGCTCTTTTTAAATGTCATGTTAATGCCCTGTGAAGCTGTTCTAATTTATGGCTCTATATTAATGGCTAGGGCAAGCGGGGAAAATCGGCTATATGGCCATTAAATGGCTTAGGCCAAAGGCAAGGGGCGGGAAGATGCAGCGGCATCAAGGCAGTGCGTGATGGTGGTGATAAGAATATCGTCTTTTAACGGTTTGGTGATGTATTCATCCATGCCGGCATTTAAACAGATCTGACGTTCGCCCTGCAGCGCATTGGCGGTTAACGCGATGATGGGAATATGGCTTGGCGACTTTTCTTTTTTACGTATGGCCTTGGTGGCTTCATAACCATCCATAATCGGCATATGGCAGTCCATGATGATGGCATCGTAGGAAAATTCCGACCACATACGCACCGCTTCTTGACCATTTGCGGCAATATCCACTCTGGCACCCAGATTAGCTAACATTTTCTGACCCACAATTTGATTCACGGCATTATCTTCGGCCAGTAAAATGCAGCGGCCTTTAAGGCTGGCCATTTTTTCTTTAGGTTTCATGCCATCCAGTAATGTGGCCTGGATAAATCTCGACGATGCCGGGTTTTCAAGCTGAGCCATTAATTCCAACAGACACTGATAAAGCTGAGACTGAAATATCGGACGTTTTAAATACCCATTAAAACCCATATGCATCAATTCCTTGCCGTTATCCCTGACAATAGAGCTAGACAGAAATAAACACTGCAGGCTATTTCTTAGAAAAGGCTTTTGCAAAATATACTGTAAAATCCATTCGCAGGCCGAAATACCAATCACTTCATCCATGATGACAATATCAAAGCTACACGGTGTTTCTAAAAGCTTAATCGCCTCATCTTGGCTACGCGTAAACGTGCTTTGAATGGCAAAGGTTTTTAACCACTGATGTGTAAGTTGATGATTTCTGACCATATCGCCAATCACCAGAACCCGGCAATGTTTCAATTTGGGTAATTGCTGCAACTGTTGTTGATATACTTTCTCTGCTTCAACATCGATCTTTAAAGGCAGTTGCAATAAAAACTCACTGCCCTTATTTAATTCACTGCTTAACGAAAGTTTTCCGTTCATTAGCGCGGTCAATTTTTTACTGATCGCCAGGCCCAAACCGGTACCGCCATAGATACGTGTGGTGGAATCATCTTCCTGACAGAACTCATCAAAAATCGCGTGGCTTTTATCAGGCGCAATACCCACGCCGGTATCGATAACTTTGATGCTGAGCATAAAGTCGGATTTATCAGTACAGGCAGAAACATCGTTTTCTACCCACACCAGAATGCCGCCATCGGCAGTAAACTTAATCGCATTGGAAATAAGGTTCATGATGATTTGAAATATCTTACCGCTGTCACCGAGTAAATGCCGGGGCACTTGTTTATCGATATGTAACTGTAAATAAATACCATGTTCTTCAGCGGCAATACGTTCAAGGCTGAGTAACTCGTAAAATGATTTTTCCAGATTAAAACTGATGGTTTCCAGCGTCATTTTACCGGCTTCAATTTTAGAAAAATCCAATACATCGTTGATAATCGATAACAGCAGCTCTGAAGAATATTTGATGGTTTGGGCATATTCCAATTGCTCTGCATTCAGCGCCGTATCTCTCAGTAGAGACGTCATGCCAATCACGCCATTTAATGGTGTACGAATTTCATGGCTCATAGAGGCTAAAAACTTTGATTTCGCAAGCGTGCTATTTTCAGCCACTTTTTTAGCACTCTCCAGCTCCCGGGTTCGTTCTTTAACACGCAGTTCCAGCTCCGTGGCAGTATTGGCTAATTTTTTATCCCGTTGCTGCACTTGTGACAGCATCTCATTAAATACATCAGTTAAGTCGCCGAGTTCATCATTGCTAAGCTTGTCAACTCGAATACTGTAGTCTGACTGGGTTAAGACTCTTTCTGAGGCCTTATGCAGAGCATAGATAGGCGCGGTGAATTTTTTTTCAAAACGCTTCAGCAATACAAACAATAACAATAACAACACCACCGCTATGCTGCCTTCTATCAGTAAGCTCTGAATCAATAACTTATATACAATCGCCATATTGTACTGTAAATAGACGAGGCCAATATTATCGCCATCCAGTTTGATATTTTCTGACACCAATAACATGCCACTAAAAAGTTGCTCATTTTCATCAGGTAACTCCTGCCAGTGCGTGACGGAGAGGTTGGCGGGGTATTTTGCAAATACACTGCCATCTGAGCTTAATATAACCGCCATCGTTATACCCGGGATCAGGGATAAACTTTGTAGTGTCTCGTTGGCGGTTTCTTTGTCATTGAAGGTCAGATTGGCGGTATTATTATTCGCCAAAACCAGGGCATGGCTGCGCAGAAGATTAATCGTTTCTCGATGTAGGGTTAAATACTGATTCGCGATGCTGACCGAGCTGGTAATAATGATCAGTGAGCACAGCATCGAAAAGACAAAGCGATTCAGCTGTTTGCCAACCGTTGTCTTTTTACTTAATGCCTTAGTCAAAGACTTATTCATCATTCAACAAACGTTATGTCACAGACTGAAAAATAACCCAACATCAAAACATCGTCTTTTGGCTAACGCCAAGCCTGTAAGCCTTCTCTTTATGATGACTTTCATACTTTTATATCCTCATATTCTTGCTGCGTGTAATTACTTTATAATGGATGCAATCTTCAATAATTTTGCACTGACTATAAATTCCTGCTCCGTTAACGCCTGTAAATTAATCTGCACATTGACCTTGTCATGTTCCGGATCGTAGACAATGCTGATCATGCCACCCTCGGCAATAAAGTTATCGTAAGATGCCAGTAATAGACCTGAATGGTTTTTAAAGTGGATTTTAAATTCATCTGTAAACAATTTTTGGCTAAAGTAAATAACATGCAAATTTTGTAACGCTACCGTATTGCCATAAAGCTGTTCAGCACTGATATTATGCACCGTTATCGCATGTGACTTAACGTGTCTCATTACTAACTGTTTTGTTAAAATTTTTATGACGGGGTCATTACCCACTAAACCCACATGAATATTATCATTAGAAGATAGACGTTCATCTGGCCACGTAATGAACTTCATCAGGTTATAAACATAGGATGCCTTGATAGAATATAAACGTTCTTTATCGGCAAAACAGGACGTACTTGCCAGTAAAAAGATCAGAGCCAGACCAAGATGCCGCGCCATTTTTTTATCTTGTTTGAGGCTCATCAAATCTCCTTAATACTCTTTATCCCGCATCGTGAACTCCTGCTTAAGCTTATTACCTTACTGTATAGCATAGCTGCAATTTAAACCGATAACGCCGCGCAGTTATAGCCCTCGCACTCTTATATTAATAACCTATAAACGCATTTTTTATAACTGCTAAACACATCTAAAAAAATGTCCAGTATGGACTTAAATAACATTTGTTTAACTATAGTTAATTAAATGCTGTTGACTGAGGTATATGAGGTGAATACGCTATACCCTACGGGATTGTTTACCCTACTTATAAGTTTTTCCCCGCTGTCACTAGCGGTACAACAGGCCAGTTATTCCGAAACGGCTATCTTCGATTTAAACCTCGACACACTCTCTGAAATTAAAGTGCAAGGCATTGGCAGTTTAACCAAAACTGAACGTGCCAAGTTGCCGGTTGCCGTGACCGAACTGGATGAAAAAATGATTAGAAACAGTGGTGCCAGGGACCTGGAGGAACTGTTTGATATCTTTATCCCCAATGTGCAAATCATTCGCCATGACTGGCAGGTATCACATACCGGTACTAGAGGCACTATTTCAGACAGGGATAATAAATATTTATTATTAATTAATGGCCGGGTGATGAATAATCATACGCAACTGGGTGTATTCAGTGAAAAAGACTTACCCCAGTTGGCCGACATTCAAAAAATTGATTTTATCCGAGGCCCGGGTTCGGTGATCTATGGCCCGGGTGCAATCTCCAATGTCGTGAATATCATTACCCATAATGGTGAAAGTTTCTCTGGAATGGATGTGCAATACCGCCAGGGGCTGGAAGAAAAATATGCCATGTTGGAAACCCGCTTTGCGCATAAGTTTTCAAATAACAGCCATCTGTTTGTCTATTATGGGGTCAGTGATTATGCCGGTGCCGATGATGCCGACAGCCCCTTATATTACAGCAAGGGTTTTCAACCCTCCGGCGGTGGAGCCGCGGCTATCGCCAATGAACCCGTGCCTTGGGCGGTGGTAAACGATCATCAAGGTTTCAGAGACAAACTTAAAAATAAATTTCATATTGAATATACTCTCAATAATTATCGTACCTGGTTACGTTATACCAATGGAGGAGAAGATATACCGCCCACCAGAGCCGCCATTGCCGAGTGGCCATTGGGCTTTGCCGATGCAGCCACGGATGTGGAACAGGTGCCAGGCAATGATCACGGCTATAAACAATTCACCTGGCAACATGATTATGTATTGGCCCTTAGCGAAGTACTCTCTATGGATTTCAGTCTTAGCTATGACAGCATGGAAGTGGCTAGACTGCCCTCTTTTGGTATACGTGAAGAACTCACCTCCACAAATACCCGCAGCTACCGGGAAGATGAGTTTAATTTACGACTTCTGGTGAATTGGGACTACTCAGAAAAAAACATATTTGGCGCAGGTTTTGAATATGCTTATGAGAAATTTGGTTTGGATAACCATGGTTTTCCTGATTTAAACGCATCCACCCAAAATACCAACGATGTGGATGCCTGGTCTACAACCGCCCCCTCGGTTTTTGTTGAGCATCAAGGTTTATGGAGCCATCAATGGACGACGTTTCTGGGTTTACGCCTGGATGATCACGACTATACCGATCTGCTGACTTCCGGCCGAGCCGCCCTTATCTATACACCGACCCCCAAAGACAGCATTAAAGGCTTATTGAATCGAGCGGTCAGGCGTAGCGTGGATGATTCCTTACGGGTGCAATGGCTAAACGATCAAAGCAAGGGCGATACCGAAAAAACCCACACCTTTGAATTACGTTATGAACGCCAGCAATCCAGTCACTTATTTTTTGCAACTTCGTATTTTTATCAAGACCGGGATGTGGTTGGATTTAATTTCAGCAGCTCAAAAAACTCGGCCTTGGGTAATCTTCGAACCCATGGACTTGAATGGGAAATCAATTACCTCAGCGAGTCATGGCAGCTCACCGCCTCCCATGGTTTTACCAAATTACTGACATTTGATTTGCTGGACCCCACAACCAACAGTGATGTTTCTGCTAATGCCTATGGCTATGGTGATGATTTGGGCAATTGGTCCAACCATATCAGTAAAGTCTACTTTCACTACCCGATTAATAAAGCCTTCTCGTTCGACAGTTCACTAAGAATTTACTGGGGGTTTCCAGGTGCCGAAGATCTCAGCAATTATAATAATGATCTCTATAACGAGGACCCCGATGGCATTAATAAATTTGTATCCCTCAGTGACCCCGGTGAAGATGATGCCTTTAAAGAGAATATCTATCTGAATATGGGCGCCGAATTTCGCTTAGGCCAAGGTTTTAAAACCCGGCTGGATTTGCATAATATGTTGGGCTGGGCAGACGATAAATACAATAAACGCAATTTCTTAACCAATAATGCCGACTACCGTTCAGAAGCGCCGGCGATATCTGTGAGTTTCTATTATCAAATTTTTCCATAAACCCACCTTTCTCGCAGTTTAAGCCAATGCCTGAGTCATAAAATCAATAAAGACCGAGACTTTTTTGGGCATTAGATCTCGCTTGGGATATAAGGCATACATAGGGAGATCGGCCTCTATCCAGTCATCTAATAAAGCCACCAATTCGCCATTATCGATTTCTTGTTGACATAAAAACCCCGGTAACCAGCCTATGCCTAGATCCCCCATGATGGCGCATCGATTAGCACTGATATCATTGACGATGATACGCCCCTTCGGTTTGAAGCTAATGCTTTCTTGTTTTTTAAAATGCCATAACTCATCCCGGCCACGGCCATAACGAATACAGTCATGATCTTCCAGCTGATAAGGATTTTTGGGTAAACCATGGACAAACGCATAAGCCTTGCTGCAACACAGGCGTTTCTTTTCAATATGAATAAGCCTGGCGTGCATATCCGAATCGTTTAACGGCCCTAGCCTTAACGCCACATCGATACCCGCATCAATGATATCCAGATAAGCATCACTGAGTTCAATTTCCACATCGATGTGTTTATGTGCCTTGATGAAATTATTAACAATGGGCTGCAACACGGCTGCACCATAATTTACCGGCGCGGTTAAACGTAGCAAACCCGAAGGCTGATCACGTAAATTCGCCAAGGTGTATTCGGCTTGTTTACTGATTTCTGCCGTCTGCTTGCAAAATTTGGCATAAATTAACCCGGCTTCGGTGATCTGAAACTGACGTGTATTACGTTCTATCAAACGAATACCTAAACGTTCTTCCATAAGTGCCAGACGACGGCTCAAGGTACTGCGTGTTACCGACAGGTGATCGGCCGCAATGCGTATGCCGCCATGGCCCACAATCGCGGCAAAAAGTTCCATATCACTCAGGCTGTTATTTGACATGATCTGGCCTCACGGGCTTTGTCCCATTAATAAGACAGTAAGTCTAGCACGGCAAATTAACAGCCATTTATATGACAATAAAGCCCCATCTAGTTAATCGAGACAAACATGAAAAAGACTCCATCACTTAGCAACGCTTTACGCCTCAACGCCGGTTTTTCCAGTATCTGTGGTTTAACCGGGCTGATTTCCCCAGGCTTTATCAGCCAGTTATTGGGGCTGGAACTGGATGGGTTTTATCAATTGATAGGTTCAGGGCTGCTAATGTTCGCATTATTATTATTGCTGCTTGCCAATAAAGCCCCGATACCCAGACTTTTGGCCAAGCTGGTTTCACTAGGCGATATATTATGGGTGATTGCAACGGCTATTATTTTGGCTTTGGGGTCGACGTTTTTTAGTCTGCAAGGTCAAGTCATCTTGATTGCGGTGGCATTATGTGTAGGTTTTTTTGCGCTGTTGCAGCTGCGGGCTTTACCAGCAATACAATCCAGCGGTAGCAGACACGATTTAGGCTGAGGGTATTATCGCGGCAAGACTTTCAAAAAGTGTTTGCACTTCCTGACTTAAGTCCTCGAGCTGTTGAGGCACCTTATCCATATTTCCATCACGCAGAGATAGCTCCATAGATTCTGAAAAATGATGGGCCTGCAGCGCCCCCAGGGTTGCAGTCAGGCTTTTTAATGTATGATTGATATATTGCATATTTTTATAGTCTTGGCGCTGCAAGGCATCCTGCAGTAATTGCATGTCTTGACAGTGTTCCGTATAAAAAATATTAAGCAGTCTCAAATATAAGGCTTTTTTTCCACCGACATTTTTAAGCCCCACTGCGACATCCAAACCTTTGATCTCGTCGGGCAGTGCATCCACTAAAGGCGACGTTTCTTCTAAAAAGGCGTGGTTCTGAGAGCGTTTATTGGCTTTAGACAGCGATTTTTTAATCCAGTACTGCAAGATTTTCTCCAAGCGTTCATACTGTACCGGCTTGGAAATATAGTCATTCATACCCGCACGTAAACACTTTTGTTTATCACCGGTCATCGCATTTGCAGTCATCGCAATAATTGGTATATCTACCAGATTAACTTGAGCTCTGATTTTTCTGGTGGCTTCATAACCGTCCATCACCGGCATTTGGCAATCCATTAATATGGCATCATATTGTTGTATCTCCAGTAGCTCCAACGCTTCTTGTCCATTCGCGGCAATAGCAACCTGACACTGTAATTGCTCTAGAAACTCCATCGCTATTTGTTGATTCAGATGATTATCCTCAACCAATAAAACACTGACATCATGTAACACCGCAGGATCTGATTGATCTTTATTCTCTAGCACTTCACCAACGCCACCCTCACTCGTCGCGGCATCATCAAGGGCAGAGGACGTAGCATCAGCATAGATATCTAACATCGCGTTATAAACCAATGACGGTGTCAAAGGCTTGAGTATTGTGATGATATTATTATGCAGGCGATATTTTTCTTCTATCAGCCCTTGTTCGTCTAAACTCACCCGCAATAAAAAGACACTTTCACTGTATTTTTCTAATACAGAATCAAACTCGCCGTTATCAAAAATCATATTTGCATCTATCGAGATTAAACGATTTTCAGCCGTTTCAGGCAGAAGCAATAATTCAGCTAATGAACTCATCGCTTGCACATAGGAACAATAAGGAGAAAAACTCTCACGGATAATGGTGCGGCTACGATCATCCCTATCCAAAATAAAAATTTCTACCGCAGGTAATGTAAATGTTTTAGGATTATTCTTATTTAACCCGCGGGCCACACGCGAAAATTCGGCGGTAAAATAAATCGTTGTACCTTCTAAAGGTTTACTTTCCAGTTTAATCGAGCCATTCATCATCTCTACCAGATTTTTGCAGATGATCAACCCCAGCCCTGTTCCACCATAACGTCGGGTGGTTGAACTATCGGCCTGATGAAATGGCTGGAATAAACCCCGGCATTGTTTTTCGGTCATGCCGATTCCCGTATCGCTAACACTGAATTCCAATACGGTTTTATTGTTTGATGAAGGTAGCGATGCACATGTGACAATGATTTGTCCTTGATCGGTAAACTTGATGGCATTACTCACCAAGTTTAATAATATCTGCCCCAAACGCTGTGCATCTCCCTGCAGTGCACGTTGTTCATCCCTGATATCAAAAATCAGTTCCAGCTTTTTATCCTGAACCGTTTCTGCCGTCAACATGGCGAGGTTGTCAAAAACCGTCGCCAGTTCAAATGGAATATTTTCCATCTGTAATTTACCGGCCTCTATTTTTGAAAAATCCAGAATGTCATTAATAATCACCAACAGAGATTCACCCGAGTGATAAATCTTCTGTAAATAATCCTGTTGTTTAGGCGCTAAATCGGAGCCCAAACATAAACGTGAAAGGCCTAAAATGGCATTCATCGGTGTGCGAATCTCATGGCTCATATTGGCTAAAAATTCACTTTTGGAATTATTTGCCGTATCTGCGGCAACAACCGCCTCTTCCAGCTTTTTTTGCTGTATCACTCTATCACTGACATCCACTAAAATGCCCATATACTGAGCAAGAATCCCCTGTTGATCAAAGATCGGAGACAGATGTAATTCATTCCAGAACGTGGTGCCATCTTTGCGATAGTTCAGTATCTGAACTTTAATCGCAAGCTGCTTTTTGATCGCCTGGCTAATGTTTTTTATCGCCCGCTCGTCGGTATCAATACCCTGCAAGATACTGCAATTTCTGCCCAGTATATCGGTTTTTTTATAACCGCTTAATCTCTCAAATTCTGGGTTGGCATAGATAACCGGTTTATCCGTCTGTGTCATATCACATATCAGCAAACCATTATTAGCCGCTTCTAATGCCCTCTGACTTAGAAAAAGGTCTTGCTCATAACGCCGCATCCGTTGACTTAAATCGTTGTATTTTTTCGCCAATAGTCCCACATCTTGTGATTTAAGCGGCATTAACATCTTATCGCTGCTGTTTTTTTGTGTGTTTATCGTCTCTATCACATGCTGAATAGGTGAAATGATTAGCCGATGTTGAATCCAATAGACGCTGAAAATAGCCGTGATCAACATGCCAATACCTATCAATATGATATACATCAGCGTCTGATCAAGCAGAGCAATACTGCGCTGCATATTCAACGTTAAGAATAAGGCATAAGGGCCCGCAGAATTGTCAGCCGCGGCCACAGGATTAAGATTAATAACAGAATAAAAAAGCGCCTCATCTGCCGCATAAGAATGAACAGTCTGATTCTGGCTTTGATATTTTTTATACAGGAAAAGTGGATTGATCTCGGCTATTTCAAAGATATTTTGCCCGCTAAACTGCCAATGATTATCGGCAATAATCGTATGAGTATTTGTATTGACGATGCGTAAGGTGGAAATCGTGGGGCTTAGTCCCAATGACACAAGCAGCTTTTGAGTTTTATCACTGGTAAAACCGCTATCAGAGGCCGTTAACACGCTTTGTTGAATATAAAAACTTTCTTTTTCTGCAGCAAGCCGCAAATTTTTATCCGCGATATAGTTAACCGTGAATATCAGCGCAAGCAAAAAAACCAAGCAAATAAAGATGACCGGCAAGATTAATTTAAGTGATAACGAAGCACTGAATTTTGCTTTTATACCCATAACGTCCCTATTATTTCTAGCAACTGTCATCCCTAATAATGGTTAAATGGATGCCTGAGATGCATGACCGCAAACCACTCTAGATCACATACTCAGAGGTGTTATCAAAAAAAATCAACTTCATTGATGCTATTAAAACTTCCGTTATAAGCCTAGAAGGCTATAACGCAGAGTCAAGAATCGTTATAAAGCGCTGCAGCGAAAAAAATAGATGCTCAATATTGATTTGCATATCACGATGCAAAGCCCAATCCATTAGCAAAATGCTAACAAAAAAACTGAAGCCCTCACTAAAAAAAATATAAAAACAATTACAATCAGTACGTTAACTAACTTCCAGCAAGAGCTTCAAAGCTGGCATTCATTCTGCTTTATATCTTAAGCTTTAGCGTTTAAAGACAATTTCTGTCCCTGACTTATTTTTTTAATAATGGAGGTGTCATGAATACCGCTGCAAAAAATAAATGTATGGGCTTATTCTGCGTCATTTTTCTGTTAAGTGGCTGTGACTTTCATAAGCTCGTGGATAAGCGTTCCGACAACAAGAATACCAATAACGTTATAACTACAAGCCCTGAGCGAGAAACATTACATGCGCCCCTATCATTAACCTCCGCATCGATTGTCGATGATTTTAGTTTTCAAACCCAACGAGCTGTCAGGCTAAAACTGCATATACCTGCCAGTGAATCAGAAACAAAAATCGCCATTTATATCGATATGGATGAAGCACAGGGGCCATCCAGACACTTGTTAGAACGTGGTTTTATAAAAAAATCTACGCTTTATAGCAGCAGCATTCCTGTACCCAGCCAGATCGAACAGCTGTCGATAGTGATAGATGATCAACCCGCCACCTCCGTAGCCATTACCAATAACCGTGCAGAATATTTCTTTGAGTGAGTAACATATGAATGGGTTTTCACGACTATCTATATTCACGGCTATGGCGATGCTGTTTTTCTCCCCCATTATACTGGCCGTACCACAGCTGAATCTTGAATTGCTTGATGATGCGCTTGCAAGTGATCGTTTGGTGGCCATGGTGCAGCCGAACTTTCTCAACAAACCAAATGTGCCAGTTGAAGATCTATGCAGCGTTGGCACATTGGGGCGGATTATTTCGCTCGCAGAATCTGGCGATGGGCGATATC
>JABSRQ010000318.1 GCA_013215055.1 Pseudomonadales bacterium | reverse complement strand
GCAAGGCAGACGGTGGAATGTATAAATCTTTGGGAACATCCGTAACAGGCTGGCCATCCACAATGGCAAATGGCAACTCTTCCTGCACTTGAGGTGCGGCAACATCCCGCAGTAAAACCCTGTCTTTTTCTGTCGTTATTTCAACACTGTTTTCGGGATCAATAATATCCATATTTACGACAGAAATTCACAAATAATATTTAGCGGGCAAGTATAGCGTGTTCTTATGCATTAAGCATCTGATTGAATATACTCAAAAGACTAATTTCTACCTAAAGGCAGACACATCACCCAAACCTTCGCGAATAATATTCGGCTCATCATCAAACAACTCAACCACACTGGTTGCCTCCATGCCGCAATACCCGCCATCAATAACCATATCAACCTGCGCAGACAAAACATCACGAATTTCATAAGGATCTATCATCGGCAGATCTTCACCCGGTAGAATCAATGAAACACTCATCAACGGCTCACCCAACTCTTCTAAAATAGCCATCGCAACTGCATTATCAGGCACCCGCAAACCAATTGTTTTACGCTTGGCATGTAATAAGCGTTTAGGCACTTCATTGGTCGCCTTTAAAATAAACGTAAATCCACCCGGGGTATGATGCTTAAGCAGGCGATAACAGCTGTTATCCACCTTGGCATAAATGCCTATATCGGATAAATCCCGGCAAATAAGTGTGAAATTATGTTTTTCATCCAAACGCCGAATTTTACGGATTCTTTCCAGTGCATTTTTCTCTCCCAAACCACAGCCCAGCGCATAACCACTGTCGGTAGGGTAGATAATAACACCACCACGCTTAATCTCTTCTACAACCTGTTTAACCAGGCGTAGTTGCGGAGTTTCTGCATGAATTTGAAAAAATTGACTCATTTATTGATTACTCTGTGATTTGAATAACTGCCAGACAGCCGGCACGTGAGAAGGTAATTCTGGCAATTTACCGATTTGCGACCAACGCCACAGCGGATCGTGAAAATCCGAACCTCCGGATGCGGCGAGTGACAAATCGGCTGCCAATTTGTTTAATTGCTTTTGCTTGTCAGGACTGACCTGATAACCCACTAATTCGATAGCCTGTCCACCCATTTCTTTAAAATGCGTTGCCAGGCGCTTAAGCTTGCTGAATGTAAGTTTATAACGCAGAGGGTGGGCCAAAACGGCAATACCGCCTGCATCTACAATAGCCGCAACGCCAGCTTCAATATCCGGCCAGCCAGATTTCACATCACCAATTTTACCGTTGCCCAGCCACCGATCAAAAGCCTGTTTTTCTGATTTAACAAAACCCTGCTGCACCATAAACTGAGCAAAATGTGGGCGGCCAACCTGACCTATATCCGGACAAAACGTTAAAGCACCTGCCAAGGTACCAGGCATAGCATGTGCGGCCAGTTTCTTATCGATAGCAATGGCTCGGCTCTCACGCACCCCTCTTTGATGGGTAATCATTGTTTTAATGCTTTTATGCTCAGGGTCAAAATCAAGCCCAACAATATGTATGCCCACACCGGACCATTGAGTAGACAACTCAATGCCCGAGATTAACGTAACATCGGAATCGGCCACATCAAGCTGCTGAAATCCGGCAACCGTGTCATGATCGGTGATGGAAAAATAGTCTAACCGGGCCTCCTCTGCTAAGCGAAATACTTCGAGTGGGGTTAATTTTCCGTCAGATGCGGTTGAATGGCAGTGCAAATCAAGTTTCATGCGGCTATTATATGGCGTTTATTAATAATTGGATGCACTTTTATGCAACAAATTCTTGAGCTTGTGCCAATACTGCTATTTTTTATTAGCTACGCACAAGATGGCCAGACGTGGGAACTGTTTAATTACAGCCATACTTTTAATGGAATCTACAGCGCAACAGCTGTATTAATGATCGCCACCGTCATCCAGGTTTTACTCACCGTGGTAATCACTAAAAAACTAGAAAAGCGCTTAATTCTGCTTGCCGCTGTCGTTTTGATCACCGGCAGCCTAACACTGATCTTAAAAAACAATATCTTTATCCAATGGAAACCCACGCTTTTTAACTGGGTGCTGGCCATTGTTTTTCTTTTAGCCCCATTTTTTGGTGAAAAAAAGACCTTAATGGAGCGTATGCTGGATAACCAATTACAGCTACCCAAACTTATCTGGCACAGAGTTAATTATTTATGGGTCACCAACTTCATTATTGTCGGTACATTAAATCTTGTTGTTGCCTACTCCTTTAGTGAAGCGTTCTGGGTTAGCTACAAGCTTTACAGTTCCATAGGATTCACACTTCTCATATCCATTTTAACTGCCATCATCATCACGCCCTACATCAAAGATGAATCGGCCAATGAAAGCAAAGACTAAGCCAGGAAATCCTCATGTTATACGCCGTAATCAGTGAAGATACTGAAAATTCACTGAAAAAAAGATTGGCTGCAAGGCCCGCCCACGTTGCACGTCTTGAAGCTCTAAAAGAACAAGGGCGCTTAATCATTGCCGGCCCACACCCTGCCATTGATACTGAAAACCCGGGGGATGCGGGTTTTACGGGCAGCTTAATCATTGCTGAATTCAACAGCCTTAATGATGCAAAAACCTGGGCTGATGAAGATCCTTATATAGCTGCGGGTGTCTATGCCCATGTCACTGTCAAACCGTTTAAGCACGTGCTGCCTTAATCAAAAAACAGCAAAGCCCATCACACTCATATACAGGCTTTAAACTCGCTAGCATAGGCTTTATAAGTTACAATATTGACATATGCTAATCTCCTTATAAATTAACCATTTAAACGTAACACTTAAATGAGGATAAACACGTGAAACAATTTTGTTTAGCAGCAATGATCTTGCTGCTTACGCAAACCAGTGTTGCGAAAGATGCCCCAACTATTCTTGAAATACGCAACCCTACCATTGGGAACATTCACTTTATTCGTGATGTAATAAAAGTACCGGTACGCTCTGGCGCGTCCAATCAACACCGCATCGTTCACCGTGGCCTTAAAAGTGGTGCAACCATCACCTTGCTTGCCATTGATAAGGAAGCTGGCTTCGCTAAAATTAAAACCCAAAAAGGCCTGGAAGGCTGGATCCCCTCTCAATATGTGATCGCCGAACCCACCTCCGCCATTAAACTGGCTAAAGCGTATAAAACCATCGCTAAATTAAAACAAAAAGCAGGCCCAATGGGTGAGCAGCTTTTATTAGCCCAAAAAGAAAATCAAAAGCTCAGCAACGATTTAACCCAACTAAACAGCCAAAAAGACCAGCTCAGCAAAGAATATCAAAGGCTAAAAGATGTTTCTGCTAACGCCGTAGCCTTGGACATTGAAAATAAACGTCTACTCAACAGTAACGAAGGCTTTAAAAATAAACACGATACGTTGGCCGCAGAAAACCAACGTCTACAAACTCAGTTAAGAAACGATGGCTTTATTAATGGTGCCCTAGTGTTATTTGCAGGCATGATACTTACCCTCTTTGTACAATACTTCAAACAAACACGTAAAAGATCAGAATGGGGTTAAGCCCCATTTTATGGGCTGATGCAGAGTAAGCTTCAGCCCACAAAACAATAAAAATACACCCAGGACGACACTAACATGCCAATAACAACGTTTCGCGCCCTCGCTAAATTTTCCGCAGCAGCCTTATTACCTATCCTGTTATGCCATACGACGTTTGCACAAACTACCGAGGCAACAACTAACACAGTAAAAATTCCACAAAAAGCCAATACACAAGTTGTACTGGAAACGAATCGAGGAGATATAACATTAGAGCTGTTTGATTCAAAAACCCCTAAAACCGTTAAAAACTTTATCGGCTATGTTAAAAGCGGCTTTTATAACGACACAGTATTTCATCGTGTCATCCCTGGCTTTGCCATTCAAGGGGGCGGATTCAGCAAGGAACTGGCCAAGAAAAAAACCAAAAAGGCGATTAAAAATGAAGCCACTGCCGAGCTAAAAAATATAACCGGAACCATC
>JABSRQ010000317.1 GCA_013215055.1 Pseudomonadales bacterium | reverse complement strand
GAAATACCTGTTAAATGATCAGCCATAAATCATAGAAAAATCCGGCCTGATTTCAGGGCCGGCTTCTAGAGCCTTACGCCGTCAAGGTTTTCAAAGACCGGGATACGCCAGTCACACCATGGGGATATTCATGGCAGAGGTATTTTATTACATCCGATGCAGCTATGATCCCTCTCTTTGTCATCCTGGCTGCGGTTAACACAGACCATACCGGTTCATATATTTAAGAGACAACGAGTCTTCCGGGATGCCCTAGTTTTAGTATCATTGAGTTCAACTAATTTGTTAGATCATAAAAATTTAATCGGGATGCACCATTCAAGGCAGATCTTGCAGTAAGTTCATCAGTGTTTATCCGGAAAAAAAACGAAAGGGAATGCAACCAAGCATCCCTCAGCCTGTCGATAAGCCGTTATAACAAGCTTTGAACACCAGCAAGCTTAAGCCTTTCTTACCAATCCTCAGCGAAAAAACGCTCGGTCCTAAAAAAAGCATAATCACAGTTTTCGTATGATCTGGGCCTAGCGCTTAAAGCGGGTATTTACCAAAAGTAGGCGCCTTAGGCGACATTGATATAGAAGTTTGCAATAAATTCGGTGGCAAGGTAAAAATCATTGCCAGTATAAAATATCCGTTGGTGATTGATCAGATATTAACGCATTTGGATTTAATCGATAATGTTATCCCACCAGCTTTTCAGCTGATTGAGGCCCAAGGGCCGCCGCCAGAAGTGTCTATCTAAACTAAGCATGGTAACCGCATCGTACAGAGCTAAACCTGTAGGGTATTCCCTACCTAGATTTTACCTGTTAGAACCACTGCGCATTAGCAGAGCATGGCATTAGACTTATTAGCATTCTACTCCACTGAATCCCGTTAACTAACTAAACCACATCAACATTTTGACCATCATGGTTTAAGAGAATTAGGGCGGGACGTCTATATTTTCTATACTCATAGTCTCATTGGTGGAGAACGATCTACCTCAGTATCTAAAATGTGACCGGCAGGTTTTGACACACAGCAGCTTTACATAAGACCCAATGCTCCTTCGATGCTCCTCCCTCCTACAGCATTCAAGCCTTTACCGCCAAGGTAACGAGAAAGTGTTAGCCAACCTTTATAAGATGTAATGCATTGAATTAAAATCGCAGGGAAAAGGCAAGGCTAAAGCGTAAAGCCCTGCCTCTATAAAACTTTTGTATGGTACAAAATCATGAAAAATGTAAGATCTGCCCCAGTCATGTAAGCAATAAAAATCTAGGCAGCGCTTATACAACAGAATACAAACCAAGTATCTAAATATAAAAATAACTCATAGGTTATTCAGGTCCGAAGTTGTCAACATCGAGAGTGCCATCAAGATTATAACGAACGATAGAAATATCCCTGTCACTGCCATTATTACTTGCTCCAACAGCAACTAATTTTCCATCTGCCTGCTGCAATAAAGAATGAATTAAACTAGGACCATTTTCAATTTCAGTTAATACCGTACCATTAAAATTCCCGGCTGAACCAACATCCCCGACAAAGGCTGCATCTAATGAACCACTACTATCATACCTGGCCAGCATCATTGAAGTAGAGCCATCCATGCCATACCCAGCTGCCAGCAACTTTCCATCAAACTGCTGGATAAGAGACAATGCACCATTATGCTGTGCAGTAGCTGCTGTAGTCAGTTTACCATCGCCAGCAAAACTAGTATCCAGAGAGCCATCAAGGTTAAATCGACTTAAGCCAATATGTGAAAATTGACTACCAGAAACTGTAGCTACTCCAGCAGCTACCAACTGACCATCAGATTGCTGAACAACAGCCCTGAAGCTTTCATTCGCCTCACCAAAACCCGAAACAACAACACCATCAACGCCAAAACTGTTATCCAAAGAACCATCCGTGTTATAGCGTATAATAACTGGGTCGGTATAAGCGGTAACATTTGCCTCTCCCACTAAAACAAGCTTACCGTCTTGCTGCTGAATAATGGACCGCACCGCATCAGATTTTGCTAGATCTGTTTTTACAATCCCTTTAACCCCAAACGCCACATCAACTGATCCATCATTTAAATAACGAACCATAGAGAAATCACTAAATCCATCATTGCATATGCCTGCCAATACAAATTTCCCATCGTTTTGTTGAATTAACGATCGACCGATACTGCCATAGATGCCAACTTTTGTAGTTACAATCCCATTAGAACCAAAGTTTTTATCCAGCGTTCCGTCACTGTTATACCGGATGAGAGCAAACTCTGTTGGTCCTTGTGCAGTATATGTATATCCCGCAGCTACCAGCTTACCATCCGATTGCAGGATAATGGATTGAGCAATATCATCATCCGCGTTTATATCGGTGCTAACTACCCCGTTCAAACCAAAGCTGGTATCTAAAGAACCATTGCTGTTGTAACGAATTAACGTGAAATCAAAATTGCTCCCGTTAAAACCATTCCCTGCCACAACTAACTTCCCATCATCCTGCTGAACAGCAGCATACTGCTGCCCGTTAACCGCCGAGTGTGTGACTGTAGTTACCTTACCATCACAATTAATGCATTCTATGACAGGCTCAAGTACTGTAAGTTGAAGTGTCTTTGAAAAGCTTTTATTAGAGGAAATTCCCACCATCATTCCGGCTAAAGTAAGCTGACCTACCTGATCTAAGGCCGGTGTAATGGTTACCGACCTAACGTTACCATCACCTTCAATTAAAATATTCTCGTCAGGTAATAAAGTTTGATCGTTTGAAGTGATAGTAAATTGCAGTTGACTGTTTTCTATCTCTGCATCATCAATAACTATTCTAAGGTTAGTTATTGGAGTATTTTTATACGTCGAAATTGACGTTACTGTTACACCTTCCTGCTCAAAAACAACAAACGGAAAATTTTCATTCTGATTTACAAGTTCATCCTCATTGCCAGATTCCCCGCTACCACAAGCGGATAAAAATAAAAGACTCAATATGGCTGTAACAATAAGATTCCGCATGAAAAATCCATTTAAACGATAATTATTAGATCGCTGCATTATATATGCTTACACTCTAAACGTCCTAAATTCTACTTATTTATTTTGTTAGATTATTAACGTTATTGAGACGATCGTCACACCCCAACTGGCAGCCTCTGTGAATATGCAAAGTGCCGCCAGTGAAGATCATCACAGGGGTTGTTTAGAACGCCTCCCCTTACAAGCCAACCCGGCGTATTGCTCTACTTAAATCTTTATTGGTGGTTAGCCGCTGCTGACACTCAGCAGCTTTACATTAAACGCAATGTTCCTTTAATGGGCTACCACTCAAGCCTTTACCGCCAAGCTAACAAAAAAAGTTTCAGCCAAGCTTTATAAGCTGTAATCCATTGAATTGAAATCGCAGAAAAACAACAAGGCAAAGCGTAAAGCCCAGCCTCTATAAAACGTTTGTGTTGTACAAAATCATGAGCAATAGGTGACCTAGCCCGTCACCCAATCCTTCAGGCCGTAAGCGCTTCAAGCAACGGCTTTAACTGCTTGATCTCATCCGCAATCTCCGCAATCTCCGCCATCTGCATCTCGACCAAAACCTCATTGCAGCCCTAAAATAGTTCGATTCTTTATCATCTTTTAGGCTGGAATTAACACAGTGCTGCATTAAAATCGCTCAATGAAGCAAAGCTATTGAATAGGAGCGCGAGTTTAATAAGTAGTGTTAGATAACTTGGCAGTTTTAGTACTGCAATGTGTCAATTGCTGTACATGCTATAAAAATAGCCACAGAAAACAGTCCTATTGATAGCCAAAAGTACTAGGCCAAATCCCCTAGATTCTAGACCATCTGACTAATACAACAGTTCCTCAATTCCTTATATATTAGTTTCATCGATCAATTTAGGACCTATTCATGCAATACCGAAATATCGCTTTATCAATGATGATGAGTAGCACCTTAATATTAACCGCCTGTGTTGCCGACACGGCTGATACGGCTGATATAGAAAATACCGATACTTCAGAAGTGAATGATGGCGGCTTAA
>JABSRQ010000316.1 GCA_013215055.1 Pseudomonadales bacterium | reverse complement strand
ACCACACCCAGCATGATGCTGCCAATCAGCATGGTGAAAATATTTAGTGGTATATCCAGCATCACCAAAACGCTGAGCGAAAACAGAATAGGCAATAGATTAACGGCCACCGTACAGATGCCGAGACGGAACTGGCGGGTATTGAGCATGATCAACACGCTGATCAACAAGAAGGCCAGGCCATAAGATTTTGCCATGGATCCCATTAACGCACTGAATGCCCGGCCTACCAATACAGAGGTGCCGGTAAAGCGTATGGGTGTGTCGCCTTCAAATTTCTGGTTGATGATGGTTTTTAATTCTTCCAGGAAGAAATAGCTTTCCAGCAGGTTGGTCATGGGCACATTCAGGATAATGCGGGCATAACGTTTCTCTGCATCGGTGAACAGATACAAGTCTTCGGCCGATCCCATCTCAATCAGCAGCAGCTCCTGGGCGATCAGCTCCTTATTATCGGGAATGACATAGGCATCCCTGTCTGCATGCAGGGCATTATGCATTTCCTTAATAGGCTCTAGCAGGGATAGGGTGCTGCCTACCGTGATGCCGTGTTCGGCGAACTGTGGCGCAAAGTTATCAATCCATTCCAGCTTGTCTAAAAATTGCGGGTCGTTGATGCCATCGGCCTTACCGGAATCAAGAATCAGATTGATACCCAGGTGGCCGTTAAATTCTCTGTCCAGCGCCTCTACATCGGCACGAATAACATTGTCGGCCTGAAACCATTTAATCGGGTCGTGTGAGAATTCAACTTCGGTGAATTTCACCGCAAAGAAGACCATTATCACAGCGGTAACAGCCACAATAGGTTTGGCATGTTTAAGGCCAAAGCTGGTTAAGGTATAGGAAAGGCGACTGCCCAGTGGGTTTTCATCTTCCGCCTTGGATGAGGTGGCTTTGGCACGAATAGGTATTATGGCTAGCAGGGAAGGGCATAAGATCAGGGTGAAAAACAATGCGCTGATAATGCCTACCGCGCCAAAAATGCCCAGGCCACGAATGGGCGGCATATCGGCAATGGCAAACGATAATAGGCCGCCGGCGGTAGTCAGTGTGGTCATCAGCAGCGGGAAGGCACATTGCTGAATGGCCAATTTCAGGCTGTTATACTTTCTTTCATGGTTATCTTCATCTGTGCATCGATTAAATTCCTTGAAGAATAACGTCAGCAGGTGAATGGCATCACACACCCCAAAGGCCAGAATCATTGATGGCAGAATCTGTGTGGTTGCCGTGGCCGGATAGCCCGATAGGCCCATTAATTCAAAGGTCAGCATCAGGGCTGAGATGACGATAGCTAACGGAATTATAATGGCTGAAATACGTCTGAATACGACAGCCAATAATACCGCGATCATCAGCATCGAAAGGCCGGAGAAAAGTCCCATATCCTTTTCCATGCTTTTCGATATGCGTTCAGACATGATCGGGCTGCCGGATAAATAGATATCAAACAGATCAGAGGGGTATTGTTCCAGTATGTCGTATAACTCCAGCGCGGCTTCGGCGAATTCTACATTGGTCAGTTCGTTGCCGTTGTCGGGGTGGCGTAATAGCAGTTTTACATTGATGGTTGTGGTGGTGCCATCGGCATTGATCAAGGCATTTAAATAGGCCGGGTTAGAGAGAACAAAGGCCTTGATCTCATCCAGTTCACTGGCGTTAAGCTGCTCTTCAAAAACCTCATTCAGTTCTTCGATCAGCACTTCGTCTGCTATGGCATGGGTGATCCTGGCGTTATAGAGGCTATTGACGTCATTGGAATAGCGAATTCCTGCCGTTTTTTCATGTAAAAGTTTGATATAGGCGAGTTTTTCAGGGGTGAATATATCGCCTTCTTTGGCTTTCAGGCCGATAACCAGCGCTTCGTCTGAACCAAAGATCCGCTGACTTTCCTTGTATTCAAGGCGCACAGGCTCATCGGGTGGCAGGTAGGATTCATTACGTACATCGATGGTTATTTTTGCCATCTGAGGCGCCAGGCCAGCAAGTAGGGCCAGGCAAATGGCAAGGCCAAGAAACTGATGGCGAAAGAAGAATAAAACGATAGCGCTAATGCTATTGACGACAGTGTTTTTCATGCAAAATCCCTTTGAAACAGCGCAGCATAATAGCACGAAGCTGCAATGGCTCAATACCCATGGAATGCCATTCATTCAGGGATGAATATTTTAGAGTTTTATTGGGATTCCGTGTGTAAATCCCATCTTATTACCATAGGCCATTTGCGGACACTAGTTAGCTTGTTAGGGCAGGTCAAAGATGTTCTCCATAGTTTAAATCTTGATAAAATCATTCGCGGTGAAAACAGTGTGGATGATTATTTAATTCAGAGTTGGGCTTAGAGAAACACCTGATTACATCGTGCAGATAAATAGTCATTTGTTTTTCGAATACGAACGGAATTCAAAATAGGGTGTGGTACAACGGTAATCTGACCGAATTTCTTAATAAGTTAAAGACCTTTTGCATGAAGTATGCTCATTCATGTCGAAATCAAACTGACGTGTATTTTTAATTAAATGCATAGCCCGACTATCGAGTCGGGCGATACATTCATTTCGTCAGAAAGGCTCAATAGACTCATAGAATAAATCCAATTATCTTCGCATTTTGCTACAGATACACACCTCTTGACGCTCACAATCAAAGCTCAAATGCAAATTGCAAATTTGAACTTCAAATATTTGTAATTATGAAAGCATTTATTGGATTTATAATTTTTCAGGGCTTAGTTGCTCAGTAATTTCCACCATATGTATATAGGGATGTTTGTAAGGTATTAATTGTTTGAGGAAAAATATGACTGGCATAGGAGCTGCTTTGAAGCTGATTAGATATACCATGCTTTCTTCAAATAGGTTGCTGATCGATGATTATTGCCCCTTATGAATACAGTTTTTCACACCTCAGAAAATATTTAGCAGTTTATATCTTTTTTAGTCTTTCGTTATTTTCTATCCCCATCCTCTCTAATCACCCATCAGCAACCCGTATTGAAGGGGTCATCAATTCGTATGTTAAAGGCAGTGGTGATGTGTTATCTGGAGCTTCAACGATTGAATATATTGGCAGCTTTAGAGGTGCAAATGCATCCATAGCCGCAGGTGATACTTTACTGTTATTGCAATCTCAAGGTGCTGAAATTGATGCTAGTAACACGGATAAATACGGCGATGGCGTCGGAGATGGTTCAAATATCAGCCTCGTTGAAACGGCTGCTCATGGAAGTAGTAATTATGCGGGCGGCCTGATTTCACAGACTGCGGGTACTTTTGAATTTGTTCAAGTTGTTCAAGTTGTAGGTTCAGAAATTACATTAGCAGCCCCCTTAAACAACACATTTTATGATTCCGCAGCGGCAAACTGGCAGATTGTGGTAGTGCCTGATTATGGAGTCAATGGTGTTAAATTTGAACAAGATGTTAAACCACTGGCATGGGACGGTGATACGGGCGGAGTTGTTGTGGTTTATAGCCTTGGGGGTGAAATTGATTTTAATGGTAAAAAAATTAAAGCACAGGCATTGGGGTTTAGAGGAGGCGTTGAGTCAAATCATTCTGCGACAAAGGATAATATTGCCAATGTTGCTGAAGGCCCGGGTAATTTTACAGGTGGCAAGGGGGAGGGCATTGCAGGAACACCCCGTTATATCTGGGATGGAATCAGTGAAATTGACGAGGGAGTGAGTACGCTTCCTGGTGGAGATTATGGCCGAGGTGCGCCGGGTAATGCCGGTGGTGGTGCGGGCCCTCACAATTCGGGAGGTGGAGGGGGTTCGAATGAGGCAAAAAGTGGATCGGGAGAAGAGGGATGCGTGGGGGGAACCCCACAACATTATGCGGGTTATGGGGGCCAATCGATTTTATCCGGTGCAAATATGGGAGGTGGTGGGGGTTCTGGTGAGGCCAATAATAAAAACTGGAATTACGGTGGCGTTGGTGGAGGCATTGTATTTATACGAGCAGCTACGGCTAAAGGCAGTGGTGTTATAGATGTGTCCGGCGGTAAAGGGGTTGATTCAGATGGTTCGGCACCTGGCTCAAATGGTGCGGATGGCGGCGGTGGGGGGGGAGCTGCTGGT
>JABSRQ010000315.1 GCA_013215055.1 Pseudomonadales bacterium | reverse complement strand
GGAATATGAAGCGTTTATCCTCTTCAGAAAACCAGTTAGTAGCGTTTACACTTGCCGTACAAGCTGCGCTAGGCATTTTCTTCACACTGACACTGGGTAACTGGTTAGGTGTTGATGCGATAGAATCTGCTGCCAGCTCTGCGATGTACCTGCCCATGGTTATCGTATCTTTAGGCCTGGCTGCCTTTGGCCTGTTGATGTCGGTAACCCACTTAGGTAAACCGTTCCGCTTCTACCGTGGCTTCAACAACTGGCGCCATAGCCCAGTATGTAGGGAAGGTTTAGGCATCTCGGGCTTCCTGGCCTTCGGTGCTCTGCATGTGTTAACGCAGCTACCTGCACACCCATGGATGCCTGATTTCATCCTCAACATGTTTGGTATCTCCGCAGCAACGGCCGCAACGATCGCCAAACTGGGTGCTCCAACGGCTCTGTTAACTATGATATCTGGTGGCATCGGCCTGTACTATATGTACCGCTGCTACCGTATCCCGGCACGTCCATTCTGGGATCACATCAGCACCGGCACACACTTCGTAGGTAATGCCATGGCTCTGGGCGCTCTATTGATTGCCTTCGCTTTTGCCCCGTTTGTTGAAAGCTGGTCAGCCCTGATGTCAGCAGCAGCATTTGTAGCCTTTATAGGTGTATCGTTAGAAGGCATCGGCTTAACCGTTCAAGCCAATGATTACAAAACAGCGAAACACGAAGGTGCGGTATCCCACTATATTCAGCGCACGACTTTTGGTAATACTTACCTTTACCGTAACGCGCTGGTAGGTTTCAACGCTGCCATGGCCGCACTGATCGCATTTGGTGATCTGCCGATGTTTATGCAAGTTGCCTGCTTGTTATTGTTAACTGTAGGTGTAGCCACCACAGCTGTAATCGGCCGCTGCTTGTTCTACGTACTGGTTATCCCAACAACGATGCCTGGTGCCTTCTTCTGGAAGAACAAGGCCTTTGTTGAACATGCCAGAGATATCGGCATGGATCATATGCCTAATAGTGGTGTGGTACCGGCCAGGCATTAAGCCTTAGCTCTGCATGACTTCAAAGCCCAGTTTTTACTGGGCTTTTTTGTACTTGAAAAAAGCAAGAAAACTAATTTATGTCATATCATCCGCAAACACAGCACGATGAATTATTTACACTTTGCGATAAGGCATTTAAAAATACTAAAGATAAAAATATTTTTCAAGGCTGTAAAAAAACGGTATAACTGCCCGTTTAAATATCAGGAACCAACGACTGCTTAAACTCAATTAAAACGATGACCTATATTCATAAATATCTACGCTGTCTTTTTAAGGCCTAAGCATGCAAAAAATAAACTCAGCAGCCTTGAAAAACTTATCGAAAAATAAATCCCCAACGGTGGGGGTTACCCCCTGTGTATGAGACAGCTATTACGATGAGTTACATACAAGGAAAGAGAAAAATGACATAGAATTCACCAAAGCAAGCAGTCCCATGATGGGCACATCCAATGATCGTCTATTTAGTTAAGGTAATAAATAACAGGCCTGAACAGCCTGCAAGATAGTCATACTTTTAAATTCAACTTTGTCCTCGCAGTGATCCATTCATCAGGAGCAAGCGTAGATACACCATAAAAGTATTAACCCCCTGCTGTTCGCAGAATCGAGACGATAATTAAACCGCCTCCGTCATAGCAATGCATTAAATCAGTTTAGACGCACATTGAGCGATGCATAATTCTTATGACAATCAAGGCTGACTTTACCCTGAGTACAAATCATTATATGCAAAGAAGTCTCAACTGGATTTCCAATATATTTATCAGAATCATCAATAATGACTGTCTGATCAGGGCCAACAAGCATACAACTGTGCTGAAAATCTGTTTGATATTCACAGATAAAACGATAAGAGGCATTTTGAGGCGACAAAGATATATGATTACCAAGGCTGCCACCCTCATCGATTAAGCTGGATACAGGGGTATCATTAAAGTAAATAATCAATTTTTTATCGCTATAGTCCGCTGTCACATTCTCAATTTCAAATTCGAAGCTATACAGACCTTCCAGCATATTCGTATGCAGCTCTGCAACATCGGCAGAAGATTCACCGACGGGGGCATTGCCCGTCATCGTAAAACTTTTAACCTGGGGGAAGGTGACCTGCTCATTAACAACAACAGCATCCACAGTACGTGTGGCAATTTCAGCGGCTATCTCGGCTAATATTACCTTCTCCGCAGCGACTGCAGTCTCGATTTCTGCCGGATTCAAACAACCATCACCGTTCTCATCATAGGTCGCAACAGGAATTTTTACCCCGCTAATATTCAATGTTGTCGCCTGGAGGCAAGTCTCTACCATCTGGTTTTCACGATCGACATTCTCGATGATATCTTGGGAAGTAGACTCATCACTACCACCGCCACATGAAGCTAACAACACTGCCGAAGCAGCACTGACCAGTAATTTTTTATTCAACATATAACATCCTATATTATCTCGACGAAGAGAATTCTCTCCATTTTTTTTGCAAATTCTGCTTCATCCACCCACAGGCGTGTGGCCAATAGTGCAGTTTGGCGGATTATATTCAATAAAAAAAATAATGCGAGGCACAGGCTCACAAGACAGAAATAGAAATAGAAATAGAAATAGAAATAGAAATAGAAATAGAAATAGAAATCAGCTTACACATGACTTATTTCACAACGGAGAAAATTAATAAGCTGATCAAAAGAACGTGTTTTTTCTAACATTCATAAAATAGCAGTATATTTTAACTAAATAGAACCTGCTTAAGAAATATTTAAAACTCACCACTATCAAAATTTATCTCGGTAAAAAAACTATGCACACACTACATAGTAATCCTTGTCATAGCGAAATATTAATTTTCATATATACGGAATAAACGTAAGCGGCGACTGCCCCAACTGATGGATATGTTTTCGGTATCGATGGTACGCTGGTTGACATTAACTCTGCTACTGGCAGTAACTGAATAGGCCCAGCTGGCTGCATTAATATGGATGCAGGCACCCTTGGTTTTTTCTTCTGTTACTCCAGCTTTCGTTTTTACCCGCGCTGATATTGATAGACTACTCCACCATCAGGTTGCATGAAATATTTTCCCGAGGCTAATCAAATTAAAAATCAGCACTCTAAATCAAAAGACTTCGCTGAAAAATTATCGAAGTTCTCTCCACAGAAATCACATATTTTAATAAGCTAGGTCAGATTTCACATAGTCTTGCTTGTCAAAATCAAAATCACACCAAAAGTCTCGGAACCCTACTGCATCGGCTCCAAATACAATTTTCAATCCATTATCAACAGACGAATACCATCGATAAGAAATGATTACAGCTTTTCTTAAATTCTTTAACTCTGGAAAAGGGATATCAAATTGATACTCACCATTAATTTTAAAGCACTTAGCAACAAAATCCCCCTGATTACTTGTAGCATGTTGAAATACGATCAATAATTTTCTATCAATAAATACTAGTCCTTCTGAATAATCAAAGCCTACATCAACGACATATGCCTTCCCTTCAAAATCAAATACTGCTTCACTCTGATTTTTATTAGAGCTTTGAAAACGAATACAATTCTTCATAAGTTATTTTCCATCCGAAGGAACAACGGGATAACGCCTCATACTTAGCATCATAATATTTTCACGAGCTTTATCATTCACTACACCTGTAGCTACCTACAATGAATTGAACCTGCAGATTCTTCATTATCCCTTTAGCTCAAAACAAGTCTTCCACTGCAGTGAATAAAAATCGTTTACACCTGATGCCGTCTCGCTTTAAAAGATCATTCCGCTAAGGGGCTGTGATTTTAATGGTTTTTGAGCCCTGATGCGCTTTTTCTTTTAGCTGCTGTTTTTGTGCTCTGCCGAGTATGACCAGCTGTGTGTTAGCACAAGGTGGTCACCGCATGTAATCGCACCATTTTCTGCGGCATCAAAACCCTTTCAATGTTTTTACCAAGAAAATAACTCGGCCGAATAGCACTTATATAAAGAGTACTGTTCATCTGAGTATTTTAAACAGGGGCTAGAATCATGGCAGCAACACATTCTCGGAACTACAAAATTACGCAAGAAG
>JABSRQ010000314.1 GCA_013215055.1 Pseudomonadales bacterium | reverse complement strand
TTTTCAGGCTACGGCCTCGCAACTAAATGCCTGAACAAACCTGCCATAGACTGGACCGGGCATGACACGTATATACAGAGTGAAGGTATCGCCGATGACTTCGGCATCTATACACAGCCCGATGACTTTTACCGCAGCCACGGCAGCAATCTCTCGGGACTAAAAAAGCTTTTGTTCAGTTATCTACTACGCCATATGATGAACAAAAATGTAAATCGCATCCGCACTCAGGGCATAAGCAAGGCGGCTAAAAGCAGGGCCGAGCATGCTCAAACAGTAGATCAGGCATAGCATAGCGAGCATTCATTTATTGCCTGATGTGATTGGTTTAAGCTATAGTCTTTTCGTTTTTTACCTCTGTTTTTCCTGATTAATCTTAATGCTTAAGTTACACCGAGTAATAAATTATGAAACCTGTATTTTTGATGACTATGTTTTTATCTATCGCATCAGCAGTGACAGCTGAAGAAAACGTGGGGGAGGATGTTGCGGCCTATATTCCGCTGGTTGGTAGTGATGTCCTTGCCGAAGCTAGTTGTAATCCGTATATTCTAAAAATGTACTCAGTGGACAAAGAGACATGTGTTACAGCCACAATAAAATGCTTGGATAAGATTGTAAGCAATAAAATTGATATAGAAGCTGACCCCATGTATTCGATGAATTGTCTGATGGATGAACTGAATTTAGACTTTGAAGAGCTGCTGAAAAAAAGCGCTGCTGCTCAATAAGAGCAATGCTGCTTAGATAGAGAAGTAGCTATGCATGGTATTTATTGCAGGGAAAAATAAAAAATGATGGAGGTGCCGACAGAGCAGAGAATCTTTAGGGCCTTCTCATGCTTTTTCATCGCCTCCATTGTCGCTGCTTGTTGCGGGCTGGTTTGAAGTGTAGATTCCAATCTACTTGATATATCCACCATGGCTTGAAAGGGCATAGACGCCTGATATTAAATACTTACTAACGTTACCGATATATTTGGAATTGAATATGAAATGGATGCTATTTTCACTTCTGCTTTTAACTGCAAGCTCACAAGCAGTGTTAGCTTCGCAGCTGCTGCCTCTACAAGATAGAGCCGATCTATGGCAGCAGGTTCAACAAAGCATGGGCCACGGGCTACAACCTTCTCTACGTAGTGCCCACAGCACAGCAACAAAAAACAATCAGCTGCAGTGGATATTAGTAAAAACAACATCGGGCAAGATACGCTTTGAGCACTACGATACGGTGTATCAGGGTTACCCCGTACTAAATGCACGTGTGATACTGGCCATCAATAGCCAGGGCCAGCTACAACAGATGCTGGGTGCATTGGCAACGGGGCTATCGGCAGATTTACCCGACGCGGCAGCGGCATTTACCCAGGATGAATCAGCGGTACGCAGATGGCTGCAAGACAACGTACCAAAAAATCACACAATCAACGGCCTTAAACTCTATCCTGCGATATTCATAGCTGATGGATTAACAAAGGCGGTCTATAGCATCAGCTATCGCCTGATCAACAAGCAGCGAGCCAGCATTCAACGCCCTCATCTCATCGTTGATGCAAAAACATTACAAGTGCTCAAGCAATGGGACGCGCTGGATAGAACTGATCCAACCCCAAGCCCAAAGCCCATAACCGGGCAGCTTGTGGCGGCAGGCGGCGCCGGAGGCAATGAGGCGCTGGGATTAAACTGCTATACCCCAGCCCCGGGGCTGATGGCGCAGTGTTTGGCTTATCAAGGCATAGATGATCCTATAATCAGTGAAGTGAGCTTTGAGAATTTAAACGTCGATAATATCTTTAGCGTCTTCTCAGGTTACCCGTTTATAGTCACGCAAGATGGTGCCGATTGCTGGCTTAAAAACGACTATGTCACCACCATTAAAACCGTAAAAAACACAGCCAGTGATACGGCTTTCCATTATGCCTGCGATGGCACTACTGAGCATTTTAACCAGCAAAGCATCTATGATAACGACTGGAATTATTACTCTTTCTTCCCCATCAACGATGCGCATTTTTATGGCGGTGTTGTTATGCAAATGTATCATCAATATTTGCGCGATATTTATCCCTATCAGCTAGACGATTGCGACAACACAGGCTTTTGTTTAAAGCCCATTAAACAGCGTGCCAATGCCAAGGGGCCAACGGGTGGCGACATGTCGAATGCCAACTGGGATGGTGAATATGTGAATTATGGCAATGGCGGCCCCTATGATAGGTATAGCCAAACCACCATCGATATTGTTGCCCATGAAATCACCCATGCGGTTACCGAGTGGAATAGTGATCCCGATTGGGTAGGGCAATCCAGAGCCCTGGATGAATCCTTCTCCGATATCGCCGCCATAGCCGCTAATGATTTCTTTGAGCGTCACCTGAAGGGTAGTTATGCCACCTCTGTGCCCTATAGCAATAAAAGAGCGTTTAGCTGGGTATACGGTTGGGATGTGCATCTCTATGGCTTGGGAGGCCGTGATTTTCAGCTACCCTCGCGCGACGGTGTAAGCATCGATGATGCCAGAGATTACCAGGACGGCATGGCCGGGCATACAGCCGGCGGCGTGATGAATAAACTCTTCTACGAACTGGTAACACGCCAACTCTGGAGCATAGAGGAGACGTTTAAACTGATGCTAGAGGCCAATGTAAGCTGCTGGACGCCACAGGTAAAATTCGAAGATGCCGCAAGCTGTTTATTATTACTCACCGCAGATAATAACAAACTGCGCCAGCTAGACGAAACACTACACGCTGTAGGCATCATATCTCCGCTAAGCGAAATCAACGCGCTACCCTTCACTTTCACCCAACAAGAAAACCGCGTTGAGTACAAGCTAGCCCTGGGGCAAGACATAGCGCCAGCGACCATCAGCACAATAGATGTAAACTGGGGTGACACCTCAACTGTAGAACCCTGGCATAGCGCTTCAGCTACAGCCATAGAGAGCTGGCTGCAGCGCGTTCACGATTATACAGAGACAGGATTCATGCTGTTTTCTATCAACGTGACGTTACTGGATGGGACAGAATGGAAGGCCTATCGCAATGTTCACAATGCCGTGCTTGAGCCCACTAAAGATATAACGCCCGAACCTTATGCGTTTTCGCCCAAGGTTGATGCCCCTTTGGCCGAGCCTGTTTACAGCGATAAAATAACCGTTACCGGTATCGATGCCCATACAGACATCCTCATTAGTGGCGGTGAGTACGCCATCGATGATGGTGAATTTACGGCCCGGCGAGGCATGATAGCTAAAGGCCAGCAGGTAGTTGTAAAACTGCTATCGTCCGCAACGCATGCTGAAAGCACACAGGCGATGCTTACCATAGGCGGTGTAGAGGCTGCCTTTGTAGTAACAACACTGGATAAGCCTGTTGAACCACCCAAGAGAATAGATGAAGAAGACGGATCAGGGGGAGGTGGAACAACTTCTTTGTTTGAGCTGTTAATGCTTTTGAGCTTGATGGGCTTACAAGTAAACATACACCATTTATTAAGAAAAAATCATTTAAATTAATGCGATAATTCTAACAATTATGCTGTTCAGTAAAGCATGAAATGGCCACCACTTCTTAGGACAATAGCTCAGTTGGTTAGAGCGCTACCTTGACATGGTAGAGGTCGGCGATTCGAATTCGCCTGGTCCTACCAATTGCCGCAGCTTTGAGCGTTAACGGATACTAACTTTTATCCTTCGCACAAAAACTGCACAAAAACTCTTAGAGTTGCACAAAAACGGGTTTGAAAATGATTTATCGTCTCTTGAAGGTGTGGTAGCTGAATAGATAGGCAGATAGATAAAGGGGCTTCTAGCCCCTTTTTTTATGGGCGGCTTAAAAGCCTCCTTGCTTATCTGAATGCCTATAGAGTGACAGCTCTTGGTTGAATAAGACTGTATAAATAGTTCTTTATAAGCTCCAGTTGTAATATATTCTAACGAATTTATTGTGTGAGGAGTGTGTTATCAAGGATTCAAATACAAGCCTATTCCAAGACTCTCGGTTTTTGGATGTTGTTTTAGGCGGCTTTGTTGTCGTGTTTATAATAGTTTTCCTTGTTTTGGCTTTAGAAGTGCTGGATCCGTATGAAGTGGTCTAATTAAACCGGACACCAACTTAGGTGGTAATATTGCCACCTGCAATGAGGTGTTCCATGACGAA
>JABSRQ010000313.1 GCA_013215055.1 Pseudomonadales bacterium | reverse complement strand
ATAAAGCGGCCGCCGGCAATGCCTGCATCCATGACGATAATTACAAACACCAGGCTGGCCAAACCTCTGGGGCCAAACCAGCCCATAAACAATCGGGAAGCCGGGCTGACATCACTGCCAGTAAACGCTAGATAGATGGGCAGCATACGAATAATCGTTAGGCTTAACAGTGAATAAGCAACAACTTGCCAACTCAATAACTCCATAACACCGGCAATCACTGCGGCACCAAATAATATCCATGTCATCAGTGCCAGCACTTCTGCTGCGCCTTCCGTGGCCATGAGCAGCTGATGGGTTTTCTCCTTGGCCAGGTGGCCAAATAATAAACCACCAGAGAAGGCAGCAATATAACCGCTGCCATGCAGTTGCTGTGCTACGGCAAAGCTGGTGATGGCAAGGGCTGCCACCGTTGACTGTAGCCAGATATCACACAACCAGTCATTGTTCTTGGCAAGTTGCAGTAAAAACGCTCCTGCTGCAGCCAGAATTAAACCAACCGCCAGGCCAATGCCAAGTTCTTCGGCGACTAACAGCAGAGCATGAGTTTCACTGTGCTCTCCACTGGTGCTACTGGCTGCCAGCGCAATCAATAGCAATAAAATGGGTACGCATAGTCCATCGTTAAACCCGCTTTCGGCATTTAAACCCTCTCGGATTCTGGCAGGCACGTTTTTATCGGTGATAACGGCTTTGCCCAAGGCTGCATCGGTGGCGGCTAACATGGTTGCTAATATGGCGGCTTCATAGATGGACAGTTGATCAAACATCCACGCAGCAACAATAAAACCGAATAGAATAACGCCAGGCAAGCCTATTAATAGCATGCGGGAAGGGATCTTTATATGGCGTCTAAGCACGGATAAGTTGGCATTGGCAGCATCGGCAAATAATACCAGTGCCAGAGTCATGTCGGCCAATAGGCGTAAATCATTACTGTCGGCTTTCCAGCCAAATACGCCCAAGCCCCAGTTGCCCAATAAAAAACCGACAGCGGTAAATATCATGGGGCCAGATACAAAGGAGCTCTCGACGCGTTTAGCAATTAGGCTGTAACAGAAGATAAAGCCCATTAATGTAGCAAGGGGGATGTAGATCTCATTCATATCCGTTGTCTCGTAAATTCCATAGTTTGTAATAGATTAAATAAAGTGTCTTATAGGCGTTTAATGTGCCGGCTATTACCGACAATCAAGAAGAGGCATTCTTCTGCCTTGAAAGGTTCAGCATAATAGGACTTGATAATAGTTTCTCTTTAGTCAATTGGTAGCAGATACTGTCATAGCGGTGTCCGCGAAATTTAACCCCCTGTTTACCCTCGGCAATCTTTTCACCGTGGGCGATAAAGTCAGCATCCAATAGTTCCAGGGCTTTTACACTAACATCGATTCGCGATTTATATCCGGTATATACAACGCTGGCATCTTCGGCAGCCATGGAAAAAAAGCTGGCAGTAGAATCGACGATGATTGCTCGACTCCCCCCATAGCCATTTAGAGAGAACAGGCAGGCAGTATCATCGTTCTTGGCAAGGTGCTCTACGCTTAACTGGTTATCGCCCAGCTCATAATTCATCAGAGCCTTGAAGGCGTCGGGTTTAACGCGGAACATGACGGCATGGCCTGCAAAAATATCATCGTAGTAGTACATCACAGAATAGCTGGATTCGAAAGCCAGTAAATCCCGAATGACAGCTATATCCCATATTTCATCGTTACGGCCAATATTGCTTTGAAAGTTGACGATCATTCTGGCCAAAAAATCCCAGTGTTGTTCTGTAGTCAGTATTTTTGTGAAGGGCTGGTTTTTATCAATATAGGGGTGAGAACCCTGTATATGTGGTAGATCCAGATTTTTATCTAACAACTTCTCATAAGATGAAAGAGTCGCTAAACGATTGATCTTGAAGTTGGGATCACAGAGGATTTGATAGGCATTATCGCCAAAAAATTCTATTAGCAATACCTGGCGTAACAAGCTGGGAGTGACCTTGCCGCTTTCCCAGCGACTGATGGCTTGTGCATCAATATCGGCAAAAGCCTGATGAAAGTTATTCAAGGCAACAGACAATGACAGCTGAGTCAGCTGTATTTTAATACGGCGCTGATGGATGTAGCCATCAATATTGCTAAACGTTTCAGTCATTTTTATCATTCATTTAATGCAGTGGGCAATATTTTTTACAGTTGTTTTTCACACATTTAAGCGTTTATAGAAAAGGAAAGCAATACACTATCGCTTCTTCTTTGTCGCCAAAATAAACACGATAAGTTGGTGTGAAGTGTTTAAAAATCAATGCCTTAATGCTCCGTTGTCTGTTTTTTCGGCGTATAGGTTGGCATCTTATAGAAAAATAATTATCAGAGTTGCCATGTTTTTCGCCTGAGAATCTCTTGATAGTGATTAGCCATGCAAGCAGCACCGTTTGCAAAGGAAGACTCATCATGAAAGTTAAGGCGAATCTATGAAGCAAGCCGTTAAAACCACAGCAGTATCTGTTGCCATTACATTGGGGCTTATTACACAGGCCAGAGCAGAGGGTAAGTTTTCTCTCTATGCGCCCTTGCATATGCCCAACCTGCAGATGGAATCGGTAGGCGTTGATATGTCAGTCGGCGACTTGGCCAGAATGGCCAATGCCTATTTTACGCTGGGTATGAAGTATGAAAATAACGATTTCTATGTAGATTACGATGGCTGGTATGGCTCCTATGGCTCAGAGTTGGGTCCGAATAGCGATTTTAATATGAAGCAGCAGATTCATAATCTGGATGTTGGTCTGCCTCTGTTCGCCGGTGAGCGCTTTACACTGCATGCTACTGCCGGTGTACGTTACTACAATCAGCTGGTTGAAATGGATATCTTCAGTGGCAGCTTAGAGAAACCCGTTGACTGGGTCGAAGCCACTTTGGGGCTAAAAGCCGAATACCGCTTTACCCCCAGGCACAGTATCACTGCCAAGTATTCACAAGGTCATGAAGGTTCTGAGCGTCTGGAGACCTACTATCAATATAAACCCAAGCATGTGTTTTTCCGTGCGGGATATCGCATCGATGAGTTTGAATCCGATGGTGTGCATGTTAAAGAAAATGGAGGACTATTTACTATTGGTTATGAATGGTAATGGCAAGGCATTCAATGTGAAAAATAACGGCTTACTTGCCATGCTTTTAATCACAGGTATTTGAAATTATCGCGTTTGAGAAGAGTAAACCGTGAACTGAGAAGTCTGGGGTATATAGATTACTGCAGCAAGATTCATGTGCAGTCTTAAATAAGTTTAAATTAGGGTGATTGATATGAGTGAATTAGCTTCTAACATTGGCGTACAAGAAAAGCCCACTTCTGAACTATTATTTGTTGGTTATATTTTGGCCATTCTTGTCGATTTAACTGTGCTTAATTTGTTTGATGAATATTGGCACTTGGTATCCATCGATTCATTTTCCATTTCATTATTAGCTGCCATTTTAATGCAGCTGCTATTGAAATCAGCCATTGCTGTCGAGCATAAGGTGGCCGATTACTTCAACAAGAAACAAGGGGTGGGGGCAAAAGTATTAAGGGGCGTAAGTGCTTATATTATACTTGTAGGCTCAAAGTTTCTGATTCTTGAAATTATCAATGTCATATTTGATGACAGGGTTTCTTTTACCGGGCCATGGCAGGGCGCAATTGCATTCATTGTCGTTATCGCTGGCATGCTGGCCGTAGAATTTATTGTGGGAAGAATTTATCGCCAATTAAAAGATACTTAAATAGGCTGGTATAATTTGACCTGTAGCAATACTAACGATTCAGGTTTTTCGTGCGTAGCGAGAATGGGGAGTGAGGTTGTAGCGAAGTGTGCTATAGACGCAGGCTACCTCCTTTATATCCTGGTTTGTAAGCGAAGGGGTAAGTAATCGTAGTGATGGATCCAGGGCCTAGATAGTGCCCATCCAGAAATGGGGAGAATTCTTCCTCCCCGCTTAATTTTTACAGATTAAGCATTATGGCTGTCTAGTCAGTTCTTGAAATCTTCCCATCCAATCAATACCAGACGATTTAACCATATTCAAAACGGCCGAAATTCTTCTGCATCATGAAAATTACGCTTCTGGATTGCTAGCACTTAAAATCAGGATCTATCCAGATTGCATTCGTGATAAGCGAACAAGGTTATAGCAAATCACTGATGACCA
>JABSRQ010000312.1 GCA_013215055.1 Pseudomonadales bacterium | reverse complement strand
TTAAACTCGCGCATCGTTGCACAAAAACCGGCAGCCACGTCAAAAACAAAGGTGAAATCAAAAGCTAAATAACCCGCTGCAACACTGGCGCCCGAATCTAGTTCGGTCGCCAGTTATTGACGTGCATCGTCAATAGGTAAATTTTTACAGGGAAAAAATCATGAAAGTTCTTGTCACGGGCGGAACCGGCTTTGTTGGATCACATACAGCCAAAGCCTTAAAAGAAGCCGGCCATCACGTACGATTACTGGTTAGATCAAAGGACAAGGCCAAGTCGGTATTTAACAAACTCGGTATTGAAATCGACGATATCATCGTTGGTGATATCACCGATAAAGCCGCCGTCGCCAAAGCCGTAGCCGGCTGTGATGCGGTGATTCATTCGGCGGCCATGGTATCCACCGCGGCAAAAGATGCCCAACGTGTCTATGAAACCAATGTGGGAGGCACAAAAAACGTTATGGATTGCAGCCTGGATGCTGGCATAAAAAAGATCATCTATGTCTCCAGTGTCAGTGCCTTGTTTAACGTAGGCGACGAGGTCATGAATGAAAACTCCCCCGTCTGTGTCGCTCACAACCCCTATGGCCGCAGCAAGGTAGAATGCGAAAATTTAGTACGCGAGTTACAGGAAAAAGGCGCACCTATCGTGATCACCTATCCCGCCGGTGTTGTTGGCTCACACGATCCGGGTTTATCCGAACCTCACTACGGCCTTAAAATGTTTGTTGGCCTATTCACGTTTACCAGCAGTACCGGCATGCAGTTTGTTAATGTACGTGATATTGCCAATGCCCATGTCGCTATTATCGAGCGCGTCACAGGCCCCGATAGATTTATGTTAGGTGGCCACTACTACAGCTGGAATGATTTACTGGCCATCACCCGTAAATTAACCGGCAGACAATTACCGTATGTGCATATCCCTGGCAATTTACTAAGGATGTTAGGGAAATGCGCCGATGTTGTGATTAAAATAACCGGCAAACAATTCCCGTTCACAGCAGAAGGTATGACCTACGCCTCACAGTGGGTCTATGCCGATAGCAGCAAGATGGAAAAAGAGTTGAACCTGGAATTTACCGACCGAGAAGAAACCTTGGCTGAGGTTATTCGCTGGTTATATAAAGACGGCCATTTAAGTGCTAAAAAAGCAGGAAAACTGGCTGTATCTATATAATAAAAAAACCGCCGACTGAGCTTTTATCACGGCTCTAGTCGGCTTTTTTTTATCTCACACAAACTTATTTATCCCCGGCCCTGCCCATAAACCTGCGTTCTTCGGTATTGATTTTAATGATACCTCTATATTGTATACTTTTTATTTTTTGACCCGTCAGATCAGACGTTGCTTTAAATGAGTTGCATCTAAGCCTTGGGGAAATTCCTATCGGGTGATTACGAGAATTTTTAAATTAAGTGTTTGAATAAACATACTAAAGTTGGTTAATGATCCGAATAGCATCATTTCACTAGCTTGTACAAATTGTATGATGTTAGAGAACATTCAAGTTTAAATTTATAGTGATATGCCAATGTAAATGGCAATAATTTATTCTAAATATATTTACGAATATTATTCTCTATTGAAATGGTCAGAATATAATTCAGCGATCCTGCCCCACTTCTCAGCGGCCTGAAGTCAAAGCACAGCGCTCTGAGGTTTTCCCTAGACTCATGACTAACATGCTGGGCATGCTTGAACGGGTATTTACCTATTAAACTCGACGGGTATAACAGACTTTGTTGTTTAGCTTCAGCATTCAGCACTGCTCGTTTCAGGCATGCTGCTAATTCACATTCAAATTCTCTATATTAACTGCCCGTTAGTGTTAGTCGACTTGTAAGAACCATTTTTATGACTCTGATTAAAAAATCAGATCTCACTCGCATAGTTTCTGATACAGGATCTGTAATCCTGATCCAGCTTTGACGGGCTGAATATACATTGATGAACATAAATGATCCTGATGCTAAAGGCATACAACAATGACTGAGTAGCGCCAGTTATCCTCGAAATACACTGGGCACAGAACAGGCGGGAATAAGCCTTAAACCAGCAATCGATCCTTGGCATTATTGCAGGAAATTATTCACTCGCGATTAAAGTAAAGGCTTTTTCACTAGCCCTTAGCGCGCCGTTGCCAGGCAAAGCTGCAAGAAAATATTTGAGCGTTTAGCGCCATCCCTCATTTTCAAAATCAAGTACCTATTCAGGATCTATATTTTTTCCTTTTTCAAATTGCACTGCATTGTGCAGTGCAATTCAATCTAGCGTTTATCATTTCTCTAATTTCACGAACGTTATAATTTTAAGCCTTTGTTTTTTTTATATTTATGAAATTTGGTATCAATGCTGAATAAGACCTTTCGACGTGGCAAATTTGATAGCTGTAACGGTGTTGAATGAGCTCTTTTTTTCTGATTTGACTGAAAGAAAGAATGACTGAATCGAAAAAATTAACAGTGTATGGCTTATGCAAAGTGTTTACTGGGATCATTTTTTATACGCCTTGGCAGAAGGTGTTCGGCTTAATCTACACGGTGAAAAAATTGTTACATTGATGTTTACCGTTGGACAGCAACTTAGTGAGTTTGTCGAGGTCGATCGCAGCATGACAATGGCTGAACTGGAACGGCGCTTAAATGACTATTTAACATTACAAGGATGGGGACGTTTAGAAATATGCCGCATAGATACACGACTCATTTTAAGACATTACTCACCGCCTTTTTTCACGTGTTTTGGCGCCAGTAATGCCCATTGGGTTAACAGTATATTGGAAGGATTTTACAGTGAAATTTTTTATAAAATTGGCGCATCGCAGACCTTACGTTTGTATTGCATTGATTCACTGATCAGCAGTCAAGAACCGATTATTCAATTCAGCCTTGAAAAGACCATAAACCTGGAGGATATCTATGAATGATATCAAAGCGCTCTATCAATATTTCGGTGGTAATTACACCACCTACCAAGATTTCAGCAGTGAAAAATTTAGCTCCAGGACGGAAAATAACTGGCCTCTGGCAAAGTCTATTGTGCAATATATTTCTCTAAGCAAACACATCAATAATGACGTTATGGATGTGACGGATACAGTGGCAGAGCCCACCGCGATAAGTACGTTACTGACAGGGTATTGGGCACAGAGCCAACTGGATCATTCGCTGGTTGAAAGGAAATCTGTTGCAGATGAAGTCGAGAAATCTACGCCTGAACCTATACCTGCTGTGGCATCAACAGATATTACCAATATCGGTGACATACTCGACGAGTTGGCTGAAGAGAAAGAAATGTCCTTCCATAACATTGAAGGCAGTCGACTATGAAACAAGTGGCCCTGGCATCTCCTAAAGCAGGGGTCGGTAAAACCACCGTGTTAACAACCCTGGCACATATTCTCGCTGATGACGGACATTCAGTGCTTATGATTGATCTGGATGAACAGAATCTCCTGGGCTTGTTTATGGGAAGTAAACAGCCTTCAAATAGTGGTCTATCCAGTCTGTATCAGGAAGACGGAAACGCCCCTGGCGCCTTTCAGCCACGAGATGATGTGCTGGTCTTACCCTTTGGTGAAATAGGCAGCGTCAACAGTCGATTACTTTATAAAAATCTGATGAATTTAGAGGGTCTGTATAACAGGTTGGCCAAGGTTTTTTTGCGCTATGAATTTGAACCCGATTATGTGCTTTATGACACGCCTTATGCGAATGAGGCCATTAATGATTGCTTTCTCCCGGCAATGGATTTTGTCATCGATATTATTCGCCCAGACCTAAGCTCTTACGCCAGTCTATTAAAATTATTAAACAGTGGAAGTACTAAGGAGAGGGATAAGCATTGTTATCTGATTAATCAGTTTAGTGCCCAGCGACAACTCGATACGGATATGCAGGCTTCGATGAAACATATGCTGGGTGAAGAATTACTGCCTTATTGCATTCACCAGGATGCAGCAATGATAGAGGCCATTGCGGCCGGAAAGCGTTTGCAAGATTATCAGAATGACAGTCAAGCCTTATCCGACTGTAAAAAATTGAGTGCGACATTGCAATCAAGGGTCAACGTTAAGGAGGAGCGGGTTAATGATAGCTGTCACTGATTACCTGCTTAAGCTTTTTATTAATCGCAAGAGAAACTGGATAACAGGCTTACTTGTCTTGTTAATAACCGTGTTGTCGGCCATCG
>JABSRQ010000311.1 GCA_013215055.1 Pseudomonadales bacterium | reverse complement strand
GCTTTAGGCAAGCTGATTATATATTGAAGACCTAAGAGTGAGTTCAGACGCACGCCCTATGCCCTATTCCCTATGCCCGAACTGGCACCGGTAATAGCGGCAACATTATCGTAGAGATTTTCATAGCCATTATTTTTTTATTTGCCGTAAGATAAGCAGTAATTGTGGGTTCGCCAGCCAACGTAAAGGCCTTAACAACACACGGATAAAGCGTAATTTATCGGCCATCTCTTGCTGGTTGGCTGAAAAATCGTGTTGCTTAAACTGTAAAACCTGCTGGCTCTCTCGGGTATCCATCCAACGGGTATAAAACGCCTCTTGGCCATGCAGCTATGGCGTAAAATTCAGGCCTATTTGATTGAAGGCGATGTTTAAAAACTCGCGCTGCGTGATTTGACAAGAAGCCCCACCACCCAATAACAACACTTTTCGTACCGTCATCGGCCATTTTGCCATGAAACTCCAGTAAAGCCTCCGTAGGCAAGCCTCCGTAGGCAAGCCTCCGGCAGTCATTCCCTCAAAAGTACCGGCTTTAATAAAGCGATTCTTCAAGGTTAAACCGTTTAATTTAGCATTAGAGAAACAGCGTAAAATATCCGCTGAAAACGTCTTATTTGTTGGCTTATTTTGCATGTCATTAACCATTTATTAACTCTGCACCCTATAGCAAAGTGTTCTATGGCAGCTGTAGAAGAGCCACCTAGATTACAAATCTTTATCAGAAGTATATCATCGATATGTATCAATGATACATATCATGATTTGTTAAATCAATTATTATGATTTGCGCATCTTTCAAACAATTAAAATCATTGCTTTACGCTCAATCACAGATAATGAACTATGAGAATCTGGTAGCAGATGGGGTATGGAATATGGTGCTCTGGGGATTTTCCAACATAATCTTCTGCAACACTCTCTGGATATCACTTCAAGAGACGTATTGTTAACTTAACTTATTTCCATCAAGGTTTTGCATTGCAAATTCGCACAGCTGTAGTGCTTGAATAAAAATTAATTCCCCTAATTTTCGGGGACTAGGAGCATATCCAAAAACTGTCGCATAAGGCTCTGTAATCCATAGTGTATAGAGCTTACACATGCGCCTTACTTTTTTTACTTAGATAGATATTTTGATAGCTGAAAATTAACAACTTACATTTGTTATACGACTTTCATGGGTTATGTCCCTAGTAGCCTAAGAATAGGTGATGGGCGTTCAAATTATGCTAGCAATTAGCGCGCAGACTTTGCTAGCAATAGCATGACTTAAGTCAAAATCATCAAATACTGTGCCATAAACTGTGTCCAACATGGTCTATGCGCATGGAAAACTGCCTGTATCAACGTAATGGTATCTATTATTTAAGGTATCGTAATCCACATTATTTTTTGTATTGATATTCTTAATATGAGAATCTTGGTACTCCTCTCAAGAAAATGGAAATTTCAGGGTGTTAGCTTCAGCCATTGTCGGCTAGATAACGCTTATCAATAGCATGTAAAAGGAAGTCATTATGAGTTCAGATAATATCATTGCCAAAATTTCTTCAGAATTACCAGATCGTTATGCCAGGGGATGGTACTGCCTAGGTTTATCCCGGTTTTACGGCGAAGAACCCAAGTCTCTACAGTACTTTGGCCAAAAACTGGTCGCCTATAGAGGGCTTGAAGATTATCTGATACATATTCTCGATGCCTATTGCCCACATTTGGGCGCAGATTTATCCAAAGGCTGCGTCAATGGTAACTCGCTTGTCTGCCCATTTCATGAATGGAGCTGGGGCAGTGACGGCGTCTGTAACGATATTCCCTACACCGACAAGATTCCCCAAAAAGCCAGAATTAAGTCCTGGCCTACGCTTGAGAAGAATGGCCTGTTATATGTCTGGTATGACCACGAGGGGAATCCGCCCATTCCAGAACAGGAAATACCCGAAATAGAAGAATATTATTCTAATACCTGGACGGAATGGCATATGACGGAGATGACTGTTCAGAATAATGTACGTGAGCTTATTGATAATATGGCCGATATGGCACACTTTGGCCCGATACACGAGAGCCCAGCCTTGAGCTTCAAGAATATCGTTGAAGCTCATACCTATACCCAGGTGATGGAAGGTAATCCTGAGCTGATGGAAAATACCGATAGTATGAATAGCCGCGCTACCTATTATGGCCCAGCGGTAATGACAACCAAAATGACACATACTTCCGAGGGATTAACCAAACGCTCGCGTTTGTTGGTCACTCATGTGCCTATCGATCATGAAAGTTTTGACCTTAGATTTGGATTAATGGTGGAGAATTTTGAAGGTTTCAGTCAGGACATCAACGATTATATCGTGCAAAAATATGTAGATGGCACGACGGAATCCTTCCTTGCCGATGCCGAAATCTGGCACAACAAGGTGAGGGTGGACAACCCGATTCTGTGTGCTGGTGACGGACCAGTACATAAGTTACGCCAATGGTATGAGCAATTTTATGTCGATATCAGCGATGTGCCAGAACAACTCAAACAAAAAAAAGAATACGTCGTAGATATTGAATAGCGCATGAGTTAGAAACTCGGTGGAATTAGCTTGTTTACTGAACTAATTCCACCATTAACGCGCAAGCTCCTCCGCTATCACTGAGTATTTTCTTCAAATTACAAGTTCAGCGCTTTCAGTACTAGATTCTGACAAACTATCCAAAACAGCATTCCTTACTGCTATGAGCAAGCAGAATTGGCGCTTCAATATTTATTAGAAATAACGGATCTAGCAGGTTTAGCTGATAAAAAAATAAATTGATGATCCACTTCACCTTTGCCCAGAATCCTCTCAATTATTGAAATAATACTCATCTATCTCTCCTATGTATTAGCTCTAATCCTGTAAACTATTGCTATCGATATGATCTTTCCCCTTGAAGCTAGACTGGGGCGGTATTATCACAATGAGCGATTATGAGGATGTCACACTAAATCGCAGCACTGCCACGGATCGGAAAAAATATCGATACTCAGTGCCCCTTCAATTACTGAAAAACATATATTGTCCGATAAATGTCTATTTAAAGCTAAGCTATGACAAAACCCATAGCCTGGAGAAATCTGTTAAAACCTATTGCTCAGGATCACGAATGAACATTGCACCACCTTTTTCTATCAAACAAATCACCGCCTCTCTACTCTTATTAGCTGGCTACTCTGCTCAATCATTTGCCGCCATTGAGGTGCCAGAACCCATGGTCTTCGATCTTGTCAGAGGCCTGGGGGCCAAGGCAGGCGAATTTGAAGTTAACACCCTGGCTATGGTTCCATTGAATAATAAAGACAATGGCAGTTTGGAGTGGGCACCCGAAATTGAATACGCCGTGGCAGACGGCATAGCAATCGAGTTTGAAGTACCCTTTGAAAACAGCGAACTTGAAGCCTATAAATTTGCCGGTCAGTTTACCCTGGGAGAAACCGCCAACGCCATTCACGGTATACAGGTAATCTATGAAGATTTTCAAAATCACGATCAAAGCGAATATACAGCACTGTGGTTAACCGGTATGGAGTTATCGAAGAACAACAGTGTCATGTTGATGGCTGGCCCCAGATTCACTCAGGGTAAAGATGTTGAAGACAAGACCGAGCTGTTATTCAATGCAACGTTCTTTCATCGAATATCTAATCACCTGACTCTGGGCCTGGAAAACGATCTGGCCTATCACGACCATAACGACTGGAGCTATCTTGCCATGCCACAGCTTCACTATGGTCTGTCAGAAAAATTCGAATTACAGTTTGGTGTAGGCGCTGAATTTAATAATGAGAAAACCAACTTTGTATCGGCGCTACGACTGATTGTTGAATTTGAGTAATGAGCATGATGACTACAGCATAGGTATGCTGTAGTCAGTAGCGAATATATGTAAGCAAGATTTTGATGATGTGCTAGATATTCTTAAAGCACACCCTACATTTGATGTCGCAAATCATCTACGCCAAAGAATCTATCTTCAACTTACAATTGAATCCGCTTGGGACTAAAAAAACACCCTATAAACCTGCCCTTAAAAGTATGATTAATCAGGATTTACGTGAGGGTTTATCGGCAATTACACAGCTTGCTTTACACCCTCATCCTGCTTGCAAAAGAAGTGACTACTGCTGTTTCAGGTTTTGAACCAGGGTAAAGTCCAGTAACGTGCCACTGGGGATAACTACTTGCTTACCCGGGCTTAATACCGCACCGACAGCGCCAACTTTGGCGCCTGTTTTTGCACCTGAAGAGC
>JABSRQ010000310.1 GCA_013215055.1 Pseudomonadales bacterium | reverse complement strand
AGCCTGATTCGCTATATTCCCGAACTGGTTGTCGACAAGAATAAATCGGGCATAAAAAACCTGATTATCAGGACCTCTAGATCACAGCTATTAGCGCTGTTACTGATGCTTACAGTACTTATCTTATTAACCCCCTGGCTGGAACAAGTGTTTAATACGCCGTTTAACAATGCGATACTTTTTACCTGTGGTCTGATTATATTTGAGTTGCTCAAGACTAACGTTGCGGCCTTGTTAACCGGTTTTTTTCTACTCAAGCAACAAGCGATATTCTCCCTGTTACAGGGTGTGTGTTGGCTAGTCTTGTTGTTTATATTGTTAAATCAGCAGATGGGTGTCAATGCGGCTTTATTGGCACCCAGTTTGTCCTATGGACTGATTTACCTGCTAGCTGTCTGCACTTTATACCGTTATATCAACTCTCTGAACTGGCAGGACGGCAAATCAGGTATTAGCGGCCAACGCTTGTTTAAACATTCCGGCTCTTCGGCCGTATCAACCTTGTTGCGTTTGATGATGCTGAAATATACCGAATTGTTTTTTCTTGCCATGCAAGAGGATACAGCGACGGTTGGAATTTATGATCTGGCCTTCAGTATTCCTATGCTGGTAATTGTTTTTATTCCGGCGGCCGTTCAGGATCTTTTTACTTCAGGTTTTTCCGAGGCTTATGTGCGTGATAAAAGTTGTTTGCCGGCACTGATCCGCACTTTTTATAAACTCATTATTCTGCTAAGTGTGCCATTAGCGGTATTTGGCTGGTATTTTTTGCCGGCCTTTTTTCAGCTTTTTTACGGTGAAGAAATGGCACTGGCCGGCCAACTAGGTGCCTGGTTTTGTCTGTTTCATCTTTTACCCTTGATATCTGTACCCTTGTCGATGGCTATTCAAGCTAAAGAAAAAATTCTTAATATGTTACCAACCCTGGTCTTGCAACTGCTGGTTAATGTGTTACTGGATTATGTCTTTATTGTTGCCATGGGCTGGGGGGTCTGGGGCGCTATGTTGGCCATTGTTTTAACTTTTGTGTTAACGATCCCAGTACGTTTGTGGCTGGTACATCGCCTCATTGGCGGTCTTTATATACCTCTGTGGTTTTTTGTAAAAATATTTGCTCTATGCCTGATGTTGGCAGGATTATTGGATCAGGCTTTGCAAATGAGTATTGAGCTGGGCTGGAGTTCGGCCGGTGTGTTGAGCTTATCTGTAGCGGTGTGCCTGTATATCCTGACGTTGCTTTTTGTATTGTTTCCCGGCGGCTTGCTTACCCCCCTTGACCTTGTTGATCTACGTCATCTGTGTGTGGGTAAGATGCAGCGTTGGCTTGATCAATGTGCCAATTGGCGCAGTTTAACCCCTACTTCGGCTCACTGAATATTAAATAATGGAGACATTGTTATGACTCAAATTAATGTGCTACTCGGTGGTGTGCCCTTTGGTTGTAATAACATAGGTGATGAAGCGATACTGGCGCGTATTGTCGATATCGTTAGGCAGATCAGTCCTCTGGCTTGCATCACTGTTTGCACCCGGGATCAACAAAATACCGCTCAGTTACTGGGGGTAAAAACCTGTGCCCTCTATGGTTTTGATCAGGGACCCGGTTATCTAGAGGCCTTTATCTCTGTATTAAAGCAAACGGATGTATATATATGGTCGGGAGCAACTGGTTTATCGGATTATCCGCAAGTGGGGCTGGACTGCTTGAGCCTGGCTCAGCAATGCAGGGTCAAGACGGTGGTATTTTGTACCGGCATGAATGACACCCTAAATCCTGCGCATTTTAAGCTGCAAGGCGGCAAGAAACTGGCCTTGTTTGCGGCGCTAAATGCCCTTTGTTTCAATCAAATAGACTTCATCAAGACCTATGACATTTATAAAGAAGCCCATTTACGCCGCCGTTTGAAGCCCGTGCTGGATGCCTGTGATCTGGTGGTGAACCGTGATGAACAAAGCCGTGATCAGGTCATGCGTTCAAAACTGGAACGCCAGCCCATGGTGGCAGCAGACCCCGCGATAACCTTAACGCTGACGAAACCAACAGAGGCTATCTGGGGGACTTCGATGATGGATTTTCTACAGCGTCATCCGCAACGATTGGGGATCTGTATTTCTTCCCAGCAGGCACTGGTGCAGGAAAAGGAATTTATTTACTGGCTGGATCAGGTGGTAGCGCAAAAACAACTGGGCATTGTTTTTATTCCGATGAACGCGATAACGGATTTTGAATTGATGGCGAATCTGCGTGAATCCATGCTCTATAAGGATTCAACGATAATAGCCAGTGGCAGCGAACGCCCCGAAGCTATCGCCGGACTAGCCGGGCAAATGAACGCCATTATCAGCAGTCGATTACATCTACTTATTTTCGCCTCTATCAGTGCGACCCCTTGCATTGGTATTGGCAGGGGGTCAAAGGTGAATAACTTTTTATCGCAATTTGGGCAATTCACCGCAGGTACCACGCAGGACATCGCTTTTGATGAGTTAGACACGGCCTTGAATGAGGTGTTAGGGCGGCCGATCTGGTATCGGGAGACGGCGCAGGCAGTTCGCAATAGCATGTTAGAGCGTCTGAATGTAGGCATTGATGCCCTGGCTAATGTGTTGGCCGGCTGTGAACCGCTTGTGCCTTCTCAACCCCATCCGAATTCGCAATGGAGGCTACTATGAGAGCTATGGCCCAGCGTTTTCTACCTTATCAATCGCGGCAGCGACTAAGAGCCTGGTCGGGATTGCCGGCGCGGTTTTTTGAATTACTGGATAATTATCTGTATGACCTTAGGACATTTACTCGTCATTCTTCAAGCCTGCAATTTTTTAATTCCCGGCAACAAAGGCAATCCTGGATCGATGCTGATTATCATAAGCTGGAAAAAGGCCTGGCTTTGCCGGCGCCTAGAGCGGGGTTTGGAAAACCCGTGGCAGAACGTCTGGTCCGTCAACTACAAGAGTACCGGCGGCGTTATGACGACGATGAAACGGTGCATAATGCCATCAGTGTTTTGTCGGTTTATCAAAGCTTTAATCAGCTTCAGGGTGTTGAATATACGGATTTGTTTGAAAAAATAGCAAGCCTAAAAGCATATAGTAAAAATGAAAACCGTGGAGGTTATGAGGTGCTTGAAAAACGTCAATGGCAGGCCGATGCAGAGCATGATCTGTTAGCTTTTTTTCAATCACGGCGCAGCATTCGGGATTTTTCATCGGAACCCGTTTCGCTACAGCTGATCAAGCGGGCCATGGAGATGGCCAAGTATACACCAACTGTGTGCAATCGTCAGGCCGCCAGGGTCCATGCTTATACTCGCAGCCAGGAAGTTCAGCAGGTGATTCGTTGTCAGATGGGAAACAGCGGTTTTGGTGATCGGGTGCAGACCTTGTTAATGGTTACGGTTGATAGAGCCTGTTTTTTTTCTGCTGGTGAGCGCAACCAGTGCTGGATTGATGGCGGATTATTAGCCATGTCAGTGGTCTATGCTTTACATTCTTTAGGTGTGGGCAGCTGTTGCCTGAATTGGTCGGTAACGCGCGAGCGTGATCAGCTGTTACGTCAAACCGTTAAAATCAAGGACAGTGAAGCCGTGATCATGATGATTGCGGTTGGCCATCTTAAGGACAGTTTTAGAGTCGCAAAATCACCCCGTAAACCCTTGGATCATTTTCTGGTCGATGGCATTCAAACGGCCTGATTGAAGGGCCTAGGTTTTCAGGGATGAAAGCTTTATGACTGGAAGCCAGTTTTCCCATTTTGCAAATAGCTTTGCATTATGGGGTTTTGGACTTTGTATCTTTCTTACCTGAAATAACCAGCCTCTTTCACTTCTTATATAACCACTATAAATCAAACGCTTACACAGCAGCCCCTAGATTTCATAGGTTTTTGGAAAGTTGGCCACGCTCTTGCAATAGCTCTTGCACAGGAGCAAGTCTGGATAAATAGCCTTTTGCATTATTCACGCTTGGCTCCGCTAATTTTATAGCTGCAAGCCAAACAGTGAAAGTCGATTATGCCCAGATCACACAAGGTCGTTCATCTAGTCAGACGTTTTGTATTTAATGAATGGGGCGGCACCGAAGCTGTCGTGTGGAACTCGGCGTTAGGGTTGCTGGAGCAAGGCACACCAACTTCGATTCTCGCTACCAGCGCTCTCGATGAACAGGGAACTGAAATACGTCAGGGCTGCCACATTGAACGTTTTTCCTACCACTACCCAAGGCTTGGGCTAAATCGGGCCCAACGGCAGGCGCTGGATAAAAAAGGCGGCAATCCTTATTCC
>JABSRQ010000309.1 GCA_013215055.1 Pseudomonadales bacterium | reverse complement strand
TATCGGACCGCTTATGGTCAATAATTTGTTGATCTTGATGAAACGACCACCTTCCTGATAATAACTCACATCGCCATCTTCATTGGGCTGGATGCCCGTTAAGTCTATAAAATCTACCAAGCTAGGAAGCGGGATTATATTCGAAGCCGTTGTGTCAGAGCGGTAATCGAAGCATAGCCCTAAAGTTGTTGAGCTCGCCCCATCTATCGGGCGAATTGTAAATATCTCACCCGCTGGCGCCATTAAATCTACCCTAATGGATTGATAATCACCGAGTGTTGCACGAAACCGTTCTGGTGTGATATGAATAATGTCTAGCCCTTGTGGTTCAACACACTTTTGATCTTCTGCTTCAGACCAATCTTCTTCTATGAAGTTATGCTCGATAAGAGCATTTAGTTCAATAGTTGGCAGCATAAGCGTATTACCCGACGCTACATTTTTTTGGGGGCAATATATATAGACCAGATTATCTTTATATTCAATCGTACAGCCGATACAATCATATATAGCCATTTCGTCTAATACTTGTATATTAATCTGATATGGATAATCCTCTTCAATAACATTCCCTGGACCTATCTTTAGCGTGGCTGGTGTAGCAAGGCCATCATCTCCTATTGACACTTCCTTAGTCGTTGAGCAGGCCTGGCAAGAGGTAGTAGGGCCATTAGGATAAGGGGCATCAGAATGAATGCCCGACCATTGATATAGTTCTTGTGAAAAATGTATAGTGTCTGTTAAGTGATTACTGATTCGAAATTTAGCTGTTCTGGGGACAATGGCTTGCGCGTCAGATTCTTTTCCTATATCTATAATGACCTTATCATCATCATATTTAACCGTACAGCCGATACAATCATATGTAGCCTCATTGTTTACTATCTCTATCTTAACCTGATATGGATAATTCTCTTCAGGAACATTATCTGGGCCTATTCTTAGCGTAGCTGGTTCAGCTTGGCCATTACTTCCTGTTGAATATATTCCATCCGTTGACTCCTGCGTCTGAGAGGTAACACATACGGGTATAGGGTTATTTAAACTCCATTTATATACGCCTGGTAAAATATTTATAGTCTCGGTTAAGTGATTATTAATTCTAAACTTAGTTGTTATGGGAACTGTAACGGTGTCAGGTCTTTCGATATGTATAATGACCTTCTTACTTGATTCATCATATGTAACCGTACAACCACTGCTAACATCATATAGGGCATAACTGTCGGTTACCTGTACTCTAAGCGTATATTCCTCTGTAGCACTCACGGGACCCATCTTTATAATAGTTGCTACAGCAGTGCCATCGATTCCTGTTGAAAATCTACCACCCATTGAGTTAGCCTGCAGATAGTTAACATCCTCGTTAATAGGAATGTCACTAGAATCAAATGCATATATTGATGGTGAAATCTGTATAGATTCTTTTAAGTGATTAATAATTTCAAACTTAGTATCTATTGGAACACGGACTGGGTAGATGTTTTTTTTATCTGTTTTAATCTGGATTTCCCCTTCGATTATGAGTAAAAAAATACATTATAAATGTGCTATTTGTATGATGTATTAAAGTCGAATAGGTTCCGTTTCTTTGTGCTTTGTGCTTTGTGCTTTGTGCTTTGTGCTTTGTGCTTTGTGCTTTGTGCTGTCTTCGTGGGTATAAGTTTTTTAGGGGAGCAGAGGGCTTTCCGAATTAAATGAAAAACGTAGTCTATTAAAATTTTAATTTAAAAAGCTGTATGTGGTAGAGAAATAAGCTAGAGGTTAATGCCTGCATGGATAAGAGGTAACAGTGACTAGAAAGGAATATCAGGCGCAGTCCTTTAGCCTCGGGCAGAAGAAAAGTAGGAGGGATTATATTATTTCTTACATTTAAATGTGTTAAAACCTTATCAATGATCAGCGGCATTTCCAACGCAGGTAATGATTTCCCTGCGGGTTGCTGTTCGTGTCGTCCAGGGGGATAGGTGAATGATATGTTAAAGGTGATGTGCTGAGTTATAAAAAAGTCTCATATTAGTCGGGATGCATGATTTTAAGGAGTCGATCCTGTTGCAATTTACATTATTGTATTTACCTCTGAGTCGATACTAAATGTTATTAATAATATATTTTTAGTAACCCAGGTTCTGATTTTACCCGTAGTTAGTCTTGTTTTTTTAAGGTGGATTGTGGTTGATAATCTGCTTGATGCAACGCCAAACTGGAATGACAATGAGATGCTTCTATATGTTTTTTGAATGAATGACCTACGGTTAACTTTATATATCATTCGTATTTTTATCTATAAAGTGAGGCCTCAATATAACGTCCCATGTAAGGGACGTTTCAACCGAGGAGTACTTTATGTACAGATCTTTATTTATAAGCGCACAACAGGCTTTCAACAACTTCAAGAACGATGAACGCGGAGTCGTCGCGATCGAATATGCCGTGATGGGTATCGCCCTTGCGGCGATTCTATTGGTTGTTTTTTCTACCGAGGGTTCACTTTATCAGGCATTGGAACTGGCGATGGATGAAATAAAGGCGATCATTATGGCCATAAGTACCAAACCTCTGCCGTAGAATTAAAATCAGAAATGATGTTTTTATCACCGAATGGCATTTATTTATTAATACTGCTTCTCTGTGGTTTGTATACATCATTTTCGGATTTTTACTCGCGAAAAATTAGCAATAATGTTGTCGTCATTATTGCTGTTTTTAGCCTGCTGCTTTGTGTGAATCAACAGTCCTATTTTTCTCTAGTGACTGCTGGATTATTGCTTGCGGCAGGATTTTTGTTAAACCTGCTGGGAGTCTGGGGCGCCGGTGATGCCAAGTTGATTGCCGCTTATGCCATAGGCATAAAACCCGAATGGCAGCTGCTCAGCTTGAGTCTCATCGGTTTTCTGGGAGGCATCATCGCCTGTGTTTACTGGATCTATGGCAGGTTTAGCTGTTTAGGCAATGACAAAGGCATTCCATATGGCATTCCTATATGCATTGGCAGTCTGTTCGGCATATTGGTATCCATTGAGTCCGTTAGCTTGTAGTTAATACACTTTTTACCGGTCGGTATTATGAATTCAAAAATATTGGTATCTGTGGCATTGATTGCCATCTCACTAGGTTTGTATGGTTTGGCAGGTAACCTGACCAGGCCTGAAGTAGAGGCTAAGAAGCCTGAAAAACGGATTAAAATATGGTTGGCAAGACAGGCCGTTTCGAAGGGAGAAATGCTGCAACGCAGCGATATTGAAATCAGGAAGGTAAAGCAAACCGTTGCGTATGGTTATGGTATCCGTGGTGATATTAACCTCAAGTTTACTCCGGGTATGGTGAGCCTTGAAGCCATAAATGCAGGGCAGGCGATTACCCCCGATTTAATCATATTACCCGATCAGGCGGGTTATTTAGAGCATATTATCAAGCCCGGTCATGTTCCATCGGGTATAGAGGTGGATTGGGATACTGTGATAGCTGGTGATATTCACCCTGGCAGTCTGATCGACGTTATTGCGCTGACCTCTATCGATCAAAATCTTGCCAGTAGCAAGGCCTTACATAAATTTAAACGTTTAAACCTCTCGGCGATATTAACCGGGATTAAGGTGTTGCAGATTAAAGAGATGGTGAGGCAGGGAAAACGCGCTGAAGTCCTGCCGTCAAAATATTCCTTGATGCTTGAGCTGAGTCAAAAACAGCTTGCGCGATTAACTATAGCCAAACGTATTGCCGAGTTGGAAGTGCACAAGAGTCTTACCGGCTCTGACAGCTCGCTCTTGAAAGCCAGTGCCGCAGATGTGTTAGCCGAGTATAGGGCGATTACCGAATTTCGTGCTGGAAAAACCACGCTTAACTAAGGGTACTTGTATGACGATAAAAAATGTTTTTTCTGTGACGTTAGGCGTCATGCTGTTGATATTTTCCAGCTTGTCGCTGGCAGCTTCTGTGATCAGTTTATCTGAAGGTGATTCCCAGGAAATTCGGCTTTCAAGCGATATGGCCTCGGTATTTATCGCCGACCCCGAGGTGGCCGATTACCAGGTTATTGATAGCAAAAAGCTGGTGGTCTTTGCAAAAAAGAAAGGGCACACCTCATTGAGAGTGTTTGATTCGCAGGGTAAAACCCTACGCAGCCATAGTATTGACGTCAATACTAACTACACAGATGTGCAGCGCCAGATTTCCGTGAGTTATCCTCATGCGGATGTTGTACTGAGTAATATCGGCGATAAAATCGTGCTCTCCGGCACGGTTTCCAGTGAGCAGGAGAGTGACGGTGTTTATCGCCTGGTCGGGGAGTTAGTGGGTATTACGGCAAAGAC
>JABSRQ010000030.1:19858-55557 GCA_013215055.1 Pseudomonadales bacterium | reverse complement strand
CCCCCCCCCCCATTCTCTTAAACGATGATGTAAAAAATATTGATGTTGTTTAATAAACTAACGGGATTCAGTGCAGTAGAATGGTAATAATTCTAATGTCATACCCTGTTAATTCACAGGGGTTCTAAATAAGTAAAAGCTAGGCAAAGTATGCCCTACAGGCCTAGATTTGTACGATGCGGTTAACTTGTTTAGTTTATAAAAACACCTCTGGTGGCTGCCCTTGAGCCTCTGGCAGCTGAAAAGCGGGTGGGAACAAGAAACGCTCTTATGCTGTGCCAAACCCGCCGCAAACGCAGGTGAAAAACTGCCCACGGTACAAATTGAATTATTGTTTTTCTTCTATGAAATATAGCCATAACAAAACGATGAATAATACGAACTATCAAGCGCTAAGCGCAAATGATGAAGCAAAATTAGAGTTTTATGCAGAGCATGCAAAAAGCATAAAATAAGCCGCTGGCGCAAAGGCGATATTCCCTCTCACAAACCACGGGCTATTGCCTGGGCAGGAGCATTGATCACCATCGACACACTCACTTTATTGGCATAATTTTCACAGGCTACATTGATGTTGGTTCTTTTGGCTCAAGTCTGGGGCGTTGGTAACAAAATCAATGAGCGCTTAGCCTTGAGCGGGATACATTCGATACAAGACTTGATGAATCAATCAGCTAAACAGATGCGCCAAGAATTTGGTGTTACCTTGGAGCGTACATTAGCAGAGTTGCATGGTGAGCCTTGCATGGATTTGGACCAGCACCTGAGCCCAAGAAGCAGATTTTTTGTAGCCGCTCTTTCAGTCAGAAAATCACCTCGTCGCAGCAGCTACAAGAAAGTGTCGCAAACTATGCCGTGCGCGCAGCAGAAAAGCTCAGGCGCCAGCATAGCCTCACCCAGCGTATTTATGTCATGCTGCAAAGTTCTAGATTTAAACAGCCCTACTACAGTAACAGTGCTTATTCCGGCTTACCCTACCCCAGCAATGACAGCCGAGAAATCGTCAGCACCGCCACCCGCTTATGCCAACAACTCTACCAACCCGATTTTGGTTTTGCCCGTGCAGGTGTTGGGCTTCTAGACTTGATTGAAGAAGATCATCATCAAGCAGATTTTTTTACTCAGGGACAATCCGATAAATCCAAGACGACAATGGCCGTGATTGATCAATTAAACCAACGTTATGGAAAAGGTCATGTATTTCTCGCCGTACAAGGTACCCAGCGCAAGTGGGCCATGGCGAGAGAAATGAAGTCACCGGCTTATTCAACCCGGTTCAGCGACATACCGATAGTGAAACTGTAAAAAAGATAGGGGCAAGATGATAGTGCAGAGACACTTCAAGACTGGCCCGAACCCTGAAGATCCGGACATCCAGCCCCAGCGTATTTACTGCAGGCTAGGGCTGCCTTCACCTAGCGCGGCAAGCCCACTCTTTTGATCTGACTCTTCTGCTATTGCCGCCTTATCTTCAGCCCGGTCTCTGAACACCAACAGTAACGGTGGCAACATCAGGAAGTCCAGTAACAAGGCTGCAACCAACACCACACAGATCAGCAAACCCTGGGTACTATTATCGAAGAACTGTGATGTCATCAGGATGGAAAATCCTGTGACCAGCACCAGCGTCGTCACAAACAGCGCCGGTCCCACACTGGCAAAAGCCTGCCGCACGGCCTCTTCTGCATTGGCTGCACCTTGTTCCAACGCACGTCGGTATTTACTTAAGAAATGCACGGTATCGTCAACAACAATGCCTATGGTAATGGTCAATACCATCATCAGCCCGAAGTTTAATTCCCCGCTATACAGTTTCCAGAACGCAAAACCAAAGGCCGCCGGCAACAGATTCGGAACCAGGCTGATCAGACCATATTTGAATGATCTGAACACCACGACCAGTACCAGTGAAATAAGCAACAAGGCCAGTACTGCGCCCTTGATACTGGAAAACAAGATGTTTTCAGTCAAATCGGCCCATATCGTCGTATAACTACTGCCACGATGACGCATATATTCTGGCATGTTTTGCTGTTGCCAGTCGGTGATACGTTGCCAGAATAACTTCACCGCATTGGTATCCATATTGACAAACGTCACCGCCAGACGGCTGGACTTTTTATCCACGGCAATCTGATTGCTTAAATCCATGCCTGCTGGCAAGGACATCTCATACAGCAGCAGATACTGGGCGGCCATATCACCATCATCGGGAATACGATAGAAGGCCTGATCATCCTGATTCATATTTTTATTCAAACGCTTGATCACATCTGAGAAAGAGAAAGTATTGGTCACCTCAGGCTGCGCTCTGAGGAATGCCGTCAGGGCATCCAGTGCCTTCAGGTATTCCGGATCCGTGATACTTTGTCCGGGTTTTGCCGAGAACTGATATTGAATATTAAAGATGCCGCCAAGATGCTCATCGACCTTGTCATTATCGTCACGAATAAAATGGGGTTTATCGATGGCCTTGGACAGATCGGTATTGATAACATTCTGGAACGACAGATACAGCGCAAAGATGGAAAACAGCGCACAGCTGATCAATAACAGCACATGCCTGCGAATAACAAAACTGGCAAATTTATCCATAAATAAATGAAAGCCCTTACCCTCAACCTGCTTCTGCGGCTTGAATGGCAGTGCATAGATGAATGCGGGTAACAGTGTATAGGTACAGAAAAAAGATACCGCCACACCGGCCGCCGAGATATTACCCAGATCCCGCATCGGCGGCATATCACTGAGGTTCATACTAACAAATCCCACCACGGTGGTTAAACTTGTCAGGAATACCGGCTGCAAATTTATGCTCAAGGTTTCCAGCAAGGCCTCGTACTTATGCTCAGCGTCACGATAATTCTGGAAAAAACCGATAAAAATATGCACACAGTGCGCAATTGTCACGGTAATAATAATACTCACCGCCGACATCGTCAGGCTGGTAAATACCGCGCCAAACCAACAGGCCAGGCCAACACCCGCCAATACGGAAATAATCGTCACCGCAACAATACTTAACATCGCCAAAGCTGAGCGTAATAACAGCGCCAGCAATACAAACATGGCCAGGTACATCGTGCCCACCACCTTGCTGGTATCGGTATAGGCCAACTCCATTGTCACATAGTTATTAACCAGAGTGCCCGAAGCATACAGCTGAACATCGGGGTATTTTAATTCCAAGGAATCAACCAGTTTATACAGCGCGCGGGCCGCTTCATTAGCCGCGTCCTGGTCTTTGTCATCGATGGTAAACTCAATAATCAGGCCGGCAAAATTACCATCGGCAGTCAGTAGCCGATTTAACACGGCAGGTTCCTGACGGAATATGCGACTCGCATTGGCTACATCCTGCTCGCTGCGCTCGGAGAGTTCTTCTAGCAGGCTTTCAACATAGAGGTTATCTTCATCCCCCCAGCTATGCTGGTGGTTGATAATCGAATCGACGCGCCTGGCATGTGGTAATAACCAGGACTTTTCGGTAAATTCATTCAGTAGCTGTAGCTGCTGGCGCTGGAATATAAAGTCCTCACGTTCAGCCAGGTTCGCCTCATCCCTGGGGCCGATTAAAATAACGGCGTTATTGGTTCTGCCAAACGTATCTTCAATTTCACTGAGCAGCCGCAGGCCTTCATTATTATCATCAACAAAGGCCTTGGCGCTGCCATCGAACTGAAAGTCTTTCATGCCATAACTGGCCAGCGCAGTGCCAAGCAGAGTAAACAATAACAAAAGCCAGCGATATTGAATCGCAAACTGGGATAAACGGGTTTCCATACATCAAACCACATCGGATTTATTTTGGGACGGCGATTATAGCGAAAAAGCCTAGCTAGCAGGCTTAGATGAAGGAAACGTCATAATCACCACAGCTAAATTACAGGCACAAAAATCGTACACGGCCAGGTTTGTTAAAACCTGAAAACCGCTTATTCAACCGCTGCCAGCCACATTGGGAATGTGGCTTTACGAGCTTTAAGCTAATCAAATAAGTTAGATTACAGATTGGTCATAATAAAACCTCGCCTGTCTTCAGCGATGAATCGCTTATCCAGTGCACAACTCGGCAGCGCTTTTACAGCCGTAACGGTGAAAATTTCCATCAGATCATTAAACAACAGCACAAGCGATAGGCCTCTCAGCCACTTCAAGGTATCTTACACAGCCTATCTTGGTTAAATTACGTTCAACTTAAGCAGCTCAGGCATTCGACTGAAATCCAGTTGTCAACAAACCTTGTTGGCCAGCTTATCTCGGATAAAGAAGAAGCCATTTCAACTTATCATCACTGTGACTCCGAAAAATTAAATCGAAAAGCGATGACTAAGCAAGGGATTCAGCGCTTCCGCTGCAAGTCATGTAATAAAACCTTCAATGCTTTAAATGTGACCGGCTGGTTTGTTAAGGGTAAATTTCCAACTCTGCAGTCTTAGTCGCTATCCCTTTGTGGCTAGCACAACCCCATCGAAGCAACTAGGCTAATAAAAGCGCCACCTGATCCCATCTCATGCTTGGTGAACGTTATAAATGGCCTGGATTTTATGAATTCCCTTGCATCACAGCATCAAAATTCCCGATGTAAAACGATTGCAGCTCTGACTCGTACAAGGATTCATCAACGCGGGCTTATGGCATGCTTTTTGTTAGCACAGGTCTTGATTTTCAGTGAGATAAGCATGGCCAATACGGATCTACAATCGGAATTTGATAGATTCAAAAAACAAACACAAAGGCAAATCGAGGCTTTACAAAAATCTGCCGAAAAAAAAGAAACCCAGTTTAGAGTCAATGGTTTTGCAACCCTGGGTTATGCCCGCTCAGACAGCAAACATTATAGCTTTTTAGAATTCGCCGCTAATGACATTAAGAATGAAAACAACTTTATATCCGATTCAAAGCTGGGTTTACAATTCACGTTTAAGCCACATAGGAACGTTGAATTTGTCGCACAGTTATTAGCTGAAGCTAAAAGGAATTGGCAGGTTGAAGCCTCCTGGGCGTATATGAAATATACCTTTTCGCCTAGCTGGTCGCTTAAAGCCGGAAAAATGCGTCTGCCCTATTATCTTGCTTCAGAGTATATCGATGTGGGATATGCCTATCCCTGGGTCAGGCCGCCAACAGAGCTATATTCCGTCTTTATCGAGAATTTTACCGGCTTGCAAGCCGATCATCGTTTCTCCTTTGGCAATGGCTGGAATAATCAATTAAAAATTTTCTACGGTGAAGTAAGAGATGGTGAACCAGGCAATGCGGTTGGCGGTAATGCTTTTGATTTTTCCTTAAAAAACTTACGAGGTATTGAAGACCGACTTAACTACGGCGCTTTTACCCTTCGAGCCAGTTACACCGAAGGTGATTTTGATCTAAGCGTTCAAAACTTTTCATCCATTAAGGATAAACGCTATCGGTATTCTGCTATAGCAGCCGCTTATGATGACGGCGAGCTTCTTATTCATGTTGAGCTTGGTAATTCAACTATTGAAGATTATACCGACACTAATCGCAGCTATACTGCAACACTGGGTTATAACATTGGGGCGTGGTTGCCTTATATCACGCAGTCCGAACTTGACGAAGAAGACCAATTTTTTTCTGACACAAAACAGAAGTCCAGTACCTTGGGTTTACGCTACTTCCTCAATAATCATATTGCCCTGAAAGCTTCCGTTCAACGCTTCTATGATTTTGGCGATACCAACGGGCAGTTTTCACCACCCAGCTTTGGTTTTGAGCAACCGATTGAAGCTGCCATTCATATTGTCAGTTTTTCCATCAATACCCTTTTTTAGGGGGGGCTAGCCATGAGAACAGCTTATCGAGCTCTGTGCACACTCTTTTTCATCGTCATGGGTCTATTACCTGGCGTGGTTAATGCTGATCTCGTCATCGTTGTTAACGAAAAAAATTCCACCCAAGAATTAACCATGCAGCAAGTGCGTAATATTTTCCTCGGAAGAGTGCTTGAATTCCCCAATGGGCAGGCCGCGATTCCCGTCATTCAACCAGAAGGCAGCCAGGACAGGCGTACTTTTATGCGAAGGCTGATACATAAATCTGAGTCACAGGTTAACGCCTATTGGGCAAGGCTAATGTTTTCCGGAAACGGCTCCCCACCCAGGGAGCTTAGAGATGCTGAAGAGATGTTAAACATGGTCAGCCTAAGGCCTAACATGATTGGCTATATGCATGCATCAAAAGTTGATCACAGAGGCAAGATCGTATTTCGCCTGCAAACAAAATAAACAAAGGCATAAGAAACACCACAGAAATTTATTACTTCCCGCCCTGCCAATTGCCCCAAGGGTTGGGTTTTTGACCTTCATCAGACCCCGAGTTATTACGCTTAGGATTGGCGCTAGATTTTCTTTTATTTTTGGAAGATTGATTTTTCTCGCCCTGAACGGCCCCCCTTCCTACTTTGCCATAGGCATCCATGGGCAGCGCGGCTCTTTTGTTTTTAGGCTGAAAATTCAAGATAGAAATAGGCACCTCTTTTCTAACCACAAACTCTTCAAACTCGCGGCGCTCAATAATATGGCCTAAACGGCTTTCAATCGCACACAGATTTCTAAAATCATCATAGGAGAGCAAAGATATCGCCTCACCTGTTGCGCCTGCACGCCCGGTTCTACCGATTCGATGAATATAATCATCGGCCTCTATCGGTAAATCATAATTAACCACACGCTCCAGCGCATCAATATCGATGCCTCTGGCCGCAACCCCGGTAGCCACTAAAAACGGTAACTCACCGGATTTAAAGTCGGCCAAAATTTGGGTACGCACCGCTTGGCTTCTGTCGCCATGAATACTATCGGCTTTAATGCCACGCTTTTGCAGCTGGCTCACCAACTTTGCCGCACCGTGTTTGGTTTTAATAAAAATCAGCGCCTGCTGCCAGTGATTGTCTTGGATTAAATGACTGAGCAAGGCCGATTTTCTATCTTTATCGACGGTTACCAACCATTGGCTAATATCAGTTTTGCTGTGTTCATCGGCTGCCAACGTGACTTCTACGGCATCCATAATCGTGGTTTTGGCTAAAGACCGCACTTCATCGCTGAGCGTGGCTGAGAAAAGCAGATTCTGGCGCTGCTCAGGTAGGCGCTCGATAATCTTATTGATATCGGCGATAAAACCCATATCCAGCATTCTATCGGCTTCATCCAAAACCAGAATTTCTAGCTCATCAAAATACACCGCCCGTTGATGCGCCATATCCAGCAATCGTCCAGGGGTTGCCACTAATATATCAACACCTTCGATAAGGCCTTGTTTCTGCGGCTCCATATCCACACCGCCCACCATCGCCATCGTAGTGATTGATGAATGTGCGGCATAGTTACGAATATTATTCGCCACCTGATCGGCCAGCTCTCGTGTGGGCACAAGAATCAAGGCCTTGATACGCTTAGGCCTAACTGCCTCGGTATTATTGAATTTTTCCAACATCGGTAAAACAAAGCTGGCGGTTTTTCCGGTGCCCGTTTGGGCCGCTGCGATAACATCTCGGCCCTGTAAAACCGAGGGAATAACCTGCGCCTGAATGTCCGTAGGGCTCTCATAACCTTGTTCGCTAACCGCTTTTAACAGCGAATCAGATAATCCCAACTCGGAAAAGGATGGTGACTGTGGCATGGAGAACCTCGGCTTCAGGTGAATAAACGGCGCACACTATAACAGGAAGCGCCGCGGTGAGTGAGGTATAATAGCCAGCGCCTGCTTTAAGCCGCCTTAAAACCTACGTCGAGAATAAAAATCGCATGCCTGCAAATAAGACCAAAAACAAAACATTGTCAGGCATGGGGAATATTTCACCTGCTGCGAATATCACGTTACGGCTTTATCTACCACACCGCCCGCCGATGCAAGAGTTTGAAAGCTTAAACGGCATCAAGCTGTTACAACACGGGGATATCAATACGATTATTGCGGCCACAGGCAATCACTGGCGTAAAATATTTGTGATTTTTTCCAAGATCGCCGCCGCATTAGATAGCAGACAACTGGATTGGAAGACCTATCAACAAAACCATCTTTTGCAGGGTTCAGGTTCGGAATTACTGGTTTTTTGTGACGATCAAGGCGAACTTGCCAGCCAACTGATTAATGAAGTTAATACTCAGACGATCCATCTATTCAGCGGCAAAGCCTGTGCCGAAGCTGCGGGCTGTATGCCCTACTGCGAAGCATTAGAGAGCGGGTTTTATCGCAGCCACCAAGGCAACGTTTTTATCACACCCTATTTTGATTATCGACAATTGAGCAATGTGAAAATCGACTATCTGTTAAGTTTATTGACGCCGTTGCACCCTAAAAGCTAACTAACCGCAGCATATGCTGACGTTTAAGTCACTTATTCAGAGTCAGCTTTGACGGGGTGCTTGAGCCATACATATCTCGCGGTACGGCCTTTTCCCTCTGCACGTAACCATCCTTGAGCCACTAATTGTTTAAGGTGAGAGCGGGCAGTGCTTAGACTTACGTCTAACAGGGCTGCGGCATCCTTCGTTTGCAGTGTTTGTTGCTGAGTGGCCAATTTGCTAAGTGCTTGCAAGGTTCTTGGAAATTCTTCTACTTTATCCGTCTCAACGATTTCTCGGAAAAAAGTTACCTTAACAAAAGTGGGGCCCTCTTCAACTAACGGTTTTGGATTGCCGTTATTTGAACAAGCATCAAAGATCAAACGGTAGCCAAAACCGCGTTTTTCAACGAGGCTCGCTCGTCGAGCCAGTTGGCGTAAATGGGGATTCCGAGAGAATGAAACGCCGTTACCCAGTTCATCAATGATCATGGGGCCGGGAAAGTTACCGGGGCTAAAAATTTCAACACGATTGTCGAAGAGTGCAATTTTAATCGCATCCATCTGCGCATATTGGCGATGAATCAAGGCATTGATAATAGCTTCTCGTAATGCCACCAATGGAATTTCCCAGCTACTGTCTTGCAGCGTTAAATTCTTACGTTTTGTGGCTAAGGTCAGCAAGGGGCGTAATAGCTGTATACATTGCTCTGCTAACTGTGGCAATGGTGCCGATAAATCTACGGTTTTTACAATTATATCCATCTTGTCGCCCGCAAACTGAGAATATAAAACTTCTGCTTGTGGTAACAAGGTGCAGGGATCTGGATGAAAAAACAGGACACCGGCGTTGCTGATGTTTTTTTCCCCCATAGGATTGATAGCCATAGCTTTGTCGGCAATCAGTTGTGCTTCAGACCAGTTCCCGCGATAAAAGGATCGCAATGCTTCTTGATCCAGATCTGTTGTTTGCAATGACTCTTGCAATTCTTCGTCCCACCAGCGGCGCTGTCCCTGGCGAAAAAGATCTTCAAGTAGTTCTGTTGTTGCACACTTAGTATGCGCCCCGGCACGAATATAGCTGCCTCGATGGGTGCCTTCCGATTTGAGGAAGTACGGCTTTCGAGCACCAGGAACGACATTAATATGTAAAACTGTTTTATCGTTTAGGGTTTGCGTGCTGAGGTTAGGCATGCAGTATGGAGAAATGGCGTCGTAGATAGCTTGAGGTATTTCTTCCAAGTATTTTTCCAACTCCGCCTCTTCAAGCCCTATGACTGTACGTTGCCTATCTTCGATACCAATAAAAATAGTACCGCCGATATCATTGGAAAATGCGATAATGGTTTTAATTATGCCTTTATAGTTGCTGAGCTTTTCCTTGTATTCAATCTGTCGACCTTCTCGTTGAAGCATCGTTACACCCACTTTGTCCAATAACTTGTGGTTATTATAGGTTTATAATACACACTTTCAAGTTAACCGCGTAATATTTACGCGATTAACCCTTGAATTACGTGATTAACTACTTGATTACGTGATTAACTGCTTGATTACGCGATTAACTGTTTAATAGGGCTAGGGTTTCGTTGATTAACGATTGAAAAAACGCAGCCCGCTGCGCCCTAAAATCACCACTAAAATGCCGCCTAATATCAGCAACGATGCGATGATCAAACGCCAGGAAAGAGGCTCATCAAGCATCAAAACACCCGCGGCTGCAGCCAGCGGTGGCACCAATAACTGACTCGCCGCTGCGGTGGTTGTAGTGAGCCCGGGCAAGGCCAAATACCATAAAATATACCCACATGCCGATGTCAGCGCCCCCGAGATTACCGCCAATAACAGGCCTTTTTGAGTCAGATGAAAATCCATATAAATCAGCGGCAGCAATAACAGTAAAAAAGGCAGGGTACGAATAAAATTATACGCGGTATCGATAATGGCCTGCTGTGAATTCCGGCCTAATACCGTATACATGCCCCAGGCAGAACCCGAGATCGCCATCAAAATAACGCCTTTTAATGAGGGGCTTGTAACCTCAGGTAAAACCAAATAGACAAAACCACCAAAGGCCAACGACAGCCCCAGCCACTCCCATTTATGCAAGCGTTCCCCCATCATAAAACCTACCGTGATCATGCTGATTTGCACGGCCGCATACAGTATTAACGCGCCCGTACCCGTACTCAGTACCTGATAGGCATAGGAAAATGTTATCGCGTACAGAAATAACATGAAGGCTGCTGACCAACTGCCGCCAGTAGGCAGAGGGCTTTTTGTTTGCATACGTTTGATGATTAGAATAAAAACTAACATCGCAATGGCCGATAACAAACGAATCAACGTAAAACTGCCCGCATCGATAGCCTGCTCACTGAAGGCCCAACGGCCCAACAACGAATTAGACGCAAACGCCAAAAGCGCCAATACAGCGCTAAATACGGTTTTATTGATCATCAATATGCCTTGCTGTAAATTGCATCAGCTTAAATAAAAGCCATTAGGCTCTAAAGCATCAGGAATATCACTAGCGCCTAATAAACTTAAAATATTAATTTCAATATTCCTGGAAATGGATGCAATAGGTACATCGGTAGGCAGGTTTTCAAACGGGTCTTGCAAATGGCTTGCAGTTTTTTCTAATAAGAAAAAAGGCGCGGCTAAAATAGTCAACAATAACGTTTCCCAATGATGGCCCAGATTTGCCAGGGATATCGATAAAAAACCTAAAAATAAGTAGATCGAAAAATGCAACACCTGCTGATATTCTGTAGGGAATACGGTGTTTTTAATACGCTCTGCCTTACCCATGTGAGAAACAAGAGACATCAACGTAGAATCAATTTGAACACGTTGAAAATCATTTAAACTTTGCAATGCCTTCATCTCATCTTTTATTAAGCTGTTGATATGAAGTGGTTTGTGTCGCGCCTGATTCAAGACCTGGTATTCATCGCCACTTAAATAACCTGTAACCCTGTTATCCAATGCCTGCTTTCTTAACGTCGCCAATAAGCTGTATACCCAGACTATCTGATAGTGAGAGATTTTCTCTATCCGTTTTGAGTCTTGCTCTGAGGTAAAGCTTTGCAGCTGTAAAATTAGCGCCCTAGAATCATTGACGATCTCGCCCCAAATTTTACGTGCCTCCCACCAGCGATCATAAGATAACGATAAATTAAACGAAAGAATCAAAGAGATAGCCGTACCGAGAACAGCCGATATCGCCATAGGAAAGGTGAAAAGCTCCACATAGAGCTGCACAACCGCAAAAATGGCGGTAAATACAGCCACAATAAGAAAATCCACATAGGTGGATTTAATGACATAGGATAACGGGATTTTTCTACTTAAGATCATCATTAAACTCGGTAAAAATGAAAGTTACTTTGACACAATAAAATTAGGCACTATAAAAATTAAGTGCCACAAAAGGTTTGATAGTTTTCATCGCCATCTACAGCCACCGTTTGGTAGAAGGCCGTTTTTTCAGTTTCGACATAGGGCTGGCGCAGTACGTCCAATATCGCCAATGCCGCCGTAGGCTGTCCACTTTCTTCACAGGCCTTAAGCACCGCTTCAATATGGTGATTTCTGGGAATAACCACGGGATTGCTTAAACGCATAAGTGACTGTATTTGTCCCAAAGAAACATCTTGCTGTTTTACCCGTTTCTGCCACTGAGTAAAAAGTTCACCTAGCTGCTTCGCTAACGTGGCTGCCGCCGCATCGCAGCTAAGCGACCGGGTTAATAAATCAAAGCTAATGGTGTAATCCATCTTTTGTTTTGTCAGTTGCTTTAGCAAGGCGCTTATAAATTCATCATCACCCGCATCCTGCTTTAAGAAACCCAGTTTTTTTGCCATCATCGAGTGGTGCGCCTGTTCAAACCGCTCCGTGAAACCGCTAATCAAATCATTAATTTGATCCATCAAGCCTGTATCTTCCTGGTCGATAAGCGCCAATAAACACTCGGTAAAACGGCAGATATTCCAATGGGTGATCTGTGCTTGATTACCAAAGGCATAACGCCCCTGATGATCTATAGAGCTGTAAACCGTTGCAGGGTCATACACACCCATCATCGCACAGGGGCCGAAATCGATAGTCTCTCCCGAAATAGCACAATTGTCCGTATTCATCACACCGTGAATAAAACCCACACGCATCCATTGCACAATTAACTCAATCTGTTTTTCTATCACCTTATCCAATAATAGAACCAGGGGATTACCCGACAGTGTCCTAATCTCGGGATAATGTTTATCGATGGTATATTCACATAAGGCCTGTAACGATTCGGTATCACCACGGGCGGCAAAAAATGCAAAAGTGCCCACTCGAATATGGCTGCTGGCAATGCGGGTAACAACAGCGCCTGGTTGAGCATACTGGCGTAATATCTTTTCACCGGTGGTAACCACCGCTAAACATTGTGTCGTTGGAACCCCCAAGGCCTTCACTGCCTCACTCATGATAAATTCACGTACCGCTGGTTTTAACGCGCAGCGGCCATCACCATTGCGCGAAAATGCACTGCGGCCTGAACCTTTTAACTGCACATCGACACGTTGGCCATCTACATCTATCACCTCACCGAGTAAATGCGCACGACCATCTCCCAATTGTGGATTAAATTGGCCAAATTGATGACCTGAATAGGCACATGCAATCGGTTCACTGCCCTCCAACAAGACATTACCCGAGAATATCTCAGCCAGCCTTTGCGTATCTTCTTGCATCTGAGCGGGTATTTGCAACTGCTGCGCTAAATCATCATTCCAAAGGAAAAGTTCAGGCGCAGCAACAGCTGTAGGCTGAGATTTTTGATAGAAACTCTCACCCAATAAAATATAGGTATTGGAAAACTTCATAACACCGCCAAACAATGTTGCATAAAAAAGCCGATGATATCAGAAATACCATCGGCTTATGTCTAACTTATAAAAACTATTTAGCGCTTAGAATAGGCTCTTTAATTTATTTTTAGCCTTATCTTTTTGTTTCGCCTTTTCAGCGTCGGCTTTGCGTTTAGCCTCGGCTTTTTCAGCATCGGCTTTCTTCTTCGCTTCAGCCTTCTTGGCATCTGCCTCTTTTTTCGCCTTGGCTTTTTGTTGTGCGGTATAATCGGTTAACTGGCTTTTTAACAAATTATCCAGCTGACCGATATTTTCAGAAAAACCTTTGCCATCACCTAAACCCAGATTAGGATCAACCTTGGTTAAATAACCACTTAAACGCTCATTTAACGCTTTATCCAGGTTAGCCTGCCATTCTTTTTTCTTGGCGGATAAACGCCCTTTAAAGGCTGATTTCAGTTTATTGTCAATATTAGACTTAATAGAGATATCCAACTCATCCACCGCGCCCTTTACCGCAATATTTAAGTCAAAATCATGTATGCCTTCAATCGCCGCACCCACTTCTCTAGCCATGGATGATTGTCCGCTGCTTTTAAACTGTGCCTGATTAAACTGATTATTAATCTGCGCCGTCACCACACCTTCACTGAGTTTAGCCGAGCCGTTGATCACACCGGTAGCTAGTTGCAGCGTTAAAGCCAACTTATTAGACCCACTGATTTTCTGATCGGCTATGACCAATTTCGCCACATCAAAAGTCGCCGTACTTAAACCCGGCTCTTGACGATAATCCAGGATGATATCTGAACTGAAGCCATGAATATTATCCAGCTGATCTGCCGTCAATTGAATCGTGGTTGGCCGATTAATCAGCGCCTGCTGATGCGTAATGTCTTTGGCTTTGGCCTGAATCGTACCCTGCGGTGTCAACAGCGATAAATCTGCCTTCTGGATAATAAAATCGGGCTGCGGATTTTTTTCATAGAAGCGAATAAAACGACCCTTGGCACGAACTGGTTCGTCGGCTTCACCCTCTTTTTTCATCGCTTCAGCACGGGCAATAAACGGCTGCGCCTTATTATACCAATGTAAAAACGTGTGGCTGTAATTACCGATCTCGGCACCAAAAAGAAGCCCGGAGATATTGGCAATGCCGCCGGCATTTAAGCCGTATTTACTTTTTAAATGTTCATAATCGGCTTTAGGTGCATTTTTTAACGTCGAGAACTGCTGCTTTAAAGCCACTCTGTCTTCTTTTAGCTGATCCTTTGCCTGACTCAAAGCCAGTCTGTCGGCCTTCATGTCTTGTTTCAGTTGATCCAGTTTCTTTTTACGCTGCTCAAAATCTTGCACCGATTTAATATCGCCCTCAAACAAAGCCTTAACCTGCTGTTCATAAAGCTTAACCGCGTCTTTATTCGGTAATGTTTTTTCTACATCGGCCCAATAGGTTTTTTTCTGCGCTATCGATTCGGTTAAAGTTTTATAAGCCGCATCGGTTTTTAACGGTTCTCTAGCTAGAAGTGTCTTTGCATCGGGTGCCTTTTCGGCAACTTCTTTTAAGCCCTCTTTAACATCATCAGAAATTGAGTCTTCATCACCCGCTTGTGAACCCGATTTTTTAACTAACAGCCCCGATGCTTTGCGTGTGGTGCCAAAAGCCAGACCTTGTAAATCCAGATCCTTAACAATCACCTGCCCCATCATCAACTTCCAAAAATCGACACTAACGGCAGCACGTTCAAATTCAAATAAATTAACCATCGCCTCCGATTCATCACCCACAGTCATGCCGTTAATGGCAATACTTAGCGGTGAATAATTCAGCTTCACACTATTAACATTCACCTTGGCATTAAAAGCAGATTCACCTGAGCTTTCTATGCCCCACTTAATAAAGCTTGCGGCAAATAAATAAAACGATAAAAAAATGGCTGCAACAATAAGACTGAATGCAAGGAAACCCTGCCAACGAATCATTTTCATAATATCTATCCCTGACTTATTTGCTGAGACCGGCCACAGAGGCCGCTGCTTGAATGGAGCTATACCATTTAGAGGCTTTTAAAGCCTGAACCACTTTAGACTTAAGCACCCAAGTCATAATGCGTTCACGGTATTGAATGATTAATAATCGGGCGATAAATAATAAAGGTAACCATAACACTAAGCTAACAGCCAAAGAGCCCATCAATAAGGTGTGATTAAAATGTGCCAAGCGCCAGATATCTTGTTGATATAAAGACGTCCACAGCGGCTTTAACTCTGGGTAGGCCAAAATAAATTCGCCGGTTTGAATAAAAACAGGATCTAACAAATATGCAAAACCTGAGAAAACCGCAAAACTCACCAACACAGCCGAGGTATTAATTCTAAACATGCAGATAATAAAGAGTGTTAGCAGATTATGCAGGCTCCATAATGGCGTGAATCCCAGAATCATGCCCATTGCTATGCCTGCGGCAATTTGCATGGGACTCACATCCGCATTAAGTAACTTAAACAGCTTAAGCAACTGCCCCATAATCTACTCCCTTATTGATTGCTGTATTTTTGCAGGCTTGACCCCACAATATTTCAGGCATAAGCATAATGCCTAAATCTGTGAATATCTATAAAGCAGAGTATTTAGCGTGAATAGGGTTTAAAATATAAACGTATACTCTTCTACATTTACAAAAGCTTGCCATGGAACACACAATGACAAACGCCGTTTTAAACAGCTTAGAAAAAGTTTTTGGCTTTACCCAGTTTAGAAACGGGCAACAACAAACCGTTGAACAGCTATTACAAGGTCAGTCGTCTTTGGCCATATTCCCTACCGGCTCCGGTAAATCGCTGTGTTATCAGTTAACCGCCTTGCACCTGCCGCATCTCACCTTGGTGGTTTCGCCTCTGCTGGCTTTAATGAAAGATCAATTGGATTTTTTAGCCGCCAAAGGTATCGCCGCTGCCAGCATCGATTCAACACTAACGGCCGATCAAAGCCGCCAGGTGATGCAGGATATACGCAATGGTAAAACAAAAATATTAATGGTCTCAGTAGAACGCTTTAAGAATGAGCGCTTTAGGGAGTTTATTAAATCGGTGCCCTTATCGATGCTGGTGGTAGATGAGGCGCATTGCATCTCGGAATGGGGCCATAACTTTCGCCCGGATTATCTTAAATTACCCAATTACCGCCAAGAGCTGAATATCCCGCTGGTATTATTATTGACCGCCACCGCCACAAAAAAAGTTAAACAGGATATGGCGGCCAAGTTTGCAATAGAAGACTCTCATATCATACAAACCGGTTTCTATAGAGACAACCTGGATTTATCGGTAGTGCCGGTTGCTAACCGAGACAAAGAAACACAATTATTACAACTTATTCAACAACAGCAACGAACACAGCAAAATAGCGCCGGTATTGTTTATGTCACGCTGCAGCAAAGCGCCGAAAAAGTTGCCCAGTTCCTTAAACAAAATAACATCAATGCCAGCGCCTATCATGCAGGTTTTGCTCCCGATAAACGCCAGCAAATCCAAGCCGATTTTATGGCTGGGGATATTCACGTTGTGGTCGCCACCATCGCCTTTGGCATGGGTATAGACAAATCCGATATCCGTTTTGTAATGCATTATGACCTGCCTAAGTCGATAGAAAATTATTCCCAGGAAATCGGCCGTGCCGGTAGAGATGGCCAACCTTCTCAGTGTTTCACCCTGGCAAATCTCGATGGCATCAATACGGTAGAAAACTTTGTTTACGGCGATACACCAGAACTTAGCGGCATCACGATGTTATTGGATAATATGCGCGCCGAGATGCAAAATGATCAATGGGAATTACAAGGCCTGTCTCAATCCAACGCCTGTAATATTCGCCAGCTTCCGCTAAAAACACTGTTGGTACAGCTGGAATTATTAGACGTTATCACACCGCTATACGCCTACTTTGCCGAATTTAAATTCAAGTTTTTACAGCCTCAACAGCAGATACTCAATCGATTCAAAGATGAACGCCAACAATTTATCCAGGCGATTTTCTCTCATACCGATTTTAAAAAGGTCTGGGGCACATTAAATTTCGACAGCCTTTTGCAAGCGTATGGCTGTGATCGAGGCCGCGTGGTGGCAGCATTGGAATATTTACAAGAACAAGGCCTGATAGAATTACAAACCAAGGGTATGACCGAGGTCTTTGCAGTTAATGGCCACGCCATTAACAATGCCGAATTAGCCACGCAGCTGTATCAGTATTTTGCCGACAAAGAAGAAAAAGAAATCAAACGTATTCATGCGCTGGTACGTTTCTTTCAACTCGACCGATGCCTAAGTTCTAATCTGGCCCGTTATTTTGATGATCAACTCGCCCCTGAAATGTGTGGTCACTGCAGCGTATGCCGCGGACAAGTCGCTGAATTAAAATATTCTGAAGCGCTACAATGGCCAGCAGATCAGCAATTACAAAGTAATATCCAAGGTTTAAAACAACATTTACAGGCTAAAATCGCCGTGCCCATATCAACAGAGAGCGCCTGCCGGTTTCTGGCCGGCATCAGTATTCCGATTTTTGCCAGAAACAAGGTGAAACAACTACCCGGGTTTGGCAGCTGCGAATCGCAACGTTATGCGGCGATTAGAGAAAAAGTAGCGAGTTTACCTCTCTGACTGAAGGCTTAAATCGATAGCCGGCTTATCCACCGAGAAACCGGCTGCGTGTTTATGCCCTCCACCACCAAATTTTTTGGCAATGTCAGAAACGTCGACACCCTCGGCACTGGAGCGCAGCGAATAAACCCGTTTATCGGCCAAATCCATATACATCGCAGCAAAGGCATGGCCTTGGCATAACACATTGCCCACATCACTGTGCAGCTGGGTTAAATTAATGCAGGGCACGGTAAAACCAGCAATCTCGGCCATAGGCAAATCGCCACTGGTGATTTTTTGTATTTGCAGCGTTTGGTAGCTAACAATGCTGGCCCCCATCGCTATTAAATCTTCAACCTTCTTGTCATCCAGGTACACTTCCCAGCTAGGAAATTCCATAGGCAAGGTCTGCAACGCCGCAGTGACTTCCTTGCTGCTGGGCAACTTCCATTGCCAAATATCTTTATCTTGAATATAAGCCAAAAGCAGCGGCACCGGCTCTTGCGGTAACAACGTTTTCCAGGTTAATACGGCACCGGATTGCTCCATATCAAATACACAAAAATCCAGGCCCTGTAAATCTTCCTGCGCGGTTTTATGATGATCAATCACGGTTATACTTTTTGCCTGCGCCTTCATCTGCAACAAGAGTTCTCGGGGATAAGAAAAATCCACCACCCACACCTGTTTATCCGTCACATCGGGAATGGCATCACCAAAGTGGGCCGGCATAAACTCACAGTTTAATTGATTCACATCGCAAAAACGTTTTACCGCCAATGCTGCACCAAAACCGTCCGCACAATTGCCGTGATATATACAAAGATAATCCATAAGCTAACCCGCTCGCAGCGCTAATATGGCCGATAATTCAACCGGTTCAGGGTAACGGCAGAACGCCACATCACATCGATCAATCGCCACAATAGACATGCGATCAGCCAGCTCATTACCCTCTATGCCAATATGGGCTTTAACATGGCTAACCACCACTTTTTCGCTGATCGTGACAAACAATTCATGGGCCTGCTGAATAATCGCCAGATTTTTAATTTCACCGGATTTTTTGGTCCAGCCCTTGGCCTTCCAGCCAAACGCCCAATTAGTGATGCTATCTATCGAATATTTAGAATCACATAACACATGTACGGTTTCACCTCGTTTAATCACCTCATCGGCAATCAACAACGATTGATATAAGGCATTTAGCTCTGCGGTATTGTTGGTACCCATAGGGTTATACAAGCCATACCATAATTCGGCCAGCTCGGTTTTATGATAAACCGCCACCCCCGAACCGGACTTCCCAGGGTTCGGATCACAGCCACCATCACAATAAATGCTGACATCAAATTTTGTATGATCCACCGCCGTTAAGCTTTGACTGCCCTTGGCTGTTTTAGCCGAGCCAGCACCGGGCTTTGACGAAGAAGAAGCCGCCGAAAATGATGGGCCATTGACAAAAGCCGCCTCGGCTTCTTCACGGGTAGGAAAAGACTTATAACGGGCCTTGGGGAATTTATCGATCAACTTATGAGTTTGAGGCCAGCTAGTGAAAACGCCGGTGTCACGCCCTACCCAAACGACATAGAATTTTTTTGCCATGCTTTTCTCTTGTCACGATAATCGATTTTGAGTCGGCTAGTTTAACTGAAATTTACCTTATGTGCTGATGCGCCTTATGCATAAACAATAAAATGCGTCATTAAGGCCACTATTGCTGTAAACTGCCGGTTTTTTCGAATACTCAAACAGCGGAAACACCAGTGGATTACCAGTTCAAACTTGATATGTATGGCCAACCTTACGCCGAGTTCAGCATGGGCCATGAGGCTATAGGCCATTGGTTTAATGAAGAATTAGGCAATAATCTGCAGAAAATTGATGCTCTGTTACAGACACTGCAGCAGCTGGAAGATTTTAAACTCAACCAAAAAGAATGTTATGGCGTTAATTTCACGTTAAAGCTGGATAGAGAAGAAGTAGAGATTATCGCAGGGGCTTTAGAAGAGGTTTTTGATCCGGATGAAGAACCGCCCGAAGGTACGGAGTTTTATGATCAGGAATCACAAACAGGCTGTGGCATGCAAGATTTCAAACAGGCTCTGCACTCGTGGAAGCATTATATTAACCAGCTATAAACACAGCCGGTTAATTTAAGTTGGCCTCTTCCTCGACATAATCTGGAATCCAGCGCATCAAGACCCCTTCTAATAATTTTAAGCGTATGGGCTTGGAAATATAATCATTCATACCACTGTCTTTACAACGGCTAATGTCTTCCACCGAGGTATTAGCGGTTAATGCAACAATCGGGATTTTTCCAAAGCCCGACATATCCCGAATGATTTTTGTTGCCTGATAACCATCGATAACCGGCATCTGACAATCCATAAAAATCAAATCATAGTTTTGATTACCAATGGCCTGTATCGCCTCAGAACCATCGTTGGCGATATCTGCCGCAATACCGAGTTTTTTTAACATACCCAGCGCGACTTTTTGGTTAACGATATTATCTTCCACAACTAATATACGTGCATCACGGATTTTTATTGGCACAATATCGGTTACCGCACATACAAGTTTAAGGGGCTTGTCTGTAGCGCCGTGATTAATCTGTGGCAGTTCTTGCTGCATCAATTCCTTTAAGCGGTCACTACGCACCGGCACTTTCAATACCTGATCAACCGACGCTAACATCTCAACGGTTTGATCTTTTATCAGTTTATTTCCTGCGCTGTGTAATTCAACCACGGTTAACTTTTGCAGCGTTTTAATCACAGATAAAGAGGCATCTAACGCGGCCCTATCAATACCTTGGACATCCACTAATAACACGATGTGCTGGCGTGATTTTGCAGCCAATAACGACGGCAGCTGTTCTAAATCTTCACTGATAATATGCGCTATATTTAAACGTGTTAGACGACAGGCCAGTGATTTTTGAATGCAGGATTTGCGGGAGAAAATAACACCGTACAGCGCCTCGGCTTCTGCGGGGGCTAACATAGGTTCGGCTTCTGATTCTATAAGCACGGATGAAAATGGCAGATCCAGAATAAACTGGCTGCCTTGCCCTGCTTGGCTTTCAACCACAATACTGCCAGACATCAATTTAACAATGCCCTTACAAATGGCAAGCCCCAAACCTGTGCCGCCAAACTTTCTATTGGTTGAACCGTCTTGCTGGGAATAAGGCGCAAAGATACTCTCATGATATTGTGCGGGAATACCAATGCCGGTATCGCTGATAATCAAACGTAAATGCAAAGCGCTGTTAGCCTTTTCATGCTCAGCGTTCACCACTTGAACCTCTACACAAACATGGCCACTCTCGGTAAATTTTACCGCATTGCCAATCAGGTTATTTAATAGCTGGCGTAAACGGGTTTGATCCCCGATAACTGTCGTGGGTAAATCGGCAGGAAAAACACTGCTTAGATGCAGGTCTTTCGCCTGTAAGGAATGTGCATGCACCGCCATTAAATCTTCAATTAATAACAACAAGTCAAAATTGCTTTCATTAAGCTGCATATGCCCAGCATCTAACTTGGAAAAATCCAAAATATCATTCACCAGGTGATGTAACTGTTCACCGGAGTTTTTGGCTAATTCAACATAATCTTTTGCACCCTTATCCAGCTCCATGCAAGATAATAACTCCATCATGCCCAGAATACCGTTCATGGGTGTACGTAATTCATGGCTGATATTAGCCGCAAATTCCGATTTTAAACGTGCAGTTTCTAACGCCTCATCACGGGCTTTTTTGATTTCATGCTCTTGATCCTGAATCGCAATCATCATGCGATTAAAAGCCTTATAAATTTGCTGCCACTCTGGCGCACCGTAGGTATGCAGGCTTTCCCTGTGTGCGTTATGGCTTCTATCATCCATCGCATCAATCAGTTTGTATAAGGGTTTAGTTAACTGAACAATTAATTTTCGCTGTAATAACAACATCAACGTTAAAATCACGACCGCCACACTCGCGATACCAATAATCATCTTTTTAACCATGGTATGCAGTGCGGCTTTACTAATAATCACCCTGACATAACCTAAATAGAGCTTTTCACTCACATCGTCACTATAGGGTGAATCTTCATGTGCATCATCTCCAATACTTACCGGCGCCGTAAACATCCAGTAGTCAAAGGTTTCGCTGTGCAGTCTCACCGAATCACCTTCAAATACAATGGCTACAGCCTGTGTTTCCTGCTCCTTCACCACTGTGCGATTTTCACTATCCGTTTGTTGATAAAACAGTTTCTGATGTGTATCAAAAATTTTCACCTGCATCACACTGGGTAATTCCAAAGCCCGTGCCGACACTTCTACCGCATTCTCTTTACTGGCATAGGCCAATGCCAAACTGGATTGATTGGCAAATAGTTCGGTGATAGCCAGGCCTTGTTTCTTGAAGTTATCCCCCACTAACTGCTGCACAAATAAAGCCGAACACAGGGTAATAAAAATACTAAAGCCGAGGAAGGAGACAATAAAAGTGAATGACAGCTGCTGCTGAAATCCCTTTCGTTTCACATGATCATTCAGTTTTTTAAATAGCTTTTTAAATAAATGAGTCATGATCAGTGCCTAGGGAACTTCAGGTCGATTTGACGGTTTTGCTCAGCAGAAAAACGCAAACCCAAATGACGTGCCGTACGGGTATTCACCGCCAGGCGTGTTTGTTTTAACCATTCCAACTGACTGCCAGTTTGAATATTATCCGCTTTTAAGCCCGCCGCCCTTTGCCACAGGTATTGGCCTAATTGATAATTATCAGGATAAAGGCTTAGCAATACCCCGTGTTTCACATGGGATAATTTATTCGAAATAATCGTGAGTTTGCGCTGCCACGCTACTTTAAGCACTCTAGGTAAAATCAGCCGATTATCCACAATAGCCGGATTCTGTAATAACCACAGCGCATCGTGTTCGGGCTTGGCATTTTTGAGAATGTCTTGATGCAACTCGGCGCTGTGTTTTAAATCTTCTGCTTGATAAACATGCAGAGTAATATCTAATTGTTTGGCCGCCATACGCGCATAAGTTATTAAAGCGTCATCCGCCTGTTGATACACCACATGAATACGATTTATTTTGGGGGCTAATGCATGTAACTGATCAAACAACTTATCCGGTGCTGGAATCAGGCTAACGGTTAGATTGGGCGAGAATTTATTGCTAGCGTTATTCACTACCCCATGGTCTGCAGAATCAGAGCGTTGAGGAGGTTTAGGGGCTTTATGCACTGCACCTAACACCCAAGGCGTGGCAACATCAATGCCCTTATAGGTTTGTCCTGCAAGAGAACCCAGGCTAATAATATAATCCGGCTGATATTGCTCCAACCAGGGCTCGGCATGAAGACGTGGGCTAGCCCTGGAGATCATCACGGTATTAACACTGCCTGTTGCAGCATCACGAATACCCTGAATCATTTCATTGAATATTGTTTGGTAAAAACCCTGTTTTAACTGCGGCGCTAATACCAGTGTCTCACTGGCGCGACTAGGCATATTTGCAAGCATGCCCAATAAAAGCAGCAAACACACGGTCATAGAGCGCCCCCCCCCTATGAACATAGAGGCTTGGTAGACGATGCGAGCAAATCCTTGCTGCTGTTCTCCCTTAAATATCATCTTAGGCGCTAAAAGCGATAACTTATTTGGGCTGAAAAATGCCGCCCGGCTTTGGGTATATCATCGGGGATATTACCCGGGAAGAGCCCTGTATCTTGATCGGGTATGCCTGAAGTTAGGCTTGGGTCCCGTACATCAGCATCCGTCACATTATAAACCCCCACCGAAGTATCGACTTTATTATTGTAGAAGCGGCTATGCAAAAGAATATCCCACTGGCTATAGCCATCCATGGTATCTCGTTGATCATTAGCCGGGCGTGGGCGCTTGCCTACCCACTGCAACTTATTTACCAGATTAATATTGTGATAAACCTGCCAGTCGGCCAGCAGAAATATTTCATGATTCGGTGCAAAACCAACATCATGATCGGTCATCTGATCCCTTGATTTTTGGAATGCATAATTACCTTCTAATTGCAGTTTTTTAAAGCCGGTATAATGAAACGCAATTTCAGTACCGGCACTGTGAATCTCACCCGAGTTTGTTGCCTGTTGTGCCGAACCATCACTTTCATAAACAATTAATTTATCTATCTCATTAAAGAAAAAATTAAAATCCAACTGCAGATCGGTAGTTGCCTGATAATTAAAAACAAGTTCAATCGTATCTATAGTCTGAGGCTTAATAGATTCGTCACCATAAGAAGGGTATTTGCCATAAAGCTCGTTGAACGAAGGTGCTCTAAAAGCACTGCCGTATAGCAACTTGGAGGTTAAGTTAAAGCTGGTATCCCAAACCAAAGCAAAACGTGGATTAGTCGTAGAGCCAAAATCGGAATAATCATCATAGCGAATACCCGCTATCAGCTGCCAGTCAGTCGCAAAACGCCATTCATCCTGTAACAGGAAATAATGATTGGTACGTTGTTTCTCAGGAATAAAAGCCTCATCTCCTGTAAAGGACATGAGTTCTCCCAGAGGCTGTGGTATGGGATTATTCTCTATATATTCAAAGTTGCGTCGCTCTTCGGTGGAATCCATCTGCGCATCTTCATAGCCGCCTCCCATTAGAATTTCATGATTCTCGATATTCGAATAATGTAAAGCCAGATTGCTGCGAAGATTATGCTGTGTCCACAGCGGCGAACCTATCACTCCTTCAGGAAATTCGTCGCCGCCAAATGCATCGGCTGGCGCAAACAAAGTATTTGAAGAAATGCTCTGCTTGGCAAGAAAATAGGAGGCCTGTATTTCCAGGCGTAAGCCATCGGCCAGAGTATGATTCCTATAGGTTATATCGGTGTTATATCGATGATTATTGACCTCGCCCTGTGTATCTATGGCCTCTGCACCGCCTACACCAGCTCCCATATTATCACGCAATTGTGCACCGGCTCGAAGTTGCCAGTTGCCTCGTTTGGCATCTATTCTTAACTCCACACTATCTATTTGATACAGGGCAGGCCCAGGGGCTGCTGAAGACGTAGTACCGAATATATCATCAAATGCAGACTGGGCATCTGCACTGATGGTTTCTTCATGGCCATCGGTGCTCAACACCTCTGCAGATACGGCCAGATCAAAGCCGGCCACTTTGCCACCATATTGAAGCCAGCTTTCCCGAGTATTAAAGCTTGCCACACGGACACCCGCTTCTACACCGTCGATATCCCTTGCCTGTTTAGTCCATACATTGATAACACCAGCAAAGGCATCTGCACCATAAAGTGCGGAACCTGGACCACGTATAACTTCAATTTTCGCGATGGTATTAACGGGCATGCCGCCCCAGAAAAAGTAGTGATTGCCGTTCACCAGGTTGCGAATAGGTATGCCATTGATCAATAGCAGAGCCTCCGAGTTAGTCCCTACACCTAAGCCCCTGAATATATACTTGCCCATCTGCAGATAGTTATTACTGACATGCAGACCCGGTACAGTAGCCAGCACATCATCGAGATCATTAGCACCTAACTGGCGAATTTTCTCGGCGGTTATCACCGTAACCGAGGCGGGTGCTTTTTTGATAGGTTGTGGACTGCCGGTGGCGATGGATGCCATCGACATATCACCATAACTTAAAGCCAGATCATCAAGATCATAGCCATTCTCATAAGCTAACGATTGTGCATATGCAGATAAAGGGCTTATCGACAACGTCGATAATACCGTCAACCCTGACATTATTATTATTTTTCTAAACATTTCTGAATCCCTACAGCAGTTTTGGCCCATCCCTGACAGACCAAAACTTGGAATCCACAGTATAAAATCAGCTGACTTTATCTGTAAAGCTTTTAAAGGAAATTAGTTTCAACTCTTTACACTCATATTCGCCAATTCCTCCTGGTTAAAATGATCAATCAACTGAATATACGCATTGGTAGGCACAGCCTCGGCTCCCACCTGTTTTTTAACCTGTGAGGCACCAAAACCAAATTTCATATGATCAAAGCCACCTTCCTTGGCACGCATAACAATTCTATAAAGCATCTGTTTATAGATTTTGTGTGATTCAAGATATTGATAATCCATACCAAGAAGCATAGGGCTATAGGTTTTTTCACTCTTATAACTCATGCCTACAGCAACAGGCATGGCCTGCTTATTCTGCTCCAAATGGTCTTTGATATACAAGAAAATGAAATCCCAATTGGGATGATCAAACATATTATTGATTAACTTTTCCGGCTGGCGAAAGGTATTTAGCGCCAGGGCTTTTTCCTGCACATTAAGATAAAGCTGATAACAGTGTTGCTTAAGCGCTTCAGAAACGTTTTTATCGTGTTGTACAATAAACTGATTTTCCAGCTTTAAGACTTCACGCCTTAAATTTCTTCGACTTTTTTTGCTTATATTATTAATATATGCGTCGGTATCCTGCCAATCCAGATTACGTACGATATTATTATCTAACATCGGCATTTCTATATAGCCTTCATCAAGAAATAGCGATTTCAGATCTTCATCTGCGCCGGCTTCAAAATCACGTAATAACATCGAGCTTGCCTGGCAGTTTTCTTGTAATTCTCGGATTTTTTGCGTCAGGCATAATACGGCTTGCTGCCACTGTGCATGCTCTCGATTTAAATATAAATGTTCTCCTTCTGTGGCCAGAGAGCCCATCATCAATGTTTTGGAGGTTAGATAATAGGCATCATCTTGCCGGCGCTTTTCTACCTGCATTGAGACAGAAGCATCAGAAAACATATCATCTTTAATCCATGCCTCAGTTAAAAACGTAGCCAATACGGTTTCCCCAGACTGATCTTTGATGATCAGATAGTGGAACTTCCAATTATTTTCTTTTTCTGGATGATCTTTAAAGATATCTTGCAGATATAAAAGCCCTTCCCAATCATAATTACCTAGACCAGCAAAAAAACGATTCCACGTTTGAGGTGAAACATCCTGAATATCATTAAAATAATTTATTTCAAAATCACTCTGTTTTCTTAGCCCATCGCCTCCTTTAATTAATCTTAAATCTGAACGCTGTAATTTAAAGTCTTTGTAGACCTCATCCACCGAACTGCCCTCTTCTGCTAATGCTAGTGGGTAGTGATACGCCAACGCATCTACCATCGCTAGAATATCCGCTTCGGTATGATGGGTTGTCACAGTAAAACGCACACCACCTTTTTTCATAGGCACGGCAGGATAGGCCGCTATATTTAAGAAAAAACCAGCCTTTTTCATGCGGCTGATAATGTTATAGGCAATACGTGGCAAGCCCGCGGCCACAAAGAAAATGGGAGCATCATTTTCTGCCAATAAGGGCAGGCCTTTAGTTTTAACAACCTTGTTGAGCAATTGAATATTACGGTTTAATTTTTCTTGCAGCGGGGTGATTTCATCACTTAAATGTAACTTGGCAGAAGCAATAGCAGCACCTAACATCGGCGGCTGAATTGGCCCCGAGAAAATCATTGTGCCACCACAGGTGCGTACACGCCTGGCCCATTCTTTATTAGGGAAAACCAATACCCCACCTGCAGAGGCAAAGGCTTTATTTAACGAGGTGGCTAACACCATTTTTCGGTGTAATGACATCTGGCTTAATACATAACCTTTGCCGTTTTCACCACACCAACTCATGCCGTGGGCATCATCGATATAGAGATACAATTCCTCATACTTTTCCAGCAAGGCCTGTATTTCAGGTAAAGGTGCATAATCGCCATACATGGAATATACGCCATCGGCCATATACCAAATACGGCGATGGGTTTTTCTTAAACGTTCTATCTTGCGGGTTAAGGCTTTCATATCGCTGTGTTTAACCAGCTCTACGGTAACGCCCTTGGGTTTTAGAAGCTGCGCCGCGGTTTGCACACTGCCATGCACCTGTTGATCTAACAATACTGCATCATTGTCGCCAATCAATACCGGTAGGCTGGCAATATGGCCAAGTGTGGTTGTGGGGGTAACGATGGCATGACCACCAAAAAGTGTTGATAGATGTTCTTCTAGTTCGTCGTATTGACCGCAGGAGACATAAGCGCGGGAGGAAGAGTATTGTGTACCAAAACGTTCTACGGCATCAACGACGCCTTGTTTGAGCTTGGGGTGTATTTCAAGCCCGAGATAGCTGCAAGAGCCAAAGTTAATTATTTTTTGTCCTTTAAGGGTTATTTCTCTGCCGTTAAACGACTCATCCTCCGTGCTTAAATGAATAATGCCTTTTTCTTTAGCTGCGGTAAAAATCTGATCAATTGTATCAATTGCATTTAATTTTCGTGCTTCACCCATTGTATATACTCCATATTTATACAGATGATGTATTTTCCTTATCGGTATTCTATTTTTTGCACCTGGCGATTGACTCGTCACACGAGGAAAAGCCGCATTCAAAAAGCATCATTACCTACGAAACAATAACACAACATAATAAAAACGTTAGAAAATTGAGCTATTTACACCTAAAAACAACGCAGTATTACGAAAACGTCATATAACTTAATTAATATAATATGAGATGAGATGAGATGAGATGAGATGAGGCTAACTAAGCATTTCTGTTTTCAAAAGCGTTAACATGGCAGCTTGAATAACTTGCTGATATTTTTTTCAATGTATTAAAAAGTAGAATAATAGGATATCGGTCAAACTTCAGTTTCTTCCGAGTATAAGGAGGATTAGCCCCAATCCTCTTAAACAATGATGTACAAAATATTGATGAGGTTTAGTAAATTAAGTGCCTATGTATAGTATTACTAAACGTGTGACGATGATAAAAATCTAAGAGCTCGAGAGGTTTAAATAAATGCCCGCATGTTAAAAAACAGTTATGGGTGGGGAGTTATGGCCAGATGGATATTCCCCCAATACTGTCGGCAAGCATAGTGATGAATCAATGGCCAAGAACTACGTTGAAAATCAAGGTGAAAACTATTAGAAACACCATAGTGATCACCAGTTGGCTATGCTCAAACTAAAGCCCCCACTTCACTAAGTGAATACTCGCCTCCGGCGAGAGGGCTGCCCAGGGGATCTTTATTAGAATGAATTAATACTAACAGGTCTTCAATATCAGACCACTTCACCATAAACAAAATATACCATCATTTCTTTATTTTCATATACAGTTAAGCCATCAAGCCCTGCCTGCTTTAACTGCTCCTTAACTTCATCTGGCGTAAAAGACGCTAATAATGAATTATAAAAATCCTGCTGCAGAAGCTCTGGTTCGTTTGGCGTAAATTCATCAACCATCCATTGCGCAATATCTTTGCTTTCAGGACGCCAAAGGTCTACCACAAAAATTTTTGTACCTGCTGTTGAGTTGGAAATTATTGACTGCCACAATCCCGATGGATCATGTAAATGATGTAAAAAACAAGTGCTGACGATTAAATCATAAGGTTTTGAAGGGATTTGTTCACTCGGTATATAAGCTTTTATAAAATCTAACCGCTCAGATAAATCTAACTCATTCTGTAATTGCTGATTGGCTAGACTAATCATCTCATCAGACCCATCGATACCACTAATTTTAGCTTTTGGGAACTTTTTAGCGAATCTGAAGGTAATATCACCAGGGCCACAACCAAGATCCAGAATTTCATGACAAATCGTATCTTTGGTAAATAGCGAATCAAACAGGTTCACAACTTGTTGATGGCTCTCTTCATAATCTGAACTGGCGTATGCCTTAGCCTTTAGAGGGTCATCCATTAATTCCGGCTCTAATACTCTTTCCATTTATTAACTCCTGATATCTAATCTTATAAAGAATGACATTGAATGAAAAAAACCAAGATGATTATTTATCACTCAATATAATTCATTTTTTAATATTTTTTATTAAACCCAACATATTTAAAAAAGTCATAACGTCACTAAAAGTTAAATTTTAAATTTTATAAAAGATATGATTTACCTATTATGACTCTCTTAAAAGCATCCAACTCCTTATTTAGGTTGACTAACCCTTTACAGACATATTCGCCAACTCCTCCTGATTAAAATGATCAATCAACTGAATATACGCATTGGTAGGCACAGCCTCGGCTCCCACTCGCCTCTTAACCTGTGATGCACCAAAACCAAACTTCATATTATCAAAACCCGCAGTTTTAGCCCGCATCACCGTTCGGTAAAGCATCTGTTTATAGATATTATGAGATTCAGCATATTGATATTCCATACCTAGAATCATGGGGCTATAGGTTTTTTCACTCTTGTAACACATGCCTACCGCTACAGGCAGCGCTTGCTTATCTTGCTCTAGATGCTCTTTGATATACAAGAAAATGAAATCCCAATTGGGGTGATCAAACATATTATTGATTAATTTTTCCGGCTGGCGGAAGGTATTTAACGCCAGGGCTTTTTCCTGCACATTAAGATAAAGCTGATAACAATGTTGCTTAAGCGCTTCGGAGACGTTTTTATCGTGACGTACGATAAACTGATCTTCCTGCTTTAAGACATCGCGCCTCAGGCTAATGCGTCCCTTTTTACTCAAGCGAGCGATATACTCATCAATGTCCTGCCAATCCATATTACGTACAACATTATTATCCAACATCGGCATTTCTATATAACCTTCATCAAGCAATAATGATTTCAGTTCTTCATCTGCGCCGGCTTCAAAATCACGTAACAACATAGACCCCGCTTGAGAGGCTTCTTGTAACTCACGGATTTTTTGTGTCAGTGTTAATACCGCCTGACGCCATTGAGGATGTTGTTTATCGAGATAAAGGTGCTGCCCTTCTGTTGCCAGAGAGCCCATCATCAATGCACGTGAGGTCAGATAATACGGATCATCTTTTCGGCGCTCTTCTACCTGAGCCGAAATCGAAACCTCTGAAAACATATCATCTTTTATCAACGCTTCAGTTAAGAAAGTCGCCAACACAATCTTGCCTAATTGATCCTTAATAATCAGATAATGAAAATCCCAATTATTTTCTTTTTCCGGGTTATTACTAAAGGTCTCTTGTAAATATAACAGGCCTTCCCAATCGTAATTGCCCTGATTACTGAACAGGCCGTCCCAGTCTCGGTAGGAAATTTCACGGATATTCTGGCAATACTGAACCTGGAATTTATTCTGTTTTTTCTGAAGATTTTTACCGCCGCCCAGTAAACTCAGGTGTGATGGTCGCAGCTTAAAGTCTTTGTAAACTTCGGCTATAGAGCTACCCTCTTCTGCTAACGCTCTGGGATAATGATAAGCCAGCGCCTCTGTCATGGCTAAAATATCGGCTTCGGTATGATGGGTAGTTATTGTAAATCGTACCCCACCTTTTTTCATAGGCACGGCAGGATAGGCCGCTATGTTTAAGAAGAAACCCGCCTTCTTCATGCGACTAATAATATTGTACGCAATCCTAGGTAAACCTGCGGCCAAAAAGAAAATAGGTGCATCATTTTCTGCCATTAATGGCAGCCCATGCGCCTTAATGGTTTTATTCACCAGCTGGATATTACGATTGAGTTTTTCTTGTAAACCGGTAATTTCATCACTTAAATGCACCTTCGCAGAAGCAATAGCTGCACCCAACATCGGCGGCTGTATAGGGCCAGAGAAAATTAACGTGGCCCCGCAGGTACGAACTCTTCTGGCCCATTCTTTATTAGGAAAAACCAATACTCCACCCGAGGAGGCATAAGCTTTATTTAATGAGGTGGCTAGCACCATTTTTCTGTGAAGATCCATCTGGCTTAACACATACCCCTTGCCATTTTCGCCACACCAACTCATGCCGTGGGCATCATCGACATAGAAATACAATTCCTCATATTTTTCCATCAAGGCCTGAATTTCAGGTAACGGTGCATAATCGCCATACATGGAATAGACGCCGTCAGCCATATACCAAATACGGCGATGGGTTTTTCTTAAACGTTCTATCTTACGGCTTAAGGCTTTCATATCGCTGTGTTTAACCAGCTCTACGGTAACGCCCTTGGGTTTCAGAAGCTGCGCTGCGGTTTGCACACTGCCGTGTACTTGCTGGTCTAACAAAACGGCGTCATTGTCGCCAATCAATACCGGTAGGCTGGCAATATGACCAAGAGTGGTTGTGGGGGTGACGATGGCATGGCCACCAAAAATTGTTGAGAGATGCTCTTCTAATTCGTCATATTGACCGCAGGAGACATAAGCGCGGGAGGAAGAGTATTGTGTACCAAAACGTTCTACGGCATCAACGACGCCTTGTTTGAGCTTGGGGTGCAATTCGAGCCCAAGATAGCTGCAAGAGCCAAAGTTAATTATTTTTTGCCCTTTAAGTGTTATTTCTCTGCCGTTAAACGACTCATCCTCCGTGCTTAAATGAATAATGCCCTTTTCTTTGGCTGCGGTAAAAATCTGATCAATTGTATCAATCGCATTAAATTTACGTGCTTCGCCCATTGTATATACTCCTTGTGTATACAGATGCTTTTTTATTATTTTTATTAGCAATTACATTTTGGATTTTCCGATATTTCTAACAAATATTATTTGCACAATATGTGCAGTACCTTGAACTATTAGTTTGTGCTTTTTATTATTTTTTGTTAGCACATGACTAATATAAAGAAGTTCGGTGTTTGATAGCAATAGATGAAATACATTTTATTAGAATGTTTTTTTGTGAAATACGTCACAGTTATACTGTTAGGTTATAGGGGCGAAGATTCATGCTCAAAATTTAAACACTGCCATCAAATAATAAAACTATAACTGCGCTCAAATACCCAAAAGGCAGCTTCCCAAAATTCCACAACACCAAGGCGATGGCATTCTAGGGTGGGCAAATTTCACCCAACGCTGCAGCAAAATCAAATCCGAGTAATAAACTAAAAATAGTTACATCTAAATCCCAGGCCGCAAAGCCCGAGGAAACAGATAGCGTCTAACGGAAAGGATTGTGTATGACTGGCGTAATGGTGAAATTCACCGCCCAAATGTTACCCCAGCTATCATGGTTCTTTATATAGTAGCGCGGCGTTACGCCAAATCGCCACGCAGAGCCAGCCACCATGGTGGTCTTAAATAACCCCAGGCCAATAGGCATATCATATTTGTCGCCACTGCGGGCATCCCAGTCCACCGTCCACTTGGGGTTATCGCCTATCTGCCAGCCTCCACCCAGCTGTTTGTAATACAGCAGTTGGAGCTGGCTTTCATTCACATCGGCACGTTTATCATCACCGGCATAGGACCAGACATGGGAGGCTACCGCACCGAAGGTGTAGTTCTTGGTGAAACCCACCAACATGCCCGCCGGCCCTGCCGAGTATTTCCCTGAACCGGTATTATCATCGCTGGCGGTGGGGAATTTCAGGTCTATGCCCACACCCCACATATACATACCAAAGCTGGCACTGGGCATCTTGCCCAGCGAGGTCTGAATCGTCAGATCACCTATGCCATCAATATGATCAATGCCGGTAGATTGCCCTGTGCCATCCATCTCGACAACGGGTTGACGCAACATCACCGGCAGCCCTGGACGATTCATCAGCGTCAGCCCTGTCTCTTCATTGAGCAATACCGGCATCACCGGCTGCAACAGCCATTGCACCGCAGTGCCCGTTTCATCGCTGATGTCACCTTCTTTGTGCATCACGGTGATATTGTTGACCAGATTCCAGTTCATGCCCATGGGGTTCACCAGCTCCTTGCTGAGCTTGTTCATGTCCATACTTTTTGTCTTGCTCATGCCATCTTCCATCGCAGTCACCGGCAGGCAGGTGGTCGCCAGAATCAGTAGCATGCTATGCAATCTAATTTTGTAATCTAACATTATTTCTATTCCTTCTTATTTAACAGCCATGCCTATCGCGGATGAAAACAAATTCAACGCCGAGGAAATATGCAATAAATCCAGCGCATGGCCACCACATTGCCGCGGTGATATCCGCTTAGCCGCCTAGTGAAAAACCGGAATATTCAACCCCGGTTAAAAATGCCATCTCGCGATTCCACGTGGCTAGATCATCCTTGCTAAACTTGTTCAGGTGATCGTGGCCACAGGCCCTGGCCATCACCTGCATCAGTTCAACCGAGGCATCGAAGAAGTTGGCCAGCTGCAGCGAGGCTTTTTCAACATTCAGGCGTTGGCGCAGATCCTGTTTCTGTGTGGCGATGCCGGCCGGGCAGTTATTGGTATTACACATGCGGGCCGCAACACAGCCGATGGCCTGCATGGCCGAATTTGACAGCGCTATGCCATCGGCCCCCAGAGCCATAGCTTTGACAAAATCACTGGGTACACGTAAGCCGCCGGTCACTATCAGCGTCACTCTACCGCTGGCGCCCTGCTTATCGAGATGACGTCGGGCTCTGGCCAGTGCGGGAATGGTCGGTACCGATATATGGTCACGGAACAGATTCGGGGCTGCCCCGGTACCGCCGCCGCGGCCATCGAGAATGATATAGTCGGCACCGGCATCCAGCGCAAATTGCACATCACGTTCAACATGATTAGCGCTGAGTTTAAAGCCTATGGGGATGCCGCCGCTGAGTTCACGTACCCTGTCGGAGAAGCGTTTAAAGTCGGCGACGCTGGATAAGTCCTTGAAGGTCGGTGGGGATATGGCCGGCTGGCCAACTTCTATGCCTCGCACCTCGGCGATCTTGCCGATGTTCTTGCTGCCGGGCAGGTGGCCTCCAGTGCCTGTCTTTGCACCTTGTCCACCCTTAAAATGAAAGGCCTGCACCCTGGCCATCAGCTCTTCTTTATAGCCAAACTTGGCGCTGGCCAGCTCATAAAGATAGCGGCTATTGGCTTGCTGCTCCTCGGCCAACATGCCACCTTCCCCAGAACAGATGGCGGTGCCGGATTTCTCGGCACCACCGGCCATGGCGATCTTGGCCTCTTCCGACAGCGCACCAAAGCTCATATCCGAGACAAATAACGGAATATCCAGACGCAAAGGTTTTTTAGCCTCGGGGCCGATGATCAGCTCGGTGCCCACGCTAATATCTTCCATCAAGGGTTTTCTAGCCATCTGCGCGACCATTATCTGCAGATCATCCCACAGAGGCAGTTCCTTGCGTGGCACACCCATGGAGGTCATAGGCCCATGGTGGCCCAGTTTGGAGAGGCCTTCTCGGGCTAACTGATGAATAAAGGTGACGCTGGGTTCTTCCTCGGTGACGCTGGCCACGGGCATGGCATCTGCTGCCTGCTGGATTTTTACACCGGGGCCGGGCTTGCCAATCATGTCGGCGTTAAATTTTTTATGTGTGCCATCACAAAACGGCAGATTGCTGCTGTGTTTGCAGCTACATAGAAAGGCCTTGCCATCTTCGGAGGCTGTAAAGGCCTGGGGTTTAAAATCCGTGCTGGCATGAGAGCCATCACAGAAGGGTTGTTTTTTCGATTGCCCACAGCTGCAGAAATAGTATTCCTGGTCTTTCTCCAGTTCTACGCCTATGGGTTTATTGTTGGCTATTATGGGTTGTGACATCTCTCTCTCCATGATTTTATCAGTGTATCTAGATTATTGGCTTGGGCGACTGCCGATGGCAGACGATTATGGTTATCAATGCCGCCTATGCTGCCATATTTAAACGGATTCACACCCTGTTACGGAAGATGACGTTTTATGCAGGTTACCGCCACCCGGCACACGACTCAACGCCAAGGCTTTAAGTGCGGTAAATTCACCGCTTTTATTAAAACGGTCGGCGGTTTCGGCCAAGCTGCCTGCAGTCTACGCATACGGATTCACCCAGCGCATAGCGGTAGGCATCCTCCGGACTCATGCGTTTCCCGCCTTTTTAGGTATCTAACGTGTAATCAATGTGAATAAAGGTTTCGCTAAAACAGGCATCTCGCAGAGG
>JABSRQ010000030.1:0-19848 GCA_013215055.1 Pseudomonadales bacterium | reverse complement strand
TCAGTTATGGCATTACCCCCGCCTGTTTTATAACTGCTGCGTGGCATCACCGCCCTTCTCTGTGCCTCTGTGCCTCTGTGCCTCTGGCACTTAAAGCCTGGGCAATGGCCCGCGCTAATATACAGCAGCTAATGTTTTTTGCGGCATCATAAAAATGCTTTTTTCTCTATTCGCTAAGCTATGTTTATCACAGCGGCTCATTTAATTTTTTGCCCATTGATAGAGGCTTTTATAGCATCGATTTGTTCTTTTCCATCCAGTTTATAGATACGTTCAATGGGTGTCTGTAACATGCCTTCACCCGGCACGGCCACGGTATCAAACTTGGCCATCACTCTTCCTGCGGTAGATGAGATCAGGATATGATTGGCAAAGGTTAACCCCCTATTTTCTCGGGTCAATATCAATAAATAAGAGGTCTTGGGAGAGGTTTGAATAATCAGCGAACGGTTATCGATCACGGTCCAGCCGTCTAGCGCCCAGTTTTGTATGGCTTTTACTTCCTGCAGATGATCAAAAATATATTTATTGGGATCTGGCGGCTGAGCGGGTTCAACCGCACAGGCTACTAACAGATTCAAAAAAAACAAGATAAAAACAAGATAAAAACAAGACGAATATTCATCCATTAACCCTTAATTCTCTCTATGCACGGATCTAGTTGTTCAAATACAGAGGGCCTAGCAGCAGTCATTTCCAGCAGCAAGGTATATGTGTATCAGCCATTTAATTATACCTTCTAACGGGGCGGATATAAGCTTTATATGATTGAAAACCGCACAACTAACGGAATAACTAAAGCTCACAAGCCAGCATCACTCTTCCACCTATTTATGCCAAGCATACTAAGCAAGCATATCTATTGCCTGTTTTACTTCACTGCCATATCATTAGCCTAAATGGCCATCACTGGGCTAAGAAATAAACAGGATGTTCAATCAATTCATCTTGGCATTCCCTCTAAATACGGACGTTTATATATGCCTGGCATCAGTCAATGTTCAGCCTTTAAATGCATGACCACAACCGCCCTATTTCTGGGTTTAAGTGTAAATACCTCAGCCTCATTTATGCAGGACTACTTAACCGACCCCGATGACGGCATGTTAGATGCCAGCCGTTATCTATCGGAAGTGCCTATGGGATTTTTACCGGTCCCCACGCTTATCACCGAACCGGCCACGGGTTTTGGTCTGGCCGTGATGGGCATATTTTTTCACGAGTCTGATGAACAGAAAAAAGAGCGCATCGATAAAAACAGCAAAAAAGGCCATTATGTACTGCCACATAATATCTCTGTGCTGGGTGTGGGTGCCACCGAAAACGGCAGCAAGGGCGGAGGTGTTGGCCATATGGGTTTCTGGTTTGAAGACCGCCTGCGTTATAAAGGTTATCTGCTATATCCAGACTTCAACCTCGATTTCTACTCGCTGGGCGGAACCACCTTACCTAAACCGATAGAGTTAAATATCAGCGGCCCGGTTATGGTACAGACATTAAAAGCGCGACTGGGGAAAAGTCACTGGTTTGCGGGTCTACATCAAGTTTATCGCCAGGTTGAAACACAACTGGCTGAACCGCTAAAACTTGATTTCTCACCGATTCCGGCCATCAATAACAGCATTAACAATATTGTAAATAACACTGTTGATCAGGATATCACCACCTCTGGCCTGGGCCTGGTACTTGAATACGATTCTCGCAATAACCCTATGAATCCACAACAGGGCTATGATTACCAGTTAGACATCACACGCTTCGATGAAACCCTAGGCAGTGATGTGGACTACTACAGCTATCATATCGAAGGGCTTAACTACTGGCAGCTCTCCACGCGATTCGATTTTGCCCTGCGCCTGCAATTTGATGCGGTAGATGCGGATGGTGATCAACAGCTGCCATCTTACGTGCCACCCAGCATCGATTTACGGGGTGTTCCTGCCATACGTTACCAGGGCAATCAAGTGATCGTGGGCGAGATTGAACTGAGCTATAAACTTAATCAGCGCTGGAAGTTTAATACCTTTACCGGCACCGGGCGTGCCGCGCAAAGCTTCGATGACCTCAGCAAGGCCCACTCGGCTGAAAACGTTGGCATCGGTTTTCGTTATCTGGTTGCCAAACGTTACGGATTTATCATGGGCAGCGATATCGCCCGCGGCCCGGAAGACACCGCTTTCTATATTCAGGCCGGTTCCACCTGGTGATGAATAAGCACTGTGAAAAAATTTTATATTAAAATAAACCCAAGTTTGGCTCTGGCAGGGCTAATAACATGGGTGGAGGCATGCGTGCAGGCGGCTTGCATAGACGCTAAAACATTTTCAACGTAAAAAATTATAGAGATTAACATCAAGGAATCACCTATGTTTAAACACATTTTCAGGCAGGAGCACATGCATAAAATCCTGCTTATGGCTCTGCTGAGCACACCATTTGCGGCCATTGCCGCAGAAGATAAAACCGACGATAGCGTAGAGGCTAATAAACTCTATCTAACACCTGTGCCGGTCATCGGCTACAACCCTGCTAACGGGACTATTTATGGTGTCGGAGCCTCGGCCAGCATCTACTTCGGCGACCCTGAAACAACCCGTGTCTCCAATATGATTGCCGGCTTGGCTAAAACCACGTTGGGCCAGACCATCATGTTATTTAAAAGCACCGCCTTTGCCGCCAATGACGAATGGGTATTTTTAGGCGACTGGCGTTATCTCAACACCTCACAACCCACCTATGGTTTGGGCACTGGCCCGCAGTCATCGAAGCTTGTGACCAGTGGCCAAGAGATCGAATATGACGGCGATTTATACGCCGGCACCATGGATAAAAGCCAGATGATGGAATTTAAATATCTGCGTTTATATGAAACCGTATTGAAAAACATATCCGGTAACTGGTTCTTTGGATTGGGTTATCACCTGGATCTCTATAGCGATATCCAGGACAACCTATTGGATCTGGACAGTGAAGAAAAAGTCATCACCTCACACTATAGCTACAGCATAGAAAATGGCTTTGATCCTACCGAAAGCACACTTTCGGGCCTCTCCGTTAACATCATGTTAGACAGCCGGGATAACGGCATCAATCCCCGCAAGGGCCAATATGCGCTGGCCACCTTTCGCTATAATCCCGAATTTTTAGGCTCCGATCAGGATTCCAGCAGCCTGTGGCTGGAATATAGAAAATTCCACAACCTCACCCCTGAGGCCAAATATCCTGACATCCTGGCTTTCTGGTCATTTGGTAGTTTTATCACCACCGGTGATGTGCCTTATATGGATTTACCGGCCACAGGTTATGATCAATATGCTCGCAGTGGAGCCGGTTATGTTCAAGGCCGCTACCGAGGCCAGGATTATGCCTATATCGGTGCAGAATACAGAAAACATTTTGGCACACCGTGGAATATCCCTGTAGGCGGCGTCTTATTTGCGAATGCTTCTACCGCCAGCGCCACAGGTGCCAACGATATAAGCCTGGGTGAATATATAGAGGCTGGTTACGGTATCGGCTTACGATTTATGTTACAGAAGAAAACCGGCACCAACTTAGGCATCGATTATGGTTTTGGCAGCGATGGTTCCAGTGCATTGTATGTGCGTTTGAACGAGAATTTCTAAGTTGCCTGCCCTGCCCCAGCATGCATCAAAAATACACAAGGAATGGAAAATGAAAACAAGTCAGTCTTTATTAACCCTGGCGATCATCATCGCCATGACGGGCTGTTCAAAAGAACAGAGCGCCGCTGAAAAAGATCAAGCCCACATCAAAAGCATAAGCGAAAATAGTGTAGCAAAAAACCCGGATCTATCCATCGCTGCCCGGGCCCAAAGCATCAAACAACAGGAAGCTAATGCGCCGTCTAACCCGTTAAAAAACGCCTATTTTGGCGAAACCCATATGCATACCAAGTTCTCATTAGATGCCTATATTGGGGGTAACCGCATGAGCCCTAAGGATTCATTGCAATTTGCCCAGGGCCAGGAAAAAACCATCAACGGCCAATTACATAAATTGCATAGGCCGTTAGATTTTGCCGCCACCACCGATCACTCTGAATACATCGGTGAAATGTATACCACCTTTACCGATGAAGCCGTAGGCCATAATAATGAAACGCTTAAAGAGTTACGGGCTTTAACCGAATATAAAGATGAAATGGCGTGGTTTATAAAATACGTGATTAAATCTAACCGTGGCACCACACCTAGCCACCCACCTTTTTATACAGGTGTAGAAAGTACCAAAAGCGCTTGGCAAATTATTTTGCAAGCCACTAAAGATGAATATAAACCCGGTGTATTTACTACGCTCGCAGCATTTGAATGGAGTGGTGCCCCCGGCGGCGGCAATTTACACAGGAATATTATCTTCCGTGACATGGTCGTGCCCGAACAGCCAATGAGTTATATCGATATTAATCGTGAAGAAGAATTGTGGCATTGGTTAGCCGATCAAGAAAAACAAGGCAGTACGGTGCTGGCTATACCGCACAACTCTAACGCCTCGAAATTGAATATGTTCAATCCTAAGGACTCGAAAGGCAAAGCGATCACTAAAGAATATGCCGAGCTACGTAGTCACTTTGAGCGCACCATAGAGATGATGCAAATCAAAGGTAACTCTGAAGTGCATCGCAAATTTTGGCCGGCCGATGAGTTTGCCGATTTTGAAAATGCCGACTCGATAGCTAAATTCAGCGGCCGTGATTTGGACAAACGTAACTTCGTTCGCTGGGGCGTTATCGAAGGTTTAAAACATTATCAAAATTTAGGCGTGAACCCCTATAAATTAGGTTTTAATGGCGGCACCGATAGTCACAATGGTTTGATGGCAGATGTAGCCGAAGATAATTATATCGGTGGCCATGGTGCAGCCGATAATACCCCTGAATTACGCAGAACCGGCCAAGTACCGGAATGGTTAGATGCAAAAGATGAAAGCATTGGCTCTATCACCGGTGTTTGGGCCGAGAAAAACACCCGTGGCGCGATTTGGGATGCGCTATATAACCGCGAAACCTTCGCGACTTCAGGCCCTCGTATACAAGTGCGTTTATTTGCCGGTGAAAAGCTAAGTGCAAACCCCAAGGATATTAACACCATGGTCAAAGAAGGTTATGCCAAAGGTGTAGCCATGGGTGGCACAATTAATGGGGCCAAAACCTCACCCACATTTACTGTATGGGCAGCAAAAGATACGGTGGGAGCCAATTTAGACCGGATTCAAATCATCAAGGGCTGGGTTGATCAACAAGGTCAGCAACATGAAAAAATTATCAATGTGGTCTGGTCGGATAAAAGGCAAATAGATAAGAATGGCCTCTTGCCTAAAGTGGGTAATACCGTCGATTTAAAAACGGCTAAATTCACCAATACCATTGGTAGCACCCTATTGATGGGCAGTTTTACCGATACGGAATTTAACCCCGCATTGCCAAGCCTGTATTATGCCCGCGTGATTGAGATACCCACACCACGTTGGTCTACCTATGATGCGGTACGCAATAACTTACCGCTATTAAGCGATGTGCAAGCAACCATTCAGGAACGTGCATGGTCATCACCGATTTGGTTTATGCCTGCATCGGAAAAATAAACACAGACCTATGAGACAAAAAGTCGTAAAAACGGGTTTAGTCTGGATTTTAAGCACTGCCTTGTTATTGTTGTTAGATATCAACATCGCCAACGCCAATAAAATCCAGCTCGCCTATTTGCACATTCAAGAACAGGCACCACTGGATGATAATGATATAAAACATTATCAAGCCCTGTGGAAACAGCCTGCTAACAGCTCTGATGCGCCCCTGAGTTTAACATTCAGCGAGGGGGTGAGCATCAGCAACAAGGCTGCGCCGCTATTATTAAATGGCAGCAAGATGCAGACCTTTACGCTGATCAGCGATAAAGGCCTGACCGGTAAAAGCATCACCATCGTCAACCTGGAAAAAACCAATACCGAGGTGATGCTGCAATATACCGGTGCTGATAGCGACTACGCAGTTAGATTAACCCCTTCATCACCCCACTATATTTTTAAAGCAACGCCCTCATCATGGCAGACCATAGCGAGCTATACGCTGTTTGGCATAGAGCATATTCTCGAAGGTTATGATCATTTATTGTTTGTGTTGTGCCTGCTATTAATTGCCAGCAGCCTTAAAAAACTGCTATGGGCCATCACCGGTTTTACCCTGGCACATTCTATTACTCTGGTACTCAGCACGCTGAATATCATTCAATTGCCAATAGTCGTGGTGGAAGCGGTCATTGCATTAAGCATCGTTTTTCTGGCCACAGAGATTGTTAAAAACAGCCGTTCATCATCCAAAAAAGATTCACTCACCTATCGCTACCCAGTGGCGGTATCCAGTAGTTTTGGTTTATTACACGGTTTTGGTTTTGCTTCGGTTTTATTGGAACTGGGTTTACCCCAACAAGATCAATTTTTAGCCCTGGCTTTTTTTAATGTCGGTGTGGAAATTGGCCAATTACTGTTTATAGCCGTTGCGCTGTTATTGATCGCAGCCATGAAAAAAATCATCAACCTCAGAAAATATCAACGTTTTAATGCCTATCTGATTGGCTCTATTGCCAGCATGTGGTTAATTGAACGTGTTTTACAATTTTAATTAAACTGTTTTAAAAAGGATGTAAAAATGAAAAAGAACTTATTTGTACTGCCTGCAGTCTTACTGGCAGTAAGCGGGGCTACGATGGCCATTGCCGCAGAATCAGAAGCTAAAAACTATTCCCCCTATGCCGACAGACATTACCCTACCCAATTGTTATTTGGTGAAACCCATATTCATTCGGCCTTATCTGCCGATGCAGGCGGCGGTGGCACCACCTTATTACCCCGTGAAATCTACCGTTTTGCCCGTGGTGAGCAGGTCATGAGCAATACCAATCAGCCGGTTAAATTAGACCGCCCGCTGGATTTTATTTGTTTAACCGAACATACCGATGCCATGGGTGTGATTACCGATATATTGAAAGGCACAAAAAATATCTTGGCCGATAAACAAGGGGCTGAATTTCATCAACGCTTCAGTAAAGGTGGCGCCGAAGCTAAACAGGCGTCCTTTGATTTAATCGCAGCATTTGCCAATGGTGAGCTCTCTAGTGCATTAGTCTATCAACCAGGCAATCCGGCTTATACCCGCACCTGGCAAGATTTAGTGCAAGCAGCAGAAGAATATAATGAACCACACCGTTTCACGACCATGATTTCCTACGAATGGACCTCCATGGTTAAGGGCAATAACCTGCATAGGAATGTTATTCTGCGTGATGGCCCTGACAGAGCATTACAAGTATTACCTTTCACCATGACCGCACCTATTGGCAGCCCAAATCCGCAAGATTTATGGAAATGGTTAGAGAATTATGAAGCCAAAACCGGCGGCAAGGCCATCGCCATTCCTCATAATGGTAATTTATCCAATGGTTGGTTATTCGCCTTACAGGATGATTTTAATAACGGCGCCAAGTTTGATTTAGCTTATATTACCGAACGCGCCAAATGGGAAAAATTGGTTGAAGTAGGACAAACCAAGGGCGATAGCGAAACTCACCCGGTATTATCGCCCGATGATGAATTTGCGGATTATGAAACATGGGATTTTGGCAACCTCGATTTGAGCGCCAAAAAAACCGATGCCATGTTGGCAACCGAATATACCCGTTCAACCTTAAAAAATGGTTTATTGCTAGAAACTGAGCTGGGTTTAAACCCCTTTAAATTAGGTTTTGTTGGCGGCGGTGATCTGCATACCTCGTTAGTCACGCAGGATGATGATAACTTTTTTGGTGCCTTTGCGTGGATGGAGCCTTCCCCCAAGCGCGTTAATGAACCAGGTAAATACAATAAAAAACTCGATATTGGTTATGATGCATGGCGTTACTCCACACCTGGGCCTACCGCCGTATGGGCGACATCAAATACCCGTGCCGGCATCTTCGATGCGATGAAACGCAAAGAAGTGTATGCCACAACCGGCCCGCGTATTCGTCTACGTGTTTTTGCCGGTTATGACTTTAACTCTACCGACTTAAAACAACGTGATATTGCCAGTGTCGGTTATGCCAAAGGTGTACCCATGGGTGGCGATTTAGCGCCTGCTAAAAAAGGCCAAACCCCCAGTTTATTAATTCGCGCCTTACGTGATCCCGAGGGTGCCAATCTTGACCGTGTGCAAGTCATAAAAGGTTGGGTTGATGCAAAAGGTGTAGCCCATGAAAAAGTGTATAACGTGGCCTGGTCGGGCAAACGCAAGCTAAATAGAAAAGGCAAACTGAAGTCGGTAGGTGATACCGTTGATTTAAGCATCCCTACGTGGGAAAACACCATCGGGGCCGCGCAACTGCAAACCCTGTGGCAAGATCCTGATTTTGATGCGGCAGAAAAAGCCTTTTATTATGTGCGTGCCATAGAAATCCCAACTCCACGTTGGACCGCCTATGATGTGGTGCGTTATAAGGTCAAGACCTTACCCAAGGGTATAAAACTGAAAACCCAGGAACGCGCCTATACCTCGCCCTTCTGGTATAACTCCAAAGGTTAAAATATGAAAACCGTATTAAAAGAACCGCTGCTGCATTTTTTATTGTTGGGGGCGGCACTTTTTCTTATCTATGCGCTAACTGCAGGAACGACTGGTGAGGGTGATTCGATAGACTTAAGCGAAGCCAAGATCACACAGCTGCGCTTTGCTTTTGAGAAAACCCGTCAACGCCAACCCAGCGAGGAAGAACTGCAGGCGTTAATTCTCAATGAATTAAAGCAGCGTGTCGCCTATAAAAAGGCTGTAGAGATGGGGTTGCTGGAAGGTGATAATATTGTGCAAAAACGACTTCAGCAAAAACTGGAATTTATTGTTGAAGATGCTGTCAGCACATTACTACCCAGCGACAAAGAGCTCACTGAATTTCTGTTAGCGCATAATGAAGATTATCGTAGCGATAAGGTCTTTAGTTTTATCCAGCTCTATTTTGATAGACAGCAACATGATGATGTTACAGCTGTTATGCAAGAGGTCATGCAGCAACTACAGACGATGGCTGAGAATGAACATTCTGAAGAGCTTTTATTGAGTTTTTCGGATAATATTTTTGTGCCGATGAAAACCGTCGACATGCCTAATCATCAAGTGGCTCGTTTCTTGGGCAGTGACTTTGCCGATGCTCTGGGTGGGCTGCAGCCCGGTCAATGGCAATCCGGCATCCGCTCGGGTTATGGCGTGCATATCGTCAAGTTAATGACCCAGAGCGGAGGTGAGTTACAATCCCTTGAGCAAGTCAGGGCGCAGGTGAAAAAACAATGGTTAAATGTGCAGCGCCGACAAAGTCTGGATAAACTCTATCAAGGTTTATTTAAAGAATATCAGGTCAAGATGAACCCTGGCTAGGCATCACAAACCGTTAAAATCAGGCGGGCCATGCCTCATATTGATGGCCTGTTTTTTTTAAAACTCAGGAAATATCTGTCATACCGCCTCACGCCAGCCTCTGGCCTCCGATGGTGATCCCAACCTGCTGCAACAGGCCAAGACCAAGATCAACCTGGCTTTTAATCTTAGCCCGCTGAGTGAGGCCTGGCTTTTGCAATTGATGATTAAAAATATCAGCAATAAACAGACCAGCAATTGGGGTAATGATGCTTCCTTGTTTACAGGTTCCTATTTTATTCATAATGAAAAACCCAGAACCGTTAGTCTGGCCTATCAATTTATTTTTTAGCAGCTTTATCCTGTTCTCGTTATTCATAAACACAAGTCATTAGACTTGATTATGCGAAGATCAGTCCATTGAAGGAACAATCAAAGATCTGATTATTTTTTTTAATTGTTTGGCGTTAATCGGCTTCGCACAAATGGCCGCAGCGCCCAGCGCCATGATTTTCTGATTTTCATCAACGCTGCTCTCTGCGCTTGAGGCAATAATCGCCAAGGACTTTTTCGGCGGCTGAGTATTTAATTGCTGCAACACCTGATAACCATCCATCACCGGCATTTGCATATCCAGCAGCATGATGTCGGGATGCATTGATTCAATCAAGTCCAGCGCTTCCCTGCCATTGACGGCTTCCTCACAGTGATAAGCTTCTTTTTCCAGTATTTTCCTGGCAACCAGACGATTGACCTGATTGTCATCAACGATTAATACCGTTATTCCAGTAGCCTCGGAAGTCGCTGGCAGGTTTTCGACACGTTGATGACGGTTTATTTCAGCGCCGTTTCCTGAGTTAGGCATTTTTTTGTATTCAAACAGCAGGTCTAAATGCGCCGCCATCATTGTCAGTAATTCGTCACGTTTAAACGGTTTAAGTAAAAAATCGTCGGCTCCCTGAGCAATAATGTCCTGTTTTTCGTCTTCGAAGGCGCTGGCGGTCAGGGAAATAACCGGCGTATTTTTTCCCTGTTCACTCGCTTTAATTTTTGCCGTTGCCATCAATCCATCCATCACTGGCATCCGCCTATCCATCAAGATCAAATCCGGCCGGTGTTGCTGAAATTGATTTAATGCGTCTTCGCCGTTGACCGCATCGATCACAGAAAAGCCAAGAGGCGATAATATTTTGTTAATCAACAGCCGATTGTCGGCATTGTCGTCCACCACCAGAATCGTTTTAGCTTTTTGCCCAGCCTTTAATGCCACGATAAGCCCTGGAGAACCATCGGCCTCAAGATCACCGCTTAGTCCGGCCTCGAAGACCAGCGTAAATTTTGTGCCTACATCAACCTCACTGCTGAAGTTGATGTCCCCCGCCATCATACGCGCATATTCACGGCTGATCGCCAGCCCCAGGCCGGTTCCTCCTTCGCAGGCGATGCCCGAGGCCGTTTGTTCAAAGGTGGAAAAGACCTTGTCATATTCCTTATCCGCAATACCCGGGCCAGTGTCTTGCACTACGATTTTTATTTTCCATAGCCTATTTCCCGAACATACGGCCTCGGCAGTGCAATGAACATAACCCTGTTGGGTAAATTTCACCGCATTGCCTAATAGATTAATCAGGATTTGGCGTAATTTCCCTGCATCAGCATGAATCGATGTCGGCAGGCTGTGCAGGCCAAAAAACTGCAAGGTCAGGCCTTTCCCCTGGCAAGACAGCTGAAAAATATCGGCCATATCATCGAGCATTTGACGGATATCAAAATCGCTATCATTCAGGCTAATACGCCCGGCTTCGATCTTGGAGATATCTAACACATCGTTAATCAACCCCAGTAAATGATTGCCGGCATTATTGATAATAAGCAGTTGCTGCCTGTCTTCATCGGCGATGCTTGTACTATTTTGCAATAATTCAGAGAAACCGATGATGGCATTCATAGGGGTGCGGATTTCATGCGACATATTGGCCAGGAAAATACTCTTGGCCTGATTGGCCAGCTCGGCTTTATGCATAGCATGTTTATAACGGCGATTCCAATACAGAATAATGCCCATGATCCCTGCGATAATGGCAGCAATGAAGGTCGACCAAGCTATAAATTCTCGCCAATCCACCTTTTGACTCACCGCCTGATTAACCGATTTGTCGAAAATCAGCTGTTTTTCCTGCTCGCTAAAACTGGCCAGGGCACGGTTTAACAGCGGGATTAAATCGGCGTATTGTTTTGTCACCGCCACCACCGGGCGGTAATGATAATCTGTATTCAGGGCAACTTTTAAAGGCTCGATATCAAGCCGTTTCTGGTGATAATCGATAGAGGCGGGGTTAGCCAACATAGCATCGGCATCCCCTCTATCCACCGCCAATAATGCCTGTTCAACGTTTAATTGAGGCAGTAACTGCAAATTGGGAAAATCACGCTGTAAAAATTGATGTGACGGAGAGTGATTGATGACGGCAACACTTAAACCGTGCAAATCATCCAGGCTTTGCATAATCGACTGCCTACGTGGCACCATAACCATTAACGGCAGGTTTAAATAGGGTCTACTGAAACGCAGTGCCTGTTCAAATTTCTCATGATAATTGCGTTGTAACAGTAAGCCCATATCCGCATGGCCATCAAATAACTCGCCATAGGGGGAAGTGCTTTTGGCGATCACCGGTTCAAAAGACAGACCTAAACGTTCACCCAGAATAGACAAATAATCGGCCGCGATGCCGGTGAGATGTCCTTCAGCATCGATACCCTGCAAAGGCGCAAAGTTTTTATAAAAAAGCACACGCAGCGGCGGTAATTGTTTTAACCACTGCTGCTCCTTTGCGGTTAAAACAAAATCACCTTGGCGGGTTTTACCCAACCACCGATTGCCGATGGCAATCAACTCCTGTTCACCTATATCGGCAAGGCCTTTATTGAGTATATTCACCAGCTGTGGCCAGTCATCACGTATGCCCATCGAGACCGGGAAGGTAAATGCCGGATCAACATAAACGGCGCTAATGCCAGGCAGATTATGTTTATTAATCAAATAGCTGCTGGCACCCATGCCAAAAAACACATCCGACTCACCTCGAACCAGTTGATGCAGGGCCTGCAGCGGATTATCGGCATCTATCAATTCTATATTCTTTAGGCGTGAATGCAGCATTTTCGACCAGGTTGAACCCGCTACCAGGCTGATACGTTTACCGCCTAAATCTGCCAACTGCTTAATGGAAAATAACGCATCGCGGCGGGCAAAAACCGCCATAGATGTGCGTAAATAGGGATTGGTCTCCTGCAACTGATTATTTTTATACAACAATGGGCTGCCAGCCAATAATCCATCGATCTCTCTATTTTTGGCACGTTTAATGACTGTCCGCCAGGCCTCATATCCCTGCCCTGGATCCGAGACTAGCTGAATATTTAAGCCTAAGCGTGCTTGTAATTGCTTTAGCATGTCTATCAATGCGCCCGAAAAACTGCCATCGGCATTAAAGATGATCCAGGGTTCAAAACCACGGCGAATACCTAAGGTAATGCTTGGGTGTTGAGAAAGCCACTCCTGCTCAGCCGTGCTTAAGCTGATGGCCGAGGTCATCGTTGCCGATTTTTCCGGTCTTGTCGCCAGCGGAGCCATCCATCGGAATTCAATCGCTTGGCGCTCAGTGGGGCTGATACTATTCAGGGCCTTCTGCAAGATATCTCGCAATAAGGGAAGTTCTTTATGAATGGCGATGGCATCGTTGAGTGGCTCACCTTCTATGCCCACTATTTTTATTTGTGACAGGCCATGCTTCTGGATAAAATAGCTGGCTGTGGGCAGATAGCTGAATAGATAATCATATTCCCCGGTGGCGATTTTTCTTAACCCTGCGAAGGTATCATTTACCGCGATAACGTTTATCTGTGGATATTGCTGCTCCAGGATATGTTGCTCCGGCCAGCCCTGAACCACTAACACGGATTTACCTGCCAACTCATCCAGACTCACCGGCCCGCTGAGACTGGAGTGACCGAGGAGAGCATCGTGAAAACTGAGATAATTTGAGGTAAATAAAAAATCCTGTATTGACTGGTCATCGGCCACATGGGCGCCCAATATATCGGCTTCGCCATTTTTAACCGCCGCTACCGCATCCTGCCAGCTGTTTTTTTTAATGACCTGCAACTGCATGCCGAGGCGCTGGGTTAACAAGCGCATATAATCGGCGACCAGGCCTTGATAGTTACCCTGCTCATCAATAAATTCCAGGGGGGGGAAATCCGGATCCGGGGCCACCTTCAATACAGGATGTCGGGCCAGCCATCGTTTTTCCTCAACGCTCAGCTTAATTTCACCCTTTGGGCTCTGCACTTGAGTCCATTGACCTATCAATGCATTGAGCCGGCTTTCACCAATACTTTTTAAGCCCTTGTTGATGATAGGCAGCCATTGCGGCAAATCTTCTCGGATAGCGATGACGCCACTGAAACGTTTATCCCCCTGCAGAGCTAACAGTTCCACACCAATTAATTGCTGCTTAAGAATATGATAATTATCAAAGGGATACCCCAAATACAGATCAACCTTGTGTTCGGCCACACGCCGCAGCCCTGCTAAGGCATGAGGCACCGGTATAAATTGATTTTTTTTTAGCTGCGGTGAAAGTAACGATGGAAGAACCGAGCCTTGAATAACCGCGATAGACTTATTTTCAATATCACTGAGCCGATTGATATCATGGCGTTGATCGCTATGACCGTAGATGGCAATGGTGCCTGGATAAACTTCGCGGCTTGCGAGTAATTGTAATTTTTTGCTACCGTCTACGGTTGCGGCAAACAGGCCTTCTATTTTTTTTTGGGCCAATAATTCCAATAAATTTGGCCAGCTATCGACGACAATGGTGATGTCCAGCCCCTCGCCCACATTGGATTCCAGCAGTTTTTCTATCTCGGGCAAGATACCCGAATGGTCGCTTTGATCATGACTGATCAGCCAGGGTTCAAACCCCAGGCCCACACCTAACTTAAGCTTGTGATTTTTTTCCAGCCATTTTATTTCTTCGATATTGAGTGATGCTTTAGATTCACTTTCAAGTCTGCTTAACCAAACTTTTTGGATTTTTTGAATCTCTTCTTTACCGATACTTTTTAGGGCTTTATTTAAAATAGTAATCAATATCGGCCAGTCTTTACGCACTAAAATACCACCGGGTGTTTTTTGCTGTTGATCAACAAAACTCAGTTCAATATTGGGAATAAGATATTTTGAAATAGAATAATCATCTAATGGCGTGCCAATGAAAACGTCTGCCTGCCTGGACGATAATAAATGCAGCGCATCTAAGGTATTCTCTACCGGTAAAAGCCGGCTATCGTCTTTAAAAGGCTGTAGGATTTTATCGGCCCTAGAGAATTTTTGAACATAGGTGATACGTTTTCCGGCAAGATCCTGCCAACGACGAATTTTATGCTGGTCAGCAATATGTGTGAATACCGCCGGGTAATTCGTGAAAAATGCATTTGTCATCGCCAGATTTGTCGCATCGGCGGTATTTTGTGTGCCGGCGGCAAGTCCGTCCAATGCACCGGATTTAAGCTTTTCCAGGGTATTAGCCCAGCTATCCACCTCGATAATGATATTGCTGTTTAAGTCTTGATTAATCGCCTTGAATAAATCCGGCAACATGCCGCTGATTTTCCCGGCAGGATCTACGATTAAGGCGGGTTCACCATCGGATTTAAAGCCTAAGGTTATTGTTGCATGTGCCTGCAACCAGGTTTTTTCTTCCTGCGTTAGATAAACAGGTTTTGGGGCAATTTCTTCTTCGGCAAGAGTGATGCTACATAGGATTATGCTGAAGCATAAAAATACACAATGTAAGAGTCTAGGTAGCATCATATCTACGATATGTTGGTATTTTGACTCTAAGTTTAGTAAATACCGACGATTTTAACAGAATAAATCCATCGACCAGGCTTGTTGTATATAAACAACATTGGGCTTATTCCTAGCCAAACTATAAATCTCAGTGTCTGAGCATAGAGCTAAATCTCACTGCTCTTTTATGCTGCCTTCTACGTTGAAAACTGTTTGATGGCAGAGAATATTCCCACCAATAACATCTGCATACCGACCACCGCCAGTATCAAGCCCATCAACCGGGTGACGATGGTAATACCACTCTTGCCTAATAAAGACAGCAGCCTGGGACCTGCAATAAAACACAGATAACTGAGCCCACATAATACGGCAAAGGCGCCTATCGTGATAAAAACTTCGGCACCGCCTTCGGCTGAATAATTCATTGCTGTGGCAATGGTGCCTGGGCCTGCCAGTATAGGCACGGCCAGAGGAGAGATGGCAACATCCTGATCATCGTTCTCGGTATCTTCGTTAGTATCCGACACCTGCGGATGATGCATCTTGGAACTGTTGCCCTGCACCATCTGATAACCGATGAGAAATACCAGAATACCACCGGTGATGCGCAAGGCCGGCAACGTAATGCCAAATAAATCAAAGATGAATCGTCCCAGCAAGCTGAAAACCACAATCACAAAAAACGCAATCATCAGCGCCTTAAAAGCCGCCCTCTTTCTACCTACAGGACTTAGCTCAGCGGTTAAGCCCACAAAAACAGCGGTATTGGCAATAGGATTCATTATGGCCAAAAAACCGATAAAAACACTGAGTAAATGGGGCAAAAAATCATTCATGGTATTCATCTCTATTTATCATTCAGCCAACAAGGCCGATGATTTATGCCCAAAATTTAGGCAAATAAAATTAACGCTGAAACATACATTAGCTGTTATAACTCTCAGTTATTATTAGCCATGTTAGGTTTTGACGAAACTTAGCCGTTTTCATTTAAACGCTGGGCTAAACTAACCGCCTTATTAAAACAGAGACAATAGTATGGAAAAAGATTTTTGGCTGCAACGCTGGTCTAACAATGAAATAGGTTTTCATCTTAAAAAAGCCAACCCACTGTTGATTAAACACTTTCAGGCTCTGAATATAGAAGCTGGGAAACGTGTCTTTCTGCCTCTATGTGGAAAAACTCGGGATATCGCCTGGCTGTTAGCAGCAGGGTATCAAGTGATAGGTGCTGAATTGAGTAACACAGCAATTCAACAGTTGTTTAAAGAGCTGGAGCTTAAACCGCAGATAACAACACAGGAATCATTTATTCATTACAGCGCCGATAATATTGAAACGCGGATTCAACTAACAAGCGCGACACTCTGTTAAGCAGCCATTCGTGATAATGATTTTTTCATCATCTGGGCTGCGGTTTTAAATCCTAATGTTTTTCGTGGCCGGTTGTTGATTCGCTCAACCGCCATATCAACATCACATTGACTTAGCGTACGAAAATCCGTTCCTTTAGGAAAGTACTGTCGTAATAAACCATTCGTATTTTCATTTAATCCACGCTCCCAAGAGCTGTAGGGATGCGCAAAATAAACCTTAGTTTCAAGCTGGTCGACGAGCTTTTCGTGGTACGAAAACTCTTTGCCATTATCTGCAGTAATTGTATGTACACGGCCTTTCAGGGGCGTTAACAGTTGAATAGTAGCAGCAGTAACCACGTCAGCCTGCTTGCAATCTACCAGCGCTGCAACGGTGAATAATGTTTTACGCTCAACAACCGTAACAATCGCGCCCAGATGATTTTTACCAATTACCGTGTCAATTTCCCAATCTCCTACACGCTTTTTGTCATCAACAATTTGAGGGCGCAGATCAATACTGACCTGGTTTTTAATCTGCCCTCGGGTACTTTTCCCATTGCGGCGCTTGTCATATTTTTTGCCCTGGCAACGTAGATGCTTGAACAATTCCCCACCTTGTCGCTTATCCTTCCACACATGTTGATAGATACGCTCATGGCTGATCAGCACTTGTTTTTCATTAAGAAACCAGCCTGATATTTGTTCAGGACTCCAATCTATGCAGAGTTTTTCTTCAATAAAATCGATCAATTCTACAGTCATTTTAATAGACTTTGTTGCCTCTGATTTACGTTGCCTAGCTTTATGGTTCGCTTGTTTAGGGCGATAGCCTCTATCGCCCGAATTACGCTCTAATTCACGGTAAATCGTGCTTTTGTTACGGCCTAATTCTTCAGCGATTTTAGGGACGCTAAAACCTGCTTTTCTATTTGCCCAAATCTGGTATCGTTCTTCTTCGGTTATCTGGTTATATTTATCCATGTCGACTCCAATCTTGCCGGATTAAAAGAGTCTGATGAATATACCAGATAACCTCCTCATCACCAGTCAGGCTGAGTCGCACTTGTTAGTTGAATCTGCGTTATCTAAATCTCTCACATATCCAGAAAACCGCGGGCCTTTTTGATTGGGCTCACCCTCACAGCTGCCGCCCAATTCAAGTGCCTTTTTATGCAGCCGTTTTACTTCATCCGTAGAACCAACATCAAAACCAATCATGGTGCCATTGCCATGGGTTGCGGGCTCCTCATCAAAGGGGATGGCTATGGCAAATGCAAAATCTTCAAATTGCCAGAAGGTCATTCTTTCAGTGGCGAATACTTGCTGAGGGGGTTTTTGTTCAAAAAGTGCATTGTAGAATGTAACCGCAGCTTCCATGTTGTTTGTTCCAAGAACGGTATAGCTCATTTTCATAGTTTAAACTCTCCTACGCTTAACAGTGATTAGCGCAATGTCGACTTGCCCAGCATTAATAAAAGCAAAGTATATGCATGCCAATATATGCAGGCAATGTCCGTAGCTGTATAGCGGGAATGCATAAATGCATGGGCAGTCAGCTTTATTCACTCAGCTCAGCAGCTAAATAATCAAAGACAACACGAAACCGTCGGCTGGTTTTTAATTCTCTAACCACCGTTGGAATAAGCCATTCTCTCACCCGGATTAAAAGCTAACGGTTCATTTTTATAGCTATCAACCAATGCTTGCGGCGTATAATGGTGTGGCAGTGTCCAATCAGATCGGGGATGCCTGAGCGCATGGTTAACAAATGCCTCAGGGTAATCTCATCACCTCGTGGATATGCGCATCAAAGAGCATTTCATGGGTTTGATGCATATATAGGATGACTAATTCTCGGGGCCTGCTTCATGGCTTTGGGATATTTGGCTTATGCTGCAAAACGCATGGCATATTATGAAGCGTTGAAATAATTGAACTTGTCTTGGCATTTTATCAAATAGGTTGTCACCAGAAGTCCTTCATGGTGACAACCCATTTTTGTGCAGTCGGGTAAAACTATTTCATAAAATTCGCATCAGTTTTACGCTTTTTCTTCGCTTCTGCGTAATAGTTTTCGTGGCTTCCAAGTTGAAGTAGGTGAATAGTTAGTTCGCCTTCGTTCCAGTTATAACCCAACAGCCATTCAAGTTTATCCATTTTGAACTTGTGAACCCAAAGATGACGCAAGTCGCCTTTTTTCTGTTCCCCAATTTCAGGGTCTTCAATGATTTTGTCTATTTCATCTTCGACCGTTTGTTGATGATTCTCACTTAGTTTACCTAAGGCTTTATCGAATCGATTTGTTGCATAGACGGACATCTCATTTCCGCTTTGTTCTTCGCTCATATTTGCTGACTACCTTATTATCCATCTCGGCTTTGGCTAATAATGCTTCTTGAATAAAGGTGAAACTAAGATCGGGGTTGTCGATTGCGATCTCACCGATTTTCGCCATGTATTCAATCTGCTTAGGTATTGACCTATTTTCAGCCGCAGCGCGAACCTTTGCTTTTTCGACGAATTTATCGTCGAGTCTGACGCTTTGTGCCATGAGTATTACCTGTTTCTTTGTCTCTTTCGTTTAGTTTAATATTTGTCGTTTAGTTTAGTATTTGTCGTTTATTTTTATTTTGTTTGTCAGATACTCGTGAATAAGAATAGATAATATTGCGTTAAAACGCAACAAATTGTGGCAAATTATACCTTTCCTGTTAAATTGAACGTAGGGTGGAAAACTTAAATATGAAGGGTTATCAATATGTTACGAATTATTTGAGCCACTTATTGAATAACGTAAAATAATCCCATAAGCGATTTAGCGCCAAAACTGCACCATGGGATAAATTTGACCTAATCGCCTGTTTACCCGTGACGATGCTCTGAAATGGCAAAAGTTTTCAAGAATGACACCCTGAATAATTTTCTATGTGTGTTTTTAACTCTTAACGAAGTGTCCGGGGTAATTAGACCACTTCACCTATCTGGGTGCTTACAGCCAGTGACTATAGGGGAGCAAATAAACACCTAATGTAAGACCAGCCCCTCCTCCTTGCTCGCTGGAAAACGTTACGCTAAAAACGCCTTAATATAACGATTAATCAATCGTTATATTAAGCAGCTTAACTAAGTATTTAATGTTCTTGAGGTATGAGGTAAATATCCTGTTTAAATTCTTCTACTAAAAAATCAATAAAAGCACGCACTTTGGGTGATTGATAACTACGAGA
>JABSRQ010000308.1 GCA_013215055.1 Pseudomonadales bacterium | reverse complement strand
TATTGGCTTCAATCGCCGCATTCACAAAGCTGCCAAATAAGGCATGGCCTTTACGCGGAGTGGAAGTAAATTCAGGATGGAATTGGCAGGCAATAAACCACGGATGATCGGGTAACTCTACGATTTCAACCAACGTATCATCTTCAGACCAGCCACCCACTTTTAAGCCCGCTTCTTGTAAGCGACCAATATACTGGTTATTCACTTCATAACGGTGTCTATGGCGTTCAAGAATCACATTTTTACCATACACTTCACGCACTTTACTATCTTCGACCAGGTGGCTTTCTTGGCCACCTAAACGCATGGTACCGCCTAGGTCAGAATTTTCATCACGGGTTTCGGTAGCGCCAGAGGCATCTGTCCATTCAGTAATTAAACCGATAACGGGTTGTTCACAGGAGCTGTCAAATTCGGTTGAATTTGCACCTTTCATGCCAGCAACATTTCTTGCAAATTCAATTACCGCAACCTGCATGCCTAAACAAATACCTAAATAAGGCACTTTGTTTTCACGCGCAAACTGCGCGGTTAATATTTTACCTTCAACACCACGGGTACCAAAACCGCCTGGCACCAGAATCGCATCGTGTTTTTCTAGCACTGCCGTGCCATTTTTTTCAATACTTTCAGAATCGATAAAATCAATATTCACCTTCACTCGATGACCGATACCTGCATGTTTTAAGGCCTCTATCACCGATTTATACGCATCCAGCAGCTCCATATACTTACCCACCATGGCGATTTTCACTTCACCTTGCGGATTCAATTCACTATGAACCACCGCATCCCAATCGGACAGATCCGCTTCGGGACATTCCAGGCGTAACTTATCTACCACAATTTGATCCAGGTGCTGCGCTTTTAATATCGAAGGCACTGCATGAATGGTTTTCGCATCGGGCAGCGAGATAACCGCTTTTTCTTCGACATTGGTGAACAAGGATATTTTCTTACGTGCATTTTCATCGATCTCAACTTCTGATCTGCACACCAGAATATCCGGGATCAGGCCGATGGTACGTAGCTCTTTCACCGAATGCTGAGTAGGCTTGGTTTTGATTTCCCCAGCGGTCGCAATATAGGGCACCAAGGTTAAATGCATTAATAATGTACGCTCTTTTCCCAGTTGCAGCTGAAGTTGGCGAATGGCCTCAAGAAATGGCTGAGATTCAATATCTCCAACCGTGCCACCGACCTCGACCAAACAAACATCGGCAGCTTCTCCTGGGCCTTCCAGGATGCGGCGTTTAATTTCATCGGTGATATGAGGTATCACCTGAACCGTGCCACCTAAATAATCACCACGACGCTCTTTCCGTAAAACGGTTTCATAAACACGGCCGGTGGTAAAGTTATGGCGCTTGGTGGTTTTAGCATTTACAAAACGCTCATAATGCCCTAAATCCAGATCGGTTTCGGCACCGTCTTCGGTGACAAACACTTCACCGTGCTGCATCGGGCTCATTGTACCGGGATCAACATTAATATACGGGTCCAGTTTCATCATCGCCACGGTTAAACCGCGGGCCTCAAGAATGGCACCCAATGAGGCAGAAGCAATACCCTTGCCTAAAGAAGAAACAACACCACCTGTGACGAAGATATAACGCGTCATAAAAAGCCTTTATAAAAAATATGATGGAGCCGTGGCTCTTTTAAAGAAAAAGAGAATTACGACGATAGAATGGTGCGCAAAGATAACAAAATGCGCCTATTTGTACAATTAACAATTACAGCAATTAACAACAGAGTTAAGAAGCCGGAACATAAGTTAATCATCCAAAGCAAGCTTCTTAAAGTCATATTTGGGCACATAAAAATCATCCCTGATCGATTGATCACTGGAACGATAATATTGCAGCTGGTCATGCCGGTATTGCTGTCGCCACAACTGCAACCTTTGCGTAACTTCCCCCTCAACTAAAAGAAGATTATTTCTCTCCGCTGGATCATCAGCCAAATTAATTAATACAGCCCCCTCTTTTTCACTAACAAAGTATTTCCAGGGATACTGAATGACCGCCTCCGCCCTAACAACAGACTGTGCAGTGGAGAAAATAGGCTGGGCCTGCGTACGCTCAACGTCCAACAATTGATAACCCTGAAAAGCCGGGTGATTAGGCAAACCCAGAGCCTGCAAAGCCATTGGCAGCATATCTACCGAAGAAATCGCATCCTTTCGATACTCGCCATCAACCTGCCCTGGCAACTTAACCGACAAGAAACTTCGAATTTGCGCATCATACATAGAGGTTCCATGTGTGGCATATCCGTTTTCATAGAATGCCTCACCATGATCTGCAGTAACTATAATCAACGCATCATCATACATTTCCAGCTCTTTAAGTACGGTAAATAAACGCCCAAGCTGCTTATCCACGTAATGTAAGGCGTTATCATATTGTAGTTTAGCCTTTTCAGCTTGATGCTCGCCATAATCAAAAAACATACCCGTTATCTTTGAATCAATATCACCATAATACCCGCTAACCCCAGGCTTTAAACGGTAATCATAATGTGTGCGCTGCAAGTTTATATACAGCATCTGCGGCTGATCTGGATTTCTAACTTCTTTTAGGTATTTCTCTATTTCAGTAATCAGATCGGCATCATCAATTTTCCTATCATAAAATTTATAATAACCGGTAAAATCCAACGCATGTTTAAAGTGATCTATCTTGGCATCATTAGACTCAATAAACCTACGCATGCCCAACCAGTTTTCATCTTGAGATGAGTATAGAGCCGTCTCATAACCATATTCATGCAATACATCAAATAACATTGGCTTGACGAAATTAATATCCTTAAAACTCTCCAATCGAATACGACGCAAGGAATATTGACTACTTAAGATGCTTCCCTGGGCTAAATTTGAATGATTAGAAGGCGTGTAAGCTCTATCGAAAAAAACTGATTGCTGAAAAAGCGCATCCAAAGAAGGTGTAATATCACTTTTTTCATATCCGGTAAAACCTAAATGATCATGACTGATAGACTCCAGCATAATTAAGATCACAGGCGGACGAGTAGACATCTCACCCGCTGAGACGCGATATTCGGCCATGGTTATCTGTGACTGCAGCTGATCCACATTCAATTCAGGAATCGGAGCATTTGAGCGCCCCAAATACTCAAACACTTCACCCAATAAATAGGTAGGTGGAAAAGTATTTTTCAACACCGCTACAGAGAATTTTTGATCCTTATTTAATTGATGCATTGAAAATAACGCACCGCAGAAAAACAAAAATAACCAAACCGTAAATATCGGAAAAATAAGAGACCGTAACTTTGAACATTTCAGAGGTAATATTTTACGCATCGGTAAAATCAATAATACATCTAGCAGTGCCACAAATAAGACCGGCCATAATGCGGTTGTTAATAATATCGGCATGATTTGATCAAAGTCCAGGACCGCTATTTTGATGACTTCGAAGGATACAAAAACACCCACCCCAAGATAAATAAGTGTTGAGGCTATATAAAAAAGAAGAAATAAATATAAGAATATAAAGCGACTTAAAAAGCGCAACACTAAAGACAGAGGCAACTTTGAACTCAACACCGTCAAGGTGTTATCAATAAACACACACAGTAAAACAAGGGGTAACTGCAACAAAAAACCCAGAATTAACTGTAATGCGGACGGGGCATCGGCCTGTTCTAATATCCCACGGGCATACATAGACACTAGACCTAATACATTCAGTGTCAAAATTAACAGCAACCAAAACTGCAAACGTGATTTCATATAAGTCATAAACAACACGATCTCAAGCTTATTTATTGATGGCGCAGTCTAACGTGAAAATCAGCATTATTACAGTCAGCAACTTCTGCCAACGCCACCGCAATGAAACAGACACGGAATCAGAAGAGCATTACCGGCATGATTTTAAGTTGTATGGAAAAATGGCAAAGGCAATCGTTAAATAAAAGACGGGCTGACTATGAAAATAAGTACCATCCAGTAAACCCAATAAAGACAAAACCAATATTATTAGCGCAGCAGCGTGATAAACCACAGGAATTTCACCCATGGACTTATACAGCAATATACGTCCACCAAAGTAAACTGAAAACAACAGCAACAATATAAACATGCCCCCGCCTACAACTCCCCATTCAACATAAAATTGCACAATTAAATTATGTGGTTGAATCCCATAAGGACGGTCATCGATAAAGAGATAACCATTTGGCCCTAAACCCAACCATGGTGATTCATCAGCCGCAGACAACGCCGCCTTCCAAATATTCGTACGCCCAGTGGAAAAACGATTTAAATCTATCGTGGAGACGCCCTCCACATCATTATCAACGACCTCGGC
>JABSRQ010000307.1 GCA_013215055.1 Pseudomonadales bacterium | reverse complement strand
CGTTATATTTAATTAGCCACGCCCGTTTTTACTGCCGTCATGGAGCTAGCTTTATTTGCGAGAACCTCACTCTGAAACTAAAATTTATTCTATCCACCTAGAACGTACCGTGGTGAGGATAAATTCGTCATAGCTAAAGCATCCAGTGAAACTCGTTATCTGGGATTTGGATGCCCCCCCTGCGGCACAAAACGCATTCTGAATCTGATCATATTACGCTAATCCCAGGGCGCAAGTAGATAGATGAGCTTAGCCGCTTCCAGCGCGGCGATAGCATGTAGCCAGACAAGCTATCGCAGCCCAGCTACTAGTCATATGAGCAGTACAATATTCAGTAAAAAAAAGGGCAAGCAAGCACTGTCATAAAAGCATCATAAATCTGTCATATAGCGGTCATTGAGTGACGCTAATCTCTTTGTTACAAAAGATAAGGAGAGAAAAGCTATGTTTGTAACGATACAAGATTACGACGAAATTATTTACCGCTGGTTTAATCAGTTCCAACGTTCACTCACCGTGACCCGTACCTTCAGGGTTATTTCCCATACTGGTGACGGTTACATGTATCTGGCCATTGGCATGATTGCCATGTTCTTAGATACCCCACATAGCAAGTTATTTGTTATGGCCACCCTCATCGCCTATTTAATTGAAGTGCCTAGCTTCATCCTGCTTAAGCACTTATTTAAACGTAACAGGCCCTATGTCGATATCAAGGGTTCCTATTATTCCATAGAGGCTGCCGATAAATTCAGCCTGCCATCGGGTCACAGTGCTGCTGCATTTTTAATGATGAACATGATCGCACTGTATTACCCCGCCTTCTGGGCGATAGCCTTGGTCTGGGCTGTTCTTATAGGCTTATCACGCGTCATACTGGGTGTGCATTATCTCAGTGATATCATCGCCGGAGCACTATTAGGCACGGTGTCTGCCATTGTCGCAGTCAGCATTGTTAATGGCCTGGGAGTTTTAACCTAATGAAAATACTCTATGGCGTACAGGGTACCGGCAATGGCCACCTGACAAGAGCCAGAGCGCTGGTGCCTGAATTAAGGCGAGCCGGCTTTGACATCGATTTTGTCTTCTCCGGTAGAGCCGCCGAAGATTTTTTTAATATGCAGGTGTTTGGCGAGAACTACCGTGTTTTTCAGGGCCTAACCCTGGTGTGCGAAGCCGGGCAATTAAAGCCGTTAAAGACAGCGCTGAATAATAATTTCCTGCGCTTTATACGCGATGCCATGTCTCTGCAGCTGGATGAATATGACCTGATCATCAGCGATTTTGAGCCGGTAACCGCCTGGGCAGCAAAGATGAAAAAAAGGCGCAGCCTGGGCATCAGCCACCAATGCGCCTTTGATTTTGATATTCCCAAGGCCGCAGGCCATTTCTTATCGAAACGGATAATGCAATGCTTTGCGCCTACGACACAGGGCATAGGTTTGCATTGGCATCATTTCAACCATGCCATCCTGCCGCCGATGATAGAGCCGCAAGGACACAGCCCGGTACAACAGAATAAAATCCTGATTTATATGGGCTTTGAAGATACTCAGACAATCATAGACTTTGTCACGGGTTTTAGCGCATTTGAATTTATCATCTATGCCAAGGTGCAAGAACCCCAGTATCTGAATAACATCACCGTTAAACCCTTCTGCCATGAAGGCTTTCATAGAGATCTGGAAAGCTGTAATGGCGTCATCAGCAATGCCGGTTTTGAACTGGCCAGTGAATGTTTACAGCTGGGTAAAAAATTGCTGATAAAACCACTGCAGCAACAATATGAACAGGAATCCAATGCACTGGCTCTGCAGCTCCTAAACAGAGCAACCGTGATGCAACAATTGCATAAAGAAACGCTGGCCGCATGGCTAAGCTCTCCCTCTCCAGAGGCGGTTGATTACCCCAATGTAGCCGAAGGCATAGCGCTATGGCTGAAATCACAGTTACAAGCCACACAGAAAAACCCCGACTCTGAAGCTGTTTTATTTATACCTGAGCAGTTGGCAAAACAGTTATGGCAACGCTGTCAGCAGTTACCGCATTACCCGTAATCACATCGACAAAGTTGTTTTTATCGATAAAATAAAAAAATTAAATTTTTCATCCCCTTCTCAACAGTCTGTTACGGATCAGTGAATCGACGGCGCTACACAGATGCATCATTGTTCCGTAGATTTCGATAATGCGTTGCAAGGGCGAATAATAATAATTACCGTTTGCGAGTGACGTTATCAGCTCACGCGATAATTCTTAGAATTTAAATATTAGCCCCAGTCTTATTCTCAAATGATGACGGAATGAATAGTGATTTTCTGCAAATGATCATTAATGCTTAAACACACATTTCAAAATGCAATTTTAATCTAATCTGATTTATTTATGTCGCTATTCTGGGTAGTTGAGGGCTAGTAATAGCGTGACGTTTGTTTTACTAAAATAGGGTTTAGGTAAATGATATTGAATATTAAATCGTGGATATTTTCGTCCACTGGAGTGCTGCATGGTTTTTTAGCGTTGTTACTGCTTTCAGTAAGCCTGATGTCTGTGGCTGGTGGCGTCTGTAATACAAAAAAGTGTAAACACCGATTAGAAATCACTCATGTGGTGGTCGGTGACAACATGGGTAATATCCTCATTTATGGACGTCATATTGATAGAAAAGATGGTGAAGCTCCACGAGTGACGCTTTACAAAGCCGGTAACGAAATAGTTGAGACCGGTATCATATCATTATCGGGTAATCCTCCGCACAATCAGGAAATTGATGTGACGCTTAACGAAACCCTGGCCCCCGGTGACTATAAACTTGTAGTGAAAAGCGGGAAGGGAAAAAAACGTTATGACACTTGGAATTTAACAGTAGCAGCACAGGGCAATCTCGGACATCCAGAATACAACAATGTATTCGTAGTACCAGGCGATGTGTGCAAGTTACCCGAGGAGCCTATCAGAAGCCCAGTTAATGGGATCTGTCATGCTCAGTGTCCCTGGGGTACTTTTGTTATTAACGGAGGTTTTGAAATATGGGATGACGAGGATGTGGACTATGAGATCATTGAACAAAAACCTACTTTTCAACCTCCAATCTGGCAGGTAAGCTATAGAATCATTACTCTCGGTGGAGCATTCGATAATACCATCCAGGTGTTTGCAGTATGTGCGCAATACCAATATTCTGACGAATGATCAAATAATGCCATATTGAATTAGCGAGGACTATGGTTGAGGCAGCGTTGAGCAGTTGAAGGCAAGGCATTACCAATTTGTTCATTGCGCTTACCGGCTTTTCTCCATCGGTGTTTGTCATCACAAACCAGACGTCGTATTTTTCCGCCTCTTGCTCATAAATCTGGGTGGCATATGCGACTAAATGTTTGATTGTTTTTGTGGCTAGGCCGAGTTCGGTCAGGCTGAAGCTATAACCCAGAAACTCGAAGCCGTTGTCTCTGCAACTTAATGATTATGACCTGATCATCAGCGATTTTTAGCCGGTAACTGTCTGGGCGGCAAAGATGAAAAAAAGTCGCAGCCTGGGCATTAGTCATCAATGCACCTTTGATTTTTATATCCCCAAGGCCGCAGGCCATTTTTTATCGAAACGGATCATGCAATGCTTTGCGCCTACGTCACAGGGCATAGGTTAGCCTTTAACCAAACACAGAGTTAACATGTTAGATTAGATTATTCTATTAAATAGTCTGAAGGCAGCAAACCATCACCAAGGGCTCCACATCAAGCCCTTTAGTTACACCCGTCACCTAGTAGAAGGCAATACTACATGGACGTAGCAGTGCCTTCCACTGCACTAATCTCAGACCTGTCGCTAATCCATATCGCAACTCTCACCATCAACGATTAAGCGAATAGCGGCTTAATAGCCCCTATACAATGAAAATATTTTAGAGGATGAGGCTAGATGCTTTGGATAAGAATTAAATGCCGTGATATTTGTCAACATTGTCGGTATACATCAGGCTGATAAACAAAAGCCCTTTATATGACTTCTCCCCAAACTAAGATAGAATGCGCGTCGAAACGGATTTGATAGAAAATAACAAGGATGTATATATGTCCCGCTTTTGCTTAGCCTTGATATTATTGGCTAGCCTTGCCAGCTGTAGTGACAACCCAGATGCCACCATAGATACCGATGGTGACGGTATCGGGGATATGTGTGATCCACGGCCTGAATTTAAGGATTATGATCAAGATGATATTCTTGATGGCCTTGATCAAGGTGGCTATAACGATGCGATGGCAGCCGCAGAATTTATAGGTTTAGCCCCCGATGCTATCACCACTTGGTTTGATCTACGCCTTTGTGAAGTAAAGGCTATGCTAGCCCTTGCCG
>JABSRQ010000306.1 GCA_013215055.1 Pseudomonadales bacterium | reverse complement strand
AGCCAGCATTACGCCACTCTTGAGTGGTTTGCGCATCTTCAAATAAGCGAGTTGGAGCAGCAGCGGTCAAGCGTGTACCTTCGTAAACCAAGGCCTTGCTAGCACCACGGTCTATGCCTTCTACGGAAGAGAGTTTTAACTGACAAGGGGCGTCGTAGCAGGCATGACAGACCACACAGCGGCTTTCGACGATGGGTTTTACATCCTGCCAGTAATCGATATGGCCTGCGCTAAGCGTTTCAACTTCACGCTGTTTAGGCGTCGATTCACCATACTTATTAGCGAAGGTGATGCGCTCATAAGTCGCACAGCTGGTAAGAGTCATTAGCAAAATGCTTAGCAAGACAAGCTTGAGACGGGGCATGTTGATCTCATAGTTCGATGATTGTGGCGGCGATTCTACCGCACAATGATTAGACGGGCTAATCGACATGGAATTTTTTCAAGTGATTGTCATCAATCCTTCTGATTTTTTCTGCTGATATCGTATATTGTTTGGACAAAGGGGACCGAGTAATAACGACTTGCCTGCATCCTGTTTATTACAGGTTTAAGAATCTAACAACTCTGATCAATTCTCTGCCAATTCAGCAAGGGGCTGTTGATGGCTAAGATTAAACTGCTTTGGCGTCGTCTCGGTGATCTTTTTAAAGGCACGAATAAAGTGCGTGGTCTGTTGATACTGCAAAAGCCTGGCTACATCTGCGACCGAGTACCTGTTATCTAACAGTAACAGTTTGGCCATATCTCCTCGCAATAGTTGTACAAGCTGATTAAAGCTACAACCTTGTGAACTAAGCAGGCGCTGCAGTGAGCGTACGCTGGTATCGCCGATATCGGCGATAAATTGTATGCTGGGCGTGCCTTCGAGCAAATAAGGTACCAGCAGCGTGCTTAAACTGGCAATAGCCGGATAGCTTGTGAAAGCTTCCAGCGTAGAGAAATTCGGCAGAGTCTTGTCAGGCTCTTGGGGCGGATTGTTATTTTGGGGCGTATGGCAGGGGGCATTGCGCATACTCTGTGGAATACGGAGGGCGGTATAATCCTGATCAAACAAAATATTGATAGCATCATGGTCTGTTAAAGCTGCATTCGTCTGACTGCGCAGCTTCAGGCATAAAGGTTTAAAGGCATGGTTATCGCTAAGCTGACGCACTAAGTCGATAAATACGGCCATTAAATAACTTTCCACATGAAAATAGCCGGGTGTATCCAGGCTGACACCGCTGACATGGCAGAATTCGAAGTCATGTTCTTCTTCATAAATAAAGAAGTCGGCATGGGAGGCGCCTGTGCTGGCCAGATTGATGAAGACACTAAAGGCCTCGATCAATGTTGCTGCCTCGGCGGCTTGCTGGGAAATGTCGGCCAGTGCCTGCCAGCCCACATGTTGCCCGACCTGCCAACCTAATAAAGGCAGGTTCTCCTGCTTGGCCACATCGTCTAAAAATTGAAATACCAGCCGTGTTGGTATTTTGATCTGTGGATTATTCAGCAACAGCAGTGGCAGCTTGTGTTTTGTTAAATAGGCCTCTACATCAATACCCTGTTCCAACAGATAACAGGTGAAACTCCATAATTGATTGGCTGTGGTAGTGGCAAAATGAGACATTTATTAGACGGCCTTCCTTGAACAAGAATATGATGGCATAAAGTGGTCACTTTTCCAATGTCTGCATATCTGCTGTCATAGTCTCTATGTTAGATTGGAGAATAAAAACGTATTTTTATAATGCATTATATGTTTGATTATCAGGCACTTGCTAGAAATGTACAGAAACTGGTCTATTGTTTAATGTTCACACATTAAGTGATTGAAGACTACGCAGATCTCATGGAATAGGGGACCCCTAATGAAGTTAAAAACCATTTTAAAACCGTTAGTTGCTGCAGGCCTTTTTGCAGCAGCCAGCTCACTGGTGATGGCCGCCGATGCCGCACCCAAGCAAATCCTGTTTAAAAACGTCAACGTCTTTGATGGTACCAGTGCCGAGCTCAAAAAGGGCGTAAACGTGCTGGTTGAAGGCAATCTGATCAAGGCAATAGGGAGAGATGCTAAAGCTGCAGACGGCTCGCAGTTGATTGAGGGGGAGGGCAGAACCCTGATGCCGGGGCTGATTGAAGGTCATGGCCATTTACAGATGAACGGTGATTCTCTGGCTGATATTGAGAATAATAGAAACTGGGAAGAACTGGCCATTCGTTCTTCGGTCAATGCCAAGGCAGCATTAATGTCCGGTTTTACCACTTGGCGTGATGCCGGGGGTATGGGAGCTGGTTTACGTAAGACTATCGATGCAGGTCTGGTTGAGGGGCCACGTATTTATCCTTCAGGTGGTTTTATTGGACCAACAGGCTCACACGCCGATTTCAGAAATTTTACAACACCTAATGAAACGATGAATGGACCTCAATCGGCTGGTGGCCGCTTGGGGATGACGTTAACGGCCGATGGTGTGGATGCGATTAAGGCCGCTGGTCGTCAAAACTTTATGCAGGGTGCTACGCAAATAAAAATCATGTCCAGTGGTGGTGTTGCATCGCAGTTTGACCCCTGGCAGTTAGATGCCTACTCAGAAGAAGAAATTCGTGCTGCAGTAGAAGTTGCCGATGCCTATGGCTCTTATGTGATGTCTCATGCTTATAGTAAAAAATCCATCATGCGCTGTCTTGAAAATGGTGTAAAAACTATCGAACATGGTTTTATGTTTGATAAAGATGTAGCCAAAATGATGAAGAAAAAAGGCGCGTATATGACCACCAATATGCAGGCTTTCTCTCCACTGTTAAGTCAAGTTGCTGCAATATCGGCGAGCAAGGCCTCTTCTCGCAAAGCCAACTCGGCCCAAAAAGCATTTAAGGATTATGTTGCTAATGTGAATAAGTACAAGCCTAAATTAGGTTTTCAAGGTGACTGTATTGGTTTACCAGAATCTTGCCAAAAGCAAAACGATCATCAAATTTATTTAGGTGCAAAGTTCTTCGGGAATCACTATTACCTGAAAGCCTTAACCTCAGTTAATGGTGAAATTGTTAAACTTTCGGGTGCCACGTTAGACCCTTATCCAGATGGCAAACTAGGGGTTATTCAAGTGGGTGCTTATGCCGATATTCTTTTAGTCGACGGCAACCCATTAAAAGATATTACTGTAATCGGTGGTAACGAAAAATGGTTTGAAGCACCAGCACGTAAAGGCATTAAAACCATGCGTGTGATCATGAAAGATGGCGTTATTTACAAAAATACACTGTAATTTTTTTGTGGTGTTGAGAAAGGCATTTACTGAGAAGTAAATGCCTTTTTTTATTCACGTCAATAAAATCCAGTAGGTATATCTTATGATTAATTTCCCTCGCTTTGTACTGACTTTATTATTGGTATTTTCCTTTGCCTCTATTACTAGCAGCAATGCAGCATCCTCTGTACCTAAAGCCTTGCAGTTTGAAAATGCTGGTTTCTACGACGAAAATGGCGAGTTCCTACCCGAAAAAGCCAAGGATGCCATTATGACCATGCTGAAATATCATGGTTATCCGGTGTTTGATGGTATGCGCAAAAAAATGTTTGCGGTGGATTACAATACTGGTCGTTTCACCGAGGTAGGCATATCTGGGGTGATGTATGAAAACAGTCAAACCCATATGTATTTTTTGCTGGATTTTTTTTTATTACCCGGACAAATGGTGGCAGAACATTATCATATTGATGGGGAAACCAGTGCCGCCAAACGCGAAGGTTGGCTGGTGCGTTGGGGCCAGAGTTATATTGGAGGTATAGGGGATGATAATATGGCGGATTATTCAAACCTGATAATTCCCAAAATCCATTGGAATGGAAAAGTGGATGCCAGGCATGTGGTGGATGCCAAACCCGGTATGTTCACCAATATGGCACAGGTATTATCCAAACATTGGATGATGGCTGGTAATGAAGGCGCGATTATTACCGAAGTTGCAAACTATTCAGATAGTAAAACCAGTATTCGATCTGATCCAAAAATGAACTAATCATTTTAGTAATAAATAATATTGGGAATATTCATCATGAGAATACATTTACCGGCGCTAAAGATTACAGCTCTAACGATACTACCTTTTATGGCCATTGCAGAAGATAAAACATAATCATGCTGATGCCTTTGCGGCCGAGCATCTTATCAGTTTCTCCATCTTGCCTGTTGTTTCAGCACCGTGGAATGCGGGTCAATAATGATAAAAATGGCGGTGTTTCATTGATGCAAGGCCGCCATTGATTGATCTATTTATTACTCAGCCATTTAGCCAGAGGCTTGGCCGTGATGCCGTGTAATATAAGGCTTAACAGCACGGTGAAAACGACAACAATGGCAATAAAGCGTCCGCCGGCAATGCCTGAAT
>JABSRQ010000305.1 GCA_013215055.1 Pseudomonadales bacterium | reverse complement strand
GATCAGGAAATAGAATTAAGTATGCCTGAGTATGAAGTGTTATGGTTGTTAGCTGAGAGTGCAGGCACAATCTTATCGCGTGAAGAAATCTTCAGAAAGGTGCGAGGTATAGAATACGATGGTAGTAATCGCTTTGTCGATTTAACTGTGTCCCATATTCGAACCAAAATTTTTGATGACTCCATGAGGCCTGAACGTATAAAAACCGTTAGGGGTAAGGGCTATTTATTTGTGCCGCACTGTTAAGGCTGTGATTTTTATTATCTCAGCCTTTCTGCTACATCGACAGGACCTGCTATTAACGCAGCTGTATTTTCGCGATTAACCAAATGAAAATTTTACAATATGAACCTGATTGTTTCTTATAAGGGTAAATTCAGCGATGTCGCTGTCAATTAATACTTGTAAAATAGTCTTTAGGTGGCCTGTTTCAAGCAAGTTAATACCATTGACTGCCGTGATATTATCTCCTTCATGAAAGCCCAGGGTAAAGAAATCCTGGCTTTCATGCCCTGGCAATATTTTATACGCCACAGCACGGCCATGTTTATTTTTTACGATTGATGGGATCAACAGCATGGCGATGGCATTGCTATCATTAATCCAGTAATTTTTATGCTTCTTTGCGATTTCAGTGACATGATCGGAATGGCTAAAGTCGTGGATCTGTGCATTTTTCAGCGCATCGCCATCATAGAGGTACAGCGCTTCTAGCTCTCCGTTATTTAGAATCAGTATCTGATTAGGTAAAACTTTATATAAGCTGGCATTACCCGATTCATGGATAGCCTGTCCTACATGAATGATTCGTGAGTCATTATTGGCTTCGATAATGGCATATCCATTGCCACCGGTAGTGGTTATAACACCCATTAATTTTAATGGTAATGTAGACGATAAGACATTAGCTTGGTGTTCGTTTGAGCCTGCAAGTATAGGAGGTTCTTTTTTATCGCTACGTTTTTTATCTTCTTCTGTAGCATGGCCAAAAAGATGTAATGATTGAAGGGTTGTAATAGCAACGGCTGTTTTGTTAGCTTTATCTGGGGCTATCGCAGCTGCAGAAAATGACACCGAGGGATAATCAGAACGTTGATCAAGTGCAGTTGATGTAAAGTCCCTCTTCGATAAACTGACGATGGATTGAAGACATTGATAGGCGCAGATAGTAATGATTAATAATCGAACAGCCGGTAAAAAATACACGTTATTTAGAGCATTAATAAAAATTCGATTCGTCATGATTATCCCCCGAAATTCTTAATACTTGAGCCCGTTGTCGATGCCAAGTCATGTACTCTTCTTTATGAGTTCGTTGTAGCGGCCTTTTTACTCTGTGTGAGATGTGTATAAAAAGCCTTGGAATTTTTACGGCAAGGTAGTTCGATAAACTTATATGTCAGCAATGAGACCATCAATGTACAAAGAATAAGCACACAGTTAACACCCGCGGCATACCAGCCACCGCTGCGTATATCGAAGAAAGGCGTGATTATTTTTATAAGCAGATAGTGATTGATATAGATGGAGTAAGAGAGGCTGCCCAAGAGCAGGAAAATGGGCAACTCAAATGCTTTTCCAATCAATCCGCTTCTTTCATTGATGCATGTTATTAGAATTAATACAAAGCTCATTAAGCTAATGATAATTGCTATAGAGTAGCGGTGGCCATAGATCAGGGATAGCATCAAGCTTGCAAATAATATAAGTTCAACAACTGATCCGGAAATACCGTCAAGCTTGACGCGTTGACCAAGTCGGAATACAAATACCCCCAGATAAAACCCGGATACACAACGGATAAAACCTATGATACCTGATCCATTGATGCTTATTCCTGGTAGATTCAATAGCCAAGAATAACCTGTGATAATTATCACTAAGGGAAGCAGTAATCCGCGTTTATTGTCAAAAAATTTAACTAAAATAAAGAACAGAATATAGGTAAAGAACTCAGCACTGACTGTCCAGGCCGGATAATTAACTTTGGGGTTATGTGTAATAAAACTTTGTAGCAAGGTGGTATTAATCCACAAGGCCTTGCCATAGTTTTCACTGAAGGAGATGTTAGGAATGTATTCAATGGGCCAGGCGTAGTAGCAATACACACCCCATAAAAGAATCATGAATATATGAACGGGGTAAAATCTGGCTAGGCGCACGTATAGATACTTTACTAATCCCAGTCCTTCAGAAATTCGTTGTTGATAAGCCAGGGCCATGGTCCAGCCGGATAACATAAAAAAACAATCAACAATTAAATAGGCATTACTGCTGGTTTGAAACTCGTTGAGATACAGGTCAAATGGAGAGTGAGCTAATATTATCAATATTGCAAAGATACCGCGTAATGCTTCTAGCTTGATATAAAACATAAAATATCCAAAGGCATTGTTTATAAGGTGTTGCACTTTTCAGCTAATAAACTTAACGACTAATCTTAATTCCGGCTTAACCAGAAAATAACGTTGGTTTATATGTACTTAAAACCTGTCATGGTTTATCCATGACAGGTTTCATTGCTGTAGCCTCTATCTACAGATTTGCAGCATCGGTAGTTCCTGGGAATATCAGCTTAAATGCCTGTTGGCCATTGTAGCTATTCGTGTAAGTATCGTTGTTATCGTAGATCACTTTACCTGTTACACAGCCTTTGCTGGTTTCGACACAATCAGTTTGTGACAGTGTGGTACCCGCATTCTTGACATGGTCATTGGCAACTACTTTTTTGCGATAGACATAGCGATCTTCTTTAACCTTCGCATCCGTATAGGTGCGTGTCTTACCTGCTTTGGAGTAGGTGGCGGTAATTGTGTAATTACCATTGATTTGCCCAGTGCCCTGATCATCGCAAGAGGCACAGGCATCCATCATGCCTAGGTTTGATCCGTTTACGGTTACGGTATGGGTTGCAGGATAAACACCAGCCCCTCTGTAATCTACCTGTCCTAGGGTAAAGGTACAGTTACTCCAGATCTGCTCATTTTTACCATCCGAGCCTACATTCCATTTGAAGCTGCCACCACCTGGACAAGTCATGCTGCGATTATCTACTGCAGCTAATCCGTCGGGAGGCGCGCAGCTATTACGACCATCGACCTTATTAGCCCAGCACATGAAGTCGATGTAGTAGTCATCCCACAATTCGGCCAGATCTTGATTGGCACAATCAGTCACCGAGCCTTCTACTGGACATGGATCGGTTAAATCTACCGTTGCATCATTGTCTTCATTATCACAGGCATCACCTTTAGTGACCTGGAAACCGATATTAGCTGCCTGATCGGCATTGGGGATAGCAGGACAGTTATCATCGACTTCAGCCGAGTCATCGGCGGCCTTGGTAAATACAGTGTCACCATCGGGGTCTGCACAGACGTCAGCGTTCTGGCTGGCGTTTTTTCGGGTAGGGCAGTTATCGCTTGCGGAACCATTGTCATCACCGAGGTTCATGACCAGATCGCCATCCGTATCTGTACAGGCTGCTGGATTATTATCCGCTCGTTTAACTCCGACACAGGTATCTTCAGTATTATCATCCAGTAAGTCGTTATCATTATCGACAAAACCTGGGCCGTCGCAGATATTACCGATGCCGTCACCATCATCATCTGTTTGATCTGCATTTAACATCTGGGCACCATTACCATCACCGTTAGGACAGTTATCACCTGGGGCATGGGTTTGACCTGCAGCAATCAGGTTGTAGACACCGTCGCCGTCGCTGTCTTCACAGTAGGCAGGATTATTACCCGGGTTCACGATGGTGGGGCAGGCATCAACAACTGAGTCATTGTCGGCCGCAGCGTTAAACAGCTTGTCGCCGTCAGGGTCGGCACAGACGTTTGCATTCTGAGATGCGTTTGCTCTGTCCGGGCAGTTATCGATGATCTCTCCAGGCATATCGTCAGCAGCTACGTTATAGACAAGATCTGCATCGGGATCGGCACAAACAGCAATGTCCTGTGTCACATTCTGACGAGTAATACAGTTGTCTGTGGAGTCGAGTACCGTATCTCCATCCGTATCGGTACACAGTGCTGGGTCATTATTGCTGGGGTAGGCTATTGTCGGGCATTTGTCGGTACCATCGTCTGTCCAGCCGTCGTTGTCAAAATCGTCAGCACCAAAATATTACAGTCTTGAAAACGTTACTATTTTGGTGCTCGGATTTTTGACTTCTCCGGCACCCAATTCGGTGAAAAAAAAAAAAGGAAATTGTCCGAAATCTGCAGGAAAACTATGGAATTTATGAAATAAATTTAGAATTCATTTTTGGAACAATTGTACATCTGAAACTGAAACTGAAACTGAAACTGAAACTGAAACTGAAACTGAAACTGAAACTGAAACTGAAACTGAAACTGAAACTGAAAATGAAACTGAAACTGAA
>JABSRQ010000304.1 GCA_013215055.1 Pseudomonadales bacterium | reverse complement strand
AACGCAAGACCAATGCCTTTGTTGCCGATAGCAAATTCGGTTAATCCGGACACTCATCAGTAGAGAGGCTGGGGTGTCGGTTCGATCTTGGATCCTCCCAGCTTAACTCTCTGGGCTCATACACGCCCGCCAGCTTCAAGCTACGCTCGCAGGTTGCGCTAGACAGCGTATACCAAATCTCAGATAAGCGCTCTCGCGCCGATTCCCGCTTTTTCGTTGTCGATGATAAATGCTTGATCAGCTCGGGTAACTTCAAGGCCTTGGATAAAGACCCCTTAACGATAACTTCCTCGCCAAGATGATTATGCTTATGCGTTCGTGCATCAAGCACCATCTGCAAGGCCTCGCCAATAAGAAGCAAATTAGCATCATCCAGAGATTCAATATCAAAGCGAGTCATTATATTCTTCAGTTAGAAAGGGAATCGATAATAGCAGTAGAGGTATTATTACGCGAGAGCATGCGATTAAGCCTATAAGAATGCCGTTTTTCAGCACATATGAAGTATAAAATAAAAGTTACAATACCAGCTTTATACATAAAACGGTACAAAAAACACTCACATCCAGCAGCTTCAATTAAGTTACTCATCCATTGCAATAATTAAGGTCCAGCCAAAATTGCCCATAGAGCAATACAGGTTATACTTCCTTGGGTGTTATATCAGCAGAGAATATTGCGGTTATGATGATCAAGAAACCCATATTTATCGTTGGAACGGGCAGAAGCGGCACAACCGCTTTTAATGATATATTTTGCCGACACTCTCAATTATCGTGGACCTCTGACTCACTTAATTCCTGGCCAGATAAGCCGCTAATCAATAAATTAGTGGTTAAAAGCGCCAAACTCCCGATAGCAGGGGATTTATTAAGGCGACGCTACCCTCCATCCGAAGCCTATCCATTCTGGAATAACTGTTATCTAGGCTTCTCAGAGCCATGCAGAGACCTGGTTTCTGCCGATGTCAGCCCACATATTAAACAACAATTTCACTCTCAGGTTAAAAAGTTGATGGTCCCGGGTCGAGACAGGTTCATCGCCAAGATTACAGGCTGGCCACGATTAGGCTTTATCAATGAAGTTTTTCCAGACAGTAAATTTATCTATGTACTCAGAGATGGTCGTGCAGTGGCCAACTCATTATTAAACATCTGGTTCTGGCGTGGTTGGAAGGGCCCACAAAACTGGCGTTGGGGAGCGCTTTCCGACGAACAACAGAATACATGGGAGAATAATGATAGATCTTATTTTACGCTGGCAGGCATTCAATGGAATATTTTGGTCGAAGCCTTTGAAAAAGCGCAGGCTAATCTAAGCAATAAAAGTTTAATCGTTAAATATGAAGACTTTTGTCACGATAAGTACCAAACCATGCAACGTAGCTGCGAATTCTCCGAGCTTCAATATGAGCAGGCGTTTCATTATCAGGTTGATAAATTTCCTGTCAGGAGTACTAATCAGAAATGGCGAGATGGACTAACAGGTTTACAACAAGAACAGTTAACGACTGTAATGGAAAAGAATTTACTCAAGTATGGCTATGAACTTTAACCATTCAGTTAGAGGCCACATATAAAGAATCAGCGTTAAGTAACTTAGATAGATTGGTAGCGATTATGATAATCACATAATTTAACATAATATACATTATGCGCAGGTACTTATAACTAGAAGAAGTTAAAAAGGTGTTGTTTATACTTTGTCAATACATTATAAATGACCAGTACGGAGGCAAAATCACCTTATGACTAAATGTTCTAAGAAATTCAAAGAAATTTCAAAGAATCGTCATTTTTCTAACGGTGACTGCGCACTGAGTTTTGAATGTGGCTTCACTTATCGCCGGTTAACGCCGATCGAAGCTGCTGAAATGGCACATGTGCATGTTAAAACAGCCGAACGCTGGTCATCTGGCACGCAGAATATGCAGCCAGCCATCAGTGAATTGCTGTTTTTAAAGGCCACCGGCAGGATTCTACCGACCAGCAAACGGATTTGGTCCAGTGTTAGATGCTCTAATGATGCGATAGTTTTGGCCTGCGGAGAACGCATACAACCAGAAATGGCTCATCACTTACAGCTACAACGCAAACGGATTATCGACTTAGAAAGGGAAAATGATGAACTAAAGCAAAAGCTAGCCAAGCAAGGCAGCATGTTTGCTCAAACAATAACAACAAGTTTTTGACAGGAATAAGAACAATGATAAAGAAAACACTATTAGCCATCACCACCGGTTTATTACTCACGGCCTGCGGCAGCGATTCAGATAGCGGCAACTCACCCGAAATCAAAATAGATAAACCTATTACTATCAGTGGCATCTCAACCACTAAAGAAATTTTTGAAACCGACACAATCGATTTAACCATATCCGGCAGCGGTCACGTTATAACTGTTAAGTCGGGCACTTCTGTTGACGAAATGATTGTTAGCGGCCTAAACAACTTAATCACAGTAGAAGCCGGTGCGAGTGTTTCAAGTTTACAGCTATCAGGATCCAACAATATGATTGTTTTACCTACAGGCGCCTCTGTATCACAGAATGATACCGGCCTTGGAAATACTGTTACCTACCAAAAAAATAACCTGCAATCAATAATCGTCGGCACATGGAACTTTACGTATGAAGATACCCAGTGCACCGAATCATACACATTCGAAGCTGATGATAATTTTAACATGACGTCACTAGATGAAGTTGCTAGCGGCCATTATTCCGTGACCGGAGATAGCGTTGCTCTCAATATTACTGCCGACAATGGTATGTCTGACTGTTTAGGTGACACATTTGATGACACGGGCAAACTGTTTGAACTCCTTGTAGAAATTCATTCTAACGACTCTATGACCTGGACCAACGAGTATGAGTACACTGCAACACTGACACGTCAACCATAAAAAAAGGCCGCTTATACGGCCTTTCTCATCTTTCCACAGCGTCTTACTTTAAACGGTAAGACGTTATCAGGCGGTGATTGCTTCGGCTCATTGCCTTTAGCATACAGATAGCCGCCCTTTCCATCATGACGAAAGCCTTTATTCAATCGGTTATTTTCGCTCAGTGCTTCAGACTTTGGTGCTTTCACTTTTCGATTTCCTCTTCAAGCTGTGTGATTCGCCAATCGTGGACAGTGGTCATTATCATCAAGTCCCTGACAGCATTTACATGGTATAACAGCGCCGCCAGCGTTAAAGCTTGCAGCAAGTTACCAATATTAACGGTCTTATCAACCTGCATTTACCGACTCGTCTTTGCTACCGGCTTCGATCAGGCCAAGCAGGCCAAGCAGGCCAGCACCAATAAGCTCTACCAGTGCAGGGTCAATACCCACGCCAACCGATGCCAGCAGCATGGCCAAACCACGGTAAGTCGTTTTCTCTTTTAAACGCTCTTTTATCCAGTCCATTTAATTCATCCAGTCATAAATTTGTAAGCCCAGAGGCTCATTACTGCCAGTAAAGACGCCAGTCAATTCTGCAGCGCCCTTATAAAAAATGTTTTCAGTGCTCACAGGGTTTACGGCATCTACCACCTGCCCTACAGTTTCAATGGCTTTCTTTTTCAAATACCAAGCCGTTAAAGCACCAGCACCAATGATGATTAATAGATTTTTAGTCTTCACACTGCCACCAGCTGTCTTATGCCAACATACACACCGTTCACACGTGCCCAGGTGGCCGGATTGATCGCCGATTTATCGGCTCTTACATCACCATGCATCATGATGGCCTTTTTACCGTTTCGTGTTGTGTCTGTATATAAGCCGATGCCACTGAAACCAGCCTTTTTAGCCAAATCATAAGCACGCTTTATATCGGATTCGGTTTTCAGGCCTTCGGGGAAAAAATCAACAGCATTGACCTGCCCCCACTTATCTATGTTGTGCTGACTGTCTTTATCTGCGCCCAAATACCGGCCTACGCCATCGGCTAAAGGTGAAATATGCACAGGCGCGCCCCACCACTCACGAAACAGATTGAGCGATACCAACAGATCAGGGTTTAGCTGATCATAGAAGCCATGAAATTCTGAAGCTTGGAAATGTCCTGAATTTTTCCGACTAGCCATTATTACGCTCCCCACAATCAACAGAGTCAACACCGTAAAATAGCGCATTCATAACATCTCGATAACACTGAATTTCTGATTATTTGCTGTCGATTTAAAATATAACGCTGACGTTGTTTCAAGCTCTATACTTTGACCCGCACTGCTCAATGGCCATAAATGCTGAGTAAAGGTCAAGATTTGTAGCCCTTCATCGGCAATTGGTGACGTCTCTGTATGAGTGAAATAACCTTGAGTGGGACGTAAAACAACAGCAAAAAAAACAAACAAAACAAAAAACACACAGTGATGCACGCCACATAAATATCGTGACGTACATCAC
>JABSRQ010000303.1 GCA_013215055.1 Pseudomonadales bacterium | reverse complement strand
GGCATATTTTCGCCCAATCACAAACGACGAAAAAAATAACAATAGAAAAAACAAACAGCAAGAAAAGCAAAAAACGACTAATGCTAAAAAGCCCCGCCTACCGTACCGTTTAACCTGAGCTCGGCACCTAAAACGCGTTTTCAATATCGACATAGCAACGTGCAAAAAATGTGGAGTAAAGGTAAACATCACAGCCATCATTAAAGAGCCTTTCGTCATAAAAAACTTAGATCACATCAAAAAATCTGAAGAACCCATTCTGCCAGTCTTTCATTTGCCTGAAGCCCATGCTCCGCCGCAAGAGTTAAACGTCTAACAACATCAATTTATTTCCTCTACAGCATTTTTCAGAAAAATGCCCAAGCAGCTTTGCCTGTTTAATATCCAATAGAAATAATCGATCTAACAAGTTAACCTCACCTGACGTTAAATACTATATAGCTTCAGGTTTTCCATGCATTGAAGTGCCACCATAGAAAAACGATATTTCTGCAAGCAAGCTCAAATAGCGGTTATATGACTTATCCCCCTAAGCCACAAGAATCTGTTCCACCAGCGCTGTTGCACAGATCAGCCCCTCGGCATTAATAAACCTAACCTCAACACTGGCTCCCTTTTCTCGCTCCTCGGTAACCGTTGCGCTAATGTTTATCTCACCTATCCTTATCGGGCGCTTAAATTCCGTGGTGAGCTTACGGGTCGCAAAGTTCTGCCCATCTTTCAATACCGTTAACATCGCAGCACCGGCGATATAATCGGCTAAGGCGCTGATATAACCACCAAATACTGCGCCTGAACCTTGATGCACAGCCTCTGTAGCCTGCCAGCTAATCTGCACCGTTTGATCAGCCCAGCTCTTTAATACCGGTAACGATAAAAATTGAATATGCGGCGGTAAAAGAGATTCAATCATCTGGCCAGATACAGCACTATCTAAAGCTTTTTGCCAATTTGTCATAGGGTTTTCCATGTCGCTAATTAATGATCTATAGCATATTATGGTTTCCATACAGAATAAAAAGACGGTAAAATAAAACCACAAGTTTCCATATGGAAACCAAGAGACCATCATGGAGAAAACACTTAATCAATTACTTAGCTTTGCCGCCATTGTTGAGCAAGGCAGTATCACAAAAGCTGCGCTATTTTTAGGGGCCAGTAAGTCTTCGGTCAGTAAAAAACTGCGTATATTAGAGCAAACTTTAGCGCTGCAATTATTTCATCGAGAACATAAGAAGCTGACGTTAACCGATGCAGGCAAAAGCATTTATCAGCAATGTGAAGATTTAACCAGCCAAACCACGGTCATCAAACATCAGGTAGAGGCCATCAAAGAAATACCCTCTGGCAGCCTGCATATCAATATCTCATCCGCGTTAGGTGAATATTTTAGCCGCACTATTTTGCCTGATTTCCAAAGAGCCTATCCTGAAATCAGCATTCATCTATCTGTCACAGATAGTCAAGCCGACTTTAGCGAAGCCTGTTTTGATGTGGCAATACGGGTGATGTCCAACCGTTATAATGACCTGAGCGCCAAAAAATTGGGCAAGATTGAATCTATTATCTGTGCAGCGCCACGTTATCTGGAAAATCAGACCTTAGCCGTCACGACAGATACGCTGAGTCGGCATAATTGCCTATTATGGGAGTCAGAAGAATCAGGGGTTTTAAAACAATGGCGATTACAGCATCGCGATGATAGAGAAGATTTGATCATTCCGGTTCACGGCGATTTTCACAGCAACCATTTACCGTCATTAAAAGCGACGCTCCTCTGCGGCAGAGGCATCGCCTTTTTACCCCGCTACCTAATTTCAGCCGAGCTTGATCGCGGCCAATTAACTACCTTATTCAACGAATACAGCAATACCAGCACCGCGCTCTATGCCTTTTTCACCCCACAGAGACAAAAACCAAAGAAACTGCAGGTATTATTAGACTTTCTACAGCAGTATTTTGAGCTGGAAAAAGGCTTTATCTAAACCGACACTTTCATCTCAATACGTCGATTTGATATCTCACCCAGCATATCCAATAAGACTTTCTGATTGATCGGTTTGGCAATCACTTTTTCAATGCCTGAATCAAAACAGCGCTGCTGATATTCAGGTATAACATGCGCCGTTAACGCAATAATGGGCACCGTCTGCAACTGTGCCTCCAACTCAAAGGCGCGTATCGTTTTGGCGGCATCGAAACCATCCAGATTAGGCATTTCACAATCCATCAGTAACACATCATAAGAAGAGCGTGCATCGCTTATCGACGCTTGATACTGCGTCACGGCCTTCTCACCATCGTCAACCATATCCAACTGACAAGCACACTCGGCTAACAGCGATTTTAAGACCAACTGATTAACCACATTATCTTCGGCCGCTAATACACGCAGGCCTGAATAATCAAGCTTAGCGGCTGGGCTAGTCTCAATAACCGATGGCTGGTTTGTACTTAAAGCCTGTGTACATTGCTGTAACAAGCGGCTTGATAGAATCGGTTTCAGACCCAAGGATTTAACACAATCTACAGCGTGTTTCTCCATCTGTGAAAATGACTGTGTATAAGCCAGAAAGCTTAAATGCTCAAACATCTGCGCCAAGGTGTCTATCGAGGTTTGCTCAGAACCTGTTTGTTCATAGATCAACACATCAAAGTCATCAGGGCGATTCTGAATAAAGGTTTGTGCAGATTCTAAGGTATTTACCGATTGAAAACTTTTACAATGGGGCGATAAAACCTGATCGGCCATGTGGCGAAAATGGGCATCACCATCCACCAATAATAGCGATTTCCCTGCGAACACAGAAATACGATCTTGATTCACCGGCGCCTCATCAACTAACGGTAAAGATAAGGTAAAACAACTACCCTGCCCCGCTTGTGAATGTAAGCTGATAGAACCCTGTAATAATTCAGCCAGACGCTGGCATATCACCAGCCCCAAACCCGAGCCACCATACTGGCGGCTGGTACTGCTCTTGGCCTGATTAAAGGCTTCAAATAAATTTAACTGCTCAGAATCTGAAATCCCAATACCGGAATCTTCTATTGAAAATAGAATCTTTTTATTAGCCGCATCAGTTTCAATAGAAACCTTAATTTGTATCGCGCCGGTCTCAGTAAACTTAATCGCATTATTGATCAGGTTCATCAATATTTGTTTTAAACGTAAAGGGTCCGTTTGTAATTGTCCCGGCACATCCTCGGCCACCATGCAGGTGAATGATAACTGTTTATCAACGGTCGCTTGCCTAAATATCTCACAGGTATCACTCAGCAGAGTCGTTAAAGACACAGGCATTACTTCCAACGTTAGCTTGCCTGCCTGAATTTTAGAAAAATCCAATACATCATTAATCGTATTACTCAAACTATCACAGCAACTTTGTATCACGCGCGTATAGTGATTTTGCGAGGTGCTTAACTCAGTCTGGGCTAATAACTGACTCATGCCTACAATGCCATTCATCGGGGTGCGAATCTCATGACTCATGATGGCAAAAAATTCACTCTTGGTCTGCGCCTGTGTCTGTGCCTGAATCAGTTTTTTCTGATTCATATAATTCTGTTCTTTTAACAAGGTGATACGCTGCCCCATCGCCGCAGCCATGATAATTAATTGCATAGGAAGGCAGAGTTTAAGCAAGGTATTAACGTCAATAAACGTAGCAAAATGCCAATGGGTAGCCAGCCATGCATAACAGGAAGAAAATAACAGCGGCAACCAACCCAATAAAAATAACGCGGCTGACTTCTCTTTCTGCCAGATTAAATACAAAGAGCAAGCCAAAACCAAACACGAGGCACTGGATAAAAAGACGGCATTTACCCAAGAGGCATAAAGAAAAGGCAGCTCAAAAAGCAGAAAGGCCGTGGCCAATAACGTTAATAATGCAAAGTTTTTACTGAGTTTATTCAGCCAAGAAGCCGACTCACCCAAAGACAAATAAATACGGGCAAAATAAACACAGCCAGCTACGGCTAAATTAATCAAAATAAAAGGCAGTTTCTGCACCCAATATGTCGCTTGGGGCCATAAATACATAAAGCTATAACCATCAAGCCCCGCAAAAACGAGTAAAACTGGAATCGCACTCAATGCATAGGCCAGATAAACCTTCTCCCGGGTAATCAAAAATACCATCAAATGGTAAATAATTAACCCT
>JABSRQ010000302.1 GCA_013215055.1 Pseudomonadales bacterium | reverse complement strand
AGCGTTAGCAGCTCATATAAAACACCTGCAGTTGCACCGTTTGTTTTATACCTGCAACGTTTCCGCATGGCGGCTACTTACACGTGATCATTTTTTCGTGTTTAACTGATTAACACCTAAGTGCACTTTTTCTCATCGCTATACTGTTTGTATGATCTACTTAACCATCAAGACGCTCATGACTATTACTATCATCCTGTACAATAGACACAGGACGATGCAAGGCAGTCTAGAAAGTCTTGAGGGCGATTATAAGCAACCCCGCCATATATCAGCCCATCTGCAACAGTTGCTGGCTAAAATTCAACGTAGAGCCATGCAGAAGCTGCCACAGCTATCGATGCTGTTCCTCGTGGTGTTGTGGTATCAATAACACTCGGATTATTTTATTCAGTTTACTGATAGTCGATGCTCAAGCGCGTGATAACTCCAAAAATCCAGCCTATTGAAAGGCTGGGATAGTTTATGAATAAGTGCATTGTAATTGCCGGGTTCGCCGATACAACTCTGCTGTCTGGCATCAATATGAGCAGGCTATGAGGTAGAGTTGCTTATCAAGCTTTTAAGTCTGGGCTTTGTCCTGTAGCGCTCGCATAATTGACGCGAGCTTGCAAGTGTCCTAGTTGACGCGTTTGTTATTGCCACCTATCTCCATATTACTGAAGAGGCTAAGAGCCATAGATGCTGTTGCATGCTGAGGGGCCCGCCTATCAACTGTAGATTCGCTACCACAGATATCCTCATCAACTATTACCCTTACAATTAATTTTTTTAATGGTGCGCACTCTTGATGAAATAAGAAGTGGCCGCCTTTAATAAATGTTTTAACCATGGCATCCGGTATCGAGTCAGCATAATATTTCGCATTTGCATCAAACGGTAACCACGCGTCATCTAGTGCAGCTACAATTTTAACGGGTATCTCAATTTGAGTAAGACTGTTTTTTGAAACGCCTCTACCTACAGCTGGCGCCATCGCCAGAACTGACTTAATTCGAGTATCCTTGTAGGGTAATTGATCATCCGAAATATCTATGTCGTCCCAAACAATATCTTTAACAATTGTGCAATCTTTTTCGTTGGGCGAAGATTTACAAAAGCTGTTCATCTTTTCTATTGAGAATTTGGCGCCCGCAAGACCAAGTACTGCAAACCCTCCGGCGGAGTGTCCGGCAGCACCAATATGAGCCTCTGATATATTGCTACGCCAATATTCATCCGCCAGTAAATAGTCCAAAACAAAACTAAGATCTTTAGGCCTATCCCATAGCCGAACTATACCTGCGGGTGTGTTATTTCTAGTTGTATTGTTCCAGTGGTTGGGGGCTGCCACAACATAGCCATTACTCGCCAATATCTCCGCCAGCCATGAGAGGCTGGCATTACTTCCTCCAGTGCCATGAGATAAGAGTATTAGTGGGCGTTTAATCGATGGGCTTTTTATCGCCGCATTCTCCGAGATATATCCTCGAAATCTATCATCGTAGTTATGCGGTTCGGAGTTACTACTCTCTTCGGCGGGGTACCATATTTTGGTTGGCAGCGATCGTTCTCGATCTGAATCAACAATTTCTATAGTGACATACGATACTTTATGTTTTCTTAAATCATCTATATATGGATCTTTTGTACAAGCCGATAAAGAGATGATCAATATTAATAATAGAGTGCTTTTACATTCCATGTAGAAACTCCTGATTAGTTATAATGCCTGTATAAGCGGTAGCCCTGCGCGAAAGCGCGCTTTAAGCTGTCCAGCTACGTAGTGGTGATGCTTGATAAAATTCTTATGTGATTTGTTTCAACACAGCTGTTACCGATTCATTTTAAATGCTAAAACTGAAAACACAAGCACTAGCAGCCAAACAAATATATAGGGGAAATAGTGAAGCCAGTACTCTATTGGACCCATGAATAACGGCATTAAAACCCACGCAGGGTCTGCAGAAAACAAAACACCAACAGCAATAGATGCCCCGAATAGAATACTCGCGATTAAATTACTGACTAAACCCAGGGTTAATATCTTTTTGGCAATTTGAATATTATCAAAACTACGCCAAAAAACTTTCAGAACCTTTTTCGCGACCAAAGCTGAAAAAATCAGATTTGCCAAAACCGGAATAGCAATTACGAGAAAGCTTTTTAAATTTTCATCCATCAGAACACTCTACTCATCGAAAAAAAAGTCTTAAAAACACATAACACCGCAAACAACTAAGTAGCAAGCTGGCGCGTAAATTGCTCCGCACCTTGTGTGACAGCTTGCGGAGTCATATTCTTCCCCTTGCTATACGCAATTATTCAGCTTTATTTTTAGCTGCCTCAATGGCATATAAATAAGCTGGAAAAGCACAGCTTAAACCAATCGTTAAATTTAGAATAATAAACAGCCATGGGCTTGGGTGATGATTAGTTTTGTTCTGCACGAACATGAACAGCCAGAATGTAAACGAAGTGAACAGTAAGTCTGCACTAAAACCACCCGCGGCCCCATTAGGGAATAGTGAGGTGATGAATAATGGAATATCAAAGCCATTAACTTGAATAAAATCGAAGAAAAATAAGTAGGGTAATATTGCGCCAATAATTGCTAACGTTAAATATACTTTTTTCATGTATCTTCCTTTGCTTCCCTGTAAATTTGTATAACGTCCGGCATAGCCCGTGAGTTAAGCGCCAATTTTTCGAATCCGTTACTGCTGCTGGCTATGGTTAATCGCCACCACCACAGTCGCCACCTCCGCCATCGTTTGAACCTGAACCTATTGATGTGAAGTCTATGTCGAAGCCCCAGCCAGCACTTCCATTTGTACGTTTACTGTTAAAACAGGCTAATACAAATCCCACTAGAATCAGAAATAAGATTATTCCTGAGAGTTCATTCTGATAAGCCCATGCAATCGATACCGCCAGTATCATTACGCCTGCACTTCGAATAGACAGGTACAGCTTCTCTGCAAGGAATCCACCTACAAAGAATATAACTGCGCCTATGACTAGTTGATTCTCATACAGTAGAAACAGACCTGCTAGCGCTAGTATATAACCGACGATGACCATGATAAGCCCTTATCTCTATAGGCAATAAGCCCTTCCGTACGGTGTAATGATTGTTTCGTTAATGCTGAAACTCCTTGCATAACAAATGGAATATTAAACCATCGATGTCGGGCATCGTTATGCACTTATAAGTCGGCGAAACATTTCTGAAAACAGTTTAATGCTTAATGCCATTTGGCTCTGTATAAAACCACTGCATTTAGGCAGGTCATCATTGATATCTTCCACCCTGCGGTGATAAAAAATATGTGTAGATGGCTCTATAAGAAACTGCCCCGCAGGAATATTTTCACTGGGGATAATAGTCAGTGCTGGGAATAAGGGTAAATTCAGGAACTCTATTACCGCTTTGTTGCAAGTAATGCATTTACCTCTTTGCACGGCTGGTGGGGATTTATACTTCTTGAAGTTAACCTTTTCTTTATCATCAAAGCTAATGTCTTTTGATAGAAAGATGGAAACATCTGAGTACGCTGAATCATTGAATTCTTGGCATATTGTGCAATGGCAGAACATGCGAACTATGGGTTCACCTTGAACGGTAAACTTAGCATCACCACATTGACAGTGGCATTCTTGCGTAGATTTTTTCTCATTCATGTGCTGATTCCTTATACCGTATAATTTCCATGTCAACGGCAGACATCGCTGGCGCTGGTTTTATCGGATGTATGAAAAAACGAGTGACAGATTTGGCTGCCCGATTGCAGGCGCAGTTTTTACGCACTCTTCACTTGCTTGAAGGCCCTTCTTCAAACTGAGGTAAATCATCACAGATATTATTCCACTCGGCTTTTGAGCCCGTGAATATATGAAAGGCCGGTTTTTTTCTTGGAACATCATTTAATATGCCCAAACGTATATTGTGTTTCTTCCCTGTATTTTTTCTCGTGAACAAGCTTGAGCCACAAACAGAGCAGAAGGCTAAGTCAGTTTCCTCTGTTTTATGAAAATAGGTGATATGGCTTTCACCTGTTACAACTTCAAATTTAGATGAATCAAGACCACCAACTGATGCGTAATCAGAACCCGAGAACTTTCTACATTCCGAGCAATGGCAATTTCCCATATATTCGAAATCATCGGGAATTTGTATCTTAACTTTTCCACACAGACATGTGCCACTCAAATTCTTCACTACACCCTCCTAGTACTTATAACACTCGCCTCAAC
>JABSRQ010000301.1 GCA_013215055.1 Pseudomonadales bacterium | reverse complement strand
TGAAGGACTTAACGGTCCTTCAGGTAATAAACAAGTCATAGTTTCGAGGATCAATAGATCACTATTTTGTATCATGAATTGAGTAGTATGATTGATAAAAATATTAAAAGATCGATATTTTTTGTAGCTTTGGCTACTTCATTACTGCTGTCCGGGTGTGACAAAATAATAGAGAAGCTTGGGGAGGAATATAATTCGAGCGTTCCACCTGAGATAGAATGTAAATGTCTTTTGCCCCCTGAAGGCTCAACCTTTGACGCTCATATTCCTGGCGTATGGGTTAACGTTGATCAATAAGATTGATAATGAAGGGAGTGCTAGTATTTGCGGACAAGTTGAGATGGTATTTAATGAAGACGGTACCTATACCGTTAGAGACTACGCCAATGTTACTAGTGGAAGATGGAATGTGAGGGAAACTAGTACGAGTACAAATAAGCAGTTAAAAATGATGCCTATTGACGATGATATGGGGCAAACATGTTTCGATATGGCGAATGAATTTATCCATAAAAATATGGAGCCTAACGCTGTTAGTATCATCGAGTATAGAACTAGTGATGATGGTTTAATCCTTTATATTAATGTGCATGGCCCAAACAAAGACGGCCAGAAATACCTAAAGCAGTTGCACCTGAGTATGATCTAACTGTTGACTAACAGGGCACATAAAAAATGTGCAGGGGATGTTGTTAGTTCTAATCGGGAAAATTTCTCTTTATTCGAGCAGTTTATAAATAAGCGTGTAAAAAACCTCACCTTTTCAATACGCTTGATTCAGGTGTGGTTAATTATACGCTTACGACAAAGCCATCCTCTGTCGCATAATTATTGCGTTCAATAATTGTCATTTAATGTCAAGATGAGATCACCGTCACCAAATAATATAAGCCATATTTACTGGCTGGAGCAGCTCCATTTTAATGTTGTTATTTCTCCAACTACACTAGAGCTACACTTAAGGCGTGACTTGTCACTTCCTTGTTGTAGGTGGGGCTGTGTCCTAGCATTAGTATTTCATTCCGTTGCTAGGGCATTTTATTTTTCGTCTCTACTATATTTTCTTCTTCGAAGAACGCGGGATTAACTCATGTGGCTACTTGATCGTGGATGCTAGAACCTATCTAGTTCCCATAGATAAATGGGTGTTTTTAAAAATACTTTAATTTGAACTAATCACCGTTTTTTCTGCTCTCTCCATATAAGATGAAAGGGAAGTGGGTTGTTACACTAACAATCAGGGTAATCATGCCGGACCTGATGGGAGTTAATAACCATGCAGATAGTGAGGCTAAGAATTTTCATTTTATTTCATTTCATCAAACGCTATCGATGTGGGTTATGAATCTTCTGTTCTCCTCTTTGACGGTTTGGCAGCTAAGTAAGTGGGAATCGATGATATTAAGGGGGGCAGAGTAAGAATGTGAAGTGAGAAGAGGAGAAGGCCTGTCAGGGCTGGTTGTGTTGGTAGTGTGAAGAAGAGGCGTTATAGTTTTTTCAAGTTAGCCCGGGGGATGCATGTGAAATCTGGCGCACCTCAGGAAGCAGAGCAGTTTATGCTGTTGAAGATAAGAAATGATGAGATTAATAATGAGTAAAGAGCGAGATTTAGAACATGAAGTAGACGTTGTGAAAGATACGTCAGGCCGATTGATTGAATGGTTAATTCAGGATTTAGGGGAGCTGGATTTAAATGATCAGCTAACTCAGCTGCATAGCAGTGAGGCTGAAGGGTGAGTCTTTTTCTGCGTGTTATCATGGCGAATATTTTAATCATTGCCATAGCTTTAGGGTTTCTATTAGGTGGACTTAAAGGGGGTATCGTAGTGATTGTAATATCGATAATGATGTCGATAGCGGGCACTAGACAGCGTAACCATAATGAGATTATTGAAGCTTTAAAGCGGGAGCATAGTGATGGAAACTGAAATAAGTATAGCTAATGCGAGCATCTAAGTTGTTAGGGTTCCCCTCATTTGACCAATACCACGCTGGAAGCCTACGCACAGGAGTTTGATGCGTTGGCCAAGACGCAAAGATATCAAGCGGTTGTTAAAGCTTTAATTTTCTACAAATGCATCAAGAAACTATTTGCCTTAACCCTGGCGACAGAGATTGGCGATATTAAACGCTTTCCTCATCCGCGGCAGTTAGTTGCCTGGATAGGCATGGATATTTAGGTGGGTATCTATTTAAGCATTTACGCTGCAAAGGCAAAGCTTATCAGTCTCGCGGCAACAAACAGGCTGGTCGTGGATGCATTAAAAACCGAGTCAGCATTGACGAACGTGCAGATGTGGTTGATGAAAAGTCACGAATAGTCGACTGGGAAATTGCCCTTGTCATTGGTAAAGGTCACAGCGGTGCATTAGTGACGATCGTCGAGCGCAAGACAAGTTTTACAGTTTCTACACGAGTGAATGACAAGTCTGCAGAGACAGTTACGGCAGCAGCGATAGCACTGTTAACGCCTTATATATCATCGGTATTAACGATTACGGCTGATAACGGTATCAATAGTGTTGGAGTTGTCATATCAATAACCTCTGTTGTTTATAAACAGAGGCTTAACATAACAGAGACTACTAACAAGTTCTGTCAGTAGGGTTTTTTATTTTCACACCTGCAGGATGTTTTTATAAACCTGTAGATCTGAAACTGTATTTCAGCTCACCATTGACCGTCAAGGAGATTTTAATCGCCTGGATCTCGCCATCTTCGGATAAATAGCTGTCTATCAGGTAATACTGAGTAAAGGTCTGGGCATCTGCGGTTTGAATAATACGTAATATTTTTTGTCTATAAATCGCCACACTGGCCTTGTCTTCACTCTGCAGAAAAGCCCAGGAATGCATGACCTCAAGCCCGGGGCACGTAAAAGCCATGCCATCACCGCGCTCGCCGATATTAACTTTCTGTGGCAATACATCCCCTTCAATAATAACGGCGCAAGATTCGGCGATAAACGGGCGGTGGCTATCGGCATAATAAGCTGCATTGATTCTTGGCTGAGCGATGTAATCAATTTCTATATCGGTATTCATCACACTCAGCATGTTTCCCCACTGCATCTGAGGAGCGGAAACCGTCTTGTGAATAGAGGCCTGGCGGTAGACCTTTTCCTCTGCCATAAAGGCCAGGCCTTCAAATTGAAATACCGTGCCGGCATCCAGAGTCGTCAGAGCCTGCGTAGGAATCTGAAGATCATTCAAGCCCTGTTCTTCCAAGGCGGCGAATTCATATAAGGATAGTTCCGTGTGGGCATCGTCTTCATTAAAACCCAAATTGTCTTCAGATAGGCATGCCGCGGATAGCAACAAAAGGAAAAGGCCCAGTCTATTTTTTTTCATCATCTTCACTGCATCAATTTTATGCAAGGCTTTAGTCAGAAAAAAGACCCATTAGTTCAAACTGTTTCTAGCTTGAATGAATTAACCTCAAATAATCATGTTTAGTCTTGCTAAATTTGCATACAAGAAAGACGTTTGTGTATCAATATAAATCACGTTTTATGACTTTTATAATTTTTAATAGCAATCACAAGCTATTGAAATTTTTGAATAATTTATACACCCTATAAAATATAGACTGGTGTTAATTGGTATATATGCTGCTAGCATATCGGCGGTTTGATGCGTACTAAACGCATAAACAGTGGTTTTGGTCGTAATTAATCCACTACCTGTAGTGGAAGAGGAGTCAAGGAGGAGTTCGTAGCGAAGCGCAGAAAGCTCCTTTACACCTCTGGAACGCAAGGTAGACTTAATCGCGATAAAATCCACCTATATCATTTTCGTAACTGTGCTTCCCATACTATGAGGTTTGCACCTCACGCGAAACAGGGCGGGACGTCTATATCTTCTATACAATAGCGTTAGGAAGCAATATTGATAAAAAATAAGACTCCTCTGTAACCTTTATATGGTCTGCCCTGTAGCAGATAATTGTTACAGGGCAGACGAAATGTCAACGGCCCCTTATCTGTTAGCTCAAGGTTCATGTAAAAACAGCAATGAGCACTATACTGTATGGATATCTACATAGACATCCATACAGGTATTCTAAGTGGCTTCAGTCGCAGATATAACCTCTCATTCACCAACGCACTATCAGCGTCACCAACCTGAAAAAACCATCCTCTACCCACTGATACGTGATAATTATCACCATTTAGAGGGACATCTTTCACAGCAAGGAAAATACCTGCCAGCTTATGTGAAACGGGAATTTGAGGAATATTTGAAATGTGGAAAGCTCGAGAACGGTTTCCTGCGGGTACGTTGTGAGGCTTGCCAGCACGAGCGATTAGTCGCTTTTAGTTGTAAGAAACCGGGCTTCTGATCTGGGCGGCATCCCGTCAGTTGTGGTGCCAGCCGAATGGCACAAACAGCCGCGTTGTTAAGCGATCATATTTTCCTACATCAACCAGTCAGGCAATGGGTGCTCAGTTTACCTTTTCCCTTACGGTTTCTGCTCGCAGCTAAACCCGATCTCATTACGCCGGTATTAAAAATCATCGTAACAGCCCTTTCCTCAGCACTCATCAAAAAGGCAGGTTTCACACGCAAAAA
>JABSRQ010000300.1 GCA_013215055.1 Pseudomonadales bacterium | reverse complement strand
GCACTGGATGATGCAGTAGCAAGACGAATCGAGATAGTTTTACCCAAGTTCCATGGCCACCAAGCACAATAAATAAAAGGTTCTTTAGCCGTATCGGTACTGAAAAATAACTGCCCAGGTTTTAAACCACCCAAAAAATCATTGATACGCTGCACCGCATTGGGCGCGTCGTTGATACAATGGTTATACCAGTAATCGGTAAAACACCCACCTAATATACTGAGTACTTTTTCTTGATGGCAGCTATCAAACTCAGCCAGCACCGTATTGTAACGTCCATCCCATTGCCATTGCAGTTCACCCTCTTTAAAAGCGTCTTGAAAGGCAATACCCAGACATTCTAATTCAGACTGACTGATAGGCATTACTTGATTTCTATTAAATAGTTTTTTTAACATCACAGTAAACTCACTACTGATTTATACTTTTATTATTTAAAAACTGCACTATAAAAAAACTATAACACAGACTGCAAAAACTGTTGTCGCTGAACATCTGATGCCTGCTGCCACCAAAAACCCAACTGTTTTAACGCGTCATTATCCGAATATTTCACAAGGTCTTTAACCCCATCGGTCTCATTCGAGCCCTCGACAACCGTCATCTGCTGCAACATCGACTTTTCATCTAAATGATAACTAATCTTTACATCAATAATAGCACGATTGTGCTGCGCATATAACAAAGCCGTTGCAGATTTTGCATAAGTCTTGGCTTGCTCAACATCGTTTATTACGGGTAACTCCAAGCGGTAATCAACCCCCTGCTTAACAGTGAATTGCAACATAAAGGCAGGCGATACCACCTTATCAAAATCATCATCATCCCCCCAGAAAGCTTTATAACGTAACACCACACGATTAAGCCCCGTCCTGGCCTCTATTTCGGATTTTTTACCGAATAAAAACTGCCGTTGTTTCTCGCCATTTATATACAGCACATCGAGCTCTTCAGGGACTTTAATCTTAACCGCCGTATTGGTATTTTCAGCCAGTAGCTGTACAGAAAATATACAGGCAAACATTAATATCGACAAATACAGCTTCATGTCCGCTTTCCTTATTCCACAATGCATAGATTCCGCGTAAGTCTACTCTCTACGCAGCCTGTAGCCAACCAGCCAATAAGCCGATACAAAAAGTGAAAAGCTTATGAAAAAATGATCTGAAAAAACTTTCAAACCGCCCTACACAGTAAAATCTTATGCCTGCTGGCTTAGCACCCTGTCAACCCAAAAAACCAACATTTACCCGAAAAAAACATCAATAAGCTGTGCTATAAATTTAATAGGAACACCGAACATCGGCGCTGCATAAAGCTGATGTCCAAGCATCAATATTGGACAAGCCGTAAAGAGGATATATGTATGAAATTAGAAACTGATACCATCAACGATGGACTGGGATTCGAAGTCAATTTAAACGGCCAATCCTATAAAGGTCTTGTCACGCTGGAGGCATTGCAAGATCACTTTTGCATAGAATCGAATAACCTGGGCGAAGTAGAACATTTTTTCGATGACAAAGAGCAGTTATTAGAACAGGAAATATGTACCGCGTTATTACGCCATCCCCCGTTTGGCCGAGAAAATATTATTATCTTCCCGCACCATTTACGTTAAAAAACCGGCTTACCGCACACCTGTAAGTTAGGGACTTACTATTTAGTTTGTACCATTAGCCTTCTTTCGTTTGTGCAGGGGTAAATACCGCGGGACCGGTTAATGTCTCAACCGCCCCCCCTTAAAGCGCACACTGATTTTCATACATAGCCTTGGCTTTATTGCGTAACGTTAACGCCTGAGGGATCAATTCAAGAAATCGATTTTCGTCAAAGTTAACATTGGTTAGCGTTGTGAAAAACGCCTCTGGAATAAAGCGGTCAATCGCATTATCCGCAGCTGCGCCCAGCTCACGCGCCCTATGCGCATATTGGCTGATGCCCTGTAACATATAAATCAGGATATCCTGCAAATCTGCAGTATCTGACTCTTTGCCACAGATGCCCTTACTTAACTGGCAGCCAGTGAATTTATCATTATTTAAGGTTTGTTCACATTGAATACAAAACATGGCATCTCTCTTTGATAGTGATCTTTTTAATACTAATTAAAAGATACAAGTAAGATGACTCATTGTGTTTGATGCAGATCAAAGTAAACCAACTAGCGCTCATCATTCTGCAGCCATTCACGCGCCATACATCTATAAAAATACGATGCAGTCCAGGTGATAAGCACCAAACCTAGCAATGCTTCCAAACCACGAGTAGTGAATAAAAACACAGATAAGCATTAAGGAACTATTGATAAGAAATGCGATGATCAAAGTAACGTAAACAAAGTTGATAGGGCTAAGCCCTCCCCAGCTTTATTCTAAAGCTCGAATTTTACGTGCATCGTCAATGCCGCCTGCATTATGGATCGCGGTATAACCGGCCGCCTCTAATGCCTCTTTTGCCTTAGCGGCACGACCACCACTGCGGCAATATAATTGTATTTCGGTTGCTTTATCGGGATATAAACCTTGCACTTGAATAACAATATCGTCATAGGCAAATCGTTTATCACCTTCAATATGATCAATTTGATACTCCAACGCCGAGCGCACATCTATCCAGACCGGATCAGAAAAACTCAATGGGGTGGCAAACATAAATAACAACGTCAATAAAACCTGGCTGTACGTGTGATTTATCATCATGTCAAAACTCCGTAAATAACCTATAAAACCCAATACCTGCTTCTTCAGTTTAGCCCAGCACTTGAACACAAGTGAAGCCTGACATACCATCGCAAAATTAAAAACGTATGCATACATTCACTCGCCTTAAATAAGCAACTTATTATGTACCCCGTCAACTATATCGAACCGGTTTTTCGCCCGCCTAGCGAATGGCAATCCTTGATTATTCAGGTCACCATTGGCTGTAGCTGGAATAATTGCACTTTTTGCAATATGTATGATGAAAAAAAGTTCACGACAAAATCCATTGATATTATCGATGCTGAACTTAAACATGTCGCCGAAAGTGGTTATGCTGTGCGCCGGGTCTTTCTGGCCGATGGCGATGCAATGGCTCTTTCTACCCGTCGCTTAACCGACATTCTATTAAGCATCCGGAAATATTTCCCCGATGTGCAGCGCATATCGTCCTATTGTTTACCTAGAAACCTGGCTAAAAAGTCTGTCGAAGAGTTAAAACAGTTACGTGAATTAGGCCTTAGCCTGATGTATGTGGGTTGTGAAACCGGCGATGATGAATTATTAAACTTTATCGATAAAGGTGAAAGTTACGCCAGCTCTCTTTCGGCCCTAACAAAAATCAAACAAGCCGGCATGAAAAGCTCGGTCATGATACTGAACGGATTAGGTGGCACAGAGCTCAGCGCACAACATGTTCAGCGCACCGTGCAATTGATGAATGAGACGCAGCCGGATTATTTATCCACCTTGGTGGTTAATTTCCCTGAGGGTGGGGAAGCCAAATTCAGTAAAAACTTCGGTGATCGCTGGATTAAAATGCAGCAACAAGAACTCTTTGCTGAATTACATGAAATGATCTCAAAACTGAAACTGGATAAAACCATTTTTCGCAGTGATCACATCTCTAATTCTTTGGTACTCAAAGGTGTATTGGGTAAAGATCAGCAGAAGATGTTGAAACTCATTGAATTAGCCATGCATAAACCCGAGCTGGTGCCATTACGCCCAACACGAAAACGGGTTTTGTATTAAATCCCCCTTCAGCATTAGCCATATGGGCTAAGCCATATGGCCGATTGAATCTCATTCATCGGCCCCTTATAGTAACGACCATCATCTTTACATCAACCCCAGATCCTTGCACGATCAAAACAATTAACCGCTAGATCGAAGAATTTACCAACATTACTGTGCTTCAAGTAATTGTACAAAAAAAAAGCATCTTTATTATTAAACTGAGGCCAAATCGAAATATTATGAATTCAGTTGTGTTAACATGCGCGCGTTCTTTCAGCCATATCATAGAAATAAAGCCCCCTACCAGCATGATAAATCGATTTAAGCCATTTTTGTTTGTCTCTCTTCTGACCTATTCTTTAGCAGGTTTGGCATCTAGCCAGCTTCAGCAGGATATCAATGAACTGAAACAAACCCTGCAAGAGAAAACCGAGTCTCGCGAAAGTTTTGAAAAGAACCTGCAAGCAGGCAATATAAAAACCCGTGAATTACGCAGCGACATTCTCTCTTTAGAGATAGAGATCAAACAGCTCAATCGAGAAGAACGCAAGATTCAGTCGCTATCAGGCCCAACCTTTACCGAGACACAGCAATCCACCTTGCATAAAGTCAGCTACAAACGCAAAGTGGCTCAAATAGCCCTGAATAAAAAACACGTTGAACTGGACGCTTTAGACCAGGAGCAAAACAGCTCTGCCAATAGAGTTAGCCGCTTAACAAAACTTATCGCCCATATGGAAACGGAGGTTATTGAGCTTAAACGTAGCTATAAAGCTGTAGCAGTGGAACAAGCTAGACAAGTTAAGCGAGCAAAAGCCCAGGAACAAGCTACCGCCAGACAAAAAAAGAAAGAAAAAG
>JABSRQ010000299.1 GCA_013215055.1 Pseudomonadales bacterium | reverse complement strand
ATATCTTGTTTCTCCCATATCTCGTTTCTTTTCATACTGTATTGGAGTGTGTCCATTAAATGGTTGGTGCGGTTACGTGAGAGGGACAGTCAGCGCAATTGAACTGGTACAGGGGAATTAGCAAGCAACTGATATGGGTGAATCAGCCTGGAAGAACTAAACAAGTCGGCGAAACGGGATCACTATCAATATCCAAAATTCGCCCAACATTAGCCCGCTCTGTTCAGACCCCTATAGATAAACTTGTATTATCTATTATAAATTTGTGGGTAAGGATAAGTTAATCACACAAAACGACCATAGTTTTAACCACTTACATGGATAAGTATTTGCAGTTTAAAAGTGCACACCAATGAAAAGTGCTTTGCAGTGGCTACTTTTGTAAGCTTAGTGTTACTAGCTTAAACCTAAACCGACCGATTCCTTTAAAAAACGGCTGACGGTCAGATCAGGTTGAGCTAGTACAGATATACGTCTTAACACCAAACGACTTTGTCGTACTCTAGTTACCTTTTCGCTGTAGCAAAAGAAACGGGAGTCATCATTCTATTTTCTTGGCTGACTAAATAGGCAGCTTCAGAGCTGATGCTCAAGAATTTCTTCCAGTCTGGGTCTGTTTGCATTTGTTTTCGCTTAGCAGCACGATCTTCTACATTGTCATATACCCAAATATGCATATAGGAATTCAATGCACCGGTTTCTGTTATCAAGTATGCAAGCGGCTCACCTAAGTGCTTAAACTGCACATCGCGGCCAAATTCTTCATACAGCGCAAGATGCTTATTAATTGTACCTGGACGACAAGTGTATGTACGAACATCATAAATCATTGTATTAACCTTCTTCTATTATTAAACATCATCAATAACGAGAGCTTCGGAACCATTCTCGCCACCAGTAAATAATGCGTGCAAATCACGCATACTATATAAAGACATAATTAGACCCGACAGCGGAATACTTGCATAACTAACAAAAGTAGGAATTTCCAAAATCGGAGTTATCGCACCCGCTTTTACAGTCAGCATAAATCCTTGCCATGTCAGTATTACCAAGAAAAACAAACAAGATGACACAATAAAGGCTTCTAATAACCACCCTAGCTTGGTATGAGCAAGCTTCTTGCTTAAATAGTCCACACGAAAATGATCATGTTTCATCCAAAGTGCCGCAGCACCCATAAATACCATCCAGGAAAAAATAATTTCAATAACTTCATTTATCCAACTGAGTGTATATAGCTCAAAGTAACGCCCAAATATATTTATCAAGATCAGGAATAATATAGACAAGAGAGCGATAATTGAAAGACCCGATAAAAACTTAAACACATGATTTTCAATATAATTTAATATTTTCATTATCAACCTCCCATCATCATATTTGGAAGAAATGTAGATATTGATGGTATATATGTCACCATCATAAGAACTACAAAGATGCCAATAAAATAGGGCCACAGCTCTTTCGACAAAACGCCTATGGATACGCCTGAGGCACTTGATACAGCAAATAAAACCATACCGACTGGCGGAGTTAACAACCCGAGCATAGACGTCATTATCATAATTACTCCAAATTGCACCATATCTATTTCTAAACTGGTTACAACTGGCATAAATAGCGGAACCGCAATGACAATAATTGCTATGCCTTCCAGAAACATTCCAAGCACCAGCAGAATAGCGACGATAATGCCAAGCGTGATGTACTTGTCGTCACTTATAGTCAGTAATAATTCAACTAACTTATCAGGAACATTTTGCTGAATAAGTAACCAGCCAAAGAAACCAGCAGCAGCAATGACGAACATTACTCTCAGTGTATGTCTGAGCGTTTCCCACAAGATGGGAATCAGATCTGCAATAACGATTTCTTTATATACGAACAGCCCCAAAAAAGCCGCGTAGACGCAAGCTATTGCCCCTGCTTCTGTCGGTGTAAATCCACCTCCCATAATTCCGGCAATAATGATCACCGGCGTGAGCAGAGGTAAAATCGATTCTTTAGCGGATATTAAAATTTCTTTAAGGGAAGCTCTCGGCTCTTTTGGATATTTTCTTACGACAGAAACAACATAAACAGCGACCATCAGCATTAGAGCCATTAACAACCCTGGAAGCACACCCGCTAAAAATAGTTGTATAACTGACACTCCGGTAATACTGCTGTAAATAACGAAGGGGATGCTGGGTGGAAAAACCGGACCAATGGTAGAAGATGCCGCAGTCACTGCCGCGGAGAACACTGGATCATAACCCTTGTCATTCATGGCCTTCAGTTCCACTTGCCCTAAACCAGCCGCATCGGCAACGGCGGAACCTGACATGCCAGAGAAAATAAGACTAGCGACTATATTAACTTGCCCGAGTCCTCCCCTTATGTGCCCAACCAAAGCGCCGGCGAAACGAAAAATCCTTTCCGTTATCCCTCCGGTGTTCATTAAACTACCCGCCAGTATAAAAAACGGGATAGCCAGAAGCGTAAAAGATGTTGTTGCTGCATACATGCGCTGCGGCAGCATCTGCAACAAAAATGCCATATCAAGTGCTAAATAGGTCGTAACCGCTGTAAAGCCTAAACTGATTGCTATAGGTAAACCTAAAAAAATTAATAGTACTAATCCAAATATTATAGCGAGGGGCAGCATGACAGTTACTCTTACGGTATATGTAATAATGGGCTCTATTAAATAGAGCCCAGACAATTATTTAATTATTTAATTATTTAATCATTGATAAGAATTTTTCCATGTTCTCTTTACCGGCATACTCTCCAATGCGAACATAAGCGGGGCCCATCATTGCTTTAAAGGCAGCAAGATCCGGCTCTGTGATTTTCAATCCCGCTTTCTTCATCGCTGCAAGATTGTCAGTTTCTTGTTCTGAGACCAACTTCCGCATTAGCTGACCAGCAGACTTACTTTCTTCCATGAGAATTTTCTGATGCTCTTTAGTGAGACGATCAAAAGAAGATTTATTAATCACATTAACCATGCTGTTGTATGAGTGACGTGTTAACGCTAAGTGCTCTTGGATTTCGAACAGCTTATAGTGATAAATGACACTAATTGGGTTTTCTTGACCATCAACCACACCTGAGTTTAATGCCATAGGCAGTTCAGGAAAGGCGATTTGCGTGGCAGATGCACCCGCAGCCTCCATTGCAGCAACCAGCTGAATCTCAGGTGGAGTGCGCAACTTAATGCCTTTTAGATCTTCTGGAGAATTAATTGGGCGCTTATTGTTGGTAATATTGCGAAAACCATATTCCCAATTTGACAACAGCACTAGTCCCTTTTTCTCTAACTTTGGAGCAACCCAGTCATTGAATGGGCCATCGAGCACCGCATGTGCATGTTTGTAGTTTCGAAAAGCAAATGGACTCATCACTGTTGCAAATGCTTTTTCGTATTTATCCAAAGCCCCTTGAGTGGGCAGGTTCATATCGATAGCACCTAGGATAGTCTGTTCCAACTGCTCTGGAGGAGAGCCAAGTGCATTCGCTGGATAGATCTTAATTGTCAACTCACCATTTGTTCGAAGGCTCACTTGCTCTGCCAGTTGCAGCGCCGCAATATGTGATGGGTGAGTTTTTGCACCAAAGTGAGATAGTTTAAGCACTGTCTCAGCACTGGCCTGGTTAACTACCAAGAACGGACTCATTGCTGCACCCGCAATGATTATAGCTTTTGTTAAATTCTTCATATACTTCATCATTTTCTCTCAACTGTTTTATTATGGTTATTTATCAGGTTGTAAGACAACTATAGCTATGTAAATTTTTAGCTATCATTTAGGTCATTTTTCTTCAGGTAATTTTGCTTCCACTCCGGTTAGAGCTTCATAATATTTTATAACTGCGGTACATCCTTCATCACCGTGTCCCATGATTGATGCCATTGCATATGTTTGATGAACCGACTGAGCCATAAACCCAGGTAATCCAGCACTTTCAAGCCACTGAGCATAATATTTAACATCTTTTTGAGCATTACTGAGTGTCATTAAAGGCTGAAAATCTCTCTTTAACGTCGACTCTCCATAAAGATCCATCATGCCACTTCTTCCGCCAGCTGCGGAAATGATATCGATCACCTTGCTCATATCCAGACCTTCCTTAGCAGCAAGAGCGAATCCTTCACACCAGGAAGCAACGTTGGCGAAGGCGATATAGTTGTGAATCAACTTAAGTTTAATTGCATGACCGGTTTCTCCAATGTGGAAAATATTTTCAGCATAACAATCAAATAGCGGCCGTAGATCCTCCAACAGATCACTATCACCTCCGAACAGAACATTCACACAGCCTTTATCTGCATGAATCGGCGTTCTGGTCATCGGTGCTTCAGCGTATTTAGCACCCTGTTTGGTAATAGCAGTGTGCAATTTTTCTACTGTGGTCGGATTGGTTGTAGTGTGATCAACAACAATTTGCCCCTTTGACAAATACTTAAGGATCCCTTGTTCACCCAACACTAGCCCTTCAATATCTTCTGCTGTACTGACGCAATACATAAGCACATCAACTTTTTGGCTCATTTCTTTGAGATCAGGGCAGGCAATCGCACCAAAATTTTCT
>JABSRQ010000029.1:7359-55581 GCA_013215055.1 Pseudomonadales bacterium | reverse complement strand
TCAAGACCAAACACCCAGGCATATAGACTAAGCAGCAGGAAAAAAGTAGACTTCGCGCACACCTCAGCCCACTCACTTTAACACCGGTGACATTATGAATATCGACCTAGCCAATATCCCTACAACCCTTGATATTGCTCATTTATGCCTGGCTTTCACCGCCGTTTTATTTTTGATTTTATTTGTCGTGAAAAAACCGGCCACTGCCGCACAAGTTGACGCTGCACAACCGACCCCAGCACCTACACCTGAGCCGGTTCAAAAAGTAGAGACAAAACCTGCAACCGTACAATTAAAAGAATCAGGCCCGGAAGCGGCACTGCAGCTTTTAACCCTGCTACAACAAGATGCACGTTTTATCGACTTCATTCAGGAAGACTTAACGTCTTATAGTGATGCCGATGTAGGCGCAGCAGCCAGAGTGGTACATGAAGGCAGTAAAAAAACCCTCAATAGTTATTTTGAACTCGCCGCCATACGCCCTGAGGATGAAGAGTCTCGCATCACGCTAGAAGAAGGTTTTAATGCGGCCGAAGTACGCTTAACCGGCAACGTGGTTGGCACGGCCCCCTTCACCGGCACATTGATACACAAGGGTTGGAGAATTACTCAAACTAAACTGCCTAAATTAGCCCCCGGACACGATGCCAGCATCATCGCTGCGGCTGAGGTTGAACTATGAGCCGCTACAGCATAGGCATAGATCTTGGCACCACTCACTGCGTTTTATCCTATATGGATTTACAGTCACAAGACAAAAACGTTGAGGTTTTGTCTATCCCGCAATTAACCGCCCCCGGTGTTATCGAAGAAAAAAAACAATTACCCTCATTTATGTATATAGCCCATGAAGCCGAACTGAATGAGAGTGATATCGCCCTGCCCTGGGATGCCAAACCCGATAGCATCACCGGTACGCTAGCCAGAAACCTTGGCCAGAAAACCCCCATCCGATTAGTGGCCTCTGCCAAAAGCTGGTTATGCCACAGCGCCATAGACCGCCATGCAGATTTCCTCCCTGCTGGCAGCCCCGATGAAGTGAATAAGGTCTCGCCACTAGAAGCCACGTTTGAATACCTGCAACATCTTAAAAACGCCTGGGAACAACAATTTCCAGACGCAGCCATGACAGAACAATTGGTCACCATCACTATTCCCGCCTCTTTTGATCCCGCCGCCCGTGAACTTACCGCCGAGGCCGCAAACTTTGTCGGCTTTGAACACCTAACCTTATTAGAAGAACCCCAGGCTGCGGTTTATAACTGGCTTAGAGCCTGCGGTGATACCTGGCGCGATAAAGTCAGTGTGGGCGATATTATTTTGGTTGTTGATATAGGCGGCGGTACAACCGATTTATCACTGATTGCAGTAAGCGAAGAAGCAGGTAACCTAAGCTTAAATCGTATCGCCGTAGGGGATCATATTCTCTTGGGTGGTGACAATATGGATTTAGCACTGGCCTATAAGGTGAAAGCCAAACTGGCCGCCCAAGGTAAAGAGCTTCAAGCCTGGCAAATTCAAGGCATTACTCACGCCTGCCGAGATGCCAAAGAACAACTGTTGTTAGATAACAATATTCAAGCCGTGCCCATCGTAGTACCCAGCCGTGGCTCTAAATTATTAGGCGCCACACTCAGCACCGAACTGCCACGGGACGAAGTGCATGAATCCTTGATTGAAGGTTTCTTCCCCGCAGTAGACATCGACGATCACCCCAAAGCCAGCCGACGCAGCGCATTAACGCAAAAAGGCCTGCCCTATGCACAAGACGCTGCAATTACTAGACATCTGGCTGCTTTTTTAAGCCGCCAAGTCGATGCCGCAAACGATATTTTAGGCAGCAGCTCTACAGCTCCACCACCTAGCAACTTTATTAAACCCACCGCCATTTTATTAAATGGCGGCGTACTTAAAGCGCCCATTTTAGAACAACGCTTACTCAACACCATCAATCAATGGCTGACATCAGCCGGCGCGACGCAAGCACGCCTATTAACAGAAACAGATCTGGATCTTGCCGTAGCCACAGGTGCCAGTTATTACGGCTGGGCCAAACAAGAAGGCGGTATGTCTATTCGCGGCGGATTAGCCAGCAGCTACTATGTGGGTATAGAATCATCCATGCCTGCCATCCCCGGCATGGAACCTCCGTTAGAAGCCTTATGTATCGCACCCTTTGGCATGGAAGAAGGCTCAAAAACCGGCCCGATAAACGCCGAGTTTGGCTTAGTGGTCGGTGAACCCGTACACTTCCGCTTTTTTGGCTCCAATACACGCCGTCACGATGAAGCTGGCGCGCAGCTGGAACATTGGCAAGAAGACGAACTAGAAGAGCTGCCTGAAATTCAGGCGACACTGCCTGCCGAAGGTCGGCAAGCGGGCAGCATCATCCCTGTAAAACTTAGCGCCTCCGTCACCGAAGTTGGCACACTAAAGCTTGAAGCCATCGCCTGTGATAATACAGAAGCTGAACCTCAGCGCTGGCAGATTGAACTTAACGTGCGCAACTAGCATGAATAAAAGGTAAGAACCTATGGCTGCCACCCACACACCCGAATATCTTATCGGCATCGACCTAGGCACCACCCATACGGTGGTGGCCTACGCCAACATGCAAAAGCCGCTAGATACCAATAACTGTGCAATATTTGAAGTTGAACAACTGGTTGCTGCCGGTAAAATTGCCAAGCGCCCACTTCTGCCCTCTTTTCGTTATCACCCCACAGTGGGTGAATTAAACCCTGCCGATTTATTACTTCCCTGGTCAAACGATAGCGAAACCTTAGCGGCAGAATTACCCCAGGTGGTCATTGGTGAATGGGCCAGAGAATTAGGCGCAAAGGTTGATGGCCGCCAAGTGGTTTCAGCCAAGAGCTGGTTATCCCATCCACAGGTTGATAGGTCGGCCGATATTCTGCCCTGGGCAGCAGCTGAAGGGGTTGAAAAAGTCTCCCCCGTGCAAGCCTCGGCCAGCTATTTATTTCATGTTAGAAAATCGTGGAACAGTGAACACCCCGATGCACTGTTAGAGCATCAAGAAGTGGTGATCACCGTGCCCGCCTCTTTTGATGAAGCTGCCCGCGCATTAACCGTAGAATCTGCTGAACGCGCAGGTTTTGGAAAAATCCTGTTATTAGAAGAGCCACAGGCTGTCTGTTATGACTGGTATGCCCGCAGCAAAGATAACGCACAACAATATCTTCAAAATATTAAATTACTTTTAGTCTGTGACGTGGGTGGGGGCACCACCGACTTAAGCCTTATCAAGGTAGATGAGCAGCCCGATAAAACCCTGGCACTGACACGTATAGCTGTAGGTAATCATTTAATGTTGGGCGGTGACAATATAGATTTAGCCCTGGCCCATACCGCTGAACAAACCATCAACAAAGGCAGCAATAAAAAACTGAGCGCCGCCAGCTTATCCCAGCTTATTCAACAAACCCGCAAGGCCAAGGAATTATTACTCAGTGAAAATGCGCCGCAAAGCGCTAAAGTCACCGTTTTAGGCAGCGGAGCCAAATTAATTGGCGGTGCAAAAAGCTGCGAACTGCAACAAAGCCAGGTGCGCAAGCTCGCGTTAGAGGGTTTCTTCCCCCTTTCATCATTCACCGAGCGCCCCAATAAACGCCGCTCGGCCGTGGTTGAGTTTGGCCTGCCCTACGCATCAGACCCTGCCATAAGCAAACACCTGGCTGAGTTTATTGGTGAACACCAAAGCGCCTGCAAAGAAGCTTTGGGCTTAAGCGAAAACGACAGCCAATACGCAATCCCGGATGCCTTATTATTAAATGGCGGCGTATTTAACAGCCCGCTGATCACACGCAGAACCCAGGACTTACTTAAACAATGGTCTGGTGATAGCGTTTGCCTGCTAGATAACAATCACCCCGACTTAGCCGTCGCCTATGGTGCAGTCGCCTATGCTAAAGCCAGACGTGGCGCACAACTTAAGATCGGCGGCGGCTCCGCAAGAAGCTTCTTTTTAGTGTTAGAAGATAAAGAGCAAAAAACTGAATTAGTCTGCCTTATGCCCAAAGGCACTGAAGAGAATATTGAACTCACACTGCCGCAACGTCGCTTTGCGCTGCGTACAGGCGCACCCGTGAAATTCCATTTATACTGCACAAGCAATGACAAGCACTACAGCCCCGGCGAATTAATCACATTGGATCACGACGCATTAGCCGCGCAAAATTTTATCTCACTACCGCCCCTAGTTGCGGCATTAGAAACCTCCGACCGCGATGTAAGTTCACATGCAGAAATAGAAGTTGCCCTCACCAGCACCTTAACCGAAGTAGGCACACTACAGATTGACTGCGTAGCCGACAATCAGCAACGCTGGCATGTGGCATTTCAAATTCGCAAAGACCTGGCCACACAAAGCCAGCAACTAAGCGGTGGTGCCCTACCGGCCAGATTTGAGCAAGCACTCAGCCATATCGATGACGTCTTTGGCAGCAGCAAAAAGAAGGCCGACACTAAAACTGTAAAAGCGCTGCGTAAGAATATCGAAAAAACCATAGGTAAGCGTGAAGCCTGGCAGGTAAACACCCTGCGTGAAGTCTTTGACCAACTATTAGCAACACAAAAAAACCGCCGCCGTTCTGCAGATCATGAACGCCACTGGTTTAATCTGGCCGGTTACGGCCTACGCCCAGGCTTCGGCTATCCCGCCGATGAATGGCGTATAGAGCAGATCTGGCCACTCTATGAACAGGGACTTCAATTTCAAAAAGAAACACAGCTCTGGTCGACCTGGTGGAATTTCTGGAGTCGCGCAGCTGGCGGACTAAGCGCCGATCAGCAAATGCGTATCTACAAAGATATCGCCCCTTATATTGATATCGAAGCAAAAACCAGTCGCAAACTCTCCGCTGCAGGTAAGAAAAAATCGTATGAAGATATGGTGAAACTGGCCGCAGCACTTGAGCACATTCCCGCCGAGGATAAAATTGAAACTGCCCTATCGCTATTAGAGCGCTTAGAAGGCTCAGGAGAAAGTAATGCTAGCTGGTGGGCTATTGGCCGCCTGGCATCTCGCATACCCTTTCATGGCAGCGCTCATAACGTGATTGAAAAAGATGAAATCGAAACCTGGTTAGAACCGCTATTAGAGATCGACTTTAAAGCCAACCTGCAAGCAGCTTTTGCCATCGTAATGATGACCCGCAAGAGCGGTGACAGAAGCCGGGACATCAGCGAGTATTGGCGTGAACAAGTCATACATAAACTCACTGATGCTAAAGTACCCGCCAGCTGGATTGAAATGGTAGCCACCGTTAAAGAGCTAGATGAGCAAGAAACCAAGCAGGTCTTTGGTGAAGCACTACCTACAGGTTTATCGCTTATTCAATAAATAGCTTAAGGCTTACGGCAGTTTGGATGTAAGCCCTGAGCCTTGGCTTGCCTATATATGGTATTGGCTTCGCCCATCTGCTTCGTCAACGCTTTGATACGTGTATTATCCGAAGGGTGAGTAGACATAAACTCCGGTGATTTACCGCCACCTGACTTAGCCATATTACGCCATAACTCAACGGACTGCTGCGGATCAAAACCAGCCCTGGCCATGATTTTTAAACCGACATAATCGGCTTCCGACTCGTGGGTACGACTATAAGGTAATATCATACCGTACTGCGCCCCAACACCGATGGCGGCCATCGTCGCACCCGCATACTCTGTTCCATCAACTGCTACGGCCACAACTTGCTGCGCAGTTTGTGAAGCCATATTTAATGAAACACGCTCTGCGCCATGCCTGGCTTGTACATGGCCAATTTCATGCCCAATGACCGCTGCTAATTGCTCAGGATTTTGGGCAGTTTTAATCATACCGGTATGAACACCAATTTTTCTGCCAGGTAAGGCAAAGGCATTAGGGCTATCATCTTCAAATACTTGAATTTCCCACGCTGCAGGATTTTCGTTAGCTGCTTTTAATAAAGGTGTGCTGATGCAACGAATATAATTGATGGCTGCTTTATCAGTAGAAAGCTTACTTTTGGCTTTTAAATCAGTGAAAGAAGCAGCACCCATCTTATCCATATCATTATCTGATACTAATAATAACTGCGTACGGCCTGTGGGTGATGTCTGGCAAGCGCTTAAAGCTAATAGCGAAGCCACCGTGAAACATGTCATTAGTTTTTTCATAAAAGTCTCCTTATCCTCTAAGCTAAAACAAAAAAGGCGCAGCTCCAACGAAGCTACGCCTTTTCTTACACAGTGCTTATAGTAACTTATTTAGTACCGTAAACTTTCTGTGCTGGAACTTCTTCTGCTAACAACGTTTTCATTGCTTCGCCAATTTCTGAAGGTGCCCATTGAGCGCCTTTATCAACACCTTTAGTTGAATGCCAGCCTTGTGCAATAGAAATTTTACCGCCTTCAGACTCGAAACAACGACCAGTCACATCTTTAGATTCAGCTGATGCAATCCACGCTAATAACGTAGATACATTCTCTGGAGCCCAGTAGTCGAAAGACTCATCTTCAGGCTTCTTCATCATTTCAGCCATAGACTCAACCGCAGTTGTCATGCCCGTACGTGCAGCAGGAGCGATACAGTTAGCCGTTACGCCATAACGACCTAACTCAGCAGCCTGGTTCAATGTTAAAGCAGCGATACCCGCTTTAGCAGCAGCGTAGTTAGATTGACCCACAGAACCTTGAAGGCCAGCACCTGAAGTTGTGTTAATGATACGAGCATCAACAGCCTCACCGGCTTTAGATTTGTCTTTCCAGTAATGTACCGCATGAGAAGAAATACAGAAATGTCCTTTCAAGTGAACAGACATAATAGTGTCCCACTCAAGTTCTGTCATCGATGCAAACATACGGTCACGGTTAACACCGGCGTTGTTTAATACGATGTTTAATTCGCCGTAAGTATCAATAGCCGTTTTAACAGCATTCGCAGCATCATCGTAGTTAGTGATGTCTGAAGTATTAACAACAGCTTTACCACCGGCAGCCACAATCAGATCTACAACAGTTTGTGCCGCTGCTTCATTGATATCGTTTACAACAACAGAGCAACCTTCGCTGGCAAACACTTTTGCGTGAGCTGCACCTAAACCGCCACCAGCACCGGTGATGATCGCAACACGATTATCTAAAATACCCATAATATTCTCCTAATTATTCTTAGTCGCCTAGGCGTTCAATAATAGTAACGTTGGCTTGACCGCCACCTTCACACATGGTTTGTAAACCAAAACGGCCGCCTGTGCGCTCTAATTCGTTAAGCAAGGTTGTCATCAACTTAGTACCCGAAGCGCCTAGTGGATGACCCAATGCAATAGCACCACCGTTAACGTTAGTTTTCTCAATCGGGTAGCCGGTCTCTTTTAACCAGGCCAATACAACCGATGCAAAAGCTTCGTTGATTTCAACTAAATCAATATCATCTAAAGTCATGCCCGCTTTCTTCAAAGCATATTCCGTTGCAGGAATCGGCGCGGTTAACATCCAGATGGGATCAGCAGCACGTACCGACATATGGTGAATACGCGCACGAGGTTTTAAGTTGTACTTTTTCAATGCATCTGCAGAAACGATCAACATCGCTGAGGCCGCATCACAGGTTTGGGACGCAACCGCTGCGGTCACTTTGTCACAACCAAATAAATAATCCAACTCGGCCATTTTTTCTAAAGAAGAACGCCGTGGAGTTTCATCATGCTCAACACCTTCTAAAGGCACGATTTCATTTTTAAAACGCCCCTCTTCGATAGCGGTGAAAGCACGCTCATGCGACTGCAAAGAGAATTCTTCCAGCTCTTTACGCGAGATATCCCATTTATCGGCAATCATCTGCGCCGAATTAAACTGCGTAGGTGGTTCCTCACCATAACGCGCAACCCAACCTTTAGAACCCGAGAAAGGGTCTTTAATGCCTAACGGCAAAGCCGCTGTCATCGCATAGGAGATAGGGATTTGGGTCATGGTTTGTACACCACCAGCAACCACAACATCCATACAACCTGACATAATCGCTTGCGCTGCAAAATGCACAGCTTGCTGCGATGAACCACATTGGCGATCAATGGTTGTACCCGGCACACAGTCATCAAGGCCTGCAGCCAACCATGCGGTACGTGCGATATCACCCGCCAACGTTCCTACCGTGTCGCAACAACCGAAAATAACATCTTCGTAGTCGCTATCAGGAATGTTATTACGCTCAACAATCGCTTTTAAAACATGCGCACCTAAATCGGCACCGTGAACGTGGCTTAGGCCACCTTTACGTCTGCCTGTCGGGGTACGTACGCAATCTACAATATAGGCTTCAGCCATCATAAACTCCTTATGCTAGAAATGTTTTGCCAGCACCAATGTTTGCATTATCTGCAAAAATGGCATCAGCAATACGGCCCTTATGGAAAGCTTGATTACCCCAGGTTTTATCCAAGGCCCAAGCTTTTTTCATGTAAATATGCAAATTCACTTCCCAGGTATAACCCATGGCACCGTGAACTTGAATAGAGTTTTTTGCACCGATCAACGATGCTGCACAGGCAATCGACTTAGCATGGGAGACGTTCTCATCCACACTCGCTAGATTGTTAGCAATGGCATACGCAGCAAAGGCTACGGTTGCTTTTGAATACTCTAACGGTACGGCAACATTTGCCATACGATGCTTAACCGCCTGGAATGTACCAATCGCTACGCCGAACTGCTCACGCTCAGACGTATACTGAACCGAAAGATCGATCATACGCTGGGTTAAACCTAAAGCCTGAGCCGCACAACCTAAAGCACCGCGGTTTAATGCACCTGCAATCAAGGCTTTCGCCTCATCACCTTCAGCTAATAAGGTTGCGTTAGCTTCGTTAAACGTTACTTTATAAAGCTTACGGCTTAAATCAACAGATTCGTTATATTCTAATTCTGCTTCGCCTTTCTCTACCGCATATAAAGCGCCTGCTTTTTCCATAATGATTAAATCTGCAACGTGTGCATCTTCAACCAATAAGTTTTGCTCAAGCCCTACAGCAATACGAGCAGAACCTTCGGCAACTTTTGGCAGCCAGGTAGATTTAAGATCATCGTTAGATGAATTCACTAAGGTAGGCACTGCAACCAATACGGTTTGCACTAAGGGCTCAGGTAATGCAACGTAACCACATTCTTGTGCCAACAGCACAAAATCCAGCTCGTCCATACCCATGCCACCAAACTCTTCAGGTACGGTTAAACCGGTTAAGCCCATTTCGGTTAGCTTGCCCCATAACTCATCGCAGCGGCCGGTTTCAGTTTCCCATAACTCACGTATTTTCTCAGGGCTAACTTCGTTCATCAAGAAGTCTCTAACACCTTCTTGGAACATCAATTGGTCTTCGTTAAAAGTAAAATCCATTACAGCGCCCTCTACTTACGTGGCATGCCAAGCATACGCTCAGCAATGATGTTACGTTGAATTTCGTTAGTACCGGCATAGATAGGACCCGACTGCGCAAACAGGAATCCATCTAACCAAGTGCCTACACCTTTGGCCTGTGGTGCAAAAGGCTCAAGCTCTGCACGGGCAGCTAAAATATCCATCGCTGTGGCATGCATATCTTGATCCAACTCAGACCAGAAGATCTTGTTCGTTGAAGACTCGGCTCCAATCTTACCGCCTTTAATTAAGCGACAAGCGGTTTCAAACGTGGTGATACAGTAAGATTCTGCAGACATATATGCCTTGATTACGGCATCACGAATCGCAGGATCTTCATCGGCCGTAGCCTGATTTTCTTTGTATAGTTCAACTAAGCGTTTAGCCGTTTCCTGGAAACGTGCAGGAGAACGCAGCATTAAACCACGCTCAAAACCTGCAGTAGCCATCGCAACTTCCCAACCTTGCCCCTCATCACCTAAACGGCGATTAACAGGTACTTTAACGTTGTCGAAGAAAATCTCGGCAAAACCCGGTAAACCATCAAGCTGTGGAATTGGGTTAACCGTGATACCTTCCAGATCTAACGGCACTAAAATAAAAGTTAAACCTTTATGACGTTTAGATTCAGGATCGGTACGGAACATACCAAAACATTGATCAGCCCATACAGCACGGGTAGACCAGGTTTTCTGACCATTGATGATGTAATACTCACCATCTTCGGTGAGTTCAGCTTTTGCACGTACTGCGGCCATATCAGAACCGGCATTGGGCTCAGACCAGCCCTGCGCCCAAACTTCGGTGCCGTCGGCCATCTTAGGCAAAATTTCAGCTTTCTGCTCTTCTGTACCGTATTCCATTAGCGTAGGGCCTAACAGAAAAATACCATTTTGGTTGACACGACTTGGTGCTTTAGCACGAAAATATTCTTCTTCAAAAATAAGCCATTGAATCAGGTCAGCGTCACGGCCGCCTAGTTCCGTAGGCCAGGTAACCATACCCCAGCGGCCTTCATTCATTTTGGCTTCCCACTCACGATGCTGCTGGAAACCTTCTTCTGTATCGTATGTTTTTAATGGCTCAGCCGGTACGTTAGCGGCCAACCATTCACGCGCCTCTGCGCGAAAGGCATCATGTTCTGGCGTAAAATTTAAATCCATTGGAATAGCCCCTTAGTTCTTTTCTTTAAAGTCAGCATCACGTTTGTTAACAAACGCATCACGTGATTCAGCAGAATCAGGAGACTGGTATGCCTCTAACGTAAAGCCCTGCTCTGAACGGTATTTATCTTCCAGATTACCATCTTCAATACCATTTAAAGCCTCTTTTGCCAGCGCGATCATACGAGGAGATTTTTCGGCAATCTTGGCTGCAATTTCACGCGCCTTAGGCATTAATTCATCACGCGGCACTACACACTCAACAGCACCTAAACGGTAGGCCTCTTGTGCATCAATCGGTAAACCGGTGAAATACATATAACGTACTTTTTGTACAGGGAACATACGCTGTAGATGGGCACCGCCGCCCATGGCACCACGGTCAACTTCAGGTACCGCAAAGGTTGCACACTCTGATGCAACAATCACATCTGCCGCACCCGAGATACCGATACCACCACCTAATACAAAACCGTGAACTGCAACAATAACAGGCTTGGCATTGATGTGAATCGCTTTAAACGTATCGTAATTACCCTTGTTCACTTTCACGATTAATGAATCATTGGCATCTAATTCTTTAATATCAACACCGGCACAGAAACCACGGCCTTCGGCGGCAATGATAATCACGCGACAGTCATCGTTAGTGCCTAACGCTTCAATCTCAGCGGCGATATCAGCCCAACCCTGTGCGGTAAAAGCGTTAACCGGCGGACGGTTGAAGATCAGTTCGGCAATGCCGTTAGTGATCGTAGTAGTAAATGGCTTAGACATAGTGTTCTCCTGTTATTTAGATGATGTGCCAGACAACGCAGCTAAACGTTCTTCGGCTTCAACAACAATACTTTTAATTAATTCGTCACACGTAGGCAGGCTATCGATAACACCGGCAACCTGGCCTGAAGGTAAAACACCCTCTTCAGGCAGGCCATCAACCATAGCTTTTTGAATAATCATGGGCGTGTTCGCCGCCATAATCGCCTGAGCAGGTGTTAGATCACCCGATTTAGTCATCGCAAATGCCGATTTTAATAAATCGAAGATGGATGCACCGGTGAATTTACGGAATTTCAAACCGTTGTTTAACGCGATAAACAATTTACGTAATTTGGAGGCTTTCTCCATATTCTCCAGCCATTCATTCATTACCATACGCTGTGGCAGGCCATCCATCTCTTTAGAGATAATGATATTGGCTGGATTTTTACAATCGATATAACGCTGTTTGGTCGCAGCAGGAACCGGTGAGTTTTCAGTTAACAAAAAGCGTGTACCCATCGCGATACCATCGGCACCAAAAGCCATGGCAGCAACCAAGCCACGGCCGTCTTTAAAACCACCGGCACCTAACACAGGCACTTTATCACCAACTGCATCAACAACTTGTGGCAATAAAAGCGTAGTAGGCACTGAACCTGTATGACCACCACCTTCGCCACCTTGAACAACAACCGCATCGGCACCCATCTCAACAGCCTTAATCGCATGCTTAGGTAAACCCACGGTTGGCATACAAACAATGCCGTTATCTTTTAATTTTTTGATCATATCCTTGCCCGGTGAGCGAGAATACGACACAGCTTTCACGCCGTGCTTAATACACAAATCGATAATTTCAGACGCATTAGGCTGATACATATGAAAGTTCACACCGAAATTTTTATCGGTTAATTCTTTCACTTTAAGAATATCGCGTTCCATTTCATCAGGTGGGATAGTTGCACCCGCCAAAAAACCAAAACCACCGGCGTTACAGGTACCTGCAACCAATACTGGGTCAGCAACCCAACCCATAGCAGTTTGAATGATCGGGTATTTACAACCCAGTAGTTCCGTTATACGTGTATTTAAAACATCAGACATGAATTAAAAAACCTTTAAAATTTGTTAGACAATCAACAAAAGTGATTAGCCATAATACGCAAAAAGCCCGGTAAACCGGGCCTTGAGTCAAACAGCAATTAAGAACGATCGCCCGGAGGGTTATCTTTCAATTGCTTAGAGCGCCAATCCTGTGGATCTAAGCCACGGATAATTTCTAGCTGCTCTTCGGTAGGTGCTTCAGTTGTTGGTACATTTTCAGGAATGAATAATTCAAAACCTGTCGCCGCAACCACTTGCTCAACCGTGATGCCAGGATGTACAGATTGAAGTCCAATCTGGAAATTAGGGCCTTTGAAGTTCAATACACACAGATCCGTTAAGATCACGCGGATATCGATATCTTCCATCACATAACCTTTAGGTAAACGCTCTGGGTTGTAACCGATAGAGTTAACCAGGTCACATTCACCTTCAACAAATACACGGGTATTGTGAGAAGGAACAAAGAAAGAGTTAGCATGGCTGATAGAGTTACCTGGCAGACCACGAACACCTAACATTTGAATTTTAGGTTGCTCGTAAGTGCCACCTAACGCAGAGATGTTAGCCTGACCGAATTTATCGATCTGAGTCGGCCCAATCATCGCGTGACGTTTGCGCGACCAAACATTATCAAAAATGCGAGAGAAACCCATCCAGGTCTCAGACTTCTGACCTTCGTGAGATTTACGACCAGAAATAGGATTAGGCTCAGACAGCAAGTATGCTTCTGAATCCGTCATCATTAAATCCTGGTTAAAGGTCTTCATCGCCAGCGATGCACCTAATCTAGGTAAAACGCCGATGCCCGTTGCTAATACTTCACCGTCATTACGGAAAACTTCAGCAGCCTGAACAATCATCAATTCAGCCAGAGTGTAATCTTTTGCTACAGTTGTCATAGTCAATAAATCCTTATGGCTGATTAATATACAGGAAGAGGAATGGCTTTAATGGCATCTAAGCCGCCAACCAATTCTTGGTATTGCGCTTCGGTTTTGCCGTTGATGTATTTATCAGCATAAGCTTCAAAACCACCTTCTTTAGCAGAAGCGTTATATTCTTTTGTGTGTGGTACATCAAACCCGTAGGCAGGCGTACAAGAAGTAGGATGTGCGCCACCAGGAATATGAACAACACCGGTAGTTAAAGAACGTTCCCAGAATACATAACGAGATTCATCGCCTTGGGCGAAGAAGTCAGTCTCAACAATTTCTTCAACCGATACAAAAGTCTTGTTGGCCGCTCTAGCCATTTGCTCGTCCATATACATATCAGGACCTTTGATCTGGCATACACCACGAACGTCTGCACGGTCGGCGTGTAATAAAGCCACATCTAATTTAAGTGCAGGCATTGCCACCCACTCTTTGTCATCATAAGGGCTGTCGATAACTTTCAGCTCTTTGTTAACTTTGATGACGTCAGTACCTAGACCGATTTGTGTAGGCATAAAAGGCATTCCCCAACCTGCGGCACGTAAACCTAGAAGCAACATGCCTTCATCGATTTCAAAAGTTTCGATAGAACCCGATTGACGGGCTTTACGGAAATAAGGTTCTAGAGGAATAAAGTCCAATGATACAAAAGCAAAAACGACTTTTTTGACTTTGCCTGCAGCACATAACATGCCCACATCAGCACCGCCATAAGCGACGATAGTTAGGTCTTTTAAGTCAGAACGTAAAATTTCACGAATCAACGCCATAGGCTTGCGACGTGGACCCCATCCACCAATACCGATTGTCATGCCGTCTTTTATCTGGCTAACAACATCAGCAGGACTCATTTGCTTGTTCATTGAGCTTCCTCTTTTATAGGTTTCAGGCTGCAGCGCTTATCACCTCCGACATTCATCAGAGCATAAAAGCCACCGCCATTTAAACTTTGCGGCGCGGATTATACTCGAATTGGATGCAATTGAGTATCTTTTCTCAAGTAATGCAACACAACATACAAACGCACCAGAGTAGATCAAGGCCTTGATTAAAAAGCACAAAAACGGTTCACACACAGCCCACTGATGCTTTATTGAACACAAACAACGTCGAACACATCGTTTCTGGCCAATCAAACTATTTTTTATTAGAAAACCATTGACGCATAAGGAAAACTCTATAGAATTCGCGCCACTTTCTTGTAACAAGATATCTCTTTGCAACAAGAAGTTAAGCTCGAGTGGCGGAATTGGTAGACGCGCATGCTTCAGGTGCATGTATCTTAGGATGTGGGAGTTCGACTCTCCCCTCGAGCACCAAATTTCAAAAGAACCAGTCCTATGACTGGTTTTTTATGCCTGAAAAAAGCGCCTCCTACTCTGGCGCTAACGACTTCCTATCAAACACATTTAATAATGCCGGCAATACAATAAACGTTGTTAACAATAACAGCGTGATGGCCACCGACAATAACAAGCCGATTGAAGCCGCGCCCTTATGCGCACTAAAAGACAAAGAGATAAATGTGCCAATGGTGGTTAATGCACTGATCAACACCGCCTTACTGGTACTTGAGAACAGCATCTCCTGCAAACTGTAAGATTGATGATAGCGGTGAATCACATGAATACCGGTATCCACACCCAAGCCAAAAATCAAAGGTACAACCAGGATATTGGCCATATTAAGCGTTAATCCACTGATTTGAATAAATGCAAAGGTGAATAATGTACTTAATAATAGCGGAATCAAGACCAGAACCACGGGCAACACCGCCCTGAAATACAAAGCCAGCAGCACAATAATACCGGTAATCGCAATCGCAATGGCCTGCACAAAAGATTCAACCACCACCTTGCCTATGCCCCACTCTATCACCGTCCTTCCCGCCACGTTTGGAGCCACCGCAATCACCTGCGCCACAAATTGATCGGTATTTTCCCTAAGAGTCATATCCTCTAACGGTATAACATTCAGCAGCAAGCCATATTGTTCACTATATAATCGCGCCCTTACATTTTCAGGAAGATCCATCAACTCATAAGGTTGGGCCGAAAACCAACGCTGTAACAGCTGTACATCGGCATTGATACCCTCTGCAATGGCCCGATTAAAATCCAATTGATATGGCAGCCGCTCTTTTAATAACATCAATGCTTTTACAAAGGCCTTAACCTCCACCTCATCCTCATCAAAAAACACATCCTGATGTTCAATATCCAATAAAGACAGCATATGGCTTAAAGCCTGCTGATTGACATCAACATCAAACTCCTGGGGCGCTTGAACCATACGAAGCTGAGATAAGCGCCGATGTACAGGCAACATATATTGCTGTTTAATCTGTTGAAATTGGGGCAGATTATCCTGTGGCAGCTCCACACTGGCAACACTGGATAACGCCTGTAAATCAGCCTTAAGCTGTGTAATATCGGTATTTTCATCGGCCATAACAAAGATACTGTAATCTGTCACGATGCCCTGTTGCTGCATTTCCAAAAGTGTAGACATCGCCTCACTGTCTTTATCCCGCATCGCCAACACACTGTAATTAAAACGTACATCTTTGGCATACCAAAAAGCCAATGCCGCAAGCATGGCCGTCACAGCCAAAATTAATGCAGGCGACATAAAGCCCGTTTGCTCATGCATAACTATAGGTTTTGCCTTTACCTGCCTCACCGACTGACCGTAACCCATCACACTAAACCAGGCCGGGAAAAATGTCAGACTCAGCATAAAAGCAATCGCCATCCCACCTGCAGAGATGATACCCAACTCGGCTAAACCATTATATTCCGTCGGCAAAAAAGCCAAAAAGGCAATGGATGAAGTTATCGCACAAAGCAATAACGTCGTGCCTATATCGGCCGTAGCGATAACTGCGCAGGAGCGCACATCATCAGCCTGGTCCAGGTTTGATATTTGCTTTTGCCGCTCTTCAATTAAACGTAAACAATAATGAACCGCAAAATCGACACCCAAGCCAAAAAACATCACCAGAAATATTAATGAGAGCGTATTGTAGCTACCGATGGTCGCCGTCGCATAAGCGGCCGTCCAGATAATGCCCATCAGCAACATGATAAAAATGGAGGTAATCACCCGCAAAGACCGTATACCCAAACCCAAAATCAAGGCCAATAACACCAACGACAACATACCGGCAAACTCCACCCCCGACATGCCTGCGGCAATTTCATCATTAGCCAAAGCCACCTCACCACTGATACGCACATCGATGGCATTGGGTATGGCAAGCTGTTGAATAACCTGACGAATATTGGCCACAATCACCGCGTTAGGCTGTTCCTGGGTAAAATGCATGGCACTCTTAAGCACGATGATTTGATAATGCATCTCATCGGTATCTCTGGGCTTTAGATTCTCAACCATCGCCAAGACCGGCTTTTCACCTGCAGATAATTGTTTAACGGCCTCAACGATTACCGCCATCTGATGACGGCTATGCTCACTAAGAAACTCCCTATCCTGATCGATAATCAGCTGCACCTCTAATTGCGCTAGAAGCTGGGATACTTCGGGATTTTTAATCAATCTCTCCAGCTCCGGCAGTTTATCCAGCACCTTCTGCGAGATACGTTTCACCCCCTCGCTAGGCACACTGTATAAAACCCTATCCTGAAAAAATGCATCAAAAGCCGGTGCAAAAACCTCTTTAAACTTGCCACTTTGATTTAACGCTTTTACCAGTATTTCAGCACTGTCATAGGTCGCGGACGCCGAAGCCCCCGAGACAACCACAAGCGCCGTATGGCGATATTGCGGAAAGGCCTTTTTATACGCCTCACTATTGGCATACCAGCGATTTTCTTCAGATGGATTTATCAAATCCCCCAGATCAGAATTAATGGTGAAATTTTGATAGGCATACCCTGCCGCAAATAACGTTATTAAAGCCAGTGCAGCAAGCACCCAGCGGGCTCTAGACTCTACAAAGTCCACCCAAAGGCACAAAAGGGACGTGATATGATGTTTCATAAAAAATGGCTACCCATACAATTAAACTCTGCCCAAAAAAAACGAGCATAAAAAAAGCCGCAGAGCGGCTTTTTTAAACAACGATAAACTTAGTACGTTCTCAGCTCGGTTTTTAAAACTTTGCCGGTAGCATTTAACGGCATAGCATCTAAAAACTGCACCTTTTTAGGCACTTTATAATTAGAAATATTGGCTTTACACCAAGTCACCACATCGGCTTCCGTTAAGCTGGAACCCGCTTCTTTAACAATAAAAGCCTTGCCAACCTCACCCATACGCTCATCAGGTATACCAATCACCGCCACCTGAACCACACCCGAAATAGCCGAGATGCCATTTTCAATCTCGGCAGGATAGACATTAAAACCACCGGAGATATACATATCTTTCATTCTATCGGTGATATCGATGTAACCGTCTTTATCCATGGTGCCTATATCGCCGGTTTTTAACCAACCATCGGCTGTCATGGTCTCTAACGTGGCCACCTCATTATCGAAGTAACCCTTCATTACGTTATAACCACGTACCCAGATTTCCCCAGCATCACCCGTAGGCACTTCTTCACCCGCAGCATCAACACACTTCACCTCTATGCCATCCATCGCACGGCCGGAAGAACCTGAAATAATTTCAGCCGGGTCATCGGGGCGGCAAATCGATACAAAACCACAGGTTTCAGTTAAACCGTAGGCCGTGACCACTGATTCAAACTTTAATTCTTCACGCATACGATTAACCAATTCAACCGGCACAGGAGCAGCACCCGTCACAGCCAAACGCAGGCTCGATAAATCATAATCGCCACGCCTGGGGTGCGCCAAAATCGACTGATAAATGGTTGGTGGCCCTGGCAACATAGAAATCTTATCTTCTTGAATTTGTGCCAGCACCGCATCTAAATCAAAGGTTAATACCGGGAAAATTTTTGAACCTTGAATCAAAGCCGCTAACCAACCCGCCTTGTAACCAAAGCTATGGAAAAAAGGATTAATGATTAAATAATTATCCTGATCATTTAAACCGTTAGTTTCGGCCCAGGTAGAAATAGTACGTATATTTTGCCCATGGCCACTGAGAACACCCTTGGGTTTACCGGTGGTGCCGGAAGTAAACAACATATCCATCACATCGTCGGCATCAATCGCATCGGCAATAGATTCAACAACACTTTGCTCGATATTCTCACCCTTGCTTAAAAAATCATTCCAACTTAACGCACCCGAAGCTTCGCCACGCATAACCACTCTATGCTCAAGATTCGGTAATTCCTGATCAGACAATAAATCCAGATAACGGATCACCGATGTAGGGCTGGCTTGAAATTCAGATAAGGTAAATAACACGCGGGTTTTGGAACGATTGATTAAATCGGCAGCCTCTGAACCCTTCATACGGGTATTGATAGGCACTAAAATTGCGCCCAAGGATTGCAAACCTAAAGAGGCAAAAATCCATTCCGACACATTGGGTGCCCAAACAGCAACACAGTCACCTTTTTTAATACCCATGGCCTGCAAGCTTTTTGCTACCTGCCAGCGAATTTCATTTAATCTGTTATAGCTAATTTCTAATCCATCTTCCTTGATGGCGCATCGATCACCGTAACTATCAACGGCTCGCTGCACGATTTTTGGCAAAGTCATATTATTGGCTTGTGTCATTATTTCCATCCGTTGTGCATATTGGGATTATGTAAGCATTTATCTTCGGCGCATATACTAGAAACCTATGCCAGACAAATCAAGTAGATAAAGCCTGCAACTAAACAGACAAATGAAGCACAGTACAAAAACACTGATGCTTGGCATGAAAAAAAACGGTACACTGGTCGGCTTTTCGCCCACCTTGCATTTGCGGTTTATCACTATGAGTCAACCAGAAAAACTAACGCCAATGATGATCCAATATAATCGCATCAAGGCTGAATACCCCACCGAACTCGTGTTTTATCGTATGGGGGATTTCTACGAATTATTCCATGACGATGCCAGAAGAGCCTCCGAGCTGCTGGGCATCACGTTAACCGCCAGGGGTAAAACCGGCGGCAACGCCATTCCCATGGCAGGCATCCCCTACCACTCTGCTGATGGTTATTTAGCCAAACTGGTGAAAAAGGGTTTATCGGTAGCTATTTGTGAACAAATTGGCGATCCAGCCACCAGTAAAGGCCCGGTTGAACGAAAAGTCGTCAGAGTCGTCACACCCGGCACCATCAGCGATGAAGCGTTGATGGAAGAACATCAGGACAATTTATTGGTGGCCATTTACCCATCACAAAATGCTTTTGGCTTCAGTATTCTGGATATGTCCTCAGGACGCTTTGGTGTCTTTGAAGTGAACGACCAACAAACCGCCGAAAGTGAATTGTATCGCTTAAACCCTGCCGAGCTATTGATTCCGGAAGATTGTGAAATAGACAGTTTTAACCAATACCCTAAAGGCTTACGTAAACGCCCTGTATGGGATTTTGATTTAGAAACTGCCCAACGCCAGTTAAATAAGCAATTTAACACCCAGAACTTAACCGGTTTTGGCTGCGAAGGCCTGAACAGCGGTATTATCGCCGCCGGCTGTTTACTGAATTACGCCCTCAGCACCCAATGTGGTGACCTGCCGCATATACGCCATTTACGCCATGAAAACCGCAGTAACAATGTGCAAATGGATGCCGCAACAAGACGTAATCTTGAGATCGATATCAATCTTAGTGGCACAGAAAGTAATAACCTGTTCTCAGTGATTAATCACTGTTCAACCGCCATGGGTTCACGTTTATTAAAACGTTGGTTGAATCAACCCTTAAGTGACAAATCCAGCATCTCCAAACGTCATGATGCCCTGCAAGAGATGCAGGATTTATATATTGCCGATGATGCTGCACTGCAATTAAAAGCGGTAGGCGATATGGAGCGCATTTTAGGCCGTATAGCCCTGCGCTCAGCGCGTCCACGCGATTTAACCCGCCTGCAGCAGTCTCTTGCAGCGTTACCCGAACTACAACGTATCACCGATAGCAGCCAATCGCCGTTATTGCAGCAGTTAAAGCAAGACATCAGCAGCTTCCCTGAAACCGATGCCTTATTACAAAAAGCCATTATCGAAAATCCGCCGGTTGTGATTCGAGACGGCGGCGTTATCGCGCCAGGTTTTGATGTCGAGCTCGATGAATTACGTGCCATCAGCCAAAACGCCGGTGATTATTTAGTTCGCCTGGAAATACGGGAAAAAGAACGCACCGGCATTCCCACGTTAAAAGTGGGTTATAACCGTGTACACGGCTATTTTATCGAGATATCCAAAGCCCAGGCCCATAAAGCACCGGTTGAATATATTCGCCGCCAAACCCTTAAAAATGCCGAGCGTTTTATCACGCCTGAATTAAAAGAGTTTGAAGATAAAGCACTGTCGGCTAAATCACGTGCACTAACACGTGAAAAAGCCCTCTATGAAACCTTGGTAGATGGCCTTAATAGCGAGCTTATTGCTCTGCAAGAAAGCGCCCAGGCCATCGCGGAATTTGATGTCTTATGTAATTTCGCCCTGTGCGCCCAGCAATTAAACTTCTGCAAACCACAGATGCTGGACGACTCAGAGTTACACATCACCGCAGGGCGCCACCCAGTCGTTGAAAGCGTTTTGGAAAGCCCATTTATCGCCAATGATATCCAGCTGGACAAGGATCGTAGAACGCTGATTATTACCGGACCCAATATGGGCGGTAAATCGACCTATATGCGTCAAACAGCCTTAATTGTATTGCTGGCCCATGTTGGCAGCTTTGTGCCGGCAGAAGCCGCCCAAATCGGCTTGGTTGATCAGATCTTCACCCGTATTGGCAGTGCCGATGATTTAGCCGGTGGCCGCTCCACCTTTATGGTGGAGATGTCAGAAGCCGCCAACATCCTCAATAATGCGACTCGCAACTCACTGGTTTTGATGGATGAAATAGGTCGTGGCACCAGCACCTTTGACGGCCTATCTCTGGCCTGGGCCTGTGCGGTGGAACTGGCCGGCAGTATCGAAGCGATGACATTATTTGCAACTCATTACTTTGAATTAACCGCATTGCCTGAGCAAATTTCGACCTCGGCCAATGTGCATTTATCCGCCACCGAACATCAGGACAATATCGTCTTTTTGCATCATATACAGCCAGGCCCTGCGAGTCAGAGCTATGGTTTGCAAGTCGCCAAATTGGCAGGCATCCCCGAGTCGGTATTACATGCAGCACAGCAGAAACTGTTTGAACTGGAACAGATGGAATTACAAGCCGAAGTGGCCAAGCAAACTAGCCCCGCTATACAGCCTCATCAGGCTGAACTGTTATTTGCCCAAACACCTTCTGCAGTTGAAGCTCAACTTAAAAGCATTAACCCCGATGATTTAAGCGCAAGACAGGCTCTGGATTTAATTTATCAACTCAAAGAAAAACTTGCTGAAGCCAGCTAGAACCGGAGATCTAGGTGGTAATGATTCTCAGTATCACCTACGCATTGCAAGTGCTTAATACTTCGATGAAACTATTAACATGGCGAAAAAAAAGCTGTACACTAGCTCGCCATAATTCGTACAAAATGTAGCACTTTAAGGAAACACTATGACTTTTATTGTCGGCGAAGATTGTATCAACTGTAAACACACGGACTGCGTTGAAGTTTGTCCAGTTGATTGTTTCTACGAAGGCCCTAACTTTTTGGTTATCCACCCTGACGAATGTATCGATTGTGCATTATGTGAGCCTGAGTGTCCTGTAGATGCAATTTTCTCTGAAGATGAAGTACCTGCAGATCAAGAAGTTTTCATCGAGTTAAATGCTGAGTTAGCCGAATCATGGCCTAATATCACCGAGATGAAAGATGCCCCTGCTGATTCTGAAGAATGGGCTGGCGTTGAAGGTAAGTTACAACATCTGAAGCGTTAATCGTAAGCTTCAACCGCATAAAAAAAGCCTCTTCTGAGGCTTTTTTTATAACTACAATTTGCTTTAATCGTATGATGTCAGCAAATAAACATGCCCCTCATCCACTGCGCTGATATAAATCAATACAGCCGCAAGCACAAAACTGATACCCAATAAGACCTGCAATACCCAAAACCATTGCTCCGCAAGTACCGCAACCTGGCTTAACATACATAGCTCAACAGCCAAGGCTATTAATAGTAAAAAGACCAATTTAAACGATTCCATAAATGCACCTCATCACTTCCTAGATGTGATTTAGTGTAAAAACCATATTAAAAGTTCAATCTGAAAACATTGTAAATAAGCAATAATTACAAACACTTATCATTATGTGCGGCAGATCACTTGTAAGAGTGATGTGTTTTTAAAATAAATCAGTCTAAAAATCGACCTGAATCTATGCCCCGTTTATCGAACTATCGGCTAATTTATTAATAGCGATTTAAATTAAAGTGAAGACGCGGCTGGACAAGCTTATATATTGTCTATACTTAGCCGAATCCTAATAACAACTAATAAAAATAGGACGTAAAAATGCTAAATAATAACAGCCGTATTTCGGTCACCATTAAAATTGAACACCGTAATCATCACTTCTACACCGTTATCAGCTCAGGCGGGCATATATTACGCAGCGAATGCTTTAACACCAAGGCTGCCGCTACAATGGCCGGTGAAGTGTTTATCAAACAATATCGCCCTCATGACTAGAGGGCAGTCATTTATACTTGTTTAGATTGATTTAATAAATTCTGCAAAAAGACCACACCCTTTTCTCGTGCAAATTGTATATTTCTCTCCGGAATTTTTTCAGGCTGCGGATATACCAATAGAAGATCGGTTAATTCCTGCTCACGAATTAAATGTAACACCGGAAAAGGTGCACGATTGGTAAAATTGGCCGCATCATCAAATTCCAGCCCATCAAAACAATACTCAGGGTGAAAACTGGCCAATTGATAAACCCCGTCATAACCTTCCGCTGACAAAAGCGCTAAGGCCAGATCCAATACCTCTAAATAGGCGTAGAAATCGGCAAATCCCAGATCAAGTATGATTAAGCTGGTGGCGATATTTTGATCTTCCTCTAACAAAACACATTGCTGCAATAACATCTCCAACACGGCCTGTTTCTTACTGCTGCCTACGACACAGTAGTTAATCGCATCATCTTCCAAAGGCTTTCTGGCAAAGGGACAAAAATTCAGCCCTACAACCGTATTAAGCACCCAGTTTTTCATCTGCTGAATCAGTAATTGCTGCGTTTCATCTGACATACTGCCACCTCGTAGTTTTCAGAGCCATTTAAACAAATTTCCAATAATACTTCCGCTAAAATATAAAAAGCTCTTACAATAGCCTCTCTTTACGCTTTGAAATCAGATTTTTTATTATGAAGTCAGCCATCAAAACTCACTGTTTTACCAGTTTTTTACTATTGGCATCCTGCTCAAACGTGGAAGAACACCCCCAACCCTCTACCGAAGCTGCTGCGGTACTGCTCACCAAAGAGCCTGGTTTATTAAAAAACTGTAAGCTTCAAGGTGCAGTTATTGGCTACGGCACCTTTGATGATGAAGTTAAAAATGACTTACGCCATCAAGCAGCGGTTAAATATCAAGCTGATACCGTTTTACTAGCTACGATAAAAACCTATTATCAAACCCAGCGCCTGGAAAACTATTTACGCACGCCAACCATGAAAGCGCCTAAAGCCACGAACCAATATTATTATGAAGATGCCTTTACGTTAAAAGCAAAAGGCACAGCATACCGTTGCAATAAAACGGCCAGTTTATAAGCTCTGTTATGGCCTTTGTATTACGCGATTATCAACAACAAGCCGTTGATGCCACCATTGCGCACTTCAAAAAATCCAATGAAGCGGCAATGATTGTTCTACCCACCGGTGCTGGCAAAAGCCTGGTCATTGCCGAGCTTGCCAGGCGTGCAAAAGGTAAAGTATTAGTCCTGGCCCATGTCAAAGAGCTGGTAGAACAAAACCACGATAAATTTATCAGTTACGGCATAGAAGCCGGTATATTCTCCGCAGGCTTAAAACAAAAAGACCTGCATCACCGGGTGCCCTTTGCCAGCATTCAATCGGTAGCACGCAACCTGCCTCTTTTTGCCCAGCAACATAGCCTACTGATTATCGATGAATGCCATAGGGTCAATATTCAAGAGGCAGAAAGCGACGAACTCATCCCCGGTAAAACTAACGGTAAAACCCAATACCAGTTATTGATCGAACAACTGTGCCAAAACAATGCATCATTTAAAGTATTTGGCCTGACTGCAACGCCCTACCGTTTAGGCTCTGGCTGGATTTATCAATACCATCACCAGGGTTTTGTGCGCACCACCGATGAACGACTTTTTATCAGCTGTGTTTATGAGCTACCACTGCGCTACATGATAAAAAACAACTACCTAACCGTACCGAAGCTTATTGATGCAAGCATCAGCCATTATGATTTCAGCCAGCTTACGGCCAGCAGCCAAGGCCAATACAGTGAAAAGGCGATGAATATACTGCTGCACAAACACCGACGTGTTACCAAAGGTATTAGTGAACAAATTGTAGAGCTGGCAAAAGATCGTAAAGGCGTGATGATTTTTGCCGCCACCGTCGATCACGCTAAAGAGATTTATGCCTACCTACAGCAACAAGGTATTCACGATGCCGCATTAATCACCGGCGCTACCGAGGCCTCGCAGCGTGATGAGATTATCAACACATTTAAGCAACAGCAGCTTAAATACCTGATTAATGTCTCTGTATTAACCACCGGTTTTGATGCACCCCATGTTGATATGATCGCCATCTTACGCCCTACACAATCGGTGAGCCTCTATCAGCAAATTATCGGCAGGGGCTTGCGCTTAGCACCGGATAAAAAAGATTGCCTGGTGATTGATTATGCTGGTAATGGTTATGATATATATCAGCCTGAAATTGGTGAAGATAAACCTAACAGCCAATCTGTGCCGGTTTCCATCCCCTGTCCCGTGTGTGAATTCCACAATAGTTTCTGGGGCATTGTTGATGATGACGGTGATTTGATTGAGCATTATGGCCGACGTTGCCAATCTATTGAAGAGATAGATGGGGCTCGCCGTCGCTGCCAATTTCGCTTTCGGTTTAAACAATGCCCTGATTGCATGCAAGAAAATGATATCGCAGCCAGGCGCTGCGAACACTGCGATAAGGTACTGATAGACCCGGATGAAAAACTTAAACAGGCTTTAAACTTAAAAAACGCCATGGTTATTCGTTGCTCTGGCATGCGTTTCAGCGATAACAAGGGGCGATTAAAAATTCACTATTATGATGAAGACGGCCTGGAGCTAACCGAGTCTTTTGACCTTAATCACAAAGGCCAGTGTTTTTATTTCAATCAAAGTTTTGGTCCACGATTTGCTCAAGGTTTATTAAATACGACGCAGCGGCCTTATTTTACAAAACTGGAAGAACTGTTAGATAAAAGCCATCTTTTTAGCGCACCGGATTTTGTTATCGCACGCAAACAAAAATATTATTGGCAAATTCAGGAAAAAATCTACGACTACCAAGGCCCTTATCGCTTGGCTAACGGCCTTTCTTAGTCCTCAAAATTAAATTCCAGGCAAAGAAAAAGGGCTTCCCCTAAAGAAAGCCCTTCTCTTATCCCTGTCACACAAAACCCTTTGTGCAGTCCCTTAATCAAGCAACACATGCCCTGTGTCGTGAAAACTATATTGCTATGGTTTTCATGTTCCCTGTCCCTTGCTTGTTGTCGTAATTATAGATAACTCACAAAATCTGACTATAGGAAATAAGCACCAAAATTTGTGAGACATTGACCATAGTCATTAAACAATTATAAACGAACCGCCAACACATCACAGCCGGCATGATGAAGTACACCGGAAGCCGTTGAACCTAACAATAACTGCAAGCCCTTCTTGCCATGACTGCCTATAACAATCACTTGCGCCTCTATATCCTTAGCTTCATCAACAAGGGTTCTAACGGTATCCCCCACTAACACATCAGCTTTAATATTAGCGCTAGTAAAACTTGAAACTAATGATGTTAAACGTGCCTTAGACGCTTTAATCGCCTCCTGCTGTAAATCCTCAACCTCTAACATCGGCGATACAAGGCCTAAACCATTGGCATATAACGCATCCGTTAGCGGTGTAACCACATAGACCACATGAATATTCGTATCCTCGGCGCTCACGGCCAGGGCTTTTTTAATCACCGCCTCCGCTTCATGTTCCAAATCGATAGCGACTAACACTTTTTTATATGCCTGCATATTTATCACCTTTATCGTAAAAACATAACCCATCAACTATAGACCCTTCATTGTTATATCTGCAATTAGAAACAAAGACAATATCCCGTATCACGGGTTAACAAGACCACGTATGGAAGCTAAGATAGAGACTGAATCAAAGAGGCTGGCACATGTTATTGAATTGCGACTTAGGTGAATCTTTTGGCTACTGGAAAATAGAAGCCGACCCACTGGTGATGCCACATATTGATATGGCTAACATTGCCTGTGGCTACCATGCTGGCGACCCTTGCGTGATGGTCAAAACCGTAGCCCTGGCTAAAACCTGCAACGTAAAAATAGGTGCCCACCCCTCATACCCTGATAAACAAGGGTTTGGACGCAGATCAATGGCCTTAAGCCGTGATGAGATTGAAGCCTTTGTAATATATCAACTGGGTGCGCTTGTAGGCATTTGCCAAAGTCAGGGCTGTAAAATGTCTTACGTTAAACCCCACGGTGCGCTTTATAACGATATGATGAAAGACGATCACGTTTTACAAGGTATTTTTGCCGCCATCAAAAAATTTGATAAAAACCTGCCTCTATTAATGATGGCCACCCCCAAGAATCAAAGCTTCAGAAACCTGGCCAGCAAACATGGCATTAACGTGTTATTCGAAGCCTTTGCCGACAGAGCGTATGATGATCAGGGGTTATTGCTTGCCAGGACCGAAGAAGGTGCGGTTTTAACCTCATCAAAAGCCATAATGAAACAAGTTCAACAACTAGCCCAGCACGGCACCGTAACAAGCATCAACGGAAGAACCATCACCCTGGAGGCCGATACCCTCTGTGTGCATGGCGACAATGCACAAGCAGTAGAGCAAATCATTCAACTTAAAACCTTGTTAAAGAAGCCATGAAATCTGCAGTAACTTATGAATTACTCAGCGAAAGCCATTTATTGCTACGCTTTTGTGACCATATAACGCCCACCATATTACCTGATATCCAGATTGCCACTGAAGTGGCCAAAAACGTTTTTGGCCCAGCTTTAATGGATTTAACCCCCGCATACACCACGTTGTTAATAGAATTTGATTGCCTGCAGTTTCCTCCTGATCAAGCGCAACAGGCAATGCAGCATTCTTTAGAGATAAAGCACACGGCTGAAATAAAGCCAAAAGCAGAAAAACCCTGCATTGAAATCCCAGTGTATTACCACCCCGATGTAGGCTGGGATTTAACCTCACTGAGTACAAAACTGGCGCTCAGCTGGCAGGAAATAGCCTTATGCCACCAGCAAAAAAACTACCAAGTATATGCCATGGGTTTTGCGCCGGGTTTTGCTTTTATGGGTTTATTAGATGAGAAACTCAACATGGCGCGTAAAAGCACACCAAGAACCTGGGTGCCTGCAGGTGCAGTGGCTATTTCAGACTTACAAACCGCAATATACCCACAAGCCAGCCCTGGTGGCTGGCATATCATAGGCCGCAGCCCAATAAACCTATTCGATGCCTCATGCCCCATACCCAATATGCTTAACACCGGCGATACGGTGAAATTCACCGCCATTAGCCGTGATGAATACCTTAAGCAAGGTGGTAAAATAGAGGTGGAAAGATGAAGCCGGTTTTACAGGTTTTAAAACCTGGATTACAAACGCTGTTTATCGATGGCGGTCGAAAAAACCATCAACACCTGGGATTAACAGCATCAGGCCCTATGGACGAATATGCCTATCGATGGGCCAACCGTTTATTACACAATTCAGAAAATAGCCCTTGCCTTGAAATCAGCTTTGGTTTTTTTAAGTGCGAGATATTATCTGACTGTCAACTCGTGATTACTGGTGCAAATTTTCATGCGAAGTTAAATAATCGAAGCCTAAAGAACTGGCAAACATTTAATGCAAAAAAAGGGGATTATTTAAGCTTTTCAGGCCCCAAAATGCAGGGCACAAGAGCCTATTTAAGCCTGCAAGGTGGCTTTTTTTGCCCGTCTATTTTCTCTTCATGCTGCACGGTAGAACGTGAACATTTAGGTGGCCAACAACAGGGTAAAGCGCTGCAAAAAGGCGAAATAATCAAGGCTCTCTCGCCACCACAAACCTCGCAGCAAAGATTTATGCCTGCCTCCTTACAACCTGAATATAATAATCACCAACTTTTAAAGTGCCGTTTTATTTCAGGTTCACAATGGCCGCTGTTTACCCGCGAACAACAGAAAAAATTTTTACAGCAACACTATAAAGTTAGCAATAAAAGCAATCGCATGGGCTTTCGGCTCAGCGGCGAGCCCATTCAAACAGCACTCAAAGGTATCATCTCAGAAGGCATCACCTTGGGGGCTATTCAAATACCTGCCGATGGCCAGCCCATTGTGCTTTTAAGAGACCGGCAAACCATAGGGGGCTACCCCAAATTAGGTAATATCATCGCTGTGGATATAGAAAAAATTGCTCAGGCAATGCCGGGGCAAAAAATCCAGTTTATCCCCTGTGATATCAACACAGCTTATGATTTGCGTTGCCTGCGTGAAGAATTTTTCCGAAAAACAATATAAGTGAACAAGCTTTTTAATGCTGGCTCTTTTACAATAGCCCCAGAAAATAAAGAAGTGATAAGCACATGAATCCAAATACCCCTAGTTTGACAAAAATTGATGTACGCAGACAATCCCGCGTTATTCAACTGAACTACGATAACGGCGAAGAACACAGCGTCAGCTTTGAGTTATTACGTGTCTATTCCCCCAGCGCCGAAGTTAAAGGCCATGGCCCAGGCCAAGAAGTGTTACAAACAGGAAAACACAATATTTTAATCGATAGTTTGGAATCTATAGGTAATTACGCCGTAAGATTATTTTTTAGTGACGGCCATGATAGCGGCATTTATTCCTGGGATTATCTATATGACTTGGCCTGCAATAAAGAGACGCATTGGCAAGACTATCTTAGCCGTGTTGAAGCCGCCGGTTTAAAACACGCGCAGAGCGCCTCTGCTAAAGCCAATGTTGTTGAGATATTCACCCCTAATAAATCTGAATAAAAACCATGTTCATCAAACATGTCATACAATTCAGGCTGGTCATTTTATTGATCAGCACAGCCCTCTTCAGCAGCGTCTGCCAGGCTCAGTGGATAGCCCATGATACCGCTATCATGGGCAGCAATATTCATATTGAATTTTGGGCTGAAAATAACGCTGAATCCTTACTCAGCCAAAGCCTGAAAATTTTACACAAAGTTGATTCAAGCATGAATCCGCTGGACCCCAGCAGTGAGTTATACCACATTAATCAACACGCTTTTTCACAAGCGATTCACGTCTCATCCACATTATTTAAACTATTAGAAAAAGCGCAAACTATCTCACAACTTTCCCAGGGCGCATTTGACATCAGCTTTGCCTCTATCGGTTTTAAATATGATTACCAGAATTCGATCCACCCCGATAAAAAAGTGATAAAAAAGCATTTACAGAGCATCAACTATAAAGCCATCAAACTGAATCATAAAAATCAAAGCATACGTTTTACACACCCCGATTTAAAAATTGATTTAGGTGGTATAGGTAAAGGCCATGCGGTAGATAAGGTCTGTGATTTTTTACAGTCTAAAGGTGTGCAGCATGCGATCATCACTGCCGGTGGTGATAGCCGACTTATCGGTGATAAAAAAGGCAAACCCTGGGTAGTGGCGATTAAAAACCCCCGGCAGACAACACAACAGATATTGAGAATACCGCTGGAGAATGTCGCTTTATCAACTTCGGGTGATTATGAGCGTTTTTTTATCGAAGACGGAAAACGCTACCATCATATTCTAAACCCTAAAACCGGCCATTCACCCAATAATGCCATTCAATCGGTTAGCATTCTGGCCGATGATTCAACCACGGCCGATGCACTTTCTACCACTGTTTTTGTATTAGGTATAAAAAAAGGCCTGCAATTAATCAATCAACTTAACAACGTCGATGTGATTATCATCAGCGCCGGCGGTCAATTTCATTACAGCGAAGGCCTACAGCGTTTATAACACTGCAAACAACCACTACACAATACTTTCAAATGCAACCAGGCTATCTCTCAGAGCCTCGCTACCTAGGCCATGGTTAGGAAATGTATCTTTAAACTGGCCTATCTCGCCGTTTAAAGCCATATAATTTAACGCCACCGTCTCCACCAATAAATTAACATTATTCGCAGCCGGTGTAGCCGACGTAATCACCGATGCATTGGCATCCATAAAACCAATTTGCTGATGGCGTAATTTCTCATCATCTGTCCCCCCCATCAACTCCGGCTTACCTTTAGGGCTATAGACCAGCATAAACGCAGCCGCTGTAGACTGGTTATCACCAGTCCACTGCCCCTTACCACGCCCCTCCATACTTTCATCAGCCATACCGTTAGATGATACAGAGCCATCACTAAACACATATAACATCAACGGCTTGCTTCTACGTGCTGCATACTCCAGGCTAGCGCCCATGCATTCACCTGCACGGAAATCTCTACGTTCACCAGTAGATCGATCACCGGTATGATAATCAAAACCACCCATAGTGACCGTGCCTGCACCGGCGAAACCATTAACCACCAGTTTCATGACCGCGGCAGTTTTCTTATACTCTCTATCGGCATCAAAATCTGCATCACTGAATATACCGGCAGTTCCTTTGATCAATCCATCTTTCTCAGGGTCCAAATCAGCAGGATCACCATAGTCTTCGGCTAATGCCGCAGACTTCACATAACCACACTTAACCAGAGCTTTGATTGCCACTTCATCCGAGGAACCCGTTGGCATGCGGGTATTTGCCAGTTTTTTATCGGATAAATAGGCCACGGCCTCCATCACATTAACAACTTCTTCTTGTGACAAGGTTTTAACCAATTTACCTAAGTCTACCAACCCTGTTGCATCACTTGATCTATCCACTTTTGTTGGCCGCACCGCAGGATTAATCATCGCAGCTGGCGCCATTGAATTACCGCCAGAAGTACTACTAACAGAACCTATAAGATCCACTAAAGCACCTTCTCCACCGGCCTGATGAATTGCATACATGGGGTTATGAGGGTTGTTTCCGGTGTCATTTTCTGAACGTGCAGGAATCACCGCCCCATTGATATTAGCTGCCGTTGATGGGCTGACTTTAGATAAGATGCCACGCAGAAAAGCCGAATCAGAATGAAAAGCCAAACCTAGATCGGTATTAACAAAATTGGTTTCGGACGAACCAGGAAGCATATTGGCAGGCAAACCCAGTTTGCTATAACCCGCCGTGCTTAAAAAATCTAACTGGCCGCCTTGCTGCCCAACCAAGACATTGGAACCTGCGATATTGGCACCACCGGCTAAATCAAAACACATAAACGGTACTTTGCCTTCAAACCCCAGACGTTTTTTTATGCCACAGTCAAACTTTAAATCTTCCAGGTCCTGAGAAAGCCCAAAAGCAGAGTTGCTTAACATGCCCATCACACCGCCACTCATTACAGCCCCGCCACCTGCGATCATACCCTGAGCTATAAAGTCTCTGCGGGTTATAGGGCGTTTATGGCCTGTATGGAACATCGCATCGTTTAACTGTAAATGCTGTTGCTGCCTGCTACGGAATTGGCGGCCTTTTAAAAATGCTTTCATGACTATTCTCCGCCTATTGAAACAAGATAATGGCGCTGGCTAACACCGTTGCACAGCTTGCCTTGGCAATCTTCACGGTTTTATCTGCGCTGCAGTTGCCATCACATAATTTATCAATCAGATCATCCAGATCGCTTTTAATCTCAATATCAGATGGCTCTGACACTAACTCAACCGCATTCACTTTATTAACCGCAATCTTATTAATTAAAGGGTCTAATAATAAGTTTCTATCCGTTAAAGGTGCGTTAAAAACCAACTGAGGAAAATAAGCAGCCCTTAGAGAAGTGTCATCAACCAAGGCTGAACAATACTCTATCGCCAGCTGGGTAATGCCAATCTGATGAGATGATAAAAATGTGCCTATATCCGTAGTGCTGGGTAATTGTTGCTCTAATACTTCAAAGGTTGCAGCTACATCCACTTTAAATTCAAGAGGCACATAGTCAGGGCTAATATAATTCAAATCGATACCGGTCATTCTAGCCATAGACAAGTTGATCTCATCAAAAGTTTTAATGCCGATATCTGATTGTTCAACTGTGCTATACACAGGTGTCGTCACCTCAGGTTCTGCATCAACAATGACAAAACTTTTATCGCCTAATTTATCAAAAATCAGATAAAACTCATCATGAGCAACACCTTTCTCCAACGCAATTACAGTACCTAAAGATGAAAGAGGCTGGCGGCCATTTTCATCCACTGCCGATTTATCTAACGATGTTTTAATCAAATTAAAAGCCTGGCCCGACGTTGCACGTTTACCGTTAATGCCAATATGCATGCCCTCTAACGCAACACCGCTGTAGTTGGCTTCTTTATCTAAGCTTACAAAGAAAGGCTGATTAAATAAGTAGGCATAATTATCAAACTGACTAACTTCAAACACCACATAAGCTTCATTAATGCCTGTGATTTCTGAGACATTAAACATCACCAGATAACGTTGGCCGACATTCGCTTCAAAATTGGTTTGAATTTGCGCCTCAGGTATAGCCTTGTTATAGACGGCTAATAAACGGATAACACCTTTAAAAGGGAATTCACCCGAGGTTTCACTGCCCAGGATAAAGGCAAAACTATTATCCCAACTATTTAGCGTGCCTATTGTGGTATCCGAGGTATCCTCCTGTGCCACCAACTTGCCATTCACATAGATTTTTCGGCCATCACTTAAATTCGACGTCATAACCACATGCTGCAAAGTCGCTTGTAAAACTTCATCATCATCGCTGGTTGATAAAGCCGGTTCGCCATTGGCATCCGAGAGGGAGCTACGATGAAGGAAGTTATAACTATATAGGGTCTGCCCTAACATAAAGTTACGGTCATCCTTACCACCTGAGAAACTTGCTATTCTAGCCGGACCTTCCTGTGTGACATTATTAGGTGCAACCCAGGCTTCAATAGAGTATTCACCGGTTGCACCAATTAAACGGCTTAGCTTTTCAGCTTGCCCGGCTTCAGATTGCGCCCTACCGTTAATAAAATTAATGCCCCAACCACCTACCCATTCAAAATCACCGGATAAATTCAGGTCCATATCTTTATCCACACCCGAGGTATCGAAGGCCTTAAATTTATCACCGGTTTTAAACTCAAATAACGCAATTAAACTGTCTTCATTACGTCCACCGCTGGAGGACGCTATGCCATCCAGTAGTTTCATCGCACGGCTAATCACATGCTGAGGGTCAACCTGGGTTAACGCTATGCCATCGGCAAAATCAGTAATCGCGGTTAACATTACCTTCCCATCTTCCGAACAACTTTCACTCCAGCAATTATGAAACTCATCGCTAAGCCTAACCACCAGGCGAGAACCCTCCGGCGTATCCAGGCTTATTTTACTCATTGCCGCTAGATACGCTTCATCAACATTGTCACTGGCAATAAAAGGAGATTGTGGCGTTGCGGCATTCTCTTTATGGCAGTCTGAACAATGCGGCTTTAAATACGTGTTATAAATCAATGCATCAAAACTTGCCGGGCTTTCTGGAAAGCTTTTACTTTTTCCAGGCTCCTTATTAACGGGCGGTCTTAACTCAACCACATTAACCTGCCCTACAGCCACATTGGCCCATTGACCAATCCAGCGGGTTAATAATTCAGCACAAACACTATCTTCTGATTTCCAACAAGAATGCCCCGTCCCCTGCTGCAGTTTTAGCACTAATGGAGAATCAGCTGGAGCAGACAAGTCAATAAAAGCCTTTACATCGTCATAAGCCTTGTTGATATCATCGATGCGGGCAAACTGCAGCGAATTACCGCCTTCTACACTATGACAACCGCCACAGCGATCAGATTGACGTATATTATCCCATAGGTTTTCCTGAAAACGGCGCACCTCATCACTGACCGGTGGATCACCTTTATAAACAAAGCCCTCACCCTGATCAACATTGGTGTTTTCATTTTCCGTCGTTTCTGGTCCCTTATCCGAACCACAGCCACTTAACAGCAATAAGAAGCTTGTGATAACTACGGTTAGAAGTCTTGTGGAAAACAGTTTCAGCTGTGATCTTTTTGTCTCGTTCGCCATGTTAATCACCACTACAATAAAGGGATGCATCAGAAAATGCCGTTTTCATCGAATAATTAGCGGCTATAAAACGGGTTTTCATCAAATTGACTTGAATGCTATCAGCTTCGTTTATGGGTTTTTTTAAACAGACATTCTCAAAAACTTTTTTCACCTGACACTGGGCAAAGGCATCACTGTTGGCAAGCTCCGTACCCATGGATTTTGCGCCCTGACCAGAACCGGTTAATGCTTGCGACCAGCCCATCAATTTATTTTGACCGGCTCGCCAATAGTTATCCCATTGATCGTTTTTAGTGACAAAACCCGGGGCAAAATTGGCATTATTAAAATGATATTTTTCCTGTACTGCGCCTGGCGTATAAACCAACTGCCCCGCATCACCCATCTCATCCGCTTCGCTATCATAGGAATAATCATAATAAGCAAAGGCCTGCGCTAGAGGATCCATGCCGGTATGACAACCTATACAGGTATTTAAAAATATGCGGCTATCTCCACCAGGGCTACGGCTCACATCCTGGCGAATTCTATCTGCAGGGCGTGTAATATCTTTTACAGCTTCTAAATCTCTACAAAGATGATTGATTAACGTGAAACGCAACATCGCTCTATTGGTGCCATCGATAAAAAAGGCCTTGGACGCAGCCCGGCTGGTCATCACGCCCGCTGTAGCATCACTGGGTAATGAAGTAAGATCCGATTGATTCTTGGCAACAAGATAGGTTTGTAAGCTGTAGTTACCGGCATCCAACTGCTCATAATGGCTATTATTGCTCATGCTATAAGCTGATAGACCACTTATTCCTTCGGCGACATATACCGTATCGGCAGATAAGATTTGACGAAAATCCACATCATCCCTGACCATGCCAATGACTGTTGCGGTGTAATCATTTAAATCGGCAAAGACGGTTTGGCTTTCGTTAGTCCAAGGGGTGGCAAAGTTCTTTAGCGTGACATTGTAAAAACCGTCATCCGCCATCGCTATAGCAGTAGCCGCAGCCCCATCACCTGTTTTAATAAAATTGGCCATGTCTTCTAATACGGCAGCTGTGGCAGGCACACCCGAGAGGCGCTGATGAATGCGTTTGGCCTGATCATATTCTGTCGCACTGACATAAGACGATAGCGCTATAAGCAGCCCCAGACTGGACATCATCATTGAACGACGGCATTTTTCCATCAGGCCAGTTTTGTTTAATAAAAAAACCGTTTTCACGTTAACAAAGCCCCTTCTAATTTGTTTTATTATGAAATAAGCAATATCTTAACTATAGGATATGGGCCCTTGGAATCGGAGAGTAAAGAAGACTTAACTGCTATTTCCTTGAACCGCGACACACATTTAAACATTAGAGACACATTTACGCAGTAAAAACGGCACAAAATCGTTTTTCATTTTTATACTGTTATTATGTTTTTAAAATATAAGATAGCTAAAGTATTTGGCTTGCTGGCCGAAAAGCATTACTGCGTCTATTAAGAAGAAAAATATGTTTTATGCACTTCTCATTCTATTTCAAGCTCGTCAAAAAACATAACACTCGCCGCTGCGCTGCCACTATTCATATTTTTAAACGCCTGCAGTGCTGGTGATGGTGATGCAGAAAGCAGTTTTGTTGTTGATGTGCCCATCGCCTATATCCAAAGATCGGTACCAGCCGATGAAGATGGCATATTAATGTTTACCGATCACAGTGACCCTATGGCCTTCAACCCCGGAGCTGCGGTTTATGTACAGCGACGCGCCTCAGCCAATGTACAAGCTGAAAACATCACGGCAGAACTTTATGATGCAGGCGCACTCTACGATGTTAGAGATCTATCCAGCTCCGATGACGGCAAAAAACTGCTGTTTAGCATGCGTGCGCCTGAATTACCCGATGTCGATGACATCGATCAACCCAAGTGGAATATCTGGCAATATGATATAGAGCAAAAACAATTAATACGCATCATCGCATCCGACATCATCGCCGAAGACGCTAACGATATTATGCCTAGGTTCTTGCCTGATGGGCACATCGTATTTTCATCAACACGCCAACGTGGCATCAATGCGATACGCCTGGATGAAAGTAAACCCCAATTCCCTGCGCTGGATCAGAACCGCCAAACGCAGGCAACTGTTTTGCATGTTATGGAAGCCGATGGCAGTAATATCGAGCAAATCACCTATAACGTTAGCCATGATATGTATCCTGCCATGTTAACGGATGGACGCATCGTTTTTAGCCGTCTGCAAAACGATGCCATTGATCTTTATACGGTAAAACCCGATGGTTCTGAGGTACAACTGCTGTACGGTAATAAAAGCCATGACACAGGCACAGCCTCAACCCCGCTTCAGTTTCTTAAACCCCAGCCGCAACTGGATGGCACATTGTTAATTCAGGCTACCCCCTTTGATTTAAACCACTTTGGCTCTAACTGGTTTTTTATCGACCATCAAAACTTCATCAATATTGATCAAGCGATTAACAATATCACTGCCACAGATGCAACAACACAAACGGCCCTATTTGTTCAAGATATCCCCTCTGAAGACGAAATGGCTTTATCGGGGCGCTATGTAAGTGTTTATGATCTTGCCGATGGCACTCATCGATTTCTGGTCACATGGAATGCCTGTCGGTTAAATGACTTGGCCGATAGCAACTCGGTTGATCTTATCTGCAGCGAAGAAAATCTTGCCGATAACACCTTAAGTGAGGGGCCAAATAATGCATCACTTTGGATTTATGATGCCAATACACTAAGCCAGAAACCTGTTTATATTCCACCCACCGGGCAAATGGTCAGTGAAGCTATCGCCCTGAATGTAAAAACACCCGCTGCATTTATCGCCCCAGAACAAAGCCTGGAAAACTGGGGCACATTAAAAATTCGAAGCGTCTATGATATGGATGGTGTTGATAGCAGATTAGATGCATCGGTCAGTGATTTTAATAATGCAGCCGCAAGTTTTTTACGCATCACAAAATCGGTAGGTATTCCGGATGACGATACCTTTGATTTTTCCAACACAGCATTTGGCCGAGCCAATGAGATGCAACAAATTTTAGGTTATGTGCCTATTGCCGCCGATGGCTCCGTTGAAGTAAGGGTACCCGCCAATGTGCCTTTTAAAATAAGTATATTAGATGCTAGCAGCAGGCGTTTACATCGCCAACGCCACACCAGCTGGCTGCAACTTCGCCCAGGAGAAACCTTGGCATGTAACGGCTGTCATGATGGCGATAACGATAACCCTCATGGGCGGCCCGATTTAGTTGCGCCAAGTATTATCAGCGAAGCGTTAACCCTGGCTGAAAACTACACCCTGGATAATGCATTAAGAGAACTAACAGCCGATATTATCGGCGATGCACCCAGCAGTATTAACCTTTTATATACAGACTTAAACACCGAAGAAGAAGACCCCGATTATCTAGACAAACTGCCTATCACCGTGCCCTGCCTACAAAGCTGGGAAATTCGCTGCAGGATAACCTTGCACTATATCCAACATATCCAGCCCCTATGGGATAAAGCCAGAAACAGCGTTGACCCCGTTGATCCTAACATTATCTATACTCACCGTTGCACCGCCTGTCATAACCGTACCGGTCTTGACGGTTTAACCCGTATTCCCGCAGGGCAACTTGAGTTAACGTCACAACCTTCAGATCGTGAAAACGAACATTTAACCTCCTATAGAGAATTACTTTTTGCCGACAATGAACAAGCATTCGATGCTGAGAGTGGACTGTTAGTCGATATAGACACGGACCCTGTTGAAATTGGCATACAAGGTATTCGTATTACGCCGGTCATGAATAGAAACGGTTCGGCTTTTAGTGCACGCTTTTTTGAACGTTTTGAGAGCCCATTAAACCCCACACATTTTGGTCATCTAACACCGATTGAACTTAAATTAATTTCGGAGTGGCTAGATATCGGTGGGCAGTACTATAATAACCCGTTTGAGGCTCCTGAAAACTGATATGAATGCAAAAGGATTTGGCAAGTTAGTACTATTTTTTGCATTCATGCTCTTACTGCATCCTCTTACACATGCCGAAGAAACCGACAGCCAAACAAAATATACCGTTACCGCGCCCTATCTTGAATTACGCAGTGGGCCAGCTAGAGGCTACCCGATTTTATTCACCCTCAAGTATCATCAGCAGCTGCAGATTCTCTCCAGAAAAACACAGTGGCTAAAAGTTAAAACCGAAGAAGGTGATATTGGCTGGATTCAAGAAAAGCAACTCAATCACTTAAGCTATCAAAACCAAGCAATTGCCTACAGCGGAATTGACAGACAGGCTTATCAAAAAAAACAACTGGAATTTGGATTTTACACCGGCGGAGTTAACGGGGGAGCCAATGACAATACCCCTCTTATTGCGACATCCATTGCCTGGCAATTCACCGAACTTTATTCTACCGAGCTCACCTATCATCATATGTTAGGCAACAATGAAGAGAACTTTTTATTGCAGCTTGATTTGCAACATACCTTGGCACCAGAATGGCCCATCAGCCCTACTTTTAATATCGGTTTGGGACAATTACAAACAAAACCTAAATCCACCCTGGGAGATGCTAAAGCCATCGAAAGTAATACCGCTAATTTCGGCATAGGCTTTAAATATCCGATACAACATCGCTTTGTCTTACGTGGCGATTACAATAAACACCTAATCATCAGTAATAAAAACCAACTAGACAGTGTACTCATATGGAAACTTGGCATCAGCATCTTTTTTTAATGCTGTTAGTAGTCACCTGCGGCTCCCTCTCTTTACAGGCGGCAGCAGAAACAGAAGCCCCTCCGGAGATTTATCAGCCGGATGAAAACAGGCTCTTTTTACATGAGGCCGATATCGATGCCCATGATTTTGAGTTGGGCCTCTATATTGGCATTATTTCTATCCAAGACTTTGGCGCTAACACATTATACGGCACTCGATTCGCCTATCATATCAGTGAAAATTATTTTGTTGAGATCAATGCCGCGTTAAGCACAATTCAAGAAACCAGCTTTGAAAAACTTACTGGTACTTCTTTAGGACAAGGTGACGATAGAGACTATTCTTATTACGATATAGTCATGGGTTATAACCTATTCCAGGGTGAATCATTTTTTGGCGCTAACCATGCTTTTAACAGCAGTTTTTTTCTAACCGCATCGATAGGAAGCACCACATTTGCTTCAGACAGCTACCATACGATAGCGTTAGGCTTTGGCTATAAGGTAGTATTTCTTGACTGGTTATCGATAGACCTGGGTGCCAGAGATCATTTATTCAAATCGGATATTTTTGCTCAAAAAGATGAACTTTTTCACAGTATAGAATTACATAGCGGTATTAATTTTATATTTTAACTTCATAATAAACCGAAAGAATGGAAATAATAATAATGGTTAAAAATAAACTATCCAGTTTCAAATTAATTGCATGTTTGCTCTTTAGTGTATTCATAGCTAACAGCTATGCAGATGCACCACTCGACTTCACCGGCAAGACCCTGGACGGTAAAAACCTGCGTTTACAAGAACAACGTGGCAATGTCGTTATGCTTAACTTCTGGGCTTCATGGTGTGGCCCCTGCCGCAAAGAAATGCCTTTATTAGAAACCTTGCAAAAAAAATATCAACGTATAGGTTTTGTTTTAATCGGCGTGAATGTTGATGAAGATACAGAAGCGGCTAAACGCTTTCTAGCGGATGTAACTACCAGCTTCCCGATGGTTTTAGATAACAAAGGTGATATCAGTAAACTTTTTAATGTTGATGCGATGCCCACTTCCATTTTTATAGATCGCAGCGGTAAAATCCGCGACATTCATAAAGGCTATAAAGCCGGTGATGAAAAAGCCTATGAAAAAATCATTAAAAAATTAATTCGTGAATAACACCCGCCACGTTTTAATACTGCTAATACTGCTTCATGGGCTCACAGCCTGTGGTATAAGCCCCTGGGTTAAACCTTATGAACGCCAAGCGTTGGCCGACCCATTGATGAGCATGGATAACACCCCTGCCGCTTCGCCGTTTAAGCAGCATATGCTACATTCGCGAGAAGCAGCCAGAGGTGGTGAAATTGGCGGTGGAGGTGGCTGTGGCTGTAATTAATCGCGCGCCTCTCTTTACACTATTGTTATTATGCTGTGTCTATAGCCTTTGCGGCCACAGTGCAGTGTTAGACGACGACAGGCTTGATATTCTCTACCAATCGTATGATGGAGGAGGCACTAGCGTTAAAGCCCCAGCGATTTTTGTGCGTAAAAAACTAGCAGAATCTTCCGCCATATCGGCCCATGTTTTAACCGATATGGTTTCAGGTGCCTCTATCGATGTAGAAGTCAGTGGTGCCAGTGCTTATAAAGAACAACGTAATGAATGGGGGCTAGGCGCTGAATTTCTTAAAGGCAAGGCGGTCTACAGCCTCAACTTATCCCAAAGCAGCGAGAATGATTACGACACACAAAGTGTTTCTGCTAGCATCAGCCAGGATTTTTTTGGAGATTTAAGCACACTCAGTATGGCAGTTAGCTATTCAGATTCAACGGTTGGAAAAACCGGTGAAGTCGATTTTTCAGAAAACGCCAAACAATATTCATTGGATGTCAGCTGGTCGCAAGTGCTGACTAAAAACTGGATTGCCAGTTTCAGCCTTAATAAAGCGTTAGATCAGGGTTATTTGCAAAACCCCTACCGATTTACCCGTTACCTTAACCCCGAGTCTGAATCGGGCTCGACCTTACAATATATCGGCGATAAAGACGATGAACTCGCCTATGGTTTCCCCGACATTCGTAACTCGGAAGCCGTTGCCATAAAGATGCGTTATTTAGTATTAAAAAATCACGTCATCTATGGCGGCATGCGTTATTTCCAGGACAGTTTCAAAATTAAAGCCTATAACGTCGATATCGGCTACAATTTCCGTTACCAGCAACGCTGGCTCTTTGATATCAACTTTCGTCACTATGAACAAACAGCCGCTGAATTTTACCGTGACCTCTATGATTATCAGAATCAAACCAATTTTCGTACCCGAGACAAAGAGCTCTCTACCTTTAACGATAATATGCTCAGTCTATCTGCCTCTTATGATTTACCACACACGGCTCACTGGATAAAAAAATCATCCGTACATGCATTTATAGATCATATTGTGTTTGATTATGACGATTTTCGTGATGCCAGTGTAGAAGGTTATACCGCAGGGAATGAACCTCTCTATCATTTCTCCGCCACTCTTATTCGTATCATGTATTCACTATGGTTTTAATAATGAAGCTATTTAGCCCATACAGACACACTCTAATGCTGTTACTAAGCATTTCTTTTTCCAGCCAAACGTTTTCTGAGGGGCAAGAACAATCTGAACTCGCGCAAAAAATAAGTACACTTAAAGAACAGGTGATTCAATTAAACCGTGATTTATTTATTCTGCAAGAAGAACTACTTTTCCCGGCTGAAACACAGGTCGCCGTGTTTTTATCCATCGATAGCGGCTCTTTCTTTTCCCTGGACTCGGTAGAAATCCAACTGGATAAAAAGCCGGTGCATTTTCACCTTTATACAGAGCATCAACGTAACGCATTGGAACGCGGTGGTGTACAGAAACTCTGGCTGGGTAATATCAAGCAAGGTGAACATGAAATCATCGCCCACTTTAAAGGCATGACCCACAAAGATAGAGCAATTGAACGAGCAAGCAGTTTAACCTTTGAAAAGCAAGACGAGCCCGTGATGTTAGAACTGCAGGTTATCGATGCCAAGCAAGATATGCGCCCCCATTTTAGCATTAAACAATGGCAGGAATGATCATCACCCCCCGATGCCTTGTATTATTGCTTAGCTTTATTTTTTCTGTATTCAGTTACAGCAGTACTGCGGCATCTAAAGCACAACACCCAGCAAAAAACCCGGTTGCAGATTTGCAAACCGGCCAGTCTTTGTATTATTTTTATTTAAATGATGCGCTGAATGCTCTCACCCTATTGGCCATTAAAGATAAAAAACCTTATTTTAATCACTCACCAAAAAGACCACTGGAAGATCTATTATTGGAAACAGGATTAAAACTAGATTTTCAAATGAGCTTATCGGCTGATGTCATGCTACAAAAACAAGCGATTCATCATGCGATTAAAAACACCGACAAGCTCTGGTTATATCTAGGCCAGCGGTTTTATCAAAAACAATTATTTACCGCATCCCGCAACGCATTAGATCGTATTCAGGAGCCTGAAGACTTAAACCAGGCAGACTTATGGTATTTTTTACAATTGCAATTAGCCTTACAAACCCAACCACATGAAAAAGATAACTTAAATCGTATAAGCAACACGTTAAATAACATTGATGAGCACTCCATTTATTACAGCTATGGGGCCAATAACCTTGCGATTAGCCTATATCAACAAGAGCAGATAGAAAAGGCATTTATATTCATCGATAAAGCAATTTCTCTCACCCAAAAAAGTGCTAACAAAGAAACTCAGCAGTTACACCAACATATGCTTATAGCCGCTGCGTTTATGCATTTCTACCAGGAGGACCATCAAGCTGCAGCGGTGTATTTTAAACAATTGTCTACCGACAGCCTTTTTGTTGATCAAGCCCTATTAGGTTTTGGCCAATTAGCCGTAGAAAATGGTGATGCCGAACTGGCCATACACCTATGGGAATATGCTCAAGAATATCCATTAGCCAGCAAGGCTAAAATTAAATCGTTAAACAATATGGCCCTGTTATGGGAAGATAAAAATAAGTTGGAAAAAGCATTAGAAGGATTTGAGCAAGTCGATCAACTGTGTAGCCAACACCTTTCTCAATTAGATGATTTAAAAGCCCGAAATGATAACGGCCTATTATTAAAACCCATATTACATTTTCACAAACAAAACACCTTACATTCACAGGCATCTAACAGCCCCAAAGATGAAGCGCTATTTAATCAAGAGCTAAGAGATACTGAATTTTTATTACAGTTGATTAATAACGATGCCTATCTAACGTTATTACAGCATTATCAAGATCTGCAACAGATGCAGTCTCGACTTCTACTCTGGCAAAAAGAACTGCCTCTTTATATGGAGATTATAAACAGCAAAAAACAGGCTTTTAGCGATAAACAGGCCTGGGGAGAAATACAGCAACAAAAACAAATAAAGGCTCCCTATATTGAACAATACCAACAATTGGAAAAGCGCTTACAAGCAATTGAAACCTCGCAAGACCCGATCGCATTGCTGTCTGAAAATCAACTTGTATGGCATAAGAAAATTCAACACAGTGAAAATACATTAACAAAAATCACTAACGATCCTTTCTATGAAGAATATAAGACAAATATAAAACACATCAAAGGTGCGCTGATTTGGCAGGCCTCAGAACAATACCATCAGGCATTATGGTATGCCCAACAGCAACTCAAAATATTAAAAACCGCTTTAGAACAAAAAGAAAAATATGAGCGACGCTTTCAAACAACACTTAAACTTCAAGGACGTTTTGATCGCTATGAAAACCAACTCAGCACAGCAACACAGCATTTATTACAGCGATTAAAAGCATTACAACCATTAACACTTGAGACTCAGCTCGCTTTAGATGAGGCCTTTTTACAGCAATGGCTACGAGAGCGGCAAAGTATTTTAAATCTGCAAAAATCCAGCCGTATTGCGATTGCCCGACTCTCTGAAAATTTTATGCAGGTGGATAATGAATAATCCATCTTTTTTATACCCGCTAACGCTAACGCTAGCTCTGCTAGTGTTAACAGCCTGTACCTCCAATAATATCGAACCTGATCACCTAGCTGACTTCGAAGATCTACAACCACAGGCCTTTATCGAGTCACCTACCGACAGTGCATCATCAACGCAGCAGAGACGTTTTAGCACCCAGGAGATGATTAAACGTTACCAAGCCATTCTTGAAATTCATGATGACCCCGTCGTTATTGCTAAAGTTAAACGCCGCATCGCCGATTTAGAAATGATAGCGATGGAAGATGAACAATTTACTGATGATGTTAAAGACGAAAATGAAACTAAACCTATCAGTTATACGGCTATTATTGCCCACTACCAAGAAGTCATTAAAAATAATCCAAATGATGCAGCCAATGAAAACACCTTATACCAATTAGCAAAAGCCTATGACTATGAGGGACAAAGCAAAAAATCGTTAGTAACGCTAAATCAGCTAATAAAGCAATTCCCCAACAGCCGCTATATGGATGAAGTTCAATATCGTCGCGGTGATATTTATTACTCCTTTAAACAATACCCTCAAGCCTATCAGGCTTATAACAGCCTGATAATGGCGACAAGCCCTGAACAAAAGGCCCAAATAAAAAAGACACCCTACTATATCAATGCACTCTATATGCAAGGCTGGACTTTATTTAAGCAAGGTGACTATGAACGTTCTGCCGAATTATTCAGTTTAGTTTTAGACAATACCCTGGCGAATAATAAATTAGATAAGGTTGGAGTTAAACAACGCGCCGTAGTAGATGACAGCCTGCGAATTTTATCGGTGATATTCTCTTATCAAAACTATGGGCACTCGATTGCCAGCTTATACAAAAAAATGGGGCCTCGCCCCTATGAAAAAATACTTTACCAACAGCTATCAGAGCTCTTGTTAACCCGGGATTTAAAAGCCCAGGCTATAGAGACTAATAAAACGTTTATTAAACACTACCCGCTACATGAAGAGGCCCCTCTCTTCTTTGCCAGAAATATTGAAATTTACCAATACAGCAAAGACACTTTAGCCTTACAAGCCGCTAAAGATGAATATATAAAAATCTTTGGGCTGCACAGTGATTACTGGGGAAAAACCACCAAAAAAAATCGCAACAACTTAGAACCCCAATTACATATCTATTTATTAGAAATGGCCAGCTTCCATCATGGCATGGCTCAGGCCTTAAAAAAACGCAATAAAGGCCGTAGCAATAAAACCATCAACAAGGAATATGCACTGGCCATCAGCCACTATCTTCAATGGCTAACACTCTTTCCACAACACCTCGAGCAAGGTGAAAAGTCTTATTTATTAGCATTGGCCTATGAAGAAACGGAGCAACGCTCTTTGGCAATTTTCTGGTATCAAAAATCAGCCTACGATGAGCATGAACATGCATTTTCTGAAAAGTCAGCGTATGCCATTTGCACTAATCTTCAAACCTTGTTGCAGCGACAAAAAAATGACGTCGATCAACGCCAAATGGCCTTATTAAAAACGCAGGCACAGATAAAGTTCGCCTGGTATTTTCCCAAAAGCCCATTTATCGACGCTTTAAACATCAATACAATGGAAAGTTTTTATCAACTTAAAAATTACCCTAGCACCATCTATCAAAGTCAGTCGCTATTATTGTTTAAAGAAGATTTGACTAGCGCACAGCAGCTACACAGTTGGACATTACAAGCCCATAGCCAATTCTTACTAGACCATTTTTTTGCCGCAGAACAGGCTTATCTACAGGCGGCATTATTATCTAAAACGGGCAGTAAACAACAGAAGCAACTAAATGAACGCATTGCCAATAGTATTTATTTACAAGCTGAATATGCCCTGAGTCAGGATCAGATAACATTCGCTTTATTACATTATCACCGCCTGCCCTTTGTCAGTAACGTCGAAGAATACCGTATCAAGGCCTTGTTTGATGAGGCAACGTACCTATTGATATCCCATCGCTATAATGAATCTATCGTCAGCCTTAATCAATTTAGAACACGTTATCCCGAACATGTTTTAAGCCCACAGATTAGCGGTAAAATTATTGCAGCCTACGAAGGTAATAACGACTGGGCAAAGGCTGCACAAGAACTGAGTGTGGTGTGGAAAAACACCTCTGATCCAGAGAAAAAACGTTTAGCGCTGTATTTATCCGCCGAATATTATGAAAAAGCAGAATTACATGACAAAGCCCTGGCCCGTTATCGCAGCTATGCTCATCAATTCCCAAAACCCTTTGATTTAAATTTAGAAACACGGTTTAAACTCAGTGAAACCTATAAAAAGAAAGACAATATTGAAAAACGTGAATTTTGGCTGCAAAGCCTGATAGATGCCGAAGAAAAACAAAGCAATGTACGTAGCCGCCACTTAGCGGCGATGGCTAAGCAATATTTTGCCGATAAAAGCTATGACGATTATGCCAATATCGAACTGCTACAACCCTTAGAAAAATCATTAACGGCGAAACAAAAAGCCTTTGATAGACAACTTAAAGCTTATCAAGACGTCCATGCTTATGAGAGTGAGCTGTATAGTGCTTATGCCGGTTTCAGCATTGCAGTACTTTATTCAACCCTGGCACAAAGCCTGTTAGATTCGCAGCGCCCGGCTGATTTTGATGAACTTGAATTAGAAGAATATCAATATGCCCTTGAAGATGAAGCTGTTCCCTTTGAAGAAAACGCGATTGCGATTCACATCAATAACACACAATTGGTTCAGCAAGGCATCTATAATGAGTGGATTAAAAAAAGCTTTAAAGCTTTACAGACTTTATATCCTGGAAAATTTAACCGCCCTACTCGCCTGATCATAGACAATGAAAGAATTTATTAAACACATTTTTTTAAGCCATTCAAAAACAGCTGAGCTACGCCACCTGTTTTATGTTTTTCTTATAAGTCTCTCCGGTTGCGCCCATCAAGTGCCACCCGATGCCCCTATTGGCAGCGATAAATCACTCAGCGAATTACAACTGTTTATCAAAAATATACCTGAAGATCCTTATTGGTTGCAGGACTACCCGGACTTAGATAGACAAAGCCAAGAACAATTTCAGCAAGCCTTGCAACTTATAGAAGATGCCAAGCCAGCTGCAGCTAAACGTTTATTGATTAAGCTCAGTAAAAATCAACCCGATTTATCCGCACCTTATTTTCAGCTGGGCATGATCGAAAGACAATTAGGCCAAAACACACAGGCGTATCAACAAACACGCAAAGCCATCGCTGCAAACCCGTATAATTATCCAGCTTATATGTTACTGGCAGAATTACTCCAGCAGGAAGGAAAATTTATCCAGGCAGAACAATCCTATCTTGATTTATTGATTCAGTGGCCTGGTTTTGCAGAAGCGTATTATCACCTGGCCCGATTACAGGAGCTATACCTTGCCAAACCCCAGGATGCCTATAGCAACTATGAGATTTATCTTCTTCTACATGGCGAAGATAAAGTTATCACAGCCTGGATGGCAGGTTTAAAGAGGCAAATCCAATGAGGCATCATTCTCTTTTTCCGCTGTGCTTAATTATCGTGTTAGCTTCATTATGCCCGCGCTTATATAGCGAAGATGTTATGACAATTGAATCTCATATTACCGCATCACAGGAACAACCTAAAATATTGGTGATCATCCCTTGGC
>JABSRQ010000029.1:0-7349 GCA_013215055.1 Pseudomonadales bacterium | reverse complement strand
TCGGAAATAACGGAGAATATCATGAAAAACTAAAAAAACAAATTGAAACTATTGATGACAATATTCTTAACGCCAAAGAAAACTTCTTTTTAAAACCGCTGGATAGAAAACCTTTTCAACGTTATACCCACCATCTAAACGTATTATTAAACCCAGAAAAACCATAAGATCAGCACAACTTTTCGTCCATTAATAGACAATAAAAACTTCTGTGCTACGCTGAATACAGCATAAAAAAATAATAAAAACCAGCGCAAGTTTCAATGTATAAGCTTTCTTTAATGCCGTAATAACTCGCTATCTGCCAAGCTATTCTGCGCATTATCCTATGCATGTCACTGCGTATTAAAGGACTAAGGTGTATTGTATGCGTTATATTAAACCACTAAAAAAAGTCATTCTAACCGGTAGCAAAGCCATGCTTTCTACCGCCCTATTAAAGCAAAACCAACACCCTAAAAAAATCAAACACACAAACCAAGAATATCCGATTATCTTTATGCATGGCTTTATGGGGTTTTCTGAGCGCAGTGTATTTAATCTAACACTATTTGATTATTTCAATGGCGCTCAAAATATCCTTAAACAAATGGGCTACCAGATTTATGCCCCCTCAATTAATGCCTTAGCCAGTGTGCAGGAAAGAAATAATCAATGGATTAAAGCCATCGATGATATTTTATTGGAAACGGGCTGCGAAAAAGTGCATATCATTGCGCATAGCCAAGGTGCTATCGATGCTAGAATTATAGCCACGCCTATCGTACACCATTGCAGAACACCTTATCATGGCGAACTTTATGGTTCAGGCTACGGTGATCATATTGCCTCTATAACCTCAGTAGCTGGCCCTCATATGGGGACACCGTTAGCCGACCCGGTTTATGCCGATGATGAGGATGGCGAACTGATGTCTGATGTTATCAACCTGATTGCTATGATGACCGGTAAGAGCCACAAAAGCGCACGTCAGGCCATGGACTTCTTATCCCGAAAATTCATGCTTGACGTATTTAATCCGTCTATGAAAGTGCCTAATAATATCCCCTGCTTTACTATTACCGGTAACCCCGCTAACAAAAAAGACCTCAGTTCCCTATTTGATTTAACCTGGCAAAAATTGATGGATACTGCCATTGAAGATGGCGGCGGTGAAAACGACGGTTTCGCCCCGGTTAGCAGTGCACGCTTTGATAGTTGCAAAACCTTGCTGGCCGGTACAGACAAGCTGCAATGGATGCATTTGGGCCATGTTAAAGCGGATCATATGGCTTTAATCGGTATTCCAGCAGAATCCAGCACACATACCAACTTCTCTCACCAGCCACTGTATGTCGGTATCGCACAACATACCGATAGCAATTTTATACAGCATATGCAGTTAGCCTTGCAAGATAATGGCCACTGGCAGCGTCAGAAAATAACACAACCCGCTTAGCGGGCATTTGACAAATTTCAGGCATAAAAAAACGGCCCTCACGAGCCGTTTTCATCATCAACCTTGATGCAATACTTATTCCCTAAGTAATATCCCTTCAACCAGACCAACTTACACACCCTGTGTTCGTCTATCCCTATTCCCTGTCTGATGAAGTAACTATAGAATAAAAGTTCAATCAGAAAAGCGCGACTTTCCCCTTTGTTTTTGTGAGACATTGACCCTACGATAGATTAAGCCATTTAATCCAATAAAGCGTATAACGGTTTTAGTTGTTCTCTGGCTGCAGCTAACTGATCTTGCGAGGGAGAAAACTCAGGCTTCTTTAACTGCTGTAAAAGTTTATCGATAGAGATGGCTTTTAAGGCTGTTTTTTTACCTTGTTTTTCAATTATCTGTGTATATATATGTGCATTTGATAGACCTTTTGCCGTATTCAAGGCCTGCTTACACTGCGATAACATAGCTTGTGTATCGGCACGCCCACCATCTTCTAATGCACAGATGCCGGCTGAAACGGTAAAAGTAATCGCCTCGCCTTTTAAGCTGGCTTTAATCAAGGTAATCGCATCACAGATTCTTTGCGCCAATCCGCTTATCGCCTGAGGATCTGCAGCCGGTGAAATAAGGGTAAAAACCGATAAATTAGAACGTGCAACTGAATCTTCTTTTCTAACCAACTGCTGCAATAATTTCGCAACTAATTGAATGATTTTATCCGCCGCATCTTTACCCACTTTTAAATAGATTTCTTTAAAGTTGGTAATTTCAATCTGCGTTAGCGCTAAGCTTTGTTGTTCCCTCAGTACACGCGAAAGGTCTTTTTCTAATTGCACTTGCAGACCACGAGGATTTAATAAACCTGAAACAGGTTCATAGGTGGCGTGTTCCTGCAGTGCTTTTTGTAGTCGTTGATAATTACAATGGGCGGAGGCTCGCGCCTGTAAATCAAAAGAATTAAACGGTTTACTGATAAAGTCGGTAGCGCCTTGTTTTAAAACCCGCTCTTTGGCCCCACTTTCTGCGTCTTCACTGGTAATAACAATTAAAGGTAAATTGCGAATACCTTCATCTTCGCTGGTTCGAATACGCTCTATCAGACCATAACCATCTAAAACCGGCATATTGATATCGGTAAAAACCACGGCAATGGAGGTATCATGAAGAATTAGATTCCAGCCTAACTCACCGTTTTCGGCCACCACCACATCAAACTCTTTTAACATTTTACTGGCAGCTTTTCTGATCACCGCCGAATCATCAATAATAAGTATCCGTGATTTCGACTGCGTACTATCCAACTGCGCTTTTAATGATTCAACCGCCATCAATTATCCTACAACTCTGACTATTATTTTTTTATAGGAGAAACGATAAAATGCTTCTCACCCTAAGTCATGTTATTAATGCTTTATTTGCATCAATTCATCATGCTTAAGTTTTTCTTTTGTGCTGCTTTCAAACTCAGCTTCGGCTTGTATACACTGAATATAGACATCAACCGCTTGCTGTAGATGCTCCATCGTATCATAAGGTCCCTTAAGAGTCTTTTCCCGACTTTTAAAATACCATTGATCGTTACGTAAGATTAACCGATCTGATTGCATCCCGGCAAAGCTACTTCCCACCGGCCTGGTATGAGAATACTGCCTAGTTTTCCCCTCATGAATCTAATAAAACCCCGGAACAGACACATTGATAGACATCTTCGGATTCATAACCTTTGCTTAATAATAAAACCTGGGCATAAGTCATCTGTAATATATGTGCATCATTGCTGGCTCGGTGGCGCTTAAATGCGGTTGAATCCTGAACATGCTGCTTACAATCATGCCATAAGCCCACTTGCTCTTCATTTAATAACTGCCTAAGTGTCTCTAACTTAAAGCTGGGATACATGTCGACCTCATCAAATAACAGACCTAACCAGCTATTATCATTACCCCAGGCATCGGTATAAAGTATTTGACCGGCAAAGTTCTGATTCAGTAATTGGGCTAAATCAAAAGGCGACATACCGTGATCTAATAAAGTTTGCCGCGCTATACCATGCAAAGCTTCGGCGCTGCTATCCCAGTGCTGCCAGTGCTCTACAGGATGGATGATATGGCAGATACATCGGCTCTGCGCATCAACAACACCGATTTCTATCGGGTAGCTGCCCCGTCCAAAACCCGAGGCTTCAATATCTATAAATAAAGGCATTGTCATAGGCTTAGTATAGTGGATTTAAAATCAATGCCATTTAACCCGGAAATAAAGCCTCGGTAGGATCATATATTTCGTGTTTTTTTATTTTGATAGATGCAGGTTTATCGATGCTAAATTTGATGTGCTGGGCATTGATTTTATCCAGCTGCAAACGCACCTTGCCACCGATGATGATATTGTCTTTTTTACGTAACTGAAAAACCTGCATAGACACTCCCTGTGTGTTTATTCGTGAATAAAAAAGGAAGTATAGACAGCCCTTGCTGAATGCTTGGACTGTTTGGTTATATAAACATTAGCGCTTAAAAATCAAAACCTCAGCGCTGTGTGGTGCGGACATCTGTATAGGTACAGCCAACTTCTTTTGTGAGGGCGAAATTGACATATCACTGTCATTAACCGCCCTTAGATAGGGTTCCGGCTCACTTTGTAATGCCGTATTTAAACCGTTTGCCCCATTGAGGCTTTCATTTAAGTGCTCAAAAGATGCAAACATCATCGAATACATCTTATTCATCGATGATATGGGGTTAGATGAACTGCGACGTTGCGCGTCAATTTGAAATTGTAATCCACGTAAGCGACGTTTAAAAGCCTCAGGGGCAGCGTCAATAATTTGCTCAGACATCTGCGTGCGCATCGTCTCTAGACCTTCAGGATCATTTTTAGCCATTAATACTAAGGTATCGAAATCAGGTAACTCTTGCATCAAAACTCCAAGTGACAGCAGCTAGCAATACGCGCTAGCACAAAACTTTTATGTATCAAGTTATGGGAGTAATTTAACGTAAAAACTGTTCGATTTCTATACAGGAAATAATCAAACGATCTAAGGAAGGGAGTTTATTATGCAGAAAAAGAATGATTTCAAACGCTTATCCAGACATCATAAAATGAAACTATTTTATGATGTCTGGATAAATATGAACTATTTCCGGCGTTTAAGTGGCGAAAAGCTGGGTTTATCGTTCTCGGCAGAACCAAAACGGCGCTTCTTACCGGTGGTATTTTTATATTCAGAAACCGGCTCTGTTTTTTCAGTGGCAGGCTTTTTTGTGGTTTTTTTAACTCTGGCCTTGGTATTTTTCTTGGCCGTTTTTTTAGCCAGTTTTTTATTGGCATCTTTCTTTTTACCGGCCGCCTTGCCGGATTTTTTAACCTTTTTAGGGCCTTTATATTTTGCGCCTAAACCTGGAATCGTCAGATGTTCAAAACGGGTTTTTAAATACCGCTCAATCGTCGACATCGTATTCCATTCATCGGCATCAATCAGTAAAACCGCTGTGCCGGTCTCTCCTGCTCGTCCGGTACGCCCCGATCTATGCAAATAATCATCACCGGATCTAGGTACATTATAATGAATCACCTGCTCGATGCCTTTAATATCAAGGCCACGAGAAGCCACATCGGTGGTAATTAATACTTGCAAATGGCCCTGGCGAAAACGATTCATGATCTGTTTTCTATCGGATTGTGAAATCTCGCTGTGTAATACACCCAGTTTTATCTTTTTATATTCCAGCCAATTGGCCAGCTGATCACATTGTTTGCGGGTATTACAAAAGACCATGGTTTTGCTATTAACGATAATCTCGGCATCGTTTTCATCGCCTATAAATATCTCCGTTTCACCATGCCCTGCACCTTGCAATAACGCTAATATCAGTTTGTCTTTATGTTTAAAGTCATCGGCCAAAACCATTTTTTGTGTGATCGCCGCATTGGTTTCTCTGGGGCTATGAATAGCCACAGAGATGGCATCGGGTAATAATGTATTGGCTATTTTATTGATATCACCTTTTAACGTGGCTGAAAACAACAGATTTTGACGCTTCTCGCTGCAGCCTTTAGCGATCGTTAATAGATCTTCACTAAAGCCCATTTCCAACATCCTATCGGCTTCATCGAGTATTAATACCTCTAGATCTCTAAAATCGGGCGTATTACGCTCAACATGCTCCACCAGACGCCCCGGTGTTGCGATAATGATCTCGGGGTTTTTGCGTAACATCGCTACCTGATGTTTAAAAGCCTCACCACCGACGATGATGCCGGCCTTAATCGGCGTAAACGCCATCAACTGTTCACAGCTTTTTAACGTCTGTAGAGCCAGCTCGCGCGTCGGCAATAAAATCAATACTCGGGTGCCGGTATTTGGCGCTGCGGTATTTAACATGCGGTCTAAAACCGGCAATAAAAACGCTGCGGTTTTACCACTGCCGGTCTCGGCGCTGACCAATAAATCTTTACCTTCAAGCGCCAGAGGGATGGTTTTTTTCTGAACCTCGGTCGCTTCGGTATAACCTAGCTGATCACAGGCTTTGATAAGTTGTTTATGTAATGAAAGAGATGAAAACAAGGGTTGCTCCCAACAGGCAGAAGAAGTGTTAACTCGGCGTTTAACAAACAGCCAGGCAACAAAAATGAACGCGCGCATAGTAACAGAATGACGTGGCGATAACACGGCTTTATACTAGGCCACCTTTTACGCAATAGAAGCCTGAGCCTGACATGGTCGAAAGTACCGATTCTGACATTATCCAAAGCCTATCCCTGCATCAGCATGGCGATAAGCCCCTGCAATTATTACACTTTCGTGATGGCAAGGTTTTGGTGCTTAGCCAGGATACGCTGGCGTTTTATAAAGATGAAAAAAGCATTGATGATGCTCTAGGCGGTGGTTTAATCGCTATGGTGGCACTAAAACCGGAACACCATTTGTCCGCAACACCCGAGGGTTGGGTAAACACATTTAAAGCCGGTTTTGTGGGTTTAGATGATGATAAAGCCTTATTAATCACTCCATTGGCGATTCAATTATTTGCCCATAAACAAGATGCTTTATATAACCGCAATGAAATTGCCAGGCTGGATATACCTGCCTGACAAAAATCTTATTATGCAGAAACTGATTGTCGCCCATACATCAGGCGTAATATGGCCGGTAATAAAATAATATCGGCCAACAGAGCCAGTAAAACTATCATGCCGGTGATCAAACCAAAATCAGACATATTGATAAGCTCAGAGAAGCTGTAGGTCATAAAACCACCAAACAGCAGAATGGTCGTGAACAATAACGCATTGCCGGTGGTTCTTAATGTCTCCATCACCGCCTCTTCTGCATTTTTGGTTTTTTCATAATGGTATTGAAAACCGTGTAAAAAGTGCACGGTGTCATCCACCACTAAACCAATCGCGATGCTGCCTATCAATATCGAATATAAATCCAACGCTAAGCCTGCTACGGCCATAAATCCCATGCCAATGATGATAGGCAATAAATTGGGGATCATGCTCAACAAACCTAAACGTACACTGCCTATCATCAAAACCATCATAATGGTAATCACAAACGTGGCACTGATGTAGCTATTCACCATCGTGGTAATCGCCATGCCCTGTACCGGAGATAATAAATATAAAGCCCCTGTAAAAGAGACCTTGGCCGTATCCCCCACCAGCTCTATAACCGAGGTTTCAAAGCCTTCTAAGAAATTGGCATAGGCGATCATATCTCTCCAAGGCCCTAAAGCTGTCACTCTGGCAATCGAGAAATCACTGTTAACCATGGTCTCTAAGTCCGAACCGCCAGACATTTCAAATAACAATAACTCCTGGGCAATCATGTCATCGGAATCGGCCACGGTATAAAAGGCCTGCCCTCCGCCATTTAACGACTTATGCACCTGCTTCACGG
>JABSRQ010000003.1 GCA_013215055.1 Pseudomonadales bacterium | reverse complement strand
GTTTATAACTCAGCAGCCACAGCGGCAGGATTTTTTCCAACAAATACGCTCACGCCTTAAAGCCGGTGGATATTTACTGAATATTGATCTGGCCGCGCCCATCGCAGCAGACGCTTTCCCGCAACTGCTTAAACTATGGCGCAGCACACTGGCCTATACCGGCATGCCTGAAAGTGAACTCGAAAAATTCATGGCATCCTATACACAGGATATTTCGGTACTGCCAGTACCGGAGCTGGCATCGCTGATTGAAACAAGCGGTTTTACTGCACCCGAGATATTCTTCCAGGCAGCACTAATGCACGGCTGGATCTGTCAACGTGCCGATAAAACTTAACACAGGCTTATACCCTGCTTGTTAAGCCGCTCAATATTCGGCTTCAAAACCCACAGTTTTCTCACGTTCAAGCCGGATCTTCTTCTTTTCTATCACTTTGACACGCAGATTATTTTTACATGGCGGTTAAAGTGATACGCTTATCGTTAGCGCTTATGCTTGTTTTCAGGCAATGGCCTATAAAAAGATGCAAACACTATCCAATTCCAGGCTTTTTTATGCCCGATTCTTCACGCTCGATGAACATGCCATTGATAGGCAGCTTACCACTGCTATACATTCTGCTATGCCCCTTTCTAACAACAGGCTGCGCCAGTACCAACTTTGATGTAGAACGAACAACCAGCCATGCACTTCCCATCAGCCACACAACTACTTTGGGGCGCGATACGCTGGAGTGGCAGGAAACCCGCCAGCAAAACATCTCAGCCTTCTTCCCGTTAAGCAACGGTAGCGATGCGCTGGGCGCCAGGCTAAAACTGATCGATGCCGCCGAACACAGCATTGATATGCAATATTTCCTGATGAAGGATGATACTGTCGGCGCCCTATTCTCAGCCAAGTTATTGGAGGCGGCAGAAAGAGGCGTAAGAATCCGTTTTTTACTGGATGATATCTTCACCACCGTCGAAGATGCTGATTTACATCTGTTAAACCAGCACGACAATATTGAGGTACGATTATTTAATCCTATCTCTAGGCGCGGTTTTAAAAAAATCAATTACCTGGGCGACTTTAACCAGGCTAATCGGCGCATGCACAATAAATCATTTACCGTCGATGGCTGTTTCTCCATTGTAGGTGGGCGCAACTTAGCCGCCGAATACTTCAATTTAAAAGCCAATAACAAATTTTTTGATCTGGATATCCTCGCCAAAGGCCCTATTGCCAAGGAGGTAGCCGATAATTTTGATGACTACTGGAATTACACACGAGCATTACCGATTGAATACACCAGTAAAATACCTGACGATAAAACCCTCAAAGCCCGCCAACAACGATTAAACACTATCATGCAAAGCCGAGGTGCCGAAGCGTATCAGGCGGCCATCGATTCGCCGTTATTACAGCAACTGATTAATGCACAGATAAAAGATTTTGAAGCCGAAGCCAGGGTAATCTCCGAACGCCCCGAGAAGCTTGATCTATCTACGGGGGATGACAGCATCCGCCTTGTGCACGATTTAGGCCAGATCATGCTGCAAGCTAAGCAAGAGGTCGTCATCTTCACCCCCTACTTTATCCCTACCGCATCCGGTATGGATTTTCTCGCCTCGGTAATGGATAACGGCGTACAGCTCAAGGTACTCACCAATTCACTGGCTTCAACCAATCATGTGCCGGTTCACTCGGCCTATGATTCCTATCGCAAAGATTTACTGACCATGGGTATAGAACTCTACGAAGCTCGGCCCGATGCCTTTGCCATTTTCGATTCAACGGCAGACAAAAGCACGGCACATATTTCCACCTTACATACCAAGTTAATCGTCATCGATAAGCGCCTGGTGTTTATTGGCTCACTGAATATGGATCCTCGCTCGGTGATAATTAACACCGAAATGGGCATACTCATCGATTCCCCACCATTAGCAGCTGCCCTGTTAACAGACAAACAACAGCAATTTGAGCAAATGGTTTATCGGCTATCGTTGAATGAAAAAAATAACATTCAATGGCAAAGCCAGGAAGGTAATCAATTAACGATTGAAACTAAAGATCCTCAAACCTCTTGGTGGCGACGCTTTACCTCCGGTTTTTACAAGATTCTTCCAGAGGGGCAGCTATAACATCAGCCATGCACAGGCTCGGCGGATGTTTTTTCAGCAGGCTGCAGCAGTGCATCACTAAGCCTTAAGCCCACGCTGCATCCCCAAAAAACTTTTGCGAAACCTGCCGAAAATACCATTACCTGTCATTCCACCCGGTAATGGCAGTGATTTTCATCCATCACCGTTAGCTTTCTTTTACGGTTTCCGGCGGCAAATAAAGTAAAGCCACCCACATCACAGCAATGGAATATATTAGCGACCTCATTAATAAGCAGCTTATGCTTAAACAACTACGTCCCGTGTAATGCCTATATGTCCTCATTTTCATCAATTTGTGCAAGCCCTATCAAGAGGTGAATTTAAACAATGAGTTGACGTATAAACAATCTACACTTAATATTGGAACATACGTTCCAGAAAGAAGAGTTATGGCCCGCACAGCAGAATTTGACCAAGAACTAGTATTGGAAAAAGCAATGAATGCCTTTTGGCACCGTGGTGTTGAAAATACCTCGATCAATACCCTGGTGGAAGCAACCGGACTTAAGCGCTCTAGTCTTTATAATACCTTCGGCAGTAAAGAGGGCTTGTTTCGCGAGAGTTTCACCCTGTATATCCGCAATATTATGAATGTTAATTTTGCCCCGTTAAAGCAGGATGACGCCAATATCGCGACCATTATCGCCCACTTTAGAAACTTGAAACCGGTGTTTGAAACCCCTGAACCTCACCATGGTTGTTTGCTGGTTAATACCGCGGCCTCCAGTGTTGATGACGCCAAAAATGTCGATGATATTGTTAGCAAGGCCTTCGCCGATATGCAGGGTTATTTTCATGCGGCATTAAGCCGCTCAAAAGCCCGCGGAGAAATTGCCAGCACGGTGCAAGTAGAGGAACAAGCCAAACTACTGGTCGCCCATGTAATCGCCATCGCCAACCTGGCCAGAACCACGGGTGGTAAAGTAACAGGCAAGGTCTTTATTGCCGACTTATTGCAACGTTTAGAACAACTGTAATTTTTATCTAGCGCCGTAAAAGGCGCATTTTTTAAATCTTAAAAGGAACGATCGTTCCAAAACTGGAGTAACATCATGAACATAAACAAATCCATTGTTATTAATGCATCGGCGGCTAAAGTCTGGAAGGTTGTCGCAGAAGATTTTGATAGAGCTTATGAGTGGATGAGCCCCGTCTACCATTCACGGGCGACACATAATCAGCCAGCCGTTGGCGAATCCCCCTACTCTGGGCGAGTCTGTGATCTGAGCAGCAAAGAAAATGGCCTGCAAGCCGATGAAATCATCACCGCCTATAACACAGAGCAGAAAACCTTCACCTTTGAAGTGGTGCCACTGAACGTACCTGCAGTATTCCCGGTAGATAAGAATATCGTCACGATCCAGCTTAAAGCCGCCCCCAACGGTGGCACCATACTGGAATGGCAATCTAGCCCGCAACTTAAACCTCACGGTTACCTGCTCTACCCGCTGCTGGTTTTAGGCTTTAACAAGGCCTTTGGAGATATCCTGCAAGAACTGAAATACTTTGTCGAAGAAGGCCTACCCCACCCCAGAAACCAGAAAACCAAGGCCGTTTAACCTAAGCGAGAAAATCAGTAGTGTAAACTAGCAGGAAAATAACAAGGGGCATGGCGAGCAAGAACCCTCCATAATCGCCTACTCTGAGCAGGCACGGGCGTACCGACTTTGACCGACTTGATCATATCGATGTTTAGATGGTCGGTGTAACGTGCTTTTTTATGCAGCGTCTACCGCATAAATATGACGAGAATGCCCTACAAGCTTCCCTTTGATGGTCACGTTATTCTCCCCCATGCAGCCTATAAAGACCAAGGCCGCATGTCAGGGGAAATTAAACTAACATGGCCAAAATTACGGTTACCCCTCAATGGACAAATATTCTTCCTTAATGATCTTTTTCCCCTTCCATATTTGAATATGCTTGCCCGTAAATGCGGTGATATTGCCATCCTGCCCGGTCATCTTATAATCGAAGATAAGCTCTGAATAATCGTCTTTAATAACTTTAGAAACCAGCTTCACCTCAAATGTTGTCACAGTTTCTACAAAGCCTTTTTGCTTGTCATAGGCCTCGCGCATAGATTCGGCAAATACAGTACCGTTATTAAGCATTAATACGTTTTCATCATAGTATTTTTCACAGAGCTCTAAGACCAGGCCAGATTCATTCATGGCTATAAAGTCATCTATGCATTCTTCCATTTTTTCTATTCCTTTGCTAAACCCGATTAGCGGGTTAAATGTCTGCGGCGAAATAATCCATAATTTCAGCTTTAGTCATCTCTTTTGTTTCATTCGAAAAGCAATAATAGTCAGGTCGTTGGTCACTAAAATATTGCATATCCATCTTCAGCCCTTCCAGATGCTGAAATAAACCCACGGGCATATTGTATTCACCCGATTTATGCATTTTAAAAAACAAATGCGTACCACAGTCAGAACAAAACCCTCTAGAGGCCCAAGAGGATGATTGATACTCTGTTACTTTCTGTTGGCCTTCAATTTTTACCGCGCTGCCACATTGCACTGCAAAATAAGGGGCACCACTCCACACTCTGCAAGACTCACAATGACAAACAGTAAACTCAGGGTTAATTTTATCTACCGTGATTTTTACAGCACCACATAGACAACGTGTTTGTGCATTTAAACTTTTCACTTAAATCGCCCTTTAGCATAAAACAACAACTGTATATCCATGGCTGTGTTGTAGCTAGGTGTTGGTAATATTATAAGGCCGCTTTAATCCAGTCCTGCTCCACTTGAGCTGCATGCTGCTCCATAAATCTAAACCAACTCAGGTAATTCTCCAGATAAGCCGTGCCAACCCCATGGAAACGATTTAACCATGTCTTCCATCTCATCATGTAATTATTCAACGTCTGGATATGATAAATACCATNTATCACTCTTTGATTGTCGAGAGCTATAAGCCGCTTATGATCAATATCAAGATCCTTTACGATACTTTTGTAAGATAGATTACCATCAGTACAAAGCACTGAGCCTGAAGTTAACAGAGGCTTTAGCGCTAGCTCAAGTTCTTCTTTGGTGTCTCGCACTAGAACTTTGTGCGAAATGTCACCTGACCGATCTAACGCCATAAATACAGGAACTTTATCTGTGTCGCCACCACCTCTTTTTCTCGCTTTCCTAGCGATTATTTTTCTTCCTTTAAATGATTCGGGTATAAAAGTCTCATCAGCTTCAATTATTCCTGTTAACTTGTTACAGCCTGCTTTACTTGGATTTTTTAGAAATACATGCCTCCATCGAAATGATGTCCTTAGATTGATATCTAACTCATTGGCTGCTTTTCTCAGGGGAACGCCTTGCCACATTAGCTGCGTATATTTCAACCATTTCTCTGGTTTCCTCATACGATATAAAGGTGTTCCAGATAAAGCATTGAAGGTTTTATTGCATGACTTGCAGCGAAAGCGCTGAATGCCTTGCCTGGTCATTCCCCACCGATTTAGTTTTTCTGAGTCACAATGAGGACAAGCTGAAATGGCTTCTTCTTTATCGGAGATTATCTGGCCAACGAGGTTTGTTGATAGCTGGGTTTCAGTCGAATGCCTGAGCTGTTTAAGTTGAGAGTAATTTAATGAAGACAGGTTGTGTAAGATGCTTTGGAATTGCTGAGTATTCATAATATTCCCTCAAGAGAGAATGAATTGCCGGTATATAAAGTATAGTCGACCAACACTCAGCTACAACACAGCCATGGATATCTATAGTGATATTCATATAGGCCTTAGTAATGCCCTTACTTCTACCTAAACCGGCACCAGCTACAAAAAACTATCAACGCCACCAACCTGATAAAACCACACTCTACCAGCTGATACACGATAATTACCTAGATTTAGAACGCTATTCCTCAGAACAGGGAAAGTACCTGCCAGCTTATGTAAAGCGGGCGTTTGAGGCCTATTTGAAGTGCGGGAAGCTTGAAAACGGATTCTTACGTGTTCGATGTGAAGACTGCCATCATGAACGATTGGTCGCTTTCAACTGTAAGAAACGGGGTTTCTGCCCCAGTTGTGGAGCCAGCCGAATGGCGCAGACTGCAGCTCTTTTAAGTGATCATATCTTCCCTCATCAGCCTGTCAGGCAATGGGTACTCAGCTTACCTTTTCCCTTACGGTTTCTGCTCTCAGCAAAGCCAGAACTCATTACTCCTGTCTTAAAAACCATGGTAAGAGCGATTTCTTCGGCACTCATCAAAAAGGCTAGACTTACCCACAACGATGCTGAAACGGGTGCGCTGACACTTATCCAGCGCTTTGGTAGCGCCTTAAACCTGAATATGCACTACCACATGTTATTTTTGGATGGCGTCTATATAAAACCAAAGACAGGGGCTACGCCAAAATTCATTCCCGTTAAAGCGTTCACCGCAACTTAGCCAACAGTAATGCCAAAGAGTCCAATGGGATTTATGCTGGGTTTCTTGCCGATAGCAACGTCCATTTCGGCGTAATAAAGTTAGGATATGCGAGCGTAATTCTGTTGGTTGTTTACGGACCTTTTGCCGAGAACGAAATAAATCTCGATCTTGTTCTTGCTCCATTTCGGGCACATTAATGACGGTTAACAAATCATTGGCATAAAATTGTGCCAATTTTTCAGCATCCAGTCTGTCGGTTTTAATTTGTCGGGTGCGCGGGCTGGGAATGCTGGTCGGAGCCACAATGTCACAATGATAGCCTTTAGCAGTCAAATCTCGTTGCAAGGTAAAGCCGATATATGACGCTTCATAACAGAGCTTAATCGTGCTGTTAGGAAAGTATTTCTCGAGTTTTTTTAACTGTTTTAGCAGGCCCTTTAACGTGAGTCGGCATTGAAATGTAATAACTTCAACGGTGCTTTTATCCAGCGCAGAACCATAGTATTGCGTATCATCAACATCAAGCCCAATATGTATAATAGAAGTTTTCATAATATCTCTTCTTTCATCATTAGTGCAGGCTGCGCTTGTTACAAAATGTAAGTTTGATGCGTGCTTACGCATAAACAATGATTTTGGTCGTAATTAACCAATACCTGTAGAGGAAGAGGAAGAGGAAGAGGAGTCAGGGTAGACTTAATCACGATCAAATCCACCTGTTATCATTTTTGTAACAGTGCTGCCTATACTTTTAGACTAGCACCTCACGCGAAACAGGGCGGGACGTCTATATCTTCTATACCTGAAGCCGAGATGCACTACGGTGATGCTGAAAGCTCTACTAGCAGCTGCGCCACAGACATAGCCAGCTATATTCTTCGCGATATCAAATAATGTTTAACCATAGTCAGGGGTGAAAGAAAGGCATTTTCACGAAACTCCCTGATAAGAACGTCATAGTAAGTCAATAGAAGGTTTTAGGTGATCATCACCTAAAACCTTTTCTAGTTCAGGTATAACATCGCCCCCATAAACCATGCCATTAATCCTTAAATTACCCACCATGCCCTACAGGCGACGCCCATGTGTCAACCTACCGTCCTATGCATCGGAACTACAGTAATGAGATCTTTCAAGGACCACGCATCTAACATACGACTTTAGTGACATCGTTTAACTATCAGTATTAGACGACAATTAACTTGGCCGGTCCGCGACAACTAACTTGTCCGGTTTTGGTAAGCTCCAAACATACTAAATTCTTAAGAAATTAATATGTCTGGAAAGCCCATAACCCAGCAACAGGTTAAGTTATACATGTACAACCGCAATCAACCACAGCAAAATCAAGCCAGCGCAGCGGCTAAGTCAGGTCTTTCAGAAAGATCGGCACGTCGTATCGATTCTGGTGAACATAAAACCCACAGACCACCTCGAAAGTACCGTACTCGTAAAGATCCTTTTGATGGATTATTTAATGAGCATATCGTGCCGCTGCTCAAACAGAATCCTGGCTTGCAGCCCGTCACCTTATTAGATGCGCTGGATGAAATAGCACCGGGAAAGTTTGATCATTCCAATCTAAGAACATTACAGCGCAGAGTTAAACGCTGGCGCGCGCAATACGGCCCAGATCAAGAGGTTATTTTTCGTCAAATCCATGCCCCAGGTGAGATGGGTATATCCGATTACACGTGGGCCAACAAACTTAATATCACCCTTGTGGGTATGCCCTTTGAGCACAAACTTTATCATTATCGATTGGTGTTTAGTGGCTGGACGTATGTTCAAGTCTGCTTGGGTGGCGAAAGTTTTGAGTCGCTTTCATCGGGTTTACAAAACGCATTTTGGCGCAGCGGAGGCGTCCCAACCACGCATCGTACCGACAGTTTGAGTGCGGCGTTTAAAAACCATGCACTGGAACAGTTACTCACCGATCGTTATGACAAATTATGCAAGCACTATGATGTTATTGCGACGCGTAATAATAAGGGCGTTGCTCATGAAAATGGTGCCATTGAATCTCCTAACAGGCACTTAAAGCATAAAGTTGAACAACAATTACTGCTCAGAAGTAGCCGTGATTTTGCCTCGTTGTCAGAATATAAAACGTTTATTGAAACCATCGTTTCTAAAATAAACCGTCAGTGTAAAGCCCGTTTTGATGAAGAGCGACTGCATTTAAAATCGTTACCCGCACGGCGCACTCACGACTTTAGTGAGTTATTTGTAAAAGTAACGTCTAGCAGCACGATCAATGTGAAGCGTGTGACCTATACCGTCCCCTCAAGGTTGATTGGATCAACATTATTGGCGCACATCTATGATGATCGATTAGAGCTTTTCTTGGCTCACGAGCATGCCTTAACATTGAGTCGAATTCGTAACCAAGGCTCTACGCGTGCACGTAGCGTGGATTACCGTCACATCATCCATTCTCTGGCGAAAAAACCCAATGCTTTTAAGTGTTCCCAGCTGCGGGATGACATCATCCCTGCAGGAGATTTAACCTTGCTGTGGCAGCAACTAACCAAAGAATACGGCAGTGATCGTGATTGCCGTTTCATGGTGGATTTACTCTTGTTGGCGCATAATTATGACTGTGAATATGCTTTGGGCCGTTATGTTTTAACGGCTTTTGAATCCGGTAATCGTGTGAGTATCGATCAATGTCGCGCCTTTTTTGGCACGTCAAAAATAGAGGTGCCGACTATTATCACGAAGCAACACGCCATTAATAGTTATGACAGCTTAATGGGTGGCGCCCATGGCTAACCTCCAAAGCTTACCCTTATTACTCAAAGAATTACGTTTAAGTGCCATGGCCAGTGCCTGGCAAGAAGTGGCTCACAAAACCATTAACGAACAATGGCAACCCGAAGAATATCTTGCCGAGCTATGCGAAATTGAAGCACATCATCGTCATGAGAATCGTTTAAAACGTTTACTTCGGGAGAGTCAATTACCGACGGGTAAACAATTATCGCAATATGACTTTAACGAAATAATCGGTATCAGCGCCCAGCAGATCAAGCAAAAGACCCAAAACGTAGATTGGGTTAGACAAGGCCATAACATGATCCTTTTTGGTGCCAGCGGGCTAGGTAAAACACATCTAGCGGCGGCAGTGGGATATGCATTGATTGAGCAATCCATACGGGTGAAATTCACCAGCAGCACAGCGTTAGTGCAGCAGCTGCAAAAATCCAGAGAAGAATTAGGATTAGAGGATGCTTTGAAAAAGTTGGATAAATATGAGCTATTAATTCTGGATGATATTGGTTATGTGAAAAAGAGCGACAGCGAAAGTCAGGTATTATTTGAGCTGATAGCGCATCGATATGAACGCGGCAGTTTATTGATCACCACTAATCAAGCCTTCAGCGAATGGGACAGTATATTTGGTGATAATATGATGACAGTAGCCGCGATAGATAGGCTGGTTCACCATGCAGACATATTCCAAATAGAAGGTGAAAGCTACCGTAAAAAACACGCATTAAAACGAAATTCAAAGCGGCCAAGTTAATTGACGCGAACAGGACAAGATAGTTGACGTCTTATAATCTAGATTATGATCAGACAGCTAATGACTTAGCTGACGAAGTGGCAGATGATTAGCTACGGTTAGTATCGCTATAAAAAACATCTACTGCTTCCATAGCGTCGGATTTCATCTTTCTTAATTAAGGGAATATATGTCACTTTACAAGGGCTCATGCCACTGCGGCAGCATACAATTTGAAGTGGAATTTTCATTAACCAAAACGGTCACCTGCAACTGCTCCATCTGCAGTAAAACCGGAGCTGCTTACACATCCGTGCAAGATGATAAACTTCAGATCACCGAAGGGAAGGATCAATTAAGCCTGTATCAGTTTGGCAGCAAAACGGCTAAACATTATTTTTGTGAACAGTGCGGCATACACCCCTTTCTAAGACCACGAATCTCACCCGAACTATGGGCAGTAAATTTACGTTGTATAGAGGGACTGGATGTAAACGATTACCCTAGCAAAATGTTTGACGGGGTCAACTGGGAGCAAACCGTTGAAGCCTGGATTAAACATAAATAATATTCAGCTAATGCACGGTTTTTATGGAAATTGACAATGATTTATAGATTACTGACTTTGTTGCTGGTAACTTTTTCGATTAACACAGTCGCTGAGATCACGGCTACAGAGGTGTTCGTCAGTATCAATGAACGCTTAGGCTATATGGAGGATGTTGCTTTATACAAGGCACACAATCATCTGGCGATAGAAGATATTAGCCGAGAAGTCACGGTTATCAATAAGGCCAAAGATTCCGCACGCAGTAAGGGACTCAATCCGGATCAACTTGAGACCTTCTTCAAGGCTCAAATCGCGGTGGCCAAGGCAATTCAATATCGTTATCGCGCCGACTTGCTTTCCCGGCCTACATTGCCCGCCGCAAAAGACCTTCAGAAAGAGTTACGACCTTCTCTGTTACGCCTGGGGGATAAAATCATTAATCAGATAGCCCTATACACTGCCTCCCATGGAAGCTTTTCACTCGTACAGTTTTCTGACTTTGACCAGGTCATTACCGGAAGGTATATAAGCCAGAAAGATAAACAGATGATATTTAGGGCATTACAACAAACACGATAAAGCTTGCCTGAAACTATGTATCGCAGCCTTCTATACCGCTATTTTCTGAAATCCCACCCGCTTTTCAGCTACCGGAGGCCCAAGAGCCGCCCCAAGAAGTGTTTTTCTGAGCAATACTTGCTAACCGCCTCGTATAGGCATCCCCCTGTAGAGCATGCCTTACCCTGATTTCACCTATTAGAACCACTGAGAATTATCACAGTGCTGCATTAGACTCATTGCCATTCACCTGGGCTGAATTCTGGCATATCAATAAACCCAATCAACATTTTCTACTTCAAGGTTATAGTGAATAGGGGCTAATGCTCCTTATACTCACCACTGCAAATTTAGCTTTCCACGCCGTTTTGAGTATCATCGGCAAAATCAATCGGTTATCAACCACATCGGGGTTTTGCAACAACCACAGAACATCATGTGCCGGCTGCATCGATTGCATCAGTTGCGTATGCGCAATGGCACTTTCTTGCAGGTTTTTCACCTGTTTAACCTTAAGCGTCAGGCCCATCTGTTTTGCATCAAACAATGCGCGCTGAATAATGTCATGGTCATCTTCATGAGCAACAACATAGATCGTTTTGACGTCGGGCATTAATCCCTTTAATCGGCTGAAAACTTTATTGGGGGCAGGCGTCAGGCTTACCGTTAATTCGGGTAAGCGAGCATGGGTGACTTCTGGAGCAGATAGTACGGCGCCTAATACTACGGGTAAGGGCGCACTGCTTGTTGCAGCCGCATCCCAACCGCGTAGACCCAAGCTGATGATGAAGTCAGGTGAATATTTATTCACCCATGAGTCTACGGCGAAATCGCTGCTATCTTCTGGAACACTGACCACATCATTATTGCCAGATGACGCATCGTTGATGCCACGGATCAGTTCATTAAATATCGATTGATAATAAGCTTGGGTTAAAACAGGGGTTAAAATCAGGGCCTTATGTTCAGTGGCAAGGGCTAAGGCGGGTACAAATGGCATACACAGTGACACAACAAGCGCAGCTAGCCATTTGTTACGCCGAGGCGTAGCAATGCATTACTTTGTTGCTAATTGTTTATGCTGTCTATCCATTTACATACTTTTTATTAAGCTTTGGAAGCGGTAACTTATTCTTATAACCTTGGCGCATCCAGCTTGTTCTATGTCGTCTCTGATATTAACAGAATTCAGGCTGATTTCTCCAATGGAATATACGGAGTCTCAGCATAACTTGATAAGGCTATTAAACTCTTGCCCAAACAGCCAGCCCATCGCTACAGAAGTGCATGCTGTCAGGCCATTTCTTCTGTTGCCGTCATAGCTTTGCCTGTCGTTTTAGTTGTGGCTTTAGCCTCGTTTGCTTCTCTGCTGATGATGGCTTCGGCCACTGTAATGCCTGATAACATCGAAGCGCCTGAGTTTTCTCCTTGCGGATAAACAGATTTGCCAATGTAATAGATATCAGTTTCAGCATCATGATTCGCCGGCTTCTCACTATTGGCTAACATGTGAAACGGTGCATGCTGCGGGCGAAAATGCAGTCGCTGTTCATATTCGGCGACACTGAGGAAATGCTTAAAGATGATGGCGTCGCTGATGCCTGGAAACATCTGTTCCAGTTGCCGGTATATGGGCTCGCATAATTGCATGGTTTGTTTTGCATCCGGCTGATCCACACCTAGCGGCGCATGACAGTAGATATTCACGGTAATATGATCATCTGCCGTCAGGTCTGTTTTCGATAAGATGAAACCATGGTCATCAGGCATTTTTCCTTGATAGATATCATTCATCCAAAAAGCATCACTGCTGTCTGCTGAGGTAGGGGCACGGGGCAGGTAGAGTGCTTCTGTGATGTCCGGAAACTCAAATTGTTTGTCGATAGCCAATAAAATAACCGAGTTAGCGAGTGCAGGGCCATACTCTTGTGGGTATTTATCAACAGTGATATCTTCACTGGTGACGACATAGCGTGCGGTATAACTACCTTGGTTAGTGATGACTTCTTTATGGGAATGGTGATTGATAATTTGCTCTTTTTCAGTGTTGAACAAAAAAACAACACCCAGAGATTGTAAGTGATCAACCATGGCGTCTATCAATTTTTTGTTGCCACCGACAGGTACGATGGGCTTTTGATAGCCATAATTGAGCTCTTTATCAAATAATGCAGCAATAGACTTTAAAGCGACTTTCTCCGGTGGTGCACTTTCTCCCAGCGAAAACAGATAGACCAGAGATTTAAAGAAGTCATTTTTTACCGAAGCCTCAACCAATTCAGAAAGGTATTCGAACTTCTTCGATTTGATGTTTTTAAGTAGGCGGAGAATATCAAAGCAATACGGAGCAAGCTTTACTATATCCATTGCCTTGAATGGGAAGTTAATTCTTTTGCCATGTAAAAATACAAAGCCTTTAGGTTCAAAAAAAGGATAATCAAGCCCACTTTGGCGTAGTTCTCGTTGCAGCAATTCCGGATACTCAAAACAGGCTCGATGAAATTCATAACCCTTTAATTCAAAGTTCCCGCATAAGCCTCCCGGCCCAGAGGATTTTTCGATGAGCAGCGTAGATAAACCCTTGCGTTGCAGTCTCGATGCCGCAAATAAGCCCGCAAAGCCAGAGCCCACAACAATTGCGTCATAATCTTCCATAGCTATATCCCTATATTGTTTAGCTAATCACGTGTTCCATATCCATATAACTTTTGTCTTGTTATCTACTGACATGCCCTTATTATTACACGCTAAAATTTAATCAGTAGCAAGCGTGTTTTTTAAATATTAGCCGCTATAACCTAACAGAATAGTTAAGAGGTATTACTGATGAAAGTTTTCTAATGAATGTGGATTTAGCGGTTGATTTTGAATATCAATTATCTCTATATTGAATGTGTGACACTAAAAATATTTAGAGTATGGAACCATTAACTCAAAACACTACAAGGCTATTGCAGAAAACAATATACGTTAGAATATCAGGAAATACAGAGATGTAATTGTGACTATAAAAATAATAAAAACATGTATACGCAGGGAGTTTATACAATGGGTGAAACACGTCGATTTAATGCAATTGATACAATTGATACAATTGATCAAATTTTCACGGCCGCAAAGGAACAGGGCATCATTCATCTTAGCACGGAGGATGAGTCGTTTAACGGCAGACAAATAACGCTAGACGGGCAAAAAATAATCAACTTTGGTTCCTGCAGTTACCTGGGGCTTGAAATTCACCCCAAGCTCAAACAAGGCGTCGTTGATGCCGTAGAACGTTTTGGTACACAATACTCTTCCTCCCGCGCTTATGT
>JABSRQ010000298.1 GCA_013215055.1 Pseudomonadales bacterium | reverse complement strand
AAGTGCGATCGTCTGTTGGCAGTGGTGGCTATGAAGACCCTGTTACCTGCAGTCTTAATGCAAGCATTGCCCAGTGGATTATGGGTGCAGAGTTTGTAAAGCCTTCTTATATCGCAGCGCAAGGCGCTATTCTTCAGCGGGAAGATCGGGTGCACCTGCGAAGCCCCTGCCCATTTTTTGGGGGGGCAATTAAGCCTTTAACTACTGATTGACCAGATATAAGTAGAATTAACGCCAATTCAGTTCATTCGCTTTGTACCTGAAGCAGTTTCAACGTTCATTAGCAGCTTGCTAAATACAATACTTTACAGGGAATGATCTAATAGAGTTTCCAGTTAATCCAATAAGGTCTCACAGGTAAACGCCAGGTAAAGCATGCCCTACAGGGTAATATCTGCACCATGGGTAGCTTGCCTAGGCTGGAAAAATATGCCTAAAGCGTTAGCGCGCTAAGTCTTAGGCTCTGCGTATCTACCTTCTAAAGCCGCTAGCTTTTCATTTTCCCTCTAGACAACCAAATGCCTCATTGGCAACAGGCTTATTCGGTAAGCCTGTATACTTTTTGATATTATTTGTAGCCGCTTGTAGTTATTTGTAGTTATTTGTAGTTATAATGCTTTGGCATCCAAATCCCCACCTTCCTATATCTCCAGTCATTGCAAGCTGATGATATCCTGCTTTATCAGGGCGAAGTTAAAACGGGCCTCTAATAATAACTACAGCCGATCATCTAAAGAACAACTATGTACATCCCTAATCGGTCACCCCCTGCAAAGCCACACTGTAACAACCCATTACATAAATGAACGACATCAGAACCAATGCCAATCTATTACGTTTTTTTCCTTACGTCATAAACCATCACGCCTCTTTATTTATATTTGCGGTACTTGGCATAATCTTACGTGCTCAACCAGCACTCTATACAGACTTTAGTCTGGATGAGTTTTGGAGCGCGGAATTCAGTCGTCCTGATAAAAACGTGGCTGACGTCGTGAAAGATACCCTGCATGATGTACACCCGCCATTATTCCAATTTTTATTGCATTATTGGTTTAAAGCATTTGGCTATACCGAGTGGGTGGGACGGTCTTTTTCATTGCTGATGGGGATTCTAACATTTCCCGTCATCTATCAATTAGCGAAAGAACTCTATGACAAAGAAACTGCAAAACTAGCATTTATACTGTTTATTTTGAGTCCTTTCGCCATATTTTATTCCGCAGAAATGAGAAACTATGAGTTACTGCTGCTGCTATCTGCAATATCCACATGGCAATGCATCAAACTATTCAAGGCGCCATCCCTTCTAACTGCCACACTCTACTTTATCGCCTCTCTTGCATTGGCGTATACACATTATTTCGGCGTCATTTTAATTATGACTCAGGGCCTGTGCATCCTGGTGGCCTGGCATCAACACAGCCGTAAAAATAAGACTATTTTCTTTATATTCCTCGTTATCTACGTGGTTCTTTGTTTATCGTATATCCCAATGATCGAATACGTGCTCAGTGATATGAAAGAGGAGAATTTCTGGGTTAGCAACTTGAGTTGGTACTGGTCAATTTCCAATTTTTTAATATTTTTTGGCATACCAACGGGAATTATTCCGGCAATCATTTACAGCTTCATGTTTTGGTCTACACGACAAAAATTGGGAAAACGCGAGTATTTAATTCTGCTGAATATTATTTTAGCTATCACCATTCCTTTTATACTCGGTCTGATAGTTCAGCCCATACTCACAGCCAGAAATTTAATTATCATATTACCGATAGTCATTCTACTATTCTCCCAAACACTTCAACACTTCGGCCCCAAGGTTAAAGTTGCAGCCATTGCAGTATTACTACTCAATGCCCTGGCAAGCACGGTGTTCTTCAATCAAATTAAAGGAGAAGACTTAGAGCGGCTATTAGCTACTGCACATAGCGATAAACTGCCTCTATACATCGTTAATGCTGATGGATGGAAAACCGACCGATTTGTGAAGATTAAACACGAATTAAACATAGCTAGATTCCCTGCTCTGAAGATTGAAACCTTTACAACAGAGGCCTCCTCACTACCCGATGCGTTCTGGCTGGCCTGCTACCATCGCTGCCATGATATTAAGCTGGATGATTTTATTCCCACAGATTTTCAGGTTGTCGGCACATCTTATGGCAAAGGCTACCAGGGTAAGAAACTCGTTAAGTTTGACAGCGAAAAACGAATACAAAAATCGTTAGCGTTACATGCTAGCCGCCAATAGGTTCCTCTTTGGATATACATCATACTGGAGCCGTATTTATACGCAGCTTAGGGTTAGTCAAAAACAGGACTAATCAAACTAACAACTTACCCTGATATGTAATTGAGCACTGGAAATATACCTACTACCATATTGGTTAAATCGATATTACTAAGTGACTTTGCGGTATAAAGGTCTCTTCTAATATCCAGCAAAGGATAAGAAAAACAAGCTAAGAATGTTTACTGATACAGCTTTATAAGCAACGCGAACTCACAAAGTTGGCGTTAATCCCACTGACGTTATTATACCTAACAACTGTTTCTAGTCACATAGCCTTATAACTTGCAGATCTAAGAGTATAAGGTGCATTACCCCTATTCACTAAAACCTTGCTTGAGTTTTCGGCCCCTCCGGTAATACGTACTGGCCTGCTTGATGACGATACTCTTATAAAAATCAGTACGGCGCTTAATTTTTCCCCATCCGATATCGTTCAGCACCCGTGGGTAGATAATGGCCCTGGCTGGTGCGCAGTCATGCTGAGTTCGGCGCAGCAGGTCCTTGATATATAACCTAACTGGCCAGCCCTTGCTCTGCTCAATATTGGGGTGGTTGGCCCCCACGGCCCAAGTTTCGAAGCGAACCTTGAAGTGCGATCGTCTGTTGGCAGTGGTGGCTATGAAGACCCTGTTACCTGCAGTCTTAATGCAAGCATTGCCCAGTGGCTTAGGGTAAAGCCTTCTTATATCGCAGCGCAAGGCGCTTGCACTTCAGCGGGAAGGTCGGGGGCACCTGCGTAAAGATAATAATGGCTAAATCTGGATGGGTGGCCATGTGGTTGAAGTCATTTGTGGGGAAATTAGTGTCTAAATGGTTGCCGGCTCCGTGACAGTTACCTTTACAAGGATTTTAAAATGAAAAATAAATTCTCACTTTCAATCGTTTTTCTAGTGGCGTCTTGGGTTTTCTCGTCAAATGCCATGGCAGGTATATCTGGAATGCTGTTGGTAGCTGAACGCAAAGTATTTCGCTTTATTGCTTAAAGACCAATCAAGGGCTTATTTTGAACTCCCGGCGGGAAAAACCGAAGCAGGCGATAAATTAAACGACGATAAGTTTGATGTAGAATCCAGCTATGAAACCGCCTTAAGAGAAACGGTAGAGGAAACACGAGGCTGCCTGGGTAGGCGGTTACTGGTTAACGCTTCTGACTCTAAAGACCTAATTCGCTATGGTGATTTTGACATATTCCTCAGTAAAACCCCCATGTTCGATCTAGAAGAAATTAACCCAATAAGAATTCCAAAAGGTAATAACAAACAGAATCACTGGGACCCAATGCGTGAAATAATAGATTATGCATGGGTAGATATTGCGACCCTATATGAGCCAAAAAGTAATAACATGTCCGATATGAAAGACAAGAACATCGAAGTACACTATGCATTACCCAGTGAAAGTCGAATTGCACAAACAAAAGGCTGGTTTAAATAGACTATTAGCCAATTAAATAGGCTCCTGTATTTGAGGTGTTAGCTTAATGAGCTGTCAATGCCTCGCTAATGTCTAAAATGTTAACCTTGTTCAGAATGGAGATAAGCTATGTTCTCGATAAAGCAATGCCCACTACCGGACCATGCATTACTGAATGCCTATAAACAAAATGGCGCGTACACCGATTGCTATACTACCGAAATTTCTTGTGCCGTGACCCATGCACAATATGTTCAAGCCTTTTACTCCACCGCCATTTTCAGGCTGGAAAGATTAATTTTGAAATGGGCGGTATCCAAGCCTTCATCCGACGATCAGGTAGCCTTGCTGGCTACGGGAGAAACCAATACCTTCGCAGCATGGAGTGTGGAAGGGCGCAGTGAAAATCAATTGCTGATGTGCGATTTTAAAAGCCGCACCCGATCATGGTTGATGATCGAACCGCTAGAGAGCGAAAACGGCATTAAAACGCGATTGTATTTTGGCTCCGCTGTGGTGCCTATAAAAAAATCTAAAACAGGAAAACCTTCCCTAGGTCTAATTTTTGATGCCCTGCATGGGTTTCACCTGCTTTACTCGGTGGCATTGCTGTCTTCTGCCAAGTCTCGCCTAAAGAAGCAAATTTCAACCTAGGTTAAGGATTTGCTTTACCCGCTCTTCTAGCATGGCGCTTACTCAATCAAGCGATGAAGAGCCATGAAATCAACACCCAAGCTTCCCTATGCCCTTGTTACCGGTGACAGCTATGGCTTTGCCTTAAGCCAACAGCTGCTGAAAACCTATAGAGTGATTGCGGTCGCCAGAACCCGGGGGCAACTGCAAGACATTCAATCTGCTAATCTCAGTTTTATTCGAGTA
>JABSRQ010000297.1 GCA_013215055.1 Pseudomonadales bacterium | reverse complement strand
TATGCACAATGCCGCCCCTGCCGATAAATAACACCCCTTCATTACGTAGCGGTTTTAATGCAGCTGCCAATTCATAATGCCATTGCAGTGAGCTCTGGCTTCTGTCGAGGCTGATTTGTATCACTGGGATGTCGGCATTGGGATGTAATTGTTTTAATACCGCCCAGCTGCCATGGTCTAAACCCCAGTTTTCATCGTGAATAATCGTATGCCCCTGGTCTTTTAAAATGGCACTGATTTTATTCGCTGTATCAATGGCGGTAGCGGCGGGGTATTGTTGTTGCATGAGAGCTTCTGGACAGCCGCCGAAATCGTGTAGGGTTTTAAGTTTTTTGGCGGTCGTGATTCTTATGCCGGGTACATGCCAATGGGCTGAAAAAACGACAATGGCAGAGGGTGTGATCGTGCCTCGATATAACGCCTGCCAGTCTTGGGTGAAAATGTTATTTTCAATCGCATTCATCGGCGAGCCGTGAGAGAAAAAGAAGACCGGTGTCATGTTGTTACCTGGCTTTAAGTTGTGGCTATAAAAAAAGGCCCATAAGGGCCTTTGATAAAAACTTGGATGGCGTTTAGATTAATTCAATCGCCATTGCGGTTGCTTCACCGCCGCCGATACATAAAGACGCAACACCTTTTTTCTTGCCTTCTTTTTGTAATGCGTACATCAGGGTGACCAATAAACGTGAACCAGTAGAGCCTATAGGGTGGCCCTGCGCACAGGCGCCGCCATAGATGTTAACTTTGGCTGGGTCTAAATCAAAATCACGAATCGCCAGCATGGTGACCATCGCAAAGGCTTCATTGATTTCAAACAAGTCTACATCGTCTTTGCTCCAGCCGATATTATCAAACAACTTCTGCATCGCGCCAATAGGTGCGATGGTGAAATCAGCAGGCTCTTGTGAGTGACGTGCATGGCCAACGATTCTGGCTAGCGGAGTGATGCCCTGAGCCTTGGCTTCAGATTCCGACATCAATACCAGTGCCGATGCGCCGTCTGAAATAGAGCTGGCGTTAGCTGCGGTGATTGTGCCGTCTTTGGAGAAGGCAGGGCGCAGGCTTGGGATTTTATCGATCTTGGCGGTTAATGGTTGCTCATCGTCTTTAACGATGGTTTCGCCTTTGCGGGTTTTTATCGTGACTGCGGCGATTTCATCGGCTAATAAACCACCGTTAATGGCGTTTTGAGCACGCTTTAATGATTCAATCGCAAACGCATCCATATCTTCACGGGTCAGATTGTTTTTATCGGCCGTATCTTGAGCAAAGCTGCCCATCATGCGGCTGGTGCTAGCATCTTCCAGGCCATCCCAGAACATATGGTCCAGAAATTTTTGATGGCCTGTGCGTACACCGCTACGCGCGTTCATAATGATGTGAGGTGCATTACTCATGCTTTCCATGCCGCCGGCAATCACACATTTGGCAGAACCTGCTTTGATTAAATCATGTGCATACATGGCCGCTTGCATGCCTGAACCACATAACTTATTGATGGTGACGCAACCTGTAGATTTGCTTAAACCTGCATTTAAAACCGCCTGGCGGGCAGGGCCCTGGCGTAAACCTGCAGATAATACATTGCCGATGATGGCTTCATCGATAAGTTCTGGCTTGATGCCGGCACGCTCAACAGCAGCTTTGATGGCTGTTGTACCCAGTTCTACCGCAGTGACTGCGCTTAAAGAACCTTGTAAGCCACCCATTGGGGTTCTGGCACCACTGACAATTACTACGGCATCATTAGACATAAGTGTTTCCTATTACCAATTATTTGTGTTGATTTTATCAATTGCCGCGCAGTTTAACACTAGGTCGTCTTAATGGGTATAGGTTCAAGGACTTGCATTTATGCACAATCAATAAACATAAATACTTAGCCTGGGTTTATTCAAGTGCATTAAACAATTTCCCCCTGACCGCATTACGAAAATTTTTAGGTGTTTGCTGGCAGTGTTTTTTAAATAATCGGGAGAAGTGAGAGGCGTCGGTATAACCTACCGCGATGGCCACTTCCTGAATGCTGAGGTTGCTCTGCTGTAATAATTGTTTGGCATTGCTGATGCGAACATTTTGTTGATATTGCAGCGGGCTTAGATTACTCGCTGCCTTGAAGCGCCGCTGAAAAGAGCGATTGGATATCTGCAGGTTCTCGGCAAAGTCGGCAAAGTTTATTTCCTCGGAAAATTGCCCGCTTATGGCATTCTGGGCAGAGGCAATAAGCTCATCGTGATGGCGGGTGTTGAGGCTGTCATCAAAGAGGTAGTCATCATAGTCGCGACGAATTTCGGGAGAGAACTGACTTTCCACACGTTTGCTGATAGCGGTTGAATAGCTGCTTTGGATGAAGTGTATGCATAAGTCGGCGATGGAATTGATGCTGCCGGCACAGAAGATATTGCCTGATTGGGTGATCAGATGTTGCCGCTTCCAATCTACATTGGGGTATTTATTATTCATTAAATCATAATAAAACCAATGTGTTGTAGCTGACTTCTCATTTAAAATATCAGACTCGGCCAGAAAGCTGCTACCCGTACCTACCGCGCAAATTTGGGTGTTAAGGGCGAAATTTTGCTGTTTTAACCACTGTGTCAGCCAGTTATTACGCTTTAGCGTGGTTAGCGGGTTTCGCCACAGTGCGGGGATGATGATCCAATCGCTATTGGCAATTTCTTCTTTATTATCTTCAAGGTTGCAGCTGGGGCATAGTTTAAGGCCGCCACTGGTGGTGACCGGTTCGAGCGTTTGCCCTACCAGGTTTATCTTGATGGCCTGATGACGACGGTCTTGTCCTCGCTGGATGTTATCGGCTGCATTAAACATCTCTATGGGCAGGCTAACGCTGCTGGCCATGATGTTAGGAAATAACAGGATGCTGAGTGTTTTCATTTGGGCCGCCTTTATTGAATAAAGAATGTTGATTTTGGCGTTTTTGATGGTGTTTATGTCGCTTTTGCCATTATAAATAAATTCCATAGGCTTACAATGCGCCGCAGTGACATTATATCTTTCAGGTCTTTAAGGACATCAGATGATTCGATTGCCAGTAATTGTGGGTTTTGGTGGTATTAATGCTGCAGGACGCAGTTCATTTTATCACAGCCATAACCGCATGGTATTTGAAAAACTGGCTGCAGATAAGCAGCAGCGCACCTTGGCATCCCTTGCTGCGTTAATGGGTGTTGATGCCAGCGATAAAGATTTTATCTTGCACAATACCTTGGTGCGCAAGATTGATGCAGAGTTATTTGATACTGAAAATATTGCTTGGAATAAGCGTCTGCCGGTAGAGGCGGTCGGGGAAATACCTATCAGTTTTATCACCAAGGCGAATGCATTACCCGATGTTATTCCTCAGAATTGGACGGTTTCTGCATTTAACGATAAGCAAGTAAAGGTGCAGATCAGCGGTAGCAGTAACTTCTTGGTGCCTGCAACGATGAAGGCTAAGGTGCGTTCGGCGGGCCAATTACCCAAGGGGTTTAATCCGGGTAAAACCTATCAGTCACGTAACCATCCTCGTGGCATTCAAATGACGGTTTATGGTGCGTCCGATGCATTGAATTCCATGGGTATCGATTGGCAGCATATTCGTAATAAAGTTGCGCCCGATCAGATCTCCGTTTATGCCGGATCCGGCATGAGTCAGTTAGATGCCAATGGTAATGGTGGCATGATGATGGCTAGGCTAAACGGTAAAAAAGTCACATCTAAACATTGTCCGCTGGGTTTTGCTGAGATGCCCGCCGATTTCATCAATGCCTACTTGCTGGGCAGTATCGGCACTACCGGCACCAGCATGGGGGCCTGTGCTTCTTTCTTATATAATTTACGTACTGCGGTTCATGATATTCAATCGGGTCGATCACGTGTGGCGATTGTGGGCAATGCCGAGGCTCCGGTCATTCCTGAAATCATGGAAGGTTATTCGGCGATGGGTGCGTTGGCCACCGATGATGAGTTACGTGAATTGGATGGTTTAGCGGCCTCGGATCCGGTTAATCATCGCCGTGCCTGCAGGCCTTTTTCTACTAATAAGGGTTTTACTATCGCCGAGGCTTCACAGTTTATCGTGTTATTTGATGATGAGTTGGCGATGGAAATGGGCGCAACGATTCATGGTGCGGTCTCCGATGTCTTTATAAATGCCGATGGTTTTAAGAAGTCTATCTCGGCTCCCGGTGTAGGCAACTATGTAACGGTAGCCAAAGCGATGGCTGAAGCGCGCTCTATTGTTGGTGAAACTGCATTTAAGCAACGTGCATTCTTTCAGGCCCATGGTACGGGTACGCCGCAAAACCGTGTGACGGAGTCGCAAATTATCAATGAGGCGGCCAAGGCATTTGGTATCGACAGATTTTTAGTGGGCGCGGTAAAGAGTTATTTAGGCCACTCCATAGGTTGTGCGGCGGGCGATCAGATCATTTCTTCGTTGGGTATGTGGAACTCCGGTTTATTCCCGGGTATTACGACGATAGATCATTTGGCGGATGATGTGCATGCCTCACACTTGAATTTATCGGCAGAACATACCGAAGTGGGTAAAACCGGTATGGATGTGGGTATCATCAATGCCAAGGGTTTTGGTGGTAACAATGCCACGGCAACATTGCTGGCACCGCATATCGTTGAAAAAATGCTGGCTAAAAAGCACGGTGCAAAAGT
>JABSRQ010000296.1 GCA_013215055.1 Pseudomonadales bacterium | reverse complement strand
ACCTTTAAAGGTCTTGCCGGTGTCTTCTCAGACTCTCTACCGGATAAATTCGTGTCTCAGCTGATTGATATTTATATGGCTGAAAAAAATATCCCCGCCAATGAAGTGACCTCATTAGATCGCTTAAAATATATTGCCGACCGAGGCATGGGCGCCCTGGAATATAGGCCCAGCGAATTACTCCATAGCGATAACGACCTTCAGGCACTGGATCTTGCCATGCTGAATGAGCTTGCCGCTATGAGCAATACCAATAAGCAGGCACTGGCACAGAAACTACATAATGCTGAAAGCAGATCGCAAGCGTTAAAATTTATTCGTGTAAGTTCCAGTGCCGGTGGCGCACGCTCAAAGGCCTTGATAGCGACAAAAGGTGATCAAATCAAAGATGGCACGGTTGATCACGGCATCGACCATGATTATTGGCTGCTAAAATTTGATGCCGATGAAAACAGTGACCGAGACGGTAAAGACCCCAAAGGCATGACCCGTATTGAATATGTCTATTCCATCATTGCCAGGGCCTGCAATATAAACATGCCCAACACTCAGCTGTTAACCGACGGCAATGACGCCCACTTTTTAATTGAACGATTTGATCGCATCAAACGCCGTGGCAAACTCGATAAACTGCACTATGTGTCCTGGTGTGGTCTGGCGCATGCACACAGAGATACAACCGGCACCTATTCTTATGAGCAACTGGTACTGATCTGTAAACAACTGGGGCTGGATAGCGCTTCATTAAAACAGCTGTTTAGACGCGCGGTATTTAATATCGTTGGCGTCAATCAGGATGATCACACAAAAAATTTCGGTTTCCTCATGGATAGAGAACTCAACTGGCAGCTATCCCCTGCTTTTGACTTAACCTATGCCTATGACCCAACAGGCCGGTGGACCAACAAACATCAGATTTTACTCAACCGTAAACAAGCTGACTTTGATAGAAGTGATCTTATTCAATTGGGCTTAAAATGCAATCTGACTAAAAGACAAGCCAATGAAATTATTGACCTGACCATGCATCATTTTAAAACGTTTGAAAGTTTGGCTAAGCAATATCAAGTGCCAGAAGATTTAATCAACACGATAAAAAGCCAGTTACGTTTGTATTTGTAGATCAATACAACCGCAACTGAAGTTAACTCAAGCTAAAACGCTATGCAAAAACACCGGCTAATACTCCATTACAAGCCGATAACCCCCCAGCCCAACTAGCCCTGCCATGCGCCTGCGAAGGCACTCAGGTAATCAATAAACAACGTGGTCTTCTTTGGGGGCCAGCGTCTATCCGGCAGGATAGTTACCTCCAAGCTTGGAGAGGGTTTTATTAAAAATAGCGACGCCTTCATTAGGATCTTGATCTGCTGCATTATCTTGCAGCATTTGCCTGGCATCTCCGTAGTCTAGCCAGTTTATTGAAGCGGTATAGCAGTGCAGCTGGTGCAATACTTTGGTCATTGTTCTGAATTTCGCTTCTCTTGTCGCAGCTCTCATACCGTTTAAATAGCTCTCTCTATGGACAATCGGTATTATGATTTTATGTTGGTCTTCTGATACCAATTCTGCATTCATCATTATTCTTGATAATCGACCATTGCCATCATCAAAAGGATGGCATTCACTGATTAGAAAGTGCATGAATAAGGCTCTATCTAAGCCCTTGTTTAGAGATTCATAAATCTCATATCCTTGCACTAATGTACCTTCTAAATATTCAGGTAGAACAAAATCTGTTGCTCCTGCTTTATTCGCTTTTTCTTTAAATTGGCCTGGTCTTTTGTCTGGCCGTTCAGCCAGAAGAATACTGTGCCTGACTTTCATAATATGAATTAATTCATCGGATGAAGCAGGCGTTTTATACATCTCAGCTGGGTCACCTGAAATATCGATATGCGCTAAAATATCATGACTGTCTTCATGCCTCTCATAATTTACTTTTTTCTCGAAAGCGATTTCTTCAGCTTCATCGAGTGTAAATTCTGTACCTTCAATAAAATTGGAGAAATAGCTTTCAAAGAAGGTGAGGTTTCGCCAGCTGGCACTGTTGTAGGTATAATTTAATGTTTCTAGCTGAGTAATTAACAAGTAGTTTTTATAGGCTGAAAACACATCTAATCGGTGTGCATCGTAGGGCTCACCTTTGGCCTCAGCGACGCCCAAACGTGTTTGCAGGATGCCATTGGCAGAATGCGTTTGAAGTAATGAGGATAGGATTTTATTCAGTTTTTCAAATTCTTTTTCTAGCCCCAACTTAGGCGCCAGTTCTTTGGCCTCATCCCTAAGCGTATTTAATCCCTGTTCACCACGCTTCCTTATTATTTTTACCAGTTCTGTTTCTACCCAATCAGTACCCAATGTTTTTCTTTTGGATGCAGGGCCTCGTGACTGCGCCAAATTTTCTAAACAATAGCGCGCTAAGTTACTGCGCTTGAAACGCATGGTGATAGGTTCAATGCCGTCTAAACTGTTGCCAGGAGAGATATCAAATTTCAGGTGTCCAACAAGGGTTGTTCTTCGTTTCTTTAATTCTCCAGATTCTAAATAGATATGATTATCCGCTGGCAATAAGGTCGCAGCAGTTCTCGCTATCGCGACTGACTGATTTGATATAAAGCAGGCAACCTCCATCCATTTATTATTTAAGGTTTTTATAATTTCCTCATTGTTTTGAGTATCGACATAGATACCGTTACGAATACGAGTCAATTCACCTTTTTTAATCCGTTTTGATGCTTCTGCGGTAGTGATATCACTTGAAAATAGTAAATTAGCCATGCTGTTTAGCCAGTTAATCTAGAGAATTAATCAAATTGTATGTAAAAACTATAGATTAACAAGCGATTAATCGTAAAAACTATGGATTAACTACGTTATAACTGTAAAAACTAGAGTTTAATATAAAAAGTCATCAGAAATTGTAGATTAACGTCCTATGTAGCGGTATGACTTAGCGAATGGGCTAAATTAAATAACGATGCCTACAACAAATGTAAGACCTGTCATGTAAGCAACACCGCCTTATTAACGATAACAAGCCAATCTCCCCCAACTAGCCCTGCCAGGCGCCTGCAGAGGCACGCAGGTAATCAATAAACAACGTCGTCTTCTTCGGTGTCCAGCGTCTATTGGGGGTCATGGCATAGAGATTCAGCTCAAACTAGCTATAACTGGGAAACAACTGCACCAGCTCACCACTTTGCAACGCACGGTGAATAATCGCCGTAGGCATCATCGTGATACCCGTGCCCATTAACGCAAAGTTACGAATCACATCAATGTTATTCGATGCCAGGTTACCCATTATCGGCAACACCGTAAGCTTACCGGCCTTTTGTAAAAACCATTGCCTGTCCGCAGTAGCCGGGTTATAGATCAGGCAGTTATGTTTGATGACATCCTGTATCCTAATCCAACCCTGAACGCGGTATCGCCACGACCCGAGTCGACGTGTATAACCAGGAAGATACCCTAGTGCTGAGTTATAAAAACTCGTCTCTGGTTATGTGCCGCCCCAAATAAAAAATGAGTAGAAGGATTTGAAGTTGAAACTGCCGCTGGTATAGCGGCATCTATCATCAAAAAATCATAAACAGATACAGCATAAAAATGATCGGTGAATATTATGGATGACATTATTCGCAGTCAGTAAAATTATCGCGGAGGAAAGGGGCAAGACCTGACCCCGCTTCCTGCCGCTTCCTGACCCCGCTTCCGCTACAGTTTTTTATGCCTCATCGCAGCTGTGCCATTACCCTTGGGTCATGAGGAATAACGGAGTCGGGCCTTCCATCTTGCACTTCCCTAAAGCTAAGAATGATAGATGTAAGGTCTGACATCTTGCCGTTAAAAATGCTAAAGGCTGCGTTTATTGACTGTTATTAAAATCCCACCCCAGGACGTCGTGAGCAAATGACCACCTGGGTACTTTATTATGCTTTGATTTTCCCAATATCCAGAACTGATAGGCATTATCCGACAAGCTGGAGTTGGCCTGATAGATCAACCAGGTATCGACAAACTTTTGCCAGCGTATTGTTGATTGCGGCAAAATATAGGCGACGGGATTTTTAATACTCAGCCCTTTGGGTACCACGACTGTCCAGTTTGGATAGATCAGCGTCCATGCCGATGCTGATTCTGCCGTATACAACATAGCCTTTATGTCAGGATGTTTGCCGTTGAAAAAATCACGCAGATTACGTATTTCGATAATGTCGGCATCGGGAAAGGCTTCCTGCCCTGAGCCTTCTTTGAAACGGTATGGCGTTGCAGCGATTTTGAATGACGGTAAGGTCAGGATTTCCGCGTAGTCGGAAAATTTATTTCGATCATGATCAGCAACAATCAAACCCAGTGATTCATTCATATAACTGTTACTGAAAGTATATTCCAGTGCACGTTGCACACTCAGGCTTATGCCACCGACAACAATATCTATTTTCCCACTATCCAGCGCCTCGTTAATTTGTGGCCAGTCTAGGCGTATTATTTCCAATGTCACACCCAGGTCTTTCGCCAGGCTATGGATCATCGCCATGTCGTAACCAACAACATTGCCATGCTTATTTCGAAAGGCGTAGGGTAAGCGGTTTTTTAAATAAGCTACCCGTAGCGTTCCACGCTCTAGAATGACCTCACGCCGATCACGTTTAATATCGATACTGGATA
>JABSRQ010000295.1 GCA_013215055.1 Pseudomonadales bacterium | reverse complement strand
AGACTGCTGTCGTCATCTACAGCTATAGTCACGGCATCAGCCAGGTTTGAACAAGCATTAGCCCAGCTATCACCACAATTCACCGCCGCCGCCGCCGCAACACTTGCGGTACTTGTATTTCTTACCCATAAATTCAGGTTAGTATTCGACGATGCATAGGAAGCCATTTCTAAGCCGTCCGATGGAATCCAATGCATGCCATTGCCGCCATTACAGGCCGAATGATATATCTTGGTATTTAAAGCTACCTCTGGCGTCTTACAATCATTATTACTATTATCCGCATTCATGTTAGTTACCCCGCCCCAGACGTTGGTCCCGCCTAAATCCTTGGAGTTTCTTAGCCGTTTGTAACGACGCAAATCGCTGATAATACGACTATCACTTGTTATTACATTAAAGCCGGCATCGGCACCCGTTGCCACATTGATTCTGACTTCGCCGATATCCATCTGGCCAACAGCGGCTGATGTGAGCAGCTTATCTGACTGCAGGGTTAAGGCCGAAGTTGTGGTATAGGCCCCAGCTGAACTACCGTTCGCCGATGCCGTCAAGACATAACCGCTGCTATCGACGTAGGTCGAAAACTGCTGGCCGGCGATGTTGAAATAATAGGTGCCCGCAGCGTTACCCTTAACCGCCACATAAACATAGGCCTGGGCAAGGCTGTTAAAGCGTTTTCCCGCCGTACCGTTTGCATTGTCCGAAGTGTTTCTCACCCACAGATTCAGCTTATCCCTGGGCGTTTTTGTCGCATAGGTAACGGTTTCAAGTTGTTCACGATTGATTTGCCAGTGAAAACCGTTCGTACCATCACCATAATGACCAATAACGTTATGACTTAACTTTAACGTTGCATAAGCGCCTTGATCTCGGTCAGATGAGGTGGCACCGCTCATATTCGCATAATGTGTACCTGTCCAGGTGGCAGCACCGACCTTCCAGTTGTTCGGCAGAGGCCTGTAGGCTTTTAATTCGTCGATGATATAACTATTGATGGAGGACATATCAAAGTTGCCCAACTTGGATGCTGGAGAGTTGATACGGACTTCTCCGACGTCAAATTTTGCAAATGCAGCTTCAGTGAGGATTTTGTCCGACTGCAGCGTCAGAGTGCTGGTCTCTCCGTAGGACGTTGCACCTGTGCCATTACCCGAGATGGCCAATACATAACCATTGTTATCAACCTGAGTCGAAAACTGCTGGCCGCCCAAGTCGAAATAGTAAATACCGGCGGCGTTATTATCGATGCCTACATAGTCATAAGCCTGGGCAATGCTGGTAAAGCGATTTTCCATTGATCCATTAGGTGGAGGTAAATCTCCTCTCACATATACCGTTTTAGCTTCAAGTAAATATGAAAATGAAAGAATAAAGGCAAACAATGCCCACTTGCTGAGGTTATTCATAGAAATTACCTTTGCCGAAACCTTTTCAGCACTTTTATTATTTTTTTCGTGATCTATTCATCATAGCGGTTATAAAACATACTGTCTTATATCACTTTTTCATATAAACACTTGCCAATACATAAATCAAATATAAACACATATTTGGATACAAAGTTACAGGCATAAAAAAAGAGCCCTTAGGCTCTTTCTAAAAATCCCACTCTTATCTAATTTTTTCTACGATATAGCCCTAGCAAGCCCAGTAGTGAAATCCAATATATATTCATAGCACCAAAGTTATTCAGGAATGCCTTTGGCGTTAGATCAGCTAAATTACCGCCTATACACGTCACTCTAGAGAAGTCGACAGTGCCTGTAGCCACATCGATCACAGGCCCATTATTTGGCCTATCACCATCTTCGCTATAGCAATCAAACTTATAACCATCATTAAATTCAAATGCGCCAATATCACAGTCATTTACATCGCCATACTGATTCTCATCGTTGGGGTTTGCATAATCTGACCTTGGTAGCCCTCTTCCATCCAGGGTGGTTATAGAACCATTACAATTACCACGTCCCGTAGCCCAAGTCTCATTCACATCCAAACTGTTAAGTTGAGTGAAAAATTTGATTTTAGACTCTAAAGTTATTGTGGCTTCATTTGCAGACGGCACTAATACATTGCCTTCATCATCCACAGTTGTTGAGAACAGCTCTCCTGATAAATCGAAGTAATACAAACCTTTAGTATAGGTTTCAAAGGATTTAATTGTCCCAGTAGCCATTGCTACAGAGGTAAAGGGATAACCCTCAGACTGCCCCTGACCTAATGATAGAATCCCATCATTGGGAATGGCATTTCTAGCTTCACTATTACTATGAATCTTGATCGATTTTAACGCGCCACCATTATCTTTCAACGCTGGCTCAATAATCGTATCTATGGCATTGGCAGAGGTAAAACTGCTGCCGCCTAGTACAAAGATTGAATTACTGCCACTGGCTCCGTCAGAGCCCACTATCGTATAGCTATTCTCTACAGGACTTACCGTACGGATATTTTCACTCAATCCATCTACCGTATTACCTAAGATCAGATCAGCCATCAAGCTTAAACTACCGCCATTCACAAAGATGGCACCGCCATCCTGCGCATGATTGGCATAAAACGTCGAATAACTTATGGAGGTATTACCGCCTTTAATAGAGACCGCACCGGCATCTTTATCCGAACTATTACCCACGAAAGTTGAGTTAGTAATAGTGGTTTGCCCCTCACTGACAATAGCACCACCACCATTACCAGTAACACCCGCTACAGAAGCTGTATTTTCCTGGAACAATGAACGATCAACGGTTAACGCACTGCTTCCCTGAACATAAATAGCACCACCATAACCTTGATTATGCCCAGGGCTGATTCCATCATTGATCGCATCATTCTTAATAAATGCTGTATCCTCTATCGATGCAACTGCATTAGCGCCGAATATACTAACAGCCCCGCCCCTATCACCGGCATTTGCTTTAATCTCGGAGTTATTTAGAGAGAAGTCTATCTCTCCACCATTACCAAAAATAAAGATCACGCCAATGCTATAACCACGATTACCTACCATTGAAACATTATCAAAAATGACTGAATTGTTGTTACCAGCGGTACTCTGAGCAAATAAAACAGGACCATGTTGATCGATCTGCTGCCCCTCATACGCCGTTATAGTGAGATTCTTTACCGTTAAATCGACGTTATTAGCAGAAAATAATTTGGAGCTATTCGTATTCTTAATACAGGCATGATCGGTGGTGACATTATTCACCTTGCATTCTGAGTCGTCAGTCGGATGCACTCCAATATCGTCCTCACCAACATCACCACTTAAGATCGTGGGAAATTTATCAGGATTTGGCGTAGCATGACCTGCCTGATAGCCACCAATAAAAGTTAAATCTACTGCTGGAGTAATTGTTGCGGGATAGTAAACGCCACCGGCAATATGAATAACATCGCCTTTTTTTATAGCACCAATATTTACAGCGTAATTGATGCTTTTACAGGGTGCGTCCCAGGATAAACAGTCATTTGTTGCGGTATCATCAGTACCCGTAGCATCTGACACATAATAATCAGTTGCCAAGGTGGATGTTGAAACAGCGCTCAGCAACAGTGTTGATAGTAAAGTTGATTTTTTATTCATGATGCATCCTTTGCGGATTGTGTATTCTTATTATGCCGTGGAATCATCACGCTCCACTTCTTTTAATATAGCCCTATTGGCTTAACGCCCTAAAAGCCAAAATGCCGCGGTAATAATCACTGTGGTAATTATTATCAATACGGCAGTGACATCGGCTTTTGCATTTTCATCAGCTGAATCAGACATATCCATTCTCTCCTAACCCGGGCACTAACTCCACGAGCCTTCCTTGCATTCGACTTTAAAATGACTTTTAACTTACTAAAAAGGAGCCCGTAAGCTCCTTAGTTTTTACTCACTTGCCTATTTACTGCGTGGGACTCGCATCAGAGACATCAGCCCCATCAGTGCCAAGAAAGACAGCATGAATTGATTGATTGAACCAAACTCGAAGTCTTCAAATTTAGGTGCACAAGATTTAACAAATATTTCACCCTGCTCATAACGGCGCTGCGCATCTTCCGCACAAGTTAAAACGGCATATTCATAAGCACCGATATCACATTTTTTATCCTTATAATCAGGACGTGTTTCACCACGTTGATCTACAGCACTAATACATTCTTCTTTTGGAATTTTATTCCTAGCAATACTAGCAACCTTTAGTGGAAGTGTTTTTAACATGCTTTGATAACCATCACCACCTTTAAAGTTAGGCGATGGGTCTACAATCTCTTCTAGTGTTATTGCAAAATACTTCACAGCAGCATCTTTAGCATCTGGCGTAGCGGTTGGAGTAAAACTAGCAGCTCCAGTCAAAGACGCACCACCTGAAATCTCAGCGGCGTCATTAAAACCAACCAGGTTGAACTCACCATCAAGGAAAGTAACACTAGTGCCATGGATATTGCCGCCTGCATTCCCGGCTACCAAAGAACGGTTTAGCTCAACCGTACCTGCTCCGGCATATACTGCACCAGCAGTTGATGCGATGTTACCTACAATAGAGACATGACTCAAAATGCTAGCGCCACTAGATACATTAAGTGCTCCGCCATTTGAGCTAGCCTTATTACCATAAAAAGTTAGATTTTCTGCAGTAACATTGCCATTTATATCTGCAGCTCCACCATTAGCGGCTTCATTCAATATAAATAAACTCTTCATAA